>NC_014838.1:0-600000 GCF_000175935.2 Pantoea sp. At-9b
ATTTTCGCTGCATATTACGAATGAAAGTTAAAACTAATTCATTCGAAACCTCGTACCCGGACCAGGAGTTGCTATGAACATTCCTTTTACTTCGGTAACCCTCCCAGAAGATCACAAGGCGAAAATCCGCCTGATGAAACAACAACTCAGAAAACAAATTGGCGATGTCGAAGGTTTATTCCTTCAAGTGAAAGCCAAAATCAATCAGGCGATTGCGCAAGCGAAGGAAGATGAAGCACAGCGTGGCACCGCTTGGCCGGTGGTGAGCTGGCGGGATATCGCTGAAAAAAACGTCACTCAGGAACAAATCGATTTTATTAAGCGGCGCGGTTGCGTGGTGGTGAAGCAAAACTTTGCCCGTGAGCAGGCGCTGGCGTGGGATAAAGCCATGCTCGATTATCTTGAGCTGAACGATTTTGATCGTCAGTATCGTGGTCCGGGTGACACTTTCTTTGGCAGCCTGGAAGCGTCAAGACCGGAAATTTATCCTATTTACTGGTCAAAATCGCAAATGGAAGCCCGGCAAAGTGAAGGGATCGCGCTGACGCAATCGTTCCTGAACCGGTTGTGGAAATTTAACAGTGGCGGCATTAACTGGTTTGATCCGGACGTCAGCATCATCTATCCCGATCGCATCCGCCGCCGTCTGCCCGGCACCACCTCGAAAGGGCTGGGTGCTCATACCGATTCCGGCGCGCTGGAGCGCTGGTTGCTGCCCGCCTATCAGCAGGTATTCAGCAAAATCTTCAATAATCAATTTGCGGACTACGATCCTTGGGACGCCGCCCACCGTACTGACGTCAACGAATATGATGTGGCGAACACCACCAAATGTTCGGCGTTCCGCACTTTCCAGGGCTGGACGGCACTGTCGGATATGGAGGCCGGTCAGGGTTTGTTGCATGTGGTACCCGTACCGGAAGCAATGGCGTATGTGTTGTTACGTCCATTGTTGAGCGATGTTCCGGAAGATGAACTGTGCGGCGTTGCCCCTGGCAAGGTGTTGCCGATCTCTGAGCGTTGGCATCCGGATTTGATCGCAGGTTTGTGTTCCATTCCGCCGTTACAGGCCGGAGATTCGGTCTGGTGGCACTGCGATGTGATCCACGCCGTAGCACCGGTTGAAGACCAGCAGGGCTGGGGAAATGTGATGTATATTCCCGCCGCCCCGTTGTGCGATAAGAATCTGCGCTATGCCGAAAAAGTCGCCAATGCGCTCGACTTCGGCATCTCCCCGCCTGATTTCCCACGCGAAGATTATGAGCGGGACTGGCAGGAGCGCTTCACCACCGCAGACCTGAATGCCATCGGCAGACGTAGCCTGGGATTAGCCTGATCGCGATCCGCCCGGTGCTGCCGGGCGGGTTTCTGTTACACTGCCGAGATTATCCCAACCGTGCCTAAGCCTGATGCGATGAATAGCCGACACGAACAGATTATCCAGCTGGTGAACGAAAGAGGCAGCGTCTCTGTTAACGAACTTTCGCAGTTAACCGGCGTTTCCGAAGTGACCATCCGTCAGGACCTCAACGCGCTGGAGCGCGAAAATTTCCTGCGCCGCATCCACGGTTCTGCCGTTGCGCCCGACAGCGATGATGTGGGTTCGCGCATGCGCACCCGTTACAAAATCAAACAGGCCATCGCTGAGCGCGCCGCTGCGTTAGTCAATGACGGTGAAGCCATTTTCATCGAAGGCGGTAGCACCAATGCCCTGCTGGCGCGCTGTCTGGCAAACCGCAAAGATTTGACCATCATTACCGTCAGTCACTACATCGCTCAGGTACTGCGTGACTCGCAATGTGAGGTGATTATCCTCGGCGGCCAGTACCAGAAAAGCAGCGAGTCGGTAGTGGGTTCGTTGACCCGCTTCTGTATCCAGCACATCAATTTCCATAAAGCGTTCCTTGGCGTGGATGGCTGGCATGCGGAAACCGGTTTTACCGGCCGGGATATGATGCGCTGTGATGTGATCAATGCGGTGATGGCAAAGCACACCTACACCATTGCCATCACTGACTCATCCAAGTTCGGTGTGATCCATCCCTACCCCAGTTCACCGGAACACCCGTTTGACGCGGTGATTACCGATGATGGCATTCCCACCGCCGCGCGTGAAACCTTGTCTGAAGCCGGGGTGCGGTTAGAACTGGTGGCACAACCTGTGTAGCGTAGCAACGCACAAATTGATCGTTGCCCGGCTCAGGGATAAGCGCATGATGTCCTCCTTTGGCCTAACACCAGGATCAACACATGAGCAAATTGTTTAGTCCCGTCAAACTGGGTTCACTTGAACTGGATAACCGCATTGTCATTGCCCCGATGTGCCAATACTCGGCACAGGAAGGTTGTGCCACCGCATGGCATCGCATCCACCTGGGGCAACTGGCGTTTTCAGGGGCGGGGTTACTGATCGTCGAAGCGACTGCCGTCGAAGCGCAGGGACGTATTTCACCGCAGGATCTGGGGTTGTGGGATGACACAACGGAACAGGCGTTACAGACTGTAGTGAACGATATTCGTCAGTACGCCGACATTCGCCTCGGTATCCAGTTGGGCCATGCCGGGCGTAAAGCTTCAACCTTCGCGCCGTGGCAGGGCGGTACACAAATTCCGCAGGCACAACAAGGCTGGCAAACTGTCGCGCCTTCCGCTATCCCGATGCATGAAGGTGAGCACCCACCCACTCCCCTTACCCATGCTGACCTTGAGCGTATTAAACAATCCTTTGTCGCCAGCGCCCTGCGCGCGGTACGCATTGGTTTTGAACTGATTGAACTGCATGCCGCTCACGGTTATTTGCTGCACCAGTTCCTGTCACCGCTTGCCAACCAGCGTGATGATGAATACGGCGGCAGCCTGGAAAATCGCATGCGCTTCCCGCTGGAAGTGTTGGAGGCGGTGCGCGCCGCCGTACCTGCTCACGTGGCCGTCGGTGTCAGGATTTCCGCCACCGATTGGGTCGAGGGTGGCTGGGATGTGGCACAATCTGCTGAATTCTGTCAGAAAATTGAAGCGCTGGGATCGGCCTATGTACATGTTTCCAGTGGCGGCCTGTCGGCACAACAGAAAATCACCGTGTCGGCGGGTTATCAGGTGCCGTTTGCCCGAGAGCTGCGCAAAGTGACCCGTATGCCGGTGATCGCCGTCGGGCTGATCACCGAACCGCGCATGGCGGAAGACCTGTTACAGGATGGCGACGCCGATCTGGTGGCTCTGGCGCGCGGCATCCTGTATGACCCGCGCTGGCCGTGGCATGCCGCAGCCGAATTGGGTGCCAGCGTACATGTACCCCCGCAATATCTGCGTTCGGAACCGCATGGGGTGAAAGGCAGCATTAAATCACGCTAAGCGGGCGGAAATAAAAAAAGCACTGCCTGAGCAGTGCTTTAATAAAAGCGTCAGTCATTAAAACCTACTGAATGCAGCGCTTTAATAATTTAAGCTGCGACTTTCTGATAAGGCAATGGCGCGGTTAATGCGACCATAACTGATTTGCAGAAAATGCATTTTGCGCCATGAGGATTCTTACTGCTGATGTCATATGCAGAGGTTCTGTATTGAGAACTCTGGCAATGTGGACATCTCAAACGGTTTGCTACTGACGTAATTTTAAAGACCTACCACATTGACTGCTGAAGGGCCTTTCTGACCATCTTCAACTGAAAATTCAACACGTTGACCTTCGTCAAGTGAACGGTAATCTGTACCCTGGATAGCGGAGTAATGAACGAATACGTCCTTGCTACCATTTTCAGGAGAGATAAAACCGAAACCTTTCTCTGAATTGAACCACTTAACCGTTCCACGGATTTTATTAGACATAATATATACCTTTTCAATGAGCCTTACGGCGATAGAGGCTGAGTTGCAGCAACGAATCAGATCTTGGGATAAAACTCAAAGAGAAAGGCTGGAATACGGCACTAAACTGGATGAGAAATACTATGGGAACCAACTTTGATACTGTCTGCTAATCAGACCGACGGCGCATTAACGCACGTATAAATATCATATGCAAGATAAATATTAATGGGTATGCATAACATCACGCAGCACGGTATAAATCCGCTCATCCATGGATTGCGATACGTTGAAGCGCAAAAACCGATCGCACATGCCTGACTGGCTAAAGGTGTTGCCAGGTGCCAGCACCACTCCTTGCCGCAGGCAGGCACGAGAAATGTCAGCAGCATCGAATCCTTGCGGCAGTTCGCACCATAAAAACAGCCCGCTTTGTGGTACCAACCACGGTCGAATACCCAGCTCCCCGAGTCGCTGCATGACTTGTTGCCGATTATCGGCAAGTCGCTGCTTGATCGTCTCCAGATGGCGTCGATAGCCGCTATCTTTGAGTACGTTCAGCAACAGGTCAGCTGCCAGCCTGCCGCTACTGAAACCCGTGGCAATTTTCACATCGGTAAGTTTTTCCACCCAGGTCGGTTTGGCCGCAATATAACCGCAACGCACCGACGCGGATACTGTTTTCGAGAAGCTGCCAATCACCATCACACGCGCAAAACCATCCAACGCTGCCAGACGCGGTGCGGTGTGCGTCTCAAGGTCGGCAAAAATATCGTCTTCGACAATCACCAGATCCGAGTTTTCGGCGATCTTTAACAAACGATGTGCGGTGGCCGGGGAAAGCGTGCCGCCCGTGGGATTATGAATCCCCGAGTTGGTGATATACAGCCGGGGGGCATGCAAGGTTAACGCCTGCTGAAACGCCGCCAAATCCGGCCCCTGCACGGTCCACGGAATGCCGACGACATTAACGCGCTGCGCCCTGAGCAAGGCATGAAAGTTGAAATAGCAGGGATCATCCACCAGCACGGTATCGCCTGGTTCCAGCAGAAAACGGCAGATCAGATCGATGGAGTGCGTCCCGGAGTCCGTCAGCAACAGTTGGTCAGGCGTGGCTGAAAGGCCATAGGCTGCCAGACGTCGGGTCAGTAATTGGCGCAGTTCCGGGCTTCCCGCAGGAACCGCATAGTCAGTCAACAGCGCGCTTTCGCTGCGTGCCGCTTTTCTCAGCGCACGCCGGATGCCTTCTTCATACATCCACTCGGGTGGCATCCAGCCACATCCTGGCTTCGGCATATCGGGTGCGGCATCCAGCGCCTGACGCGTAATCCATAACGGATCAATATCGCGTTCCACGCTCGGTGCCAGCTGCGCGAGATCAAGCGGGGCAATCGGCCCGGAGACGAAGAAGCCCGCGCCGGGGCGCGAAACAATGACGCTTTCCGCTTCCAGCCGATCATAGGCTTCCACCACCGTCGAGACGGACACCCCGGCAGCTTGCGCACGAGCACGCACGGAAGGCAGGCGACTGCCCGGCGTTAAGGCCCTGGCCGCGATCTGCTGACGGATATCGTCCATCAATTGTTCGATACGGGTTTTATTACGCAACGTCATGGATTCTCCCTGCTGTACTGCCCAACAGACCAGTACAGTTTCTTAAAACCGTACTGGATTGTATCTGGTCTCATCCGGGAAATCAGTGATTAACTGCGTAATATTAAGGGAGGAGAAAATATGAAAATTGCATTAAACGGCTGGGTCAGTGGCTTTATCGGGGTGATGATTTTTGCCGGATCGCTGCCTGCCACGCGCGCCGCTATCGGCGGATTCGATCCGATATTTCTGACCTGCGCACGTGCCACCATTGCAGCGCTGTTAGGTGGCACGTTGTTGGTCGTGCTACGTCAGAAACGCCCAGCCTCGACGGACCTTCTCGCGTTGGCGATCACGGCGTTGGGTGTGGTGGTCGGTTTTCCACTGTTGACCGCATGGGCGGTTCAGCATATCTCCTCTGCGCGCTCAATTGTATTTCTTGGCCTGTTGCCAATGTCGACCGCGATCTTTGCCGTACTGCGCGGTGGTGAGCGGCCCCGTCCGATATTCTGGGTATTCTCCATCGCCGGCAGCGCCATTATTGCTGGCTATGCCCTGGGCGGCACCGCAGGCGACATGATGGCGGGTGATGCGTTGATGATCGCGGCCATCATTCTCTGCGGACTGGGTTATGCCGAAGGGGCGAAGTTATCGCGGCGGCTCGGAGGTTGGCAGGTGATCAGTTGGGCGTTGCTGCTTTCCGCTCCGGTGATGCTGCCCATCGCGATGTTCACCGCCCCCACCACCTTTAGCGGCATTGCCATCTCTGCGTGGTTGGGCTTTGCTTACGTATCGATATTTAGCATGCTGATTGGTTTTATCTTCTGGTATCACGGGCTGGCAAAAGGGGGCATTGCGGCGGTAGGACAACTGCAACTGATACAACCGTTTATGGGTTTTGCACTGGCAGCGTTACTGTTACACGAATCAGTCAGCTGGGCGATGCTGGCAGTGGCGAGTGGCACCATTATGTGTGTATTTGGCGCAAAACGGTATGCATCCTGACGCAGCGGCGCGATACATCGCGCCGCCAGTTATCGGCTATTGGTTTTGCGGATAACTCAGGGTAATCGCATCATCCGGCAGTTTGGTGAAGTCTTTAATGATGGTGTGGAAATCTGCGGTCGGGTTGAGATCGCTAAACTGCTGCGGGTAGAGATCTTTCGCCAAAATCTCCATGCCGACGATATTGTACGGATGGTTATAGAAATGGTGGTAAACCCCGTAAACACGCCCTTGTTTCACCGGCTCGATCTGCGCCAGACCGGTGCGGCTCAACAGTTTCTGGAAGGTGACACCGACATCTTTCGGCTCAACCCCATAACCAAACGGCAGCACGTTCGTGTTCGGACGTTTGGAGCCGGTCATGATGTAAACATCCGGTTTCATGGCGATGATTTTCTCCAGCGCAACGAAACCTGAATTCCCCGGCAGCAACGCGGAGCCGATATTTTTGCCACCCACCGCTTCAACCAAGCCACCCCAGCCGTTGTGACCATGAGTAAAGCAGCAGTTATCGCTGTTTCCAGCGATCGGCTCAATAAATACGGTGGGTTTATTTTTAATTTTATCAATGACCTGCGTCATTTTCTGCATATGCTGTTGATAGAAATCGGTGTAGGCTTTAGCTTCCGTTTCGCGATTCAGCACTTTGCCCAACAAAGTAACGCTGGGGGCGGTATTCTGCGCCGGATGCAGTTCATAATCGACAAACACCACCGGAATATGCAGGTTGTTCAGCGTATCCAGGACACCTGATTGTTTCAGTGCCGGTTTGGCACGCAGCTGGGCAATCATCAAATCCGGTTTTTGCGCCAGGACACTTTCCAGGTTGACCTGCCCCTGGTCGTTAAAGCCCATATCGACGATTTTTGTCGCTTCCGGCCAGCGGCCTTTCAGCATGTCCCAGGTTTGGGTGTCTTGTTTTTTCGGCAGGTTATTCCAGGCGACCACGCGTTTGAACGGGTCGTCACGATCCAGTAACGCCAGCGTCAGGACATCACGGCCATCCTGCAAAATAATATGTTGCGGTTCCTTGTTGATGGTCTGGGTATGACCATCCATATCTGTGACGCTGAGTGGATAAGTGGTGGCGCAAGCCGCCGTTGAAGCCAACAACCCCATAGCCAGTAACAGGCGCGTTTTCATCGCAAACTCCGTGATAAAAAGAATAGTTATTATTATCAATAACCTTAACACAACCTTAAGAGGCAAAAAATAAACTTCACATCAATGAGTTGTGTTGGAGTATGCGGAAAATGCAGCGGATTCAGGTGAAATCCGATAATTTTTGCCCGGCCACGATCAATTCTTTCAACAACATCTGACGCCGATCCTCTGGCGTATCACGACTCACCATAAAACAGATCGCCGCCACCGCCTGACCATTACGCGAACGAATCGGCGCGGCCATACAACAGGTAAAGCTCTCGGATAATCCTTCCGTCAGGCAATAACCCAGATGTCCGGCACGATGGATATCTTCCAGGAATGCCTGTTTGTCGAGGATTTGCCCATTCGCCAGACGGTAATCTTCTTCGGGGATCAGATCGAGAATCGCGCTGTCAGACCAGTTGCTGAGCAGCAAACGGCCAGTGGCGGTCCAGGTAATGGGCACCCGCACACCGATATCAGAGGTGATTTTGAATGGATGGGCGTTACTTTCTGACAACACCACGGTGTACTTGTTGCCTTCCAGCATACACAGCTGCACCGTCTCGCCATGCCGGGCAACTATCTCAACCATTAACTGATGAGCACGGCGGATGAGGTCATTATGCGCCATGTAGTCCGCACCGTAATAGTGCATTTCTCGACCAAAGAACACCGCGCCGTCAGCATCCAGTTCCACCAGCCCGGCTTCACTCAGCAGGCTGACTAATTCATACACACTGGAACGTGGCGCGCCGGTGGCGTCGATCAAATCACGCATCGCCATGGGCTGACGAGCGATATGCAACTGGCGAAAAATGTCGATAACCCGGTCAACGCCGCGCGCACGCGATGGCTTTTCGTCCGGCATAAGCAAATTCTCCTGATGCAGTCGGGCGGTCGCGCCAGACAGTAAAAAAGAAAAGCATCATACACCCAGCGTCACCGTTAACCCATCCCCGTTAATTAAAATTTTATTGGCTGGCGCTATATTTTCCTGTTCTATTTTGGTGCCTCATTTTAGCGCACAACTTTTCGGTTATTTTTTTAAATCACGAGAATGGTCACATTTCCATTCATAAAATTTCTTCATTGCTTTTTTATTTTGCGATCGCGACAACATCACAAAAAATTAAATCCCTGACCACATATTGCAAAAGCAAAAATCCTGTGCAAATCTTGCCCTATCCGATATTGCAGATAGCAGTCCGATATACCAGACAGCCATCAGGTATCATTATCCGTTCAAACAGGAGCAGCGTTGCATGACGATCAAACGTTATGGCATTGAAGGCGGCACCGGCACCGGTGGGCAAAAACTACCGTTCGCACGGGCTGTTGAGGCCGATGGCTGGTTATATATCTCGGGTCAGACACCGATGCGCGAAGGCGAAGTGGTGGAAGGCGGTATCATTGAACAGACTCGCCTGGCGTTTGATAACTGCCTGACCATTATGCGTGAGGCGGGTTATAGGGTGGAGGATGTGGTACACGTCACAGCAGTGTTAACCGACGCACGTTACTTCAGTTCATTTAATAAAGTTTTCAGCGAGATATTCTCTGGTAATCCACCAGCACGTATTTGTAGCGTGCAGGATTTAGTGGTCGACTGCAAAGTGGAAGTGGATATGAAATGCTTCCGGGCCGATCGGAAATAACCTTCACACTCTAAAAATAAACGGTTTTTTATTTATCCGCCCTCACCAGGGCAGTGCGTTAATAACTGATGCTTTTCATGTCGTCTCCATTAAATAAGCGAGCAAAACAATGAATGCAACTTCGTTAAAAATCATCGCTGGTGCGCTGGTCATGCTGGCCGTTAGCGGTTGTACCCCCACGGAAGAGAAAAAAGACGCGGGCGCTGCACCACAATCTGCGCTGCAAACCGTATTGCAACGCGGCACGTTGCGCGTGGGTGATTGCCTGAGTTTCGCACCCTTTGGCTTTTACGATAAAGATGGCAATCCCGATGGTTATGACGTTGATTTAGCGAAAGCGCTGGCGAAAGAGATGGGTGTCAAACTGGAGATGGTCAACACCACCAGCGCCAATCGCATCCCTAACCTGCAAACCAATAAAGTGGATGTGGTGTTCTGTAACTTCACACGCAACCTGGAGCGCGCCAAAGAAATCGGCTTCACCAACCCGTATGTGGTGGCGAGTGAAGCGATGCTGGTACGCAAAGAGAGCGGCATCAAGTCGGCGCATGATATGGCCGGTAAAACCATTGCCACGGTGAAAGGTTCGACCAATGGTGACGAGGTGCGCAGCATGGGCATCGACGTGAAAATCCAGGAGTACGACTCCTCACAGGCTGCCATTCTGGCGGTGAAACAGGGTCAGGCTGATGCGATGATCGAGGATAACAACTTCCTTGCATACCAGGCCAAGCTCGATCCAACGCTCACCGTCACCAATGAAGCCCTGGTGCCACTGGAGTACAACGCCTTTGGCGTGAAACAGGGTGACCAGGTGTGGCTTAACTACCTGAACGAGTTCCTGTTTGAGATCAACGCTTCCGGTGAGAATGCCACGCTGTATCAAAAATGGTTTGGTGATAAGCCTCGTTATCCGCTGAACCCGCAATTCTGATCGCACGCGGCGTAGCAAAACTTGCTACGCCGCAAGAAGGAGTCCATCCATGAGTTATCAATGGCTAACCCTGTGGAATTATGGCGAGACCTTTTTGGCCGCCGCCTGGCTGACGCTACAGGTCACCCTTCTCGCTTTCGTGCTGGCGGTGACGCTTGGCCTGCTGGCCGCGCTGGCGAAAGCAGCCGCGCTCGCTCCGCTACGCTGGCTGAGTCACTGCTATGTTGAATTTATCCGCAATACGCCGGTGTTGCTGCAAATCTTCATCATCTTTTTCGGTCTGCCTTCGCTCGGCATCACCATGAGCGCCTTTACCGCTGGCGTGCTGGCGCTGGGGATTAACGTCGGTGCCTATCTGTCGGAGACCTTCCGTGCCGGTATTCAGTCGGTGCCCAAAGGCCAGTTGGAAGCCGCGTGGATTTTGGGTATTCCTCGCCGCCAGGTGTTTCTGAGCGTGGTGTTACCCCAGGCGGCGCGCGCGGTGTGGCCTGCCATTATCAACAATTTAATACAGCTGTTGCTGGGTACTTCGTTGCTGTCGGCGATTGCGCTGCCGGAACTGACTGGCACCGCTACGGTGATCAACGCCCGTACCCTGCTGTATATCCAGACCTTCAGCGTGGTAGCTCTGGTGTATCTGCTGCTGAGTAATCTGTTTTCCTGGCTCGGCAGCCTGGCGGGACGGCGTATGTTTCATCCGCCGCTGGTAACAACGGTAAAAAAGTCCGCCTGGTGGTGGGCAAAAAAATGGCTGACTAGACCTATCAAACCGGAGAATGCGCTATGAGTGATTTGATCATCAGCTCGTTGCCGCTGCTACTGAAGGGGCTGGGTATCACCCTGCTACTCTCCGTTGCCGCGATTGCTGGCAGCACCCTGCTCGGCCTGCTCGCTGCCGTTTTGCGCACCAGCCGCCTGCCCGTCGCCCGGCAGATTGCCGTGCTCTACACCGAGCTGTTTCGTGGCACACCGGTGTTGATCACCCTGATGTTTATCTACTTTGGTGTCGCCTATTTTGGATATGAAATCAATCTGTTTGCCGCCGGTATTCTTGGGCTGAGTATCTATCAGGGCGCGTATATCGCCGAGGTGTTTCGTGCCGGGATTGAAGCGGTACCCAAAGGGCAATGGGAGGTGTCGTGGATTCTTGGCCTGTCGAAACGCCAGACCTTTCTCAGCGTCATCCTGCCACAGACGCGCGGCATCGTGCTGCCACCGCTGGTGGGGCAGTATCTCTCCCTGATTAAGGACACCTCGATCGTCAGCATGATCGGCATGTCAGAACTGATGCACCAGGGCCAGGCGATTGTCGATCGCATCGGCCAGCCGGTGGTGATTTATGGTCTGGTGGCCGTGCTGTACTTCGTTGTCTGCTTTCCGCTTTCCCGTTGGGTTCAACATCATCAAACCAGGAGCCAGTTATCATGAGCAATTCCGCCATTACACTGAGCCGTATCACCAAATCGTTTGGCAGCACTCAGGTGCTGAAAGAAATCAGCCTTGATGTGTCGCCCGGCGAAGTGCTGGTGCTGATTGGCGCATCCGGTTCCGGCAAAAGCACGGTGTTACGCATTATGAGCGGGCTGGAAACCGCCGACGGTGGTGAAATCTGGGTTAATAATGTGCCATTGCACGACAACAAACGTAGCCGCGAGATATGTGGCCATGTTGGTATGGTGTTCCAGCAGTTCAACCTGTTCCCCCACAAAACCGCGCTGGGTAACGTGACGCTGGCGTTGATCAAAGCGCAAAAATTGTCCGAAGCTGAAGCCAATAAACGTGGCATGGCGGCGCTGACGCGTGTTGGTCTGGCTGAACGTGCCCATTATTATCCGGCACAGCTCTCCGGTGGACAGCAACAGCGCGTAGCGATTGCGCGCGCGCTGGCAGTGGAACCGAAAATTATGTTCTTTGATGAAGCCACGTCCGCGCTCGATCCCGAGTTGGTCGGGGAAGTGATGGAGGTAATGCGCAGCCTGGCGCGCGAAGGCATGACGATGGTGGTGGTCACCCACGAGATGGGTTTTGCGCGTAAAACCGCCGATCGTGTGGTGTTTATGGACCAGGGTGTGATTGCGGAACAGGGATCGCCGGAACAAATTTTTGTGCATCCGCAGAATCCCCGTACCCAACAATTTTTATCCCGCGTGCTTGAGCATTGATCGGAGGCACTATGTCGATTCATTTTCCGCTGGTGGCGGACGGTCTGCTGGATGCGCAACAACCCGCGCCACGCTTTAAATCTGTGGCAGGTTATGGCGATACAACGCTACCGGCTGGCACCCCGGTACTTGCCAGCGATCAGGTGTTTTCCCCGCTGATGCTGATGAAGCAATCGGCGCTGGAGAATAATCTGCGTCAGTTGGCGGACTTTTGCCGTGAACAGGGGGTGATGCTGGCGGCACACGGTAAGACTTCCATGTCTCCGGCGATTCTGCGCCGCGCTATCACTGAAGGCGGAGCCTGGGGATTAAGCGCCGCAACGCCTGCGCAGGTTCGCGCGTTGCGTCAGTTCGGCATTCGTAACGTCTTTCTCGCCAATCAACTGGTCGATCCCGCAGGCATCCGCTGGATTGGCGAGTGGCAACGGCAGCATCCCGATCACGGCTTTGTTTGTTATGTCGACTCATTGCAGGGTGTCCGTTTGCTGGAGCAACACCTGGGTGACAGCCGCATCGCCGTGCTGCTGGAGATGTCGATCAGTGGCGGACGCACCGGTTGCCGCTCACCCTCTGACGCGCTGGAGATTGCCACCGCGATTGCAGCTTGTCCTGCCCTGCAACTGGTCGGTGTGGCCGGCTATGAAGGCGCGCTGGGAGCGGGGCGTGATAGCGCGGGTATCGCTAAAGTGCACGATTATTGTCAAATGCTGATCGCCACCGCTGCGCTGCTGGCCGGGAAGCAGCTTTTTAGCAGT
Source organism: Pantoea sp. At-9b (assembly GCF_000175935.2). Classification (NCBI taxonomy): domain Bacteria; kingdom Pseudomonadati; phylum Pseudomonadota; class Gammaproteobacteria; order Enterobacterales; family Erwiniaceae; genus Pantoea; species Pantoea sp. At-9b. The sequence continues at coordinate 13,055 of NC_014838.1, forward strand.
GACAACATCATTCTCAGCGCCGGTGGCGGTGCGTGGTTTGACGTGGTCAGCGCCTGTTTTACCGCAGCCCGACTGCCGCTGCCCGTCACACCGCTGATTCGCTCGGGTGCCTATATGGCACACGATAACGGATTGTATGCCCGCATCACGCCGTTCGCCCAGCCCGGGGCGAACCATCATTTTGAAGCCGCGCTGGAGATCTGGGGACGCGTGTTATCACGCCCAGAACCCGGCCTGGCGTTTGTTGATTTCGGTCGCCGCGATGTGCCCTTTGACCAGGATCTGCCGAATCCTCTGTGGGTGCGTAATGTTGATGGCAGTGCGCCCCGCACGGCCCACGGCATGCGTATCAGCGAAGTAAATGATCAACATGCGTATTTGTTGTTGCCGGAAGATGATGCGCTGAAGCCCGGTGACTGGATAGGTTGTGGCATTTCACACCCCTGCACCGCCTTTGATAAATGGCGTTATCTGCCGCTGGTGGATGATGATTATTGCGTCACAGATTCACTGGAAACAGCATTCTGATGCGTAGCGGCGCGGGTTACGTGCCGCTACGAACTGAATAGCATCACCCCGGCGTTTGCAGCTTCCCAGCACGCATCGCCGCAATCACGCCGCCATCCATCAACAGATCACTCCCGGTGACGAACCCGGCATCCGGTCCCAGCAGGAAAGCAGCAGCGATGGCAATTTCCTCCGGTGGTGCCATGCGTTTTACCGGAGAGGCATTAATCATCGCGCGATAAATGTCACCAATTGCAGAGTTGAGTTCATGTTGCGCCAGCGGTGTCACCACCACCCCAGGGCTGATGGAGTTCACGCGTGCGCCTTTCTCCCCCCAACTGATAGCAGACGCCTGCACACGCAAATGGTTGGCGCGTTTTGCCATCATATAAGCCACCAACGTATTCGGGATGGCATCTGGTTGCAGGAAGGGTAGATCCAGCAACGCCTCGACAGGTGTAAAAGCTAATGCATGCTCCTGTTCTGCTGCCAGCGCAGGCATCATATGCCCTGCCATACTGGAAATAATCAACCCGGCCCCACCAGGGGCGATCACCGTTTCAAACACCTCAAACACCAGCGCAGCACCATAGAGATCCACCTCCAGCACTTTATCTACCGGGGCCATATTGGGCGACAGACCTGCGGTATTAATAACCTGCATAACACTGCCGAGTGAGGACGCGCGGGCCGCCAGCTTTTCAACCGACTCACGCGACGTCACATCAACATTCTGGGTTTCAACGCTGTAACCCGCCGCACTAAGTTGTTCTGCCGCCTGTTGCAGAGTCTGCGTATTGAAGTCGGCCAGCAGTAATGTTTTGCCAAATCCCTGGCGGCGAGCAATCGCCTGACCAATGCCACCAGCACCAATAATTACCACGATATCTTTTGTCATTTTGACCTCACCATCATTTGCATTGGGTGATTGCCCGACCAGCGGTTCAATCAATGAGCGAAAGTGTATACGTGGCAGATTCAGGTGATAAGATGCTTAATAGTTAATGAACTTATATCTGAGATTTATCAATGCTGCGAGATGAGCTGGGTGATCTGGCCGCTTTTTTGGTGGTGGCTGAGGAAAAAAGTTTCACGCGCGCTGCCGCCAGGCTCTCCACCTCACAGCCTGCGTTGAGCCAGACGGTACGCCGTCTGGAAGAAAGGCTGGGGGTACGTCTGTTGATCCGTAACACCCGAAATGTGGCTGTTACCGAAGCCGGTGAACAACTGGTGAATACCCTGCGCCCGGCGTTAAGCGATATCGACCATCGCTTGCAGGCGCTGAGTCAATTTCGAGATAAACCCGCTGGCACGGTACGGATCACCGCGGGCCAACATGCCGCAGATACCCTTATCTGGCCCGCTATCCGTGAGGTGCTGCATACTTACCCCGATATTAACATCGAGTTATCGCTGGATTCCGCGTTAACGGATATCGTCAGTGAACGCTTTGATGCCGGTATTCGCCTGGGTGAACGGGTGGAGCTGGATATGATCGCCGCACGCATCGGCCCTGACTTGCGTATGGCGGTCGTGGGCACACCCGACTATTTCGCCAAACACCCCATCCCCAAGTCGCCCCACGAATTACCACATCACACCTGCATCAATATCCGCCTGCCCAGTTCTGGCGGCATTTATGCCTGGGAATTTAGTCAGGGGGAACGCGAACTTAACGTTCGCGTTGATGGGCAATTTATTGTTAACAACATCGTCGCGGCACTGAAAGCGGCGGAAGCTGGGGTGGGCCTGGCTATGGTGATGGAAGATATGGTGGAGGCCCAACTTGAGGAGGGCAAGCTGGTGCGGGTACTGGCTGAGTGGTGCGCCCCCTTTGCCGGATATCATATTTATTACCCCAGCCGCCGCCTGCTTTCTCCAGCATTTCAGGTGTTACTACAAACGTTACGCCGCAGGAGTACGGTGGTGGAGAAGCCACGCAGGCAGCCATGACCCGAGATTAATGCTGGTAATAATTAACAATTAATTCCCGGTGACGGCGAGCGATATAAACACCACAGGTAATAACGCCCATGGCAAGTAAAATCATGCCACCCATACCCGCTAAAAAGTAAAAGATAACGGCATCTTTCTGCCCCTGAAATGCAGAGGCAATCAGCAATGTGATTTCACTACCTGCAAGAAAAATTAAAATAATGACCTTCAGCATCCCATTGATAATGGGCAATAGATGATCTTCATCATCGTGGCGTTGCGTAACAGCCCCCCCACACATCATCGCCAGATTGATCTGCGGCTCTCCCCCGCTTTGTGTGGCGAGCAACTGTCCACGTAGTCCATGGCGGATGGCTCTGGCAGCCCATTCCACCATCAGCCATTGATAGCCTGGCGTCCAGGTTTCAGCGAGCGACAAGCTGTGCCAATGACTGGCTTGTTGGTCCGTTAATGTTTCACTGCAGGCATCCACCAACAGATGCAAACCTTCTCCCTGCATATTTCCGGTCCAAACATGGCGTAAATTCCCCGGTGCCACCTGTTTCGCTGCGAATAAAATGTTCAGATATTGTTCAAGCTGATGTGGCTTACAATCCAGACCGCGAAAACACCAGACCGGCATATGGCTGTCTGCTAGTACGCGGTCATGGGTAAAAAGCAGTGCAGTGGCATATTCACAAAATGTCTCGTCATTATTAGCATGCAATTCCATGATAATCAGTAAGCGGCAACCGTTAAAATACGTCATGATCCATTCTTCCAGCATTGACCGCTGGGGTAATTCTGTCAGCAGATGGACAGTTGGCGCGCGTAGAAACTTTTTTAATATAGTGCTGGCATCTTGCTGAATGTTTTCATCCGCGTTGCGGATGTATAGCCATACCTCTGGCTGGTTAAGCGCAGCCATCGCGATCTGCTCCAGCAGCCGGGTTAACACCTGTTGCGTGCGAGTGAAACCCGTATCTTCATCGATGCCAATATTGAGCTTGCGGGGAAAGTCTTTCACGGGCGGCATTTCACCGTCTAATCTCACCATTTTTAATGCGGCATCTTCTACCGGAAAAAGTGAAGTATGTTCAGCCAATCTGATCGTCTTTGATGCGTGGTGCATCCACCAGTTACGGTTCTCTATATAGCTTTTACGCATCATATTGCCCCAGAACCGATTGATATTATGGATAAGCAAGATAATGGTGCAAATCAGTCCACCAGCCACGATGGGGATGACCAGCAACCACCAAATCTTCTCCGCCAAAGGCATCGTGAGATCCATAAAAGTAAGATTGAAAACCGCAAAAAAGAATCCGACTGAAACAGAGACGACAACAATCAGCAGGGGCGAAAAACACAGATCATGTGCCCAATTCGGCTCAGGGAGGGGTTTCCAGAAATTCATGGCTTAACGGGCTCCCGCGACAGGTAATGAAGAGATAAACGAACAGCCGCATTTAGCCTGGTATTCCTCAGTGACCACATTCCGCCCATGCATTGTCCAGGTTGGATGGCCTTCATCAGCTTTCGTTTTACCGTGAAGGTTACAGCGCGCACTGTCGCCCAATAGCATCACGGGTTTGCCATCAAACATTTCACCCGTGGCCTCAGTAACCTGACCACCGTGCGATAATTTGTCGCCGAGACGGATAACGCCTTTTATCATTTTCTTAATCCTTTAATGTCTATTGTTTTGTGTTTACCGGATAAATAATCAGAGTCAGGCATTCAGGTCGCATTTCATATGCGTCCAGCCTTGATAATTTTTGACCTCGGGGATACGGTTGGGCAGGTTCTGGAAGTTGGCGTAATACTGGTCTGTCAGACGATGTGAAATACGCGGGTCGATATAGTCCCGGCCCCACAATGATGTATCCTCGCCTTCAGCAGGTTTTATTGTGTTGATATGGTGGGGGATTTTTCTTCCTCTGAACTCCACAACATAATCCACACCCGTTCCGCCAGGTTGCAGACGCGGATCGTCAAAGGGCAACGAAGACATATAGAAGATACGCCCCTGGCATCCGCTCAGCATGAACAAAGCAATAATCAGCACCATAGATGTAATTCCGTTTACATATTTCAGCATCATTAAAACACCATTTTGTGACCGTATATGGAATATCTAAATAGTAGCGGCGCGATTTATCGCGCTATTTTTTATGCGCCCAACACCGCGCGATAAATCGCGCCGCTACCGTTCTAAGCCGTAATCAGAATCCGGCATTCAGGTCGCATCTCATATGCGTCCATCCCTGATAGTTTTTGACTTCCGGGATGCGGTCGGGCAGGTTCTGGAAGTTGGTGTAATACTGGTTTGTCATGCGATGTAGAATACGCGGATCGATATATTCCCTGCCCCACAATGATGTATCTAAGCCTTCAGCAGGTTGTATTGCGTTGATATGATGGGGGATCTTTCTTCCTCTAAACTCGACAACATAATCCACGCCTGTTCCGCCGGGTTGCAGACGCGGATCATCGAAAGGCAGGGAGGACATATAAATGCGTCCCTGTTTGGTCAGCAGAAAACCCTGGTCATTAACCACGGTCAGGGACTGGATATTATCGTAAGTGGGTGCATTTGAACCATTGTCCTCTTCACCTCTAATTGAGGACGTTTTCCAGGTTCTGCCATAATCTTTAGAAACAGTCATTGCACTGGTCATGCCCCAGCCAGGTAGGGCTATATAACGTTCTGAGGGATGAATATAAGAACGAGTAAAAATACGATAACCCCAGTCATGCACTTCTGTCCTGATCCCTCGTTTCTGGTCCACAAACCACAATGCGCCCTCACAGTTAAATCCCTGTAATTCCAGCCAGCGGTGATCGTCAAAACGGTATACCACCTGTACTGGCTTCTGTCGGGGTTTCAATAAATGGCTTTGGCATCCCCCCAGCATGAACAGAGCAATAACCAGTACTGTCGATGTAAATCCTTTTACATATTTCATCATGACTAAAACACCATTTTGTGACCCATTGAGGGAAGTTCTAAATAATTAAGGGGATCAGGCATATCCCATTGCGGTAATGGAACCTCTTTATGATGAAACTCAGGGTGGCGTGCCGGAGAAATTTTAGAACCAGGATAATATTCGTTAACAACACCGAATTCACCGGCTGGCAAAACTTCATCGGGTTTGTTCATGAATTTTTTAGTCTTATAAAAATTCAGCTGACCGGAACTGTAATATGACCTGGTATCCTCATCCGGATTATACATATGCCGCCAGTCGGCCAGTTTCCGCAGCCGCAACCAGAACTCCGGATCCTCAAACGCCATACAGTTACCAATCGCCAGGTCATAGGCCACCGCTTTTTCCTGCACGTTCGGGTCCATCACAATGGCCGAATGCTGGCTGAGTTTTACCGGGTCGCCATATTTCGCCATCTCATCAATTTCCTGGTCGGTTTTATTCCGTAACAGCAGATATTCCATCCGCTGCTGCGAACCGATAATACGGCCACCGGTGAATTGGGTTTTGTAATGAACATTGACCGCACTCAGTTCGGCTTCGGTCAGAATATGCCCCGGCTGGATGCCATAGTCGTGTAACGGTATCAGGGGACGTTTTTCCTTCACCTGCCACACGCCCTCATGGGCACGGGCGGAATAGTCTATATAGCGATCCTCCCCTGCCACCCCGGTCTTAAACTTCATCTCCCCGTCATGACTGCTGCCCATCAGGGTCAGCTCAAACACCTGCGGCAGCGCTTCAGCATTGAGGGTCACGCCACTGTGGTACGGATAGGCGGCGTTGGTTGCCCGGCCGTCATAACGGAAGTCCCCTTCCCGCCAGGCGGGCTTCTCAAACGGACGATGAGTCGGGTTGCCGCCGGTGGTGTAGTGCTGGCAAAACGCCCGCTGGTAAAGGTTCTCCATCCCCGTTGCAACCTGATCGGGAATGCCGCGCCAGCCAACCCCCTGCACGTTCTGTAGCGACACAATGCCATCATCCGGGCAGAAATAGTTATATACCCGGCCATAATTGTTGCGGCTATAGCGCGGATCGCTGTGCCACTGGTGTTTGCGCGCCAGCGTGCCGTCGTTCAGCATCGCCTGCACAAAGTCCGGGTGATAGCGCCCGGACGGATCATATTTGGGGTTGGTAGCCATCAGCCGACAGAAATTACGCATCGTTTCCTGACGGGCTTTAGCGGTCTGCTGGCGGCCCGGCAGCAGGTTCTCCAGAAAACGCGGTTCCAGCGAATAAGGGGAGTGGCAGAGGATGGTGCAGTCAGCAACAGTGTATTGGGGTGCCTTCTGCTTCAGAATCATGTTCGCCAGCATGGTGATAAGGGTGCCCTGGCTGTGTGCCACGATATTGATGGTATCGAGTTCAGTTGCCTTATTTTTTCTGATTTCAAGAATCAAATCCGCCAGCCGCTGCGCCGCAAAGAACTGATAAATCCGGTGCGGATTGCCGTAAATCGGGTGCGTAAAATCACCGCCGTTGAACTTGCGGCTGTAGACTCCCGCCATCCAGATTGCGCCACCGTTGGCTCCCGGCCCGAGCATATCCGGGATACAGGTGGTGGCATTGGCAAAGGTGCCACCATTTTTAGCCGCCGCAAGATTCAGCACGTTGCCGTAGTTATCGTTGCAGAAGCCGCGCATTTCCGGGTTGAGTTTTTTCAGGCGTTTCGGATCATTCTCCTGAAAAGCATCATATGGCAGCACCGATTCCAGCCCGAGCTTTTTGACCTCGTCACGATAACGCTGCTGGTCGGCGTCATAGGTTTCCCGATCCACCGGACGATATCCCCAGTAAAACGGGATCACCGGCGAGCGATCGCTGGCGGTAATACGTCGCGCGGCACCGCTCAGGTCGGTTAAGCCGCACATCTCCGCCCATTCATTGGGATGCATATCGGTGCGGGCCAGCCGGGTATTCAGCCCGGCGACAATCCCCTGCTCCTGCGTCTCGTAGGCTTCACCAATATCGTTGACGCCATGCACCAGAATAACGATGCAGGGTAGCGGGCTGCCAGCCGCAAAATCCTGTGTGATCATCGCCCCGCCAGTCTCACGATCCACACCAATACAAGTCCCGAGTACCGGGTTGTTGAAAACATTGTCTGACCGCTTTTCCTTGCTCATGGTTTTGCCTCCCTTACCAACGTAATTTCCAGCTGTTCGGTTTCCGCCAAATCCAGTAACGGCGAGCAACCATTGGCATCCGTGCTCCCCTCAATCATGCCGCCATCTGAAGTGGTTACGCGAAAGATTTGATGCAGCAGCGGATGCTTGCGGTCGCCATCACGATACAGCCTGACCCTGCGCACCAGAGAGTTAGCCGCAAACACCGGATCAACAATCTTCGCCATCTCGCCTGGCTGATAACTGAGCGTCGGCGATTTCTGTTCAATGTATTTTGGCGAGAAAATTTCTACGCCGCCGCCAGGATGGATACGAATACCACCACCCCCGCAGTGCAAAAACAGCCCCTTTTTCGCGCTAATCTGTACCTCACCATTCACACTGGTGATCTGCATATCCTGTTCGGACAACGCGGAGAGTTTTCCCCGTTGGGCCTGCAAGCTAATGTGACCCGACGCGGCAATAAGTTTGATCCCCACGCGGCGTACAAATGCAGAGATGCCCTGACCTGCCGCCAGCGACAAGGTTTTAAAGATATTCACGCTGCCATTATTGCTGGCGGTAATCACCGCATCCTGCCCGGCGGAAAGTTGCAGGCTTTCCGGCGTGGCCTGCACCAGCCCGGCATCGGCCCAGGCCACAATGCCGGGTTTTTTCAGTTCGGAAAGTGATTGCTGAAGTTGTTGCTGCGGCGCAGTTTCCACGCTATCGGCTCCGGCATTGGCCGCACTCCCTTGCAGGCTATACGCCAGCGTGAGCGCCTGTTCCAAATGGCGGATTGTTTCTGCCATCTCCAGCTGATTACCCTGTACATTGGGTTGTGCCGCGGTGGTCAGCAGGATACCCTCTCCCGCTCTGACGGCGGCATGACGGTCAGTGCGCAACTCGGCACCCTCACCGCGCGGCTGGCGTTTGACATCCACCAGATGGCCGATATTCAGCTGCGTTTTACCAAATTCAGTTGCCAGCTTGATATGTTCATGGCCCTGCTTATCCTCCATTCGTAGCTTGTTTTTGCCATAGGTGCGGATGACGTTGCGGGTGCTGTTGAGCTCATTCACCAGATCAGGATTGGTCACATCATGCAGCACGTGCGCGATGTAAGGACGCTCGGGGTCACCCCCCTCGAATGCGATGGCAACTTCGGTATTGTCCAGTAACGGGAAATGCACGCCGAAACGATCCCCCGCATAAATCCGTGCCAGACGTACCGGCATACTCTCCTGCCCTTTCACCCACTCATCCAGATCGAAGCTGAATTTCACCCGGTAACGCCCCTGCTGATCGGGGCGCGCTAAGGTGTCATTCATATGGTGGCCGGAGATGCGCGCCGGAACGGTACCGGCGATAACAGGGCGAGGGCGTCGTTCCGGGCGATATGCGGCCCGCGCACTCCAGGGCATTCCGCTCAGTTCAGATTCGAACGGGCTGCTGCGTGAGCCACGGCAGATCAGGCTCACCACCAGCCAGCCGTCGGAAAAAGCATCAGGGCAATCCCCGATAATTTCTGACACCATACCGGGTAACAGCGCAGGATCATCCGTCCTTGCTGCCAGTCGCAGGCGATGACACAAATGGCGCTCATGACGAATGCGGGCATAAAACCATGAGGTTTCCGCCTCACCCCCCTGCATGCTTGCCCAGCGGTCACCTTCGCCGTGATGGATATCCGCATAGTGGTAATCCCGCCCACAGGTAAACGCGGCTTGGTTCGCCATATCAGCGGAAGCTTCCAGCGCGGTAAGGCGCTGGATACGGTAGTCGTAATCACGTGTATGTACTGCTGCCGTCACCACCGCAGCATGGCTGGTCATATCACGCAGGGTCAGAGAATCCCCCGCCATACCGGCCTGCGGCAATGCCCTGATTTTATGCCCCAACACGTAACCCGATGGCATATCGCCAAAAACCATTACCGTCAGATGGCTGGCCGTTTTATGCGGTTCAAAGCGAAACCAGATCCCCACTTCAGACAGCAGCCGCAGCATGAACTGCAAGTCCGTCTCTCCCCACTGGACAATCATTTCACGCTCGGGGTAGGTCCAGCACAGGCCCGTCATATCCATTTCGTGACCTTCCATTCCATGGGATTTCAGCACGCGGCCAATCAGTTCGGGTACGGCGACATGCTGGAAGATAGCGTAACGGTGGGTATGGCTAAGCAGTGAAAGGGGGGATTCGAGAACAACTTCGTATAACGCTTCATCGTGACTGGCAGACAAACGGGACATCGCGGTAATAACACCATTCATCTCCCGCTGTGCCAGCCGTTGCCCCTCTGGTGGTGGAGAACCTGAGCCAGCGTCTGAAGAGCCGACGATGCTGAATGAGGCTTTCTTCATCATCAGACTCTCAGGTGCAATGTCACGATCTTCGCAGGTAAAGCGGATGACATAGCGCCAGGGCTGACTCAGCGCTTCCTCACCGGTAAACGACTCAACGTCAACATAACACGTTGATTTTTCTAAATTCAGATGGTAGCGATTGTGGGTGTTGAGCTGAACATCCTCATGAAAATTTGTGTTATTCAACATACTTTCTCTCCCTGAAAGTCGATTCACAACATTTAGTTTCGGGAGAGAATAGTCAACAACGGTGATTTAGTGAACAGCCGCTTATCAATTTTGTAGCATGGGCCTGATTTCTGACTACAACAATGCCGCTTTTACCGCATCCTGTGCATGGATCAGCGTGGTGTCGAACAGCGGTACGCTGGCATCCTCCGGCTTCACCAACAGGGTGATTTCCGTGCAGCCAAGAATAATGGCTTCTGCTCCCTCGGCGACCAACTGCGCAATAATCTCACGATAGTGTGCACGTGATTCCTCGCGAATAATTCCCAGACACAGCTCCTGATAAATGATGTCGTGCACCACTTTGCGTTGCGTTGCCGCAGGCACCAGCACCTCAATACCGTACTCCTGTTGCAGCCGGCCTTTGTAGAAGTCCTGTTCCATGGTGAAGCCGGTCGCCAACAAACCGACGCGTTTTACCCCCGCCTGACGGATGCGTGCCGCCGTCGCATCCGCAATATGCAGCAGCGGAATGTTTACCGCCGCCGTGATTTGTGCGGCGAGTTTATGCATGGTGTTGGTACAGAGCACGATGAAATCAGCACCACCGCGTTCAAGACTGAGCGCGGCCGCCGCCAGAATCTCTCCGGCTTTTTGCCACTCACCGGCAACCTGTAATTGCTCTATTTCTTGAAAATCAACGCTGTACATCAGACTGCGCGCCGAGTGCAATCCTCCCAGCTGCTGCTTAACCTGCTCATTGATGATGCGATAATAGAGCGCCGTCGATTCCCAGCTCATCCCGCCAATCAGGCCGATCAGTTTCATTCTGTGTCCTTTATCTTTTCCGGCCAGCGTGCCGTCGGAAACAACGATAACCGAATATTGAACAAATGGAACAGTGGGACAAACAATGCATGTTCCCGCACCGCGCCCGCTTCCAGGCCGAGCAGTAAGCGGTTCAACTCCATCAACAAAGCCGGTTGCGGCTGGGTCTGTAACGATTTCAGCCGCTGTTTGAGGAACTGACTTAACTCATGGAACATCGCGCCGCTATCGATGTGATGCGCTGTCAGCAGCGTCTGATGCCTTACGTAAAAGTCATAGCAATTGGCCCCCAGCCAGGCTTCGGCAATCAGGTTGCCGCCGGACACCAGATCCGGCACCGGATCAACCCGTTTACGCGGCAAGATCACGTTGACCTTATCCAGCGTGCGGGCCACAAACTGCTGCCGCATCGACATCGTCACCCCATTCAGCCGCATCGCGGTAATAAATTGCAGCAGCTCTCGAATGCCTTTGCGCACCGCGCGTTTGGCCGTCCAGGAGGGGCGCTTGTTACGAATTAACGCGGTGATCACCACGCCAAACACAATCCCCACCATCGTTGACAGTACTGCATTCACTATAAGCAGTAAGTCAGGTTTAAAGTGATGACTCATCCCGATAAAACCGGGTATCTGAGTCGCGACGATCAGGCCAATCAGGTTGGTGGACGGATTGGCAATCACCAGCCCCAGCGCCAACAACCCCGGTGCCAGGCAAATCACCAGTGCTTCGAAGGTAATCGCCTGCGGGATCAGAAACACGATATACATCAGGCTGATCGCCACCGCGATAATGACCCCCTTTAGAAACAGCTTCATCGGGGCAATAGGACTATCCATCCCGGCAAAGAATGAACAGAGCACCGCCGCCATCATCGGCGCAGTCGAACCATCCACCCAGCCGCTGCCGATCCAAAACAAACAAGTCGCGAAGGTGGCGATAAAGGCGGTGAAGGAGGAGAGCAGCAACAAACCTTTGTCGATATGGCGGTGGCTGCGCACCACGGTTTTTCCCGGTTTCACCGTTGGTGTCCACTCACTGACACGTTCGCTCACGCTGTGGTAGGCATTGGCAATGCGCACAAAATTCAGTAAGCGCTCCAGCAAACCCAGCAGCAAGATGCTTTCTTCGCTGTTAAGCCTGCCCTCCTGCCACGCGAGTTTGAGTTGTTCCTGTGCCGCCACCAGATTGTCGTGTACCGGCTGATCATCGGCTCCGTTCAGCCAGACCAGGAATTGCTGAAACGCCTGCGCAACATACTCAGGGAACAGGATTTGTTGCTGTGCCAACAGGTTAAGTCGGGATTCAATCGCCGTTAGCGTCGGGATCAGATACGAGAGATGCTGATATTGCACGCTCACCAGACGCACCAGACGGCGCGCCGCATCCCCTTCATACACACAGTGGGTGATCAGCGTTTCAACATTCAATGGGTAGTTAGCCATCTGAATCAGAATGCCTTCCCGCTCCAGCGCCTTGTCGTGCGGTGTCGACGTCATCAGTTCACTGCATAGCTTGCGCGCATTTTGATACCACTGGCTGACGCTTTGCTCCAACAGATGGCGCATCGATACCGGCATGATCAGGCGATGCACCAGACTGCTACACACAATCGCCACGGTGATCTCCTCAATACGCGAAATCACCGTGTAAGTGATAGACGCCGGCGAGGTCACATCGGGGAAACCCATAATGGCGGCACTGTAGCCCGCCAGCATGAACACATAACTTTTCGGCGTGCGGTCATGTAACGAGAGATAGAGACACACGGCGACCCACAGCGAGATGCACAGGCTGAACAACATCGGTTCCTGTACCGTCATCGGGTAGATTAACAGCGTAAACAATCCACCCAGCACCGTTCCCATAAAGCGGAAGATGGATTTTGACACCGTCGAAGCGGAATAGAGCTGCGAGGCGACATAGACGGTGGTCAGCGACCAGGCCGGTTTATCAAGATTGAGTTCCAGAGCAATGTAAAAAGCCAGAAAGGCGGCAAGACACGTTTTGGCAGAAAACAGCACTGCACTTTGAGAAAGCCACTTCATAAAGCAAAAAAGACCTTGAGCAGGCAGGAATTGGCTTATCCTGGCAGAAGCCTCTGCGGAAGGCATTTTGATTTGTTATACAAATTATTACCGTGCTAATTATATGGGCATCTATGGAAATGGCTGGCGACATTTTCACCCGCTGACTGATTACAGTGAATGGTCACAAAACTCAAACATAAAGTTATAAGCGATCTAAAATCGTTATTTATTGGTTATATATGCGCTTTGTTATGGTGGTAAAAAAACCACGAGAGAACCATGATGACACGTAAAACGCATCTCTTGAGCACCCTGGCGCTAAGCCTTGGACTGCTCTCCGCGCACAGCTACGCTGCCAACCCGGAAACCGTCAACATCGGATATCAGAAAGCCAATATCTTCGCGTTGCTGAAATATCGCGGCACGCTGGATGACGCCTTCAAAAAGGAAGGCATTAACGTTCGCTGGGTTGAGTTTCCCGCCGGACCGCAAATGTTGGAAGGATTGAACGTCGGCAGTATCGATCTGGCGGCAACCGGAGATGCCCCACCCGCCTTTGCTCAGGCGGCAAAAGCCGACCTGATCTATCTGGGCCATTCGCCTGCTAACCCGAAAACCGAAGCCATCGTGGTGCCCAAAGACTCCCCAATTAACAGCGTTGCCGATCTCAAAGGTAAGCGCGTGGGTCTGAATAAGGGTTCGGATGTCAATTATCTGCTGGTCAAAGCACTGGAAGATGCCGGGCTGAACTATAAAGACATCACCCCGGTATATTTGCCGCCTGCGGACGCCCGTGCGGCCTTCCAGAAAGGAGCCATTGATGCCTGGGTGATTTGGGACCCGTTCCTCGCCGAAGTAGAGGCACATACCGGGGCACGTCAGGTGCGCAATGCGGAAGGCCTGGTGCCACATTACACCTTCTATCTCGCCAGCCGCCGTTTTGCTGAGGAACACCCACAGACCGCACAGCAGGTGGTGGATGAGTTAAGTAAACTGAGTGACTGGGCTAACCAACATCAGGACGATGCCGCCGCCATTCTGTCAACATCGACCGGGCTGGATAAAAGCATCTGGCAAACCACGCTGGCGCGTCTGCCCTATGGCGCGCAGCGCATGACTCCGCAGGTGTTTGCTGAACAGCAGGCGCTGGCGGATACCTTTACCCGTGTCGGCTTGCTGCCGGTGAAGGTGGATGTGCGCAGCGCGACCTGGTCGCTGGATAAAAAGTAAGGCTGACAGCGCAACGGCTCAACCATCCGCGCCGTTGCGCATCTCGCATTACTCTCCACTGCCAATCTGCCAGATGGCGGTCGGTGCGGTGCCATTCACTTTCCAGTCACCAATATCACGTGCTTTGTAGATCACCGGATTGTGCGATGCCACGGTGCGCGCGTTACGCCAGTGGCGATCCAGCGCTTTGCTTAAGCGAGTATCGGAAGCGCCTAAGGCATTAAACAACTCGGTGGCGGCACGCGGTACCAGTTCGCTGGCGATCACCTGCGCCTGCCCGGCTTCCGCTTCGGCCAGCTCGTTCACCTGTTTGAGATAAGCCTCATCATGACTGATATGGGCCTCATAAGCTGATTGCAGTGAATGTGCGGCGCGGATCACCGTCGCTTCCACCGCAAAGGCCAGACTGGTCACTTCACCCACCACCTGCAATACCTGCACATCCTGGCGTGAGGCATTGCCATTGCTGTGGCTATAGATGCGCTGACGTGCCGCCACGCCCTGTGCGGCATCACGCGCGGCAGCACGCGCAATCCCGGCCAGCGTCGCCAGCAGGACATGCTGGTAGAAGGCGGTTTGATAACGGAAGCGCTGCGCAAAGTCGAACACATGATCCTGTTCGACGTGGGCATTATCGAACCGGGTGGTGCCGCTGCCGGTCAGACGTTGCCCGAAACCGTCCCAGTCATCTTCACGCCTGACGCCAGGCTGGTGGGTGCTGACCAGCGCGATCACATCGCCCTGATTGTCATTGCGGCGCGCGTAGACATCAATCCAGTCGGCAAACAGCGTGCCGGTGCTGTAAAACTTTTCGCCATTCAGCGTCCAGCCTTTCTCTCCCGGCGTAACGCGGGTGATCACGTCCCCCAGTTTAACCGTACCAATTTCTGTCCAGCCACTGCCCACCAGCTCACCATCAATAAAGCGCCGGAACCAGCTATCCCGCGCTGGGCTATCCGGCTGATTAAGGCGGTCTTCGACAAAGGCGAAATGCGCACGCAGCGCCTGCGGCAAATTCGAATCCGCTTCGGCCAGTTCGGTTAACAGTTGGAACAGTTGCGGTAACGACGCACCCCAACCGCCTTTTTCGGGTGGAATACGCACCGTGCCAAAACCGGCTTCTTTCAGCCAGCCCAGGGGTTCCTCCGGCAACGTGCGATGACGTTCACGATCGGCAGCACCTGCGGCGATGCGTGCAAATACCGGACGGAAATGCGCGGCCAGGCGATCATAATCGGTTCCTGTTGCTAATAAGGTCATGGTTCACTCCTGATGGGAAAGATCGTCGATATCGTGGCGGGTTGGTTCATGGCGTACCGCCAGCAGGAAGAAAATCGGGATAATGGCACTGAGCGATACCACCCAGAACATATTGGTGCCGAGTGCAGCCTGGAGAATTGGCAAAATAAACAGCGCTAAGGCACTGCCGATACCCGACAGCGCACGGCTAAAACCGACGCCAGTGGCGCGAATCGAAGTGGGGTAAGACAGTGCCGGATAGACCATCAGCTGTGCACCGGGCCCAAAACCTTCGGCAAACAGCCACAGACCCAGCATCAACACCGCGAAGACGATACCTGCCAGTGCTTCGGGGTGGCCAATCAATGCCAGCGCAATCAGGGCGACAAACTGCAGGGCGAAGCCAGCAATCGCCACATGGCGTGATGGATATTTCCACGCCAGGCGCATCCCTAACAGACCACCGGTAAAGGCAAATAGCGCATTCAGGCCCAGTGAGGCAGAAATGGTTTCAAACACCCCAGCCCCGAGGAACTGGGCCAGAATTGACGGCAGGAAGAAGGCGATGGCCGTGTATTCAAACGAGATACAGATATTCATCACCCCGGCGACGATGGTGCGTTCGCGCCATGGTTGCTGGAACAGCACACGGAAGCTGACTTTGGGGGCCGCGGCGGCAGGTGGCGCTTCGGGTTCCGCTGCATGAGCATGGATACCATAGGAATCACGCAGGATGCGCACTGCCGATTTCAGATCCCCCTGATTAGCCGCCCACAACGGCGATTCATTCATAAACTTGCTGCGCACTGCGATGATCAGCAACGCAGGCACCGCGCCAAACAGCAGCGAAGCGCGCCACAGCCAGTCGAGATGCTCTTTTGGCAGCAGAAAGTAGAGGCCAAAGATCAGCAGGAAACAGAGTGTCGATGCCGCGTACCACATCGGGCACCAGGCGGCGAGCCTTGCCGCTTTGTTACCTTTACCGGCAAATTTGGAGAATTCAGCCAGGTAGGACATCGCGACCGGCAAATCTATCCCCACGCCGATCCCCATCAGGAAACGCGCGCCAATCAGTACCCAGACATTGGGAGCCAGCCCGGCAGCAATCGCCGACACCACAAAGAACAACATATCGGCCATAAACACCGAGTAACGGCCATATTTGTCGGTCAGCCAGCCGCCGATCAGATTGCCAACAATGGTGCCCACCATGATGGACGAGGTGACCAGCCCGGTGATAAATGGCGAGATCTGAAATTCACGAACCACATCATCGATGCCGTAAGAGAGCGTGGTGAGATCGTAAGCGTCGAGAAAAACGCCACCAAGCGCGAGAAACACTATCATGCGCGCGTAATTGTTTTTATCACTACGGGTGTTGATCAGGCGCGCGACGTCGCTGACCGAACGGACCGGTTCCGAAACCGGCAGGGTGTTGTCTAAAGGGAGTGTGCTCATACCGCCTCACGGTGTTATTAGTTATGCAGGTGAGGTTGTTATAAGCGTTAATCGGCCAGGACCAAAACAACAAATATTGATATTTATTTGTTTAAAATCAACAATATAAACAACAAGCAAGCGCAAAAACCCAGACACGCAGCACGTGTCCGGGTGTACCGGTCATCAACGGTGAATCAGTCGGCGGAAACGGGCACCAATACCCCTTTGACCAGCGGATCATCGGTGGTCTTCAGCCATTGTTGCAGGCGTGGATCGGAGAAGGCTTTTTTCAGCTTTTCGATATTTTCCTGGGACAGATAAGGCGTGCCAATCACCAGCTGGGAGGCAAAAGTGCGTGGCGCAGGCGGGAACAGAATGCCTTTATCACGCGGCACTTTTCCGGCATCAAACTGCGACACGTAACCAATCGCAGCATCAACCGAGTTCAACGCACGCGGCATCGTCAATAAATCCAGCTCCTTAAATACAAAACCATGCGGATTACCGGTGATGTTTTTCAGTTTTGCCGTGCGGGGTTCAACATTCGGGTCAAGGGTGATTAATCCCTGACGCGCCAGCAGCCACAGCGCCTGGCCCTGGTTTGCGCCATCGTCCGGCACCACAATGGTGGCCCCCTGCGGCAGCGCATCCACGGAAGGGTAGCGATCGGAGTAGATACCAAATGCCCACTGGAACAGCGGTAATGTTGGCGTCAATGCAAAATTGTTCGCGTCGACTACCTGTTTCAGCCACCACTGATGCTGGTACACCGTCGCCGCGTATTGTCCCTCTGCGACCGCACGGTCAGCCTGTACCGGGTCCTGCACCCCTACCGCTTCCAGTTTCAGGCCGTAATCCGCTGCAATATGATCATTCACATACTCAATCAGCTTCTGCTCACCCGCCATCGCCGGTTCATAGTGAATTTTGAGGGTGGTGCCAAACACCACCGCCTGCGGTTGCTGGCTACGCCAGAACCAGGCTGCGGCGGCGACAGCAACGACCACTATAATCAGTAGCAACCATGGCCAGCGGCGTGTTTTACGTAACTCAAATTCTTGTGTTGTCATAGCGATGTCCCCTGAGGATGACGTAAAGCGGTAACCAGGCGGTCACCGAGAAACTGAATGGTTTGAATCAAAACCACCAACACCACGATGGTGGCGATCATGATGTGATTGTCGAAACGCTGATAGCCGTACACCACCGCCAGATAGCCGATGCCCCCTGCGCCGATGGTGCCGGCAATCGCCGAGTATTCGATCATAGAAATCAGGTTAAGGGTGATGGCCGCGACAATGGCGGGCAGCGCTTCGCTCAGTTGCGCCTGACGGATGATTTGCCAACGTGAACCTCCACAGACCAGGCCCACCGCTGTGACCTCAGCCGGTAACTCACGCAGCGCGTTATCCACCAGCCGCCCGAAAAACGGGATACCCGCAGCGATCATCGGCACCACCGCCGCCGGGATGCCAATGGTGGTGCCGGTTAACCAAAAGGTGAACGGGATGATTGCAGCCATCAACACCAGAAACGGTAACGAGCGCCCCATGTTCACCATCCAACTCAACACCCGGTTTATCCCCCGATGGGGAAAGAGCCCGCGTGCGGAGGTGTTAAACAACACCACCCCCACCACTCCGCCACAGGTCACGACAAATAACATCACGATCCCGACCATCAACACCGTTTCCCCCAAGGCGGGGAGCATCAGCGCGGGTATCTCATTCCAGGGGGTGTCCTGGCTCATGACGGAGACGCTCATACCGCCTCCTTCAGCACCGGCACACCGGCGACCACGCTGGCAACTAACCCCAATTGCTCCAGTTGCACCAACAACTGCGACAGGGGTACGCGTTCACGCTGGAAGTGAATACCAACCTGCAAACGCCCCAGTTGCAGGCCATTAACCTGTTCAACATGGGCACCCAACAGATCAATTCGCAGCGCAAATTGCTGGCTCAGGCGTGATAGCCAGTCGCTGGCAACCGCGACATCGGTGCGATAACTTAACTGGAGCACCAACTCTGACGAGGCAGGTTGTGGGCTGAGCGGCAAAAGTTGATGCGCCAGCCGGGATTCCGGTTGTGCCAGCAGCTGTTTCACCACGCCATAATGTACGATCTGGCCTTCACGGATTTCCGCCACGGCATCGGCTGCACGGCGTACCGCATCCATTTCATGGGTGATTAACACGATCGCCAGCCGGTATTCGTCACGTAACTTACGCAGCAGATCGAGGATGGTGACCGTGGCTGCGGGGTCGAGACCGGATGTCGCTTCATCAGCCAGCAATACCGATGGACGCAACGCCAGTGCACGGGCAATACCAATACGCTGGCGTTGCCCACCCGAAAGCTGCGCCGGAAACGCATGGGCTTTATGGCTCAGCCCAACATGTTCCAGCAGCTCCCCGACCCGCGCGTTGATATCCCGCTCAACCACGCCGAGATAACGCAACGGCAGCGCGATATTTTCCCAGGCCGATTTACGCTGCAACAACGCCGAGGATTGAAACACGGTGCCGATAGCGCGTCGCTCGCGCCGCAACACCTCTCCGCTCAGGCGCGAAAGGTCATGCCCATTGACACGGATGCTGCCGGCACTCGGTTGCTCCAGCAGGCTGATGCATTTCGCCAGCGTAGACTTCCCTGCCCCACTCGGTCCCACCACTGCTGTGATGTTGCCCGGCTGTACCTCAAGGTTGATTGACTTCAGCACCTCGGTCACCCGCCCATCGGGCGCACGATAGTGCTTACTCAACGCCTCGATCTCGATCATATGACCTCCTGCGGCACCGACTGCACACGGTAGCCCGCGCCAGGATGAGGCGATTGCAACTGTGGCCCGGCGCGGAATAATTTCTCGCGCAGTGTGCCGCTGGCATACTCTTTCTTGAATACGCCGCGCTTCTGCAATTCCGGGATCAACAACTCGACCACATCTTCGAAGGTTTCATGTGTCAGTGCGTAGGCAAGGTTAAAACCATCAACATCGGTTTCCTCCACCCAGCTTTGCAGCTCATCCGCTACCGTTGCGGCACTCCCGACTAACAACGGGCCAAAGCCCCCAATTCCCACCCAATCCGCCAGCGCGGCCACCGTCCATTGACGGTCTGGGTCGGCCGTGGAGAAGGTTTCCACGGCTGACTGGATGGCGTTGGTATGCAAATACTTCAGCACCTGATCCGGCTGGTATTGGCCAAAATCGATGCCGGTCCAACCCGATACCAGTGCCAGCGCGCCTTCGTAGCTCACCCAACTTTTGTACTCCTGCCATTTCGCCTGAGCCGCTTTGTCTGTTTCGCCAACGATGACCGTTTGCAGATTGAAGATCAGAATGCTGTGCGGATCGCGCCCCGCTTCAGCCGCACGGCGGCGAATGTCTGCCACCGTTTTCTTCAGCAGAACTTTGGACGGGGCCGCAACAAAGACGCATTCGGCATGTTCGGCAGCAAACTGTTTGCCGCGGCTCGATGCACCCGCCTGGTACAAGACTGGCGTGCGTTGTGGGGACGGCTCGCACAGATGAATTCCCGGCACGTTGAAGAAAGTGCCCTGGTGGTTGATCGGATGGATTTTTCTCGGGTCGCTGAAGATACGGCGTTCCCGATCCCGCAACACCGCATCGGCTTCCCAGCTGCCTTCCAGCAGTTTGTACACCACCTGCAAATATTCATCGGCATAGTCGTAACGGCTGTCGTGATCGGTTTGCGCCTTGTGACCAATATTGCGTGCGCCACTTTCCAGATACGAGGTGACAATGTTCCAGCCAATACGCCCTTTGGTCAGGTGATCGAGCGTGGAGAGACGGCGCGCAAACGGATACGGATGTTCAAATGACAACGAAGCGGTCAGTCCGAATCCCAGATGTTCGGTCACCAGCGCCATCGGCGTGATCAACGCCAACGGATCGTTCACTGGAACCTGTGTCGCCTGGCGAATGGCGGCATCACCATTACCGTTAAGTACATCGTAGATACCCAACACGTCGGCGATAAATAACCCATCGAATTTGCCGCGTTCCAGCAGGCGAGCCAGATCAACCCAATACTCCAGATCCTTATACTGCCAGGAGCGGTCGCGCGGGTGCGCCCATAACCCCGGCGACTGGTGTCCGACACAGTTCATGTCAAAAGCATTCAGGCGTATTTCACGTTGCGATGGCATAGCAATCTCCATAGCGAAGCCGTGATCGCTGTGCGACCCGGCGTTCGTCAGTTAATTTTTGGGGAATGTTGAGAAATTAAGGTGCTAAAGGGGGACATCGCTCCGCATGCTTGATATGCAGCGATGTGAGAATGTGTCGCGCCACCTCAGCAGCATGATCGGCGACCTGCGGCAATCCCATCAGTTCACCAAAACGTGCCCTGGCGGCAGGTCCCACGACGAACAGTTTTTGGTTTGGCTGACCGGCTCGTGTCAGGGTATGAGACTGACGATCGACATCAATCCCAAAACCTAACGCATCGGGACGGATGATGCCTTGCTGACTGAGCGACAGCAGCAACGGTTGGCTGGCCGTCAACGCCTCATGGCCTGGCCCCGTGGTGACGATAAGATGGTCGAGTTGATGGTTCTCTGTGACACCCGTGCGGGTATGTAATGCGATATCAAGCTGATCGCCACGCGATGCGATGGCCGTGAGACGTGCAGCCAGCACACGCAGGCTCCCCGCCTGCTGGCGTTGTGTGATCTCTGCGGCGACCTGTGGCGCAATGCGGTAGCGATGCACATCCCACCACGAGCGCAAATGCCGGACAAAGCGTTGTTGCTCGCGCAGCGGTAACGACTGCCAGATGGTTTGCCCTTGCACACGCACTTCATCCAGCACCCGCTGCCACGGCAGTTGCTGCTCTGCGGCACGTGCCACTTCTGCCCGGATGTGATGCAACCACAGCCGCGTACTGGGTTGCTGCTGTGGTGCCAGGGTCCATTCAGGCCAGTCACCGCTCAGGTTAGCGCGCGACAGCTGACCACGACGGGAGAACGCTAATAACGGGCCGCGATGTTGCCGTGTTGCCAGTGAGGCCACCACATCGGCCATGCTCAGACCGGTGCCAATAATGGCCACCGAAGCCGTGTTGGCGATGCTATCCAGCACCCCAGGTTGCCACGGGTTGGCAATCAGCGCCGGGTGTTCAGCGAAAGGCAAAAGCGCTTTTGGCAGGGACGGCGGCGGATGGCTGATCGCCAGCGCCAGTACATCGCCTTTAAGCGTATCGCCATTACTCAACAACAGCTGCTGCCCTTCCCAGGCGATCGCGCTGGCCCTGATATGACGTAAAGTCACCTGCGGATGCTGTTGCGCCGCTACGGCAAACTGTTCGGCGAGATAACGCCCAAACATGCCACGCTGCGGATACACCGCGCCATCGGCACAGTGCGCTACTGAGTCCAGTGAACATTCCGGTTGCTGTCGATACCAGCGATCAAACGCACCCTGCTCATCGCCACTCAATTGCATACGTGACGCGGGAACATTGATGCGATGTGCCGGCTCCTGAGTGGAGTAGGCTACGCCAGCCCCGAGGGTAAGACGAGGCTCCACCACCGTGACGCGCAATGGCGCGGTTGCATGACGGGCAAGATGAATCGCCAGCGCTGTCCCGCTGAATCCACCACCCACAATCATCACATGGGGTATCTGCATCGCCTGATCCTCACTGCGTCTCTTCAGCATTAGCTGGCGCTCGCCTGTTTGGTTGGCCGCTTATCGCCACCGATGGTTTCGCCAAACGGACCGGTGTTGACGCTGCGGGCACGCTGTTGCTGCCCATGCGCCAGCGGCAACAACGGTAACAGTAACTCTGCCACACGATGCGCCTCTTCCAGATGTGGATAGCCGGAAAGGATGAAGTTGGTCACGCCCAGCGCCTGATATTCGCGAATGCGTGCCGCTACCTGCTCTGGACTGCCCACTAAGGCCGTCCCTGCCCCACCGCGTACCAGCCCGACACCCGCCCACAGATTTGGCGCAATATACAGGTTGTCACGCGAACCGTTGTGTAGCGCGCTCATGCGCGCCTGACCGGCTGAGTCCATGCGGGCAAAAATTTTCTGCGCCTGCGCGATGGTCTCTTCATCAAGATGCGCAATTAATTTATCTGCGGCGGCTTTGGCCTCTTCTTCTGTCTCACGCACGATGACATGTAAACGAATACCGTACTCCAGCTTGCGTCCACGCGCTTCAGCCCGGGCACGAACCACCGCCAGTTTCTCCGCAACCTGTGCCGGAGGTTCACCCCAGGTGAGATAGGTATCGATTTGCCCGGCTGCAACATCAATGGCTTCATCAGATGAACCGCCAAAATAGAGCGGTGGGCCATTTTCCTGTACCGGCGGGAATAGCACCTCAGCACCTTCAACGTGAATATGCTGCCCCTTATAGTCAACCTTTTCGCCACGCAGTAAGCGACTGTAGACATCCAGAAACTCTTTCGTCACTGCATAACGTTCACTATGACTGAGGAAAATGCCATCCCCTTTGTTTTCGATCGGGTCGCCACCGGTCACTACATTAATCAGCAGACGGCCATCAGACAGCCGGTCCAGCGTGCTGGCCATACGGGCTGCCAGCGTGGGTGGCTGCAAGCCAGGACGTACCGCTACCAGATAGCGCAACCGGCGTGTCAGCGGTGCCAGAGCCGACGCCACTAACCACGAATCTTCACAGCTTTTTCCGGTAGGGATCAGTACGCCATAAAACCCAAGATTATCCGCAGCCAACGCAACTTGCTGTAAGTAGCCTAAATCTACCGGTCGCCCACCCTCGGTGGTGCCGAGGTAACGTCCATCGCCGTGTGTAGGAAGAAACCAGAAGACATTGATGTTCTCATTTACGGAATCGGCCATTATGCATTTCCTATATAACTTTATTAAAAAATGATCATTTCACTTCATTTATTTAGTTATATAGCCCATAGCGAAATACGTGCCAGCTTATGATTCGCGCTAAATGCCCATTTATCAGTAGGTTGAGATGTTTGACCTGTCTCTTACCTGTTGCATTCGCAACTTTGCTTCAACAGCATTTGCTGCATTTGCAACTTCTTATGCTTTTTTCCTGCTGTTCATAGTGAATGTGCTTGTATAGCGTGGGGACAGGCTCGCAAAAAGGATACTCACCATGCTCACCCCCTATGCTGACTTTACTGACTCTCCTCGTTTGGTCGATCCCGCTTCCCGTGCTTTTCAAACATTGCTGGACAAGTTTGCCCCAACGGATGCCACGGTGCTGATTGCCGGTGAAACCGGTACCGGTAAAGAAGTGGTCGCGCGGTATTTGCATCATCATAGCGCCCGCCGTCATTGCCCTTTCCTGGCAGTGAATTGCGGAGCATTAACCGAGAGCCTGGCCGAAGCTGAACTGTTTGGACATGAGAAAGGGGCATTTACTGGCGCAACACAAGCGCATCCTGGCTGGTTTGAATCAGCCCAGGGTGGCACTTTGCTGTTAGATGAGATTGGTGAGCTGAGCCTGCCATTGCAGGTCAAACTTCTGCGCGTATTGCAGGAACGCGAAATTACGCGCGTTGGGTCACGCAAAGCGATAAAAGTT
Organism: Pantoea sp. At-9b; assembly: GCF_000175935.2. NCBI lineage: Bacteria > Pseudomonadati > Pseudomonadota > Gammaproteobacteria > Enterobacterales > Erwiniaceae > Pantoea > Pantoea sp. At-9b. The sequence goes on from NC_014838.1 coordinate 37,456, forward strand.
GATGTCAGGGTGATTGCCGCTACACACGTTGACCTTGCTCTGGCGATACGGGAGCGTCGCTTTCGAGAGGACCTGTTTTATCGCCTGAACATCGCCGTCGTCCCCTTACCCCCTTTACGGCAACGACGTGAAGACATACCGGTACTGGCTCAGCATTTTCTGGCGCTGTATTCCCGCCGTTTAGGTCGCCCGGCCCGTCGTCTCTCCTCTGAGGCGCTTGAAGCGCTAATGGAGTACAGTTGGCCCGGTAATATCCGTGAACTCGAAAATACATTGCATAATGCTGTGCTGCTGAGCCGTGAAGAAACGTTAACGCCTGCGCAGCTCCGTCTCTCCGGTTACAGTGAACATCAATTCGGTGATGTACCAGGTTCAACGCTGGATAACTTTCTGCGTCAGTATTTAATGACCGAGCCTCATCAACTTTTTGACCGTGTAGTACAAAGCCTGATTAATAATGCGCTGGAGTTATCTGATAACAATCAAACCCAGGCGGCAGGGTTATTAGGCATCAGCCGTCATACGTTACGTACCCATCTGGCGAACCAGGGTGTGATAAAAGGGCGTCGCAAAACAGCATCGGTGACGCCAGGCACCATCGTTTCTTCTCAGCAAGGTGAGCGTGAACTGCGAATTGGCTATCAAAAGTTTGGCAATCTCGGTGTATTAAAAGCACGCCAGAGCCTTGAACAGTGCTTTGCGAAGCAAGGCGTAAATGTACTCTGGAGTGAGTTTCCTGCCGGTCCACAACTGTTGTATGCGCTACAAAATAACGAAATCGATTTTGGCACCACGGGTGAAGTGCCACCGATTTTTGCCCAAGCCAGTGGCAACGCGGTGACTTACATCGCCTGGGAACCACCCGCACCCAGCAGCGTGGGCATTATTGTTCCTTACGATAGCGACATCAGGGCGCTGAGCGATCTGCGCGGAAAACGCATTTCCGTCAACAAAGGCTCCAACGTCCACTGGCTGTTGTTGCAGTTACTGGATGAGGCGGGTATTGGCCTCGATGAAGTCAAAGTAGTTTATGCGCCCCCCAAATATCCATTAACAGCCAGCGATTACCTCTCTGTTGATGCATGGATGATGTGGGACCCGCTGCTTAGCGCAGCAGAGAATAACCCGGCACTGCGAGTTCTCGCCACCGGCACCGGGCGTGTCTGCAACCATCAATTCTATCTGGCTCGCCGTGATTACGTACAACAACATGATGATATCCTGCATCAGCTGGTAGAGGCTTTGCAGCAGACCGGACAGTTTATTGATAGCCGTGGGCATCAGGCAGCCATGCTTTTAGCACAGGAGTTGGGCCTGGAAACCGACGCTGTTGAGCGTGCGTTATCACGCCGTAGCCATCAAACTCGAGCGATGGCGTTTGACGTTATCAAGCAGCAGCAAGCCATCGCCGATCGTTTTTATGCCCTTGGATTAATCAGCAAACCCGTTCGGGTCAGGGAAGCTGTGTGGCAACCTTCTTCGGAATTAAGGTTACTGGCGTAAGCCACTCAGGTGAGCCAGAAAGGCAAGGTGCTGGAGAAAGTTATCCACTTTTTCTGTGGATAAATCATTGAATATCATCTGACTACCAGGGAAAGAAACAGAGCAGGGCTGATGGTTAAGGGTTTCTCTCTGGCGATTTCACCCTGAAATCAATTTTAAAAAATGATGATATTCATAGAGATAACGATGAAATCGACATGGCGAAGGCCAGTGATTTCATCGTTACCTTCACATCAAAAATCTAAAACCTTCATTTACACCTTTTCCGTTACTGCCGGTCATTCCTGCACCAGTTCTGTAGAATGAATTATCTGGCGAGTATAACCGTAAGCCTGAAATCGTGGCGATTTCAGCCTGAAATTCACGGCATCATTATCGGTATTTCATAAGGTTAGCGATGAAATAGGGCTGGCGAGGCGTAAAAAAAACCGCCCGAAGGCGGTGTGGCTTACTGATTGAGATATTTGCTGAGGGTTTCGTTTATCACCCGATCCAGCTCATCCTGCAACTCTTTTGACTGACGATTAAACTCATAGCTGAACATGCGGCCACGTGTCTTTTTACGCGCAAAACGGTCTTTGTCGGCAAAGGTCCAAAGCGCGGTAGCAACCACTTTATCTTTTGCCGGTGACTGCACCAGTGTCTGACTGCCGTTGCGTACCAGTCGCAAAATGCCGTTCTTCACTTCATCTTCGGCCAGGCCATCGCGCGCACAAACGGTATCGACATCCATACCAATTGCATCGATCAAGGCTTCAACCGTTTGCCCGGTTTCCTGTAATTTCTCATAAGCCTGCAACAGGGATTTATAGTCGGGATAAGTCAATTCAGAATGGTTGGGGAACAGCGTGATTAAATCCGCCGGTACACTGGCAGCCTGCAATGCACGCGTTACCTTAGCTTGTGACAGACCTTCACTCTGCGCGATTTCCTTTTGTGATAGCCCACTGTCCTTCAGAGCCATCAGGCGCATGCCGACTTCACGCAGATTATGTTCACGCGCAGTCTGAATATCCTGCGCCAGACGACGCGCTTCCTCGGCACTAATCGCTGCGTCAGTAACCAGTACATCGAGGCCGGTTTTGCAATGCAATGCCGCAGCACGGCGGCGTGAACCATCAAGAATCTCGATACGGTCATCACGCTGAACACCAATTGCCGGAAAGAACTGCTGCAATTTGATAGTACGGATAATGTCGCGCAGCGATTCAGGTGTAAGACCCGACTGATCGCGACCGTTGGTTTCCATCACCACAAAGGTTCTGTCTTCAATTTCTTTCGCTGCAATCCGTTCGAGGGTGAACTGGGCACGTTTTCCCGTCGACAGGATAAAGGTTTGGGCATGGCCTTCTGATGTTTCTTCTGTTTGCAGCGGTGTCTGGCTGAACGTTCTGCCAATCGTAATGCGTTTTGCGCTCATAGTAACCTCAGTTCAGGCGAATAAATTCAATACGGTCAAATACGGCCTTGGCGAAGTCTTCCGCCGCCGAACGCGCATTCTTTAAGGCTTCACTGCTACCCACATAGGTAGAAGGATTGGCCGAGATCACGGTATCAAAGGACTCACCACAACGTTCAAAACCGTCCAGTCGTGGCAATGCCGCATCCAGCATGTCTCCACCAAAAATCTCTTTCGCGAGACTGTGACACAGCTTGTGGTCTGCTTTATTGGAGAGCTTTGACATAAATCCAATGTTGCCTTGCAGGCGACAGCTGGCTCCCGAATCTTCAATGATGCCAATCAACTCCGGCAGGCGCGTCAAATACTTGAGGGTGGAGTGAAAATCGACCTGTGCTGGCGGTACGGGGGTCATCAGTAAATCGGACGCGGCAATGGCGTTTTTCAGGAATGCATCAAGATGCGGGCCGCTGTCGATAAAGATGAAGTCATAATCTTTCTTCAACTTAACGATGACGTTCTCATGCAATACCGAATGAACGTTGTGCTGCGGTAGATGCTCAGCGCAAAGTTCGTCCCAGCGTGAAGCAATGAAGGCATCATCAATAGAAGCGGGCAGTACATCCACACCAGGGATGATGGAAGGCACAATAAACTCGCTTAACAGTTCTTCGCGGCTAACATTCTGCAACATCGCCTGCGCCGCAGTCGCTTCGACAAGGCCGACAGAACGTTCGTGATTAAGGAACATGGTCGCTGAGGATTGCGGGTCAAGGTCGATGACCAGAATACGTAAATCTTCAAACAGCAAATGCGGATGTGCTCGTAACGCATGAGCAAGAGAAACCGTTGAGACGGTTTTCGACACACCACCTTTCAGGTTGCCCACAAACAGCGTGAAAGCTTCACTGTGCCGGTCACGATACTTAGGCACACCACGGTGATGGTAGATATCGATAATGTTCTGAATGGACATCGCATATTTTGTTGAACTGCCAGCGGCACGTTTATCAAAAGGATAATCGTTTTCTTCCATCTCATTGACGGCGTAGTCAACACTGGCACGCGTCAACTTTGGCAGTTTTGCCAGTGCGGCTTTCGCGTACACCTGATAAAAGGTGTTTTCCTGCAATTCTTCTTTCTGTGCCTGGATCTGTTCCGTCAGACTCATCAGCATTCTCTCAGAACGCTGAGCAACCTTCAGAACCTGCTTTTCATCGTTAGCCATAGTTGCTCCACATATGTAGGATTTATGACTTTATACCGAAATCCTGCACATCAGGCAAATCTATCTCATCTATTCAGAAAGAAGTGAAACTGGCGAGACACCTTAAGGGAAGGGGAGTCAGAGGAATGTTCACTGTAATCAGTGCTGTAAAATTAGCCACTTCGTGATGCTGGTGTAAATGATGCATTGATCAGTTTTCGAGCGACCTCGCAAACATTCACTGTAATCAGAGAAAAGGATGGGTGATTTTGGCTGCTGACAGCAGGGGGTTTGTGAAATCTCAGACACAGGCCCGCAAGCAAGATTCACTGTAGTCAGTTAAATTCATCGTGGACTTGCGCAAAGATTCACTGCAATCAGCATAACATTCACTGTAATCAGTGAGCCGGAAGGAAACATTCACTGTAATCAGCACTCCACTCACATATGGCGAGACGTTGGCAGCAACGGTGATGGAGTGTTCTTCTCAGACATTCACTGTAATCAGTAAAAGCCTCGGCTGATTTGCACTATGCAAAGAAATGTTCACTGTAATCAGTAAACCGAAGTCAGCTAAATGCTGGATGTTCACTGTAGTCAGTAAGCTTGTCTGACTACAGATGAAAACATTCACTATGATCAGCAGATCTTGTACAAGCTTCATCCAGTGTTCACTGTAATCAGTAGAACGCGTAATCACGCATCCACGCAGACATTCACTGTAGTCAGTAAACCGAGATTTCATGTTCATCACCGCGCGCTCATTCACAACCGATAAACAAACGACAGCAGTGACAGCACGATGAAACATTCACTGTAATCAGCAGGACGAAGTAACGAATTTGCCGGCGAAAACTGGCCCCCATTGCTCCCCAGGATTGACGAACATTCACTGTAATCAGTTAATGAGGGAACCAGGGGATACCGCCAACGTTCACTGTAATCAGTACCCAACCGATAACCAGACGAAAGATAACGTTCACTGTATTCAGTAACAGGGCGTCTGTTTTCTGACGCAACGTTCACTGTAATCAGAATGAGGGATATGCGTGGCAAAGGGGCAGGGCGGAACATTCACTGTAATCAGTAATAGGTAGAAAAAGGGAACGACTTAAAGATTCACTGTAATCAGCAATCCCCTTGAGCGGGTTCAGAATGCCGTGGGTTGAAACCTGAAACAGGTGGGCAACCGTATAACATTCACTGTAATCAGTGACAACGTGACGGGAGATTTTGATAGCTAAAGATCCGGGGTCATGATCCTTTTTAAACGTCCACTGTAGTCAGTAAACGAGGTGAAAATTCACTGTAATCAGTAGATGTGACCAACCCTGTCACTTTTTATCCTTCGATAAACCTTCCAATTACCGATTACAGTGAACGTTTTCTCAATGTCGCTAATAAATTATTTAAAATCATTGGGATATATAAAAACATTCACTGTAATCAGCAAACGAGACTACTCGCTCACATTCACTATAAACAGTGATACCCCCTAATATGGCGACGTTCACTGTAATCAGTAAAAGCATCCTCCGACAGCGATGTCTCGGTGTTTAAATATAATATGTAAGCACTTACTATCAATAAAAGTCTTATTAATCGGTAATATCCTGCCAGGGTGATTGCGAGCAATCGGTAAAACCACGCAAGATTGCTGATTACAGTGAACGTTACTGATTTCAGTGAACGAGGAGATAGGATACCGATTGCAGTGAATGCTTCAGGAGGGGGGCAGTGTCACTTTTACGCTAAAAGTGACACTGCAACACGCGAATAGCTGACTACAGTGAACGTTAAAATCAGTCTTCGAAATCCAAATCTTCGAGGGCATCGATACTCTCAAGATTGCTGATCCCGTCGAGTTTTGGAGTACGACTGTGGATAATAAAAAACACCGAACGGCCACGTTTAACTTCTGAGTAGTCGAGATAACCAATCTCTTTTAGCTGCTCCATGGCACGACGCACAACATGGTTTTGCGTGGTGGTTTTAGAACCGAGGTTCAGGCGCATGCGCAAACGTGCCAGCGAAATAGGGGCAGGGTTCGTTGGCAGACTCTCCAGATAGGTATACAGCGCCTGGGCTGATTCCTTCCGCTTAAGACGGGAGATGGCTCGCAGCTGCAACAACACCTTGTGATCGAAGTTATACAGTTCGAACAACTTAGGATCCGCCTGGATACGCACCACATCCTTTTCTCGATCGTAATAGGCCGATTGCACCAGGTGCGTATGGTAAGCCTTACCATTGCCTTCGAAGGAGAGGGTATTGGTCGCGATACGGCGTAATGAGGCATCGAGGCGCTTACGCAGGGCCGCAGACGAGTTCGCCGAGGGGATACCACACATTTTGACGAAATCGATAAACGGCAACGTCACCGTATCGCCTTTCGACGGATAGCGTGAGAATGACTGGATAATCCCGGCCCAGGTTTTGAAATCGTTATCCATATCCAGCCTGGCACCGGTAATGGTAATCTTTTCATAGCCCTCGGCTTTGACCAACGAGAGGTTCTTCAGCTCTTTGGTGGCATCAGTGGAGGCCATCGCGCCAGATTTGCCGCGTGCAGTTGACTTCAGTGTCGGTACGAACAGTCCAAGGCGCATTAACGCCACCGGTTGTACGGTGTTATTTTTGTTAGGGTGGAGCTGAATAACTTCACCGCTGTTTTTTGTCACCGACAGAAAAGGTTCAAGTAACGCCTTGTTTTCACTCTCTTTATCTGCCATAGCCTGAGATCTTCATTCTGTGGATGAAAAGGATCGGTTTCTGATTACAGTGAACATTAACACTGTTTATAGTGAACATTCTACTGGCTATAGTGAATAAAGTGCTGATTACAGTGAATACTTTACTGATTATAGTGAACACGATCACCTTCTCAGCCCTTGTCCGCTGCGGCTTGCGACGATCCGGGATCTCTTAGGATCTCTTTAAGATCTCTCTATGATCTTTATTAGAGATCTAATCACTGTATAACTGAATAACTCTCAGAAAAATCCTGCGCATAGCAGATCCATCGCATGTTTGCGGATAACGAAGCCGTTGGCAAAGATGCGAGAGCCAAACATTAGCGGATCGCAAGCTGCACAACGGCATATTCATTTCCTGAGAAGAACTTGCTCATTAATATTCATTTTTCATCACTCCTGCTGAAGCGTAAGGTGCTCCTCATTGACCCGACAAACTTACGATGAAGGCACTTATGACTGACAATGTAATCTCACGCAATCCTACCAACGGTGAAATCCTTGCAAGCTGGCCGCTACAGAATGCAGCTGAACTGGAAATTTCATTACAGCAAAGCGCACAGGCCTTTAGCGAATGGCGCATGACCAGCATGGTGCAGCGAGTCCAAGTCCTGCGCCAGTTGGCAGAGCAGATCCGCCAACGTCAGGATGAACTGGCTGCTATGGCAACCCTGGAAATGGGTAAACCTATCGCTCAGGCACGTGCTGAGGTTTTGAAATGTTCCAACCTGTGTGACTGGTATGCTGAACATGGTCCGGCGATGCTGGCAGATAAACCCACGCTGGTGGAAAATCAGCAGGCATGGCAGGCATTTCGTCCACTGGGTGTGATCCTCGCTGTGATGCCATGGAACTTCCCGTACTGGCAGGTACTGCGTGGCGCAGTCAGCATGTTGCTGGCAGGCAACACCTACCTGTTGAAACATGCACCCAGCGTGATGGGCTGTGCCAACCTGATCACCAGCTTGTTCGATGCCACTGATTTGCCCAAAGGGGCATTCACGGTCATTAACGTGGATAACGACGGTGTTTCCATCGCCATCAAAGATCCGCGTATTGCTGCGGTCGCCGTGACTGGCAGCGTGCGCGCAGGTGGAGCCATCGCAGCACAAGCCGGGGCGGTGCTGAAGAAAACCGTGCTGGAACTGGGCGGTGCCGATCCTTTTATCGTACTTGCGGATGCAGACCTGGATGCAGCAGTGGCCTCAGCGGTCACAGGACGCTATCAGAACACCGGACAGGTCTGTATGGCAGCCAAACGCTTTATTATCGAAGAAAGTGTCGCTGAGGCCTTTGAGGCGCGTTTTAGCGCAGCGGTACAGGCACTGAATATTGGCGACCCTCTGGAAGAGACAACCTACATCGGCCCTATGGCCCGCTATGACCTGCGAGACGAACTGGATCGCCAAGTCCAGCAAAGCATTGCCGAAGGTGCCCGAGTGGTAACAGGAGCGCACAAAATCGAAGGCCCGGGTAACTACTATGCGCCAACCATCCTCGCCGATGTTACACCTGAGATGACCGCATTCCAGCAGGAGATCTTTGGACCCGTGGCCGCCATCACTGTGGCCCGCGATGCACAACATGCGCTGGAACTGGCAAACAACAGCGAGTTTGGTCTGAGTGCCACGATCTGGAGTGGCAACGAGGCGCTGGCGAATGAACTGGCGCAGCAACTGGAAACGGGCGCGGTATTTATCAATGGCAATGGCGCATCAGATCCCCGTGTCGCCATTGGCGGCGTGAAGAAAAGCGGCTATGGTCGCGAGCTGTCCAGCTTTGGCGTCTACGAATTCTGCAACGTCCAGACGGTGTGGAAAAATCGTCGCTAATCCGGGCGGGGCGCGCGATACTACGCGCCCCAACTCAGTCATGATCGATCCACAGATGAACACTCCCGGAATTATCATCCTTGCCGCCGGACTGGGGTTGCGTTTTAACCGCGCCGGAGGGCAGGGCAACAAACTGCTGGCACCGCAGCAGAATCAACAACCCCTGCTGGCCTTAACCCTGCGCCAGGCGCAGGACTCTGGTTTGCCGGTGCTGGTGGTTACCCGTCCCGAATATCATGCGGTCCTCGATCTTGCACAACAATGCCAGATTCCCGCGATCACGGTTGCCAGCAGCGGCAGCGGTGAGAGTATCGCTGCTGGCATACGCCAGACCAGAAATTGGGCAGGCTGGCTGATTCAACCAGGTGATATGGCATGGGTGACCGCGCAGGATCATCAGTATGTCGCGCAGGCACTGGCCGCCGGTGCTCAACAGGTACGGCTATGCTGGGACCAGCAGCCGGGGCATCCGGTGGGATTTGCTGCAGGTTATGGTCAGGCGTTGAGTGAACTTAGCGGGGATAACGGCGCACGCATGCTGCTGGATCCGACGATCCTGCTCACAATCAGCGCGCATGCCGGGGTGATTCGCGATGCAGATCTGCCAGAACCTACAAACCATTCCTGACGCGCACGATATCTGCCAGCGTTGCCAGTGCAATCTCACCGGGCGTTTTACTGCCGATCGGCAGACCGACCGGCGCATGAATGCGCGCCAGCGCCTGTTCTGATAATCCTCCCAGTTCAGCCAGACGTTGCAGACGTTTCTGGCTGTTCTTCGCCGATCCCATCGCGCCAATGTAAAACGCTGGCGTATGCACGGCTTCCATCAGCGTTAAATCATCGACACGGGGATCATGCGTCAGGCAAAGGATCGCTGTCCCCGCCGACGCCCCCGATTGCTCCAGATAGCGCGCCGGGTGCTGCTGAACGCAATGCAGATTTTCGCTCGTTCCGCTTGCCGCCTGTAACTGCTCGAATTCAGCATCACGATGTTCACACACCACCACGCGAAAACCGAGCATCAACGCCAGACGGATGCAATCACTGGCAACGGCGGAGTAACCGGCGATCAGTACCGTGGTTACCGCGCCTACAGGCAGCACTGCGCTGTCATCGTCATACCTGAGCAGGGGCAGGGGAGCGCCCGTCGCCAGCGGCTGCCACTCATGATCGCAGCCAAGGGTGATGTAGCGCGTCAGTAACGGACCGCCACTGAGTGCCTCCTGCATCGCACCCAGCAGCGCCAGAGAACGCTCCTGTGGCTCAAGACGTTCCACCAGCACATCCAACACCCCGCCACAAGGGAGCTGGACCGGTGGCGTTAAGCCTTCCGCGCCATAACGCACCCGCTCGCTAACGTGGGGGTACGCGCCTTGCTGGACGCGTGCGAGGAAATCTTCCTCGATACAGCCGCCGGAAAGCGATCCGCTCCAGTGGCCTTCAGCGTCTGCCACCAGCATGGCCCCAGGCGAACGTGGCGCTGATCCCCAGCTATGCAGCACGGTGCATAGCCAGATCACTTTGCCCTGTTGCAGCCACAGCAATCCCTGGTCAATCACACGTTGATCGAGTGACAGCATACCTTTCCTCCACGTCAGTGACTGCTGGGGTTCGCGCGTACCTGCGCCACTTTTTCCGTTAAATCAGCCCAGGCGGGTTCGTTCGGGGCGTAACGCTGGCGCAGATACGCGGCAATGTCGGCGACCTGCTTATCGGACAGACTGGCGGCGAAGCCTGGCATATACCCCAGCTCATCGGTGGCGGGTTTATCGATCCCGTGTAACACCACCTGCAACAGGTTATCCGGCGTGGCGCTGGTCAGGCTGCTGCTGTTCGCCATGGCGGGGCTGACGCCAAACAACTTCGGCCCCCCTTCGCTGGCGCTATGACATGCCTGGCATGCACCCTTAAACAGACGTTCTCCGGCGGCGGTGTTCCAGGCCGGTTTCACCGTGGGAGACGCCACGGGTGCAGGTGTCTGGCCATTGATATCCGCCAGATAACTCGCCATCGCGCGCACATCCGCTTCCGGCAGCGTCGCCAGATGGCTCACCACCGGCGCCATTGGCCCGGCGGCCACACCATGTTTGTCGTCATAGCCATTGCGCAGGTAGTTATAGAGCGATGCCGCTGTCCAGGGCTGCGGCGATTTACTGAGTTGGTTGAGTGGCGGGGCTTCCCAGCCATCGACCCAGCCGCCAGCGAGGAACTGATCACCGCCTTTTTCCGCCCCCATCAGATTGCGTGGGGAATGGCAGGCACCGCAGTGACCCGCGCCATTCACCAGATACGCCCCGCGATTCCATTCGGCACTTTTCGTGGCATCGTCCTGGTATTCGCCGGTACGCAGATAGAGCGTATTCCAGCCCGCCATCAGGAAGCGCATATTAAACGGAAAGCGCATCTGATTAGCGGGAGGGGCCTGCTCTACGGCCGGTTGTGACATCAGATATGCATATAACGCCTGCATATCGCCTTCACTCAACTGGCGAAAGGAGGTATAGGGAAACGCCGGGTAGAGATGATGTCCGTCACGGCTGATGCCCTGGCGCATGGCGCGATCAAAAGCGTTAAACGACCAGTTACCAATGCCGGTTTTTTTATCCGGGGTGATGTTGGTGGTGTAAAGCGTGCCAAAGGGCGTGTCCATCTTCAGCCCTCCGGCGTTGGTGGCACCACCTTCAGTGGTGTGGCACACCGCACAATCCCCGGCGGCTGCCACCTGACGACCACGCTCCAGCATCTCCAGCGACCAGCTACCTGCCGCTGGTGGCGTTACCGGCGCGATAGCCGCACGCCACGGCAGAGCGTTGGTGGCGATGCCGATGGCTGCGCCCAGTAGCCCTGCGGCACCACCAAACGCCCATTTGCGGCGGCGGGTGGTTTTCTTGCGCACGGGCGCAGGCAGTTGCGGTTCGGGCTGTGGGTCCGGTCCGTTCAGCGCCTGGCGCAGCTTATCCGAGGTGATGGGCAACTCGCGAAAGCGGATGCCGGTGGCATCAAACACCGCATTGGCGATAGCCGCAGCACTGGGTACCGAAGCGGATTCCCCCGCGCCAAGCGGTGGCTCATACGGGCGCGGCATCATCATGACATCGATGTCCGGCACCTCCGGGAAGGTGAGGATCGGATAGCTGCCCCATTCCTGGCTGGCGATCAGGTTGCTCTCGATCGTCACCTGTTCTTTCAACACCCGGCTGGTGGACTGAATCACGTTACCGTGGATCTGGTGTTTGACCCCGGCAGGATTGACCATCATGCCCGCATCGTGGCCAACGGTAATACGCGTAACGGCAATTTCACCGCTTTGTTTATCAATCGCCACATCGGCAACCCAGGCGGCCCAGGCGGCACCAAATCCGGGGAATTTACTGTGGATATAGCGCGCATAGGCAAAGCCACGGCCACGCAACACGCCGGGTTCGCTGCTGTTTTGCTGCGGTTCGGTGCGTGGCGTCCAGCCTGCGCGATCGGCAGTGGAACGGATCAGCTCCGCCGCGCGCTCATCCTGGATATAACGCAGCCGGTACTCCACCGGGTCAACGCCTGCCGCGTGTGCCAGTTCATCCATATAGGATTCGTGAGCGAAGGTGTTGGGCAACGCCGAAACACCGCGCATCCACGAGGCGCGCACAATCGGGGCCATATCTTCAATGGTGACGCGCATATGCGGAAAGTCGTAGGGTGGAATCGAGGTGCGATCGCCCATCTCGTAGGCCAGTGCAACCGGATCGACGCGCCCGGTCAACAGCAACGCCAGGGTTGGCGCACCGTTGGAAGGGTAGGAGGTGGTGAAATCGTATACCTGCGGGTTACCCGCCGCATCGAGACCGCCGTCCACATCCATCAGCTGTGCGGTGCCTTTCGGTTCCCAGACATGCTCCTGTGCACGCGTCAGCTGAACACGCACCGGCTGACCCACGGCACGAGACAGCAGCGCGGCATCGGCAGCGACATCATCGGCACAGTTGCGGCCATAACACCCCGCCGCTTCCATGCGATTCACCTCAATATCGCTTTCCGGGATCTCGAATAACCAGGCGAGATCGGCGCGCAGCAGGTGCGGGTTCTGCGTGCCGCTCCACACCTGCAATCCCACCGCATCATAGGCGGCGACAGCACAGGAGGGGCCGATAGAGCCGTGTAGCTGATATGGCCAGACGTAATTGCGGGTAAAGCGTTGTGCGACGTTAGCCAGTGCGGCATCCACCTCGCCGGTGTCATGTACCACACGCGAAGTCCGCGGGTTATCACGAATGGCTTTTTCCACATCGCGCATATCCGGCAGCATATGCTCCCAGGGCTTCCAGCGTATTTTCAGGGTTTCCATCGCGGCGATGGCCTGATCCTCGCGTTCGGCCACCACGCCAACAAAATCCGCGATTTGTACCACTTTGATGATGCCATCCAGATGGGCAATCGAGCTTTCATCGATGCTGAGCAGTGACGTGCCAACAAATTGTCCGGTGTCATAACCGGCGTAGGGTGGGCGGATGACACGGCCATGTAGCATGCCGGGCAGGCGCATATCGTGCACCCAGGTCAGCTCACCGGTGGCTTTGCCCGGAATATCGACGCGTTGTGAACTGGTGCCCACTAAGCGGTATTCGCTGGCGGGTTTCAGTGGGGCATCGTCAGAAATACGTAACTGGCTGCGCTGGCCGCTAACCAGTTCAGCAAAACTCAGGCGGGTGCCATCGGCGAGGTGGAATTCTCCGGCATCCAGTGATAGCTCTGCTTCTGTTACCTGTAAACGTGCTGCCGCCTGTTGCGTCAGCCAGCGGCGTGCTTCAGCGGCGGCTTTACGCAGTGGGACAGCGGAAATCTGTAAGGTGGCGCTGGCGATGGTCGCGCCCTGATTGGGTACGCGTAACGTATCGCCGAGTACCATCTGTACCTGGTCCATACGCAGATTGAGTTCTTCAGCAACGATTTGCGTCAGCGAGGTTTTCACCCCGGTGCCCAAATCAACATGGCCGTTAAACGCCCAGACTTTGCCCTTGCCATCGATGGCGATAAATAACGCCAGTTCTTTGGGTTTGAGGGTCGGTGTCTGGCCCTTGGGCACCAGACCGGGTGGTGGCTGGATTTCATCGACAATCAACAACACATCGTCAGCCGCCAGCAGCTGTTGCTGGGTGGGTACAGCGGAGTGACTCATTGTGCTGCCTCCGCCTGTTGCAGGCAGAGCTGTACCGCGCGTTTTACTGCACAGAGGATCTCCTGATGGGTGCCACAACGGCACAGATTGCCGCTCAGGGCGGAACGAATTTGCTGATCGCTGGGGCAGGGAATATCGCGCAGTAGCGCGGCGGTGGTCATGATCATGCCATTGAGACAATAGCCGCATTGCGCAGCCTGTTCTTCAATAAACGCCTGCTGCACCGGATGCAGTGCATCCCGCTGGCCTAAGCCTTCCAGCGTGGTGATCGCGCGCTGGCGCACGCCATACGCCGGGATCACGCAGGCGCGTGCGGCAACGCCATCAATCATTACGGTACAGGCACCGCACTCGCCCAGACCACAGCCATACTTCGGGCCGTTGAGGGATAATTCATTACGCAGCACCAGCAATAACGAGGTATCGCGGTAACTGGTGACTTCTTTCTCTTCGCCATTAACCTTCAATGAATAACAGCGTAAACCTGCAGGTGAAACTGTCGTGGCAGACTGTTGTGCCATCATTTTCATTATTGACCGCCTTACCGAGGCGGCTCACTCGCCCCGGATTATGACTGGCTCGTGTCGTCCAGCATTTTCCTGAGCAGATAAACCAGTGCGACTCGTTCGGCTGGATTTAGCTGCCCATACGTCATTTCAGTAATGCGCACTGCGTTGTCGGTGGTGTGCTGAATCAGCGCCTGTCCTGACGCTGTCAGCATCACAATCACTTTGCGTTTGTCGGTCGGATCAGGGCCAAGACTGACCAGATCGCGCGCCTTCAAACGTTCAACCACGCCGCGGATGGTGGCCTGATCGACAGCGGTGTAACGCACCAAATCGTTCTGCGCGCTGGGACCGTGGTCCCGCAGCGCACAGAGGGTAATAAATTGCACCGCCGTGATCTGTGAATCACCCACATGTTGCTGAAAAATCGCCACATGGCGCTGATAAACCTTGCGCAGCAGATGGCCAACCTGTTGGGTGTAGTCGTAATTGTCTTCCGCGGAGGAAGTGTGGTCGTGTGACATAAAAAGGTCCTTTTCCCGGATACTGCCAGGCAGTGTAATGCATTGTCACTGCGCTGACAGCCGCTCCCTGCGCAAGATTAGCGTGCGCGTGAGGCTTCGGGTGCCACCACTTCGCCCTCGGCGACCACCAGCAGATCATCAACCTTGATGTCACAACGGCGCAGCGCGATATCCATGTGGCATGGCGTTTTACGTTTGCCGCCCACTTCGGTATTCGGGCCGGTGGAGAACAGGAAGTTGCCGTAAAACGCGCGTGCATCCATACACATGCCGTCGTTTTTGTCATGCAGGCCCATGGCTGTCCACTGCGCGCGTGGCTGTAAACCCCAGCCAATATGTGAAATGCCATACACTTCCGGATCGTTGAAATACCCCATGTAATCACGCAGATATTCCGCTTCGAAGCCACCGTGGATCTTGGTGACAAAGCCTTTCTCGATTTCCAGCGTGATGCGTTCACGGGCATAGGATTTAAACGGCAGCAGGATGTCACCCACCTCCAGTACCAGCACGCCTTCCGCCTGATCTTCATTCGGCCAGGTAAACAGGAAACCGCTCGGCCAGTGGTCCCAGCGGCCCGGTTCATCGGCATAACCGTATTCGGTCACTGTCGGGTATTGTCCCAGCGGGGCGCGAAAATCGCTGCCTGCCTGTGATTTCACCGTCATCATGCGCGCCTTCTCCAGCACCGCAGCAGCGGCCAGCACGCGTGACTTGTCCTCTTCCGTTGGCAACATTCGTGCCAACACTTCCGGTGGTTCAACCGCCAGCAGGATGCGGGTACCGGTTTTCAGGATCTGCTCCTGCTCCGGTGAGTGCAGCAACATCATGGTGTCGACAATCAGGTCAGCCGCTTCTAGCGCCCGTTGCGCGGCAATGTTGCCGGTTAACGCAGTATCGCCGCAGTAGGCGGTCATATCGTTGCCCATCGCGGTGGGATGATTAAACGCTGGCAGTTCCACGCAATACACCTTCGCGCCCAATCGTAGTGCAGCATCGGTCGCTGCCTGCACGGTGCGTGCATCAGAATAGTGACTTTTCAGAATGGCAACGCTCTGCGTGGCATCGACTTTCGACAGACGTAATACCTGCTCAAACATCTGTCCTAACTGACTCTGGTTAACGGCCATTGTGGGTTCCTCTCGGGTTCGATGTTGTTGGCTAAAACTTCATCTTTTTATAGCGAATACGCTAGATATATTTGTTATAGACGTGTTGCGAAGAAGAGTGCAAGCATTTCTTTTTGTCATAAGAAAAGCCTATTTAACGCAGCATCAATGCTGTGATTAACATCATGACATGCAGTTTTCACCACAATAACCATTGCAATTCACAAAAAAATAACGCCAATAATTATAGCGTACACACTAGATAATTTGGGTGGGGTCAAAAACCAATGCCGCAGGTGTACCTTCCAATTGGCGTAAGTTTTGAGAGGAAAATATGAGCAATATGAAACGCATTGCGATCGTTGGCGCAGGTCTGGGTGGCCTGGCTGCGGGCTCGTTGTTACAGAAAGCGGGTTTCAATGTGCAGGTTTACGAACAGAGTCCGGCGTTTTCGCGCCTCGGTGCGGGCATCCATATGGGACCGAACGTCCTGAAGGTGTTTCGACGCATGGGGATCGAACAACAGCTGGAAGATCTGGCCTCACACCCGGATTTCTGGTTCAGTCGCGATGGCGAAACCGGTGAATACCTCTCGCGTATTCCGCTGGGGGAGTTTGCGCGCAAAGAGTACGGTGCCGCTTACGTCACGGTTCATCGTGGCGATTTGCAGGCGATGCAGATGACCAGCCTGGAGCCGGGTTCGGTCCACTTTGGTAAATGCCTGAGCAGCGTTGAAGACAGCGGCAGCGATGTGGTGCTGCGTTTCCAGGATGGGAGCGAAGAACGCGCCGATATCGTGATCGGTGCCGATGGTATCAACTCGAAACTACGTGAACACCTGCTGGGCGCAGAAGCGCCAACCTACAGCGGTTGGGTGGCGCATCGTGCATTGATCCGTGGCGAACAACTGCGTAAGTACAACCTCAATTTCGAAGATTGTGTGAAATGGTGGTCGGAAGATCGTCATCTGATGGTGTACTACACCACCAAATCACGCGACGAATATTACTATGTCTCCGGCGTGCCGCATCCGGCGTGGGATTTTAAAGGCAGCTTTGTCGACAGCAGCCAGCAGGAGATGCTGGAAACCTTCGGTCATTATCATCCGGTGGTACAGGCGCTGATTGAATGTAGCGAGAACGTCACCAAGTGGCCGTTGCTCAATCGCCAGCCGCTGCCGGTGTGGAGTGAAGGGCGCATTGTGTTGCTCGGCGATGCCTGCCATCCAATGAAACCGCATATGGCTCAGGGTGCCGCAATGGCGATTGAAGATGCCGCCATGCTGGCACGTTGCCTGACAGAAACGGGTCTGGATGACTACAGCACCGCCTTCCGCTTGTATGAAGTCAACCGCAAAGAGCGTGCCTCGCGCGTGCAGTCGGTTTCGAACGCCAACACGTTCCTGCGCACGCAGGAAGATCCCGCCTGGGTATACGGCTACGATGTCTTCGCCGCACCGCTGAAAAGCGAGGGGGCGTAATGAGCACGTTTGTCAGCGGCGGTCAGGTACAGGCAAATGGCATTCGTCAGCATTATCTGCGCTACGGCGGTAAAGGCCCGACTCTGATTCTGGTGCCTGGCATCACCAGTCCGGCGATAACCTGGGGTTTTGTCGCGGAAGTGTTTGGTCAGCAGTTTGATACCTGGGTGCTGGATGTGCGTGGGCGTGGTTTATCCAGCAGCGGTGAGGGGCTGGATTACGGCACTGAAAGCTGTGCCGACGATATTAACGCCTTCGCTCAAGCACTGGGCCTGACGCACTACCACCTGGTCGGCCATTCAATGGGGGCGCGTTTTATCATGCGTGCGGCGGTAAAACAGCCGGAAGGCGTACTGTCGTTGTCGCTGATTGATCCTCCGGTCTCGGGACCGGGTCGTCGTCTCTACCCGGGTCAGTGGCCGTGGTATCAGGATTCGATCCGCGAGGCAGAGCAGGGCATGGATGCGGAAGCAATGAAAAAATATTGCCCGAGCTGGACCGAAGAACAACGCCAGTTGCGCGCCGAGTGGTTACATACCTGCTATGAACCGGCGATCCGTCGTGCCTACGACGATTTTCATCAGCTCGATATCCATCAATATTTTCGCCAGTTACCGGCCAAAACCCTGCTGATGGTCGCGGGCAAAGGCGGGGTGATTCTGGCGGAGGATGAGGCGGAAATTCGTGAACTGCTGCCCGCGATTGACATCGCCCATGTCGAAAACGCCGGTCATATGATCCCCTGGGATGACTTCTCCGGCTTTTTTGCTGCCTTTGGTACTTTCCTCGGCACCACCCTGCAACCGGAGACCCAGCCATGACCCGCCAATACCGTATCGGCCAGATTGTGCCGAGTTCCAACATTACGATGGAAACTGAAATTCCCGCCATGTTACAGGCGCGTCAGTTGATCCGCCCGGAGCGCTTTACCTTTCACTCCAGCCGTATGCGCATGAAACACGTCAATAAAGATGAGCTGGCGGCGATGGATAAGGAATCGGACCGCTGCGCGCTGGAGCTGTCGGACGCCAAAGTCGATGTGCTGGGTTATGCCTGCCTGGTGGCGATCATGGCGATGGGGCCGGGTTATCACCGTCAGTCACAGGCGCGTCTTACCGCGGTCACACGAGAAAATGATGCGCTGGCACCGGTGATCACCAGTGCTGGGGCGCTGGTGGATGCGTTGCATATCATGGGAGCGAAAAAGATCGCTCTGGTCGCGCCCTATATGAAACCGCTCACCGAGCTGGTGGTGGATTATATCCGGCGTGAAGGGATTGAGGTGAAAGTGTGGCGTGCCCTGGAGATTGCCGATAATCTCGCGGTCGCTCGTCATGATCCTGCCAATTTGCCGGGTATTGTCGCCGATATGCCGCTGGATGATGTCGATGTGGTGGTGCTGTCGGCCTGTGTGCAAATGCCTTCGCTGCCGGCCGTCGCCAAAGTGGAAGCGCAAACCGGTAAACCGGTGATCACTGCGGCGATCGCTACCACCTATGCGCTGTTGAAAGCGCTGGAACTGGAGCCAGTAGTGCCCGGTGCCGGTGCGTTGCTGTCCGGTGCCTGGTAAGGAGCAAGCTGATGACTCAAAGCGCCAGTGATAACTATGCCGGTGTCTGGGGTAACCGCATCGGTTTTGGCAAGCGTCCGGCCCTGCTGATGATTGATTTTCTGCAAGGCTATACCACGCCCGGTGCCCCGCTGTTTGCACCGGGTGTAGTGGAGGCGGTACAGGAGGCGGAAGCCTTGCTGGCGACCGCGCGCCGTTGCGGCATCCCGGTGATCCACACCCAGATCCGTTATCACCCACAGCATCAGCGGGATGGTGGCATCTGGGTACAGAAAGCGCCGGTGATGCGCGACATGGTGGAGGGTAATCCGCTGGCGGCATTCTGCCCTGGCGTGTTGCCACTGCCAGACGAGGTGGTGATCACCAAGCAATATGCCAGCGCTTTTTTTGGCACCGCACTGGCATCGCTGCTGGTGACGGAGGGAATCGACACCCTGATCATCGCCGGGTGTTCCACCAGCGGCTGTGTGCGCGCCAGCGCCGTGGACGCATTGCAGTATGGCTTCCGTGCGATGGTGGTGCGCGAATGCGTCGGCGATCGTCACGCCGCGCCGCATGAAGCCAACCTGTTTGATATCGACAGTAAGTACGGCGATGTGGTGTCCAAAGCCACCACGCTGGAGTATCTCGGACAGTTCAGCGCCCGTTAAGGGCGCTTATTCACCTGCACGGAGTGCGCAGAAACTTAAGCGAAACACATAACAACACGACATTGCGCCCGGAGAAAATCATGACTGTTGCTACTACCCGTCCTGCTGTGCTGGCAGCCGAGGACACTGCCGCGATTTACCGCAAAATCACCTGGAAACTGATTCCTTTTCTCTGTTTATGTTATCTGGCAGCCTATCTGGACCGTATCAACATCGGTCTGGCGAAGCTGCAAATGGCCAGCGATCTGTCGCTGAGCGAGACCGCGTTTGGTCTCGGTGCCGGGCTGTTTTTTGTTGGCTACATTTTGTTTGAGGTGCCGAGCAACCTGATTCTGCAACGCGTCGGCGCGAAGATCTGGATTGCCCGTATCATGATTACCTGGGGTTTGCTGTCCACCGCCACTTTGCTGGTGCAAACGCCAATGCAGTTCTACATCATTCGTTTCTTACTCGGCGCGGCGGAAGCCGGGTTTCTGCCGGGTGTCTTGTTTTATCTCACCAAATGGTTCCCCTCGTGGCGTCGTAGCCGCATCATCGCGTTGTTTATGATTGGCCTGCCGCTCTCCAGCTTGATTGGTGGGCCACTTTCCGGTTGGATCATGGGCCACTTCCATGAGGTTTACGGCATGCGTGGCTGGCAGTGGTTATTCCTGCTGGAGGGTATCCCAAGTGTGCTGCTGGGCGTGATGACCTTCTGGTTGCTGCCAAACAGCGTAGAAAGCGCCAACTGGCTGAGTGAGGAAGAAAAGCAAGCGGTGCAAAACGACCTCGATAGAGATGAAGGCGAGGCGAAAGGGGTGAAGCATCGTCTGCGCGATGGTCTGCTGAATATCCGTGTGGTGATGCTTGGCGGCATCGACTTTTCCATTCTGCTCAGCGCCTACGCCATGGGCTTCTGGATGCCGACCTTTATTAAAAACGCCGGTACTACCGATATCAGTACCATTGGTTATCTGACGGCTATCCCCAGCCTGGCGGCGTTGATTGGTATGCTGGCGATTGGCAGCAGCTCGGACCGGACGCGTGAACGGCGCTGGCATATTATCGTGCCGTTTATCATTGGCGCAGCGGCGATGGGAGCCAGCACCTTTTTCTCACATAACGTGATGATGACGGTGCTGCTGTTCTCGATTGCTCAGGCGATGATCATCGGCGCGGTACCCGTGTTCTTCAGCCTGCCAGCGACGTTTCTGAAAGGCACGGCCGCCGCCGCAGGCTTCGCGTTGGCCTGCTCCATCGCCAATATCGCCGGGCTGGTCAGTAACTCGGTCATGGGGATTGCCCTCGATCTCACCGGGAGCGGTAATGGCGCGCTGTGGTTCTTTGCGGTTTGTTTGCTGTTGAGCTGCCTGCTGGTAATCGCGTTACCGGCCAAACTGGTTAACCGTTAATCCCCTCCTAAAATCCGCGCGATAAATCGTGCCGCTACAAACAATTACCCCCGTAGCGGCGCGATTTATCGCGCTTTTTTATTTCCCGCTACAATCTCCTGCCCTGTTAACCATCGGTTAAAATTATGTGGTTGAGGTCAAACTATCAGCTAAAGGTATTATAAAGGTATTGTTAGTGGTGTTAGATTGGTTCTACCAACACCGGGGAGTAAGTTCGATGAAAAATACAATGCCAAAACTGTCGTTCATGATGTTCCTTGAATGGTTTATCTGGGGGGCATGGTTCGTGCCGCTCTGGGCCTTTCTGAGTAAAAATGGCTTCACACCGATGGAGATTGCGTGGTGCTATGCCTGCACCTCTATCGCCGCGATCCTGTCACCGATTCTGGTTGGCTCGCTGGCAGACCGCTTCTTCCAGGCACAGAAAGTCTTGTCGCTGCTGATGATTGCCGGGGCCGTGCTGATGTTTTTCGCCGCGCAACAGACGCACTTCAGCAGCTTCTTCCCGCTGCTGCTGCTGTATGCGCTGACCTATATGCCGACCATCGCACTGACCAACAGTATCGCCTTCTCCCACGTTGGCGATGTCGAACGCGACTACCCGCGGGTGCGGGTGATGGGCACCATCGGCTGGATCGCCTCCGGTATTGCCTGTGGCTTCCTGCCGCCGCTGCTCGGTTTCGGTGATATCTCGGCCAGTAATGTGCCGTTGCTGATCACCGCCGCCAGTTCGTTGTTGCTGGGGATCTTTGCCCTGCTGTTGCCGGCCACTGAACCGAAAAGCACCGGCAAGTTCAGCCTGCGCGTGGCGTTGGGTCTGGATGCGCTGCACCTGTTGAAAGATCGCAGCTTCCTCGTCTTCTTTGTCTGTTCGTTCCTGTTCAGCATGCCGCTGGCGTTCTACTACATCTTTGCCGAAGGCTATCTGACGGAGGTGGGGCTGCCGCACGCCACTGGCTGGATGACGCTCGGTCAGGTATCAGAAATCTTTTTCCTGCTGGCGTTGCCGTTCTTTATCAAACGCTTCGGCATCGGCAAAGTATTGCTGCTGGGGCTGGTGACGGCTGCGTTGCGCTATGTGTTCTTTGTGTTCGGCGGCGATCAGAACCTGTTGACCTTCGGACTGCTGTTTATGGGCATCCTGCTGCATGGTGTCAGCTATGACTTCTACTTCATCACCGCCTACATTTACGTGGATAAAAAAGCGCCGGTGGCGATGCGCAATGCAGCGCAGGGCTTGATCACGCTAGCCTGTCAGGGTATCGGCAGCTTGCTGGGCTATCGCCTCGGCGGTTATCTGATGCAGGAGATGTTTGCTTACGACAAGCCGATTAATGGCCAGACATTTAACTGGGCCGGAATGTGGATGTTCGGTAGCGTGATGATTGTGATTATCACCCTCGCCTTTATCGCCCTGTTCCGTGACGGCAAAAAACGCAGTGATGAATTAACCGCTTTTGATACTTCAGCACCCGCTGAAAGCCATAAATAAGAGACGTTACGATGACAATGACACACCAGGAAAAACGGATTTTGGGCGCTTTTTATGGTCAGGCACTGGGCGACGCGATGGGGATGCCGTCGGAACTGTGGCCGCGCAGCCGCGTGAAACAGCACTTTGGCTGGATCGATCGTTTCCTGCCCGGCCCGGCTGAGAACAATGCCGCCTGCTATTTTGGCCGGGCGGCCTTTACCGACGACACCTCGATGGCACTGGCATTGGCCGACGCCATCATCACCCATGATGGCGCGATCAATGCCGAAACCATCGGGGCCAATATTTTACGCTGGGCAGAAGATTTTGATGCCTTCAACAAAAACGTGCTGGGGCCGACCTCGAAAATCGCCCTCAACGCGTTGAAAGCCGGTACGCCGGTGGCGCAGTTGGAAAATAACGGCATGACCAACGGCGCGGCGATGCGCGTGTCACCGCTGGGATGCCTGTTACCGGCACGCGATCTGGCGAGTTTTATTGATGCAGTCGCGCTGGCGTCCAGCCCGACCCACAAATCCGACGTGGCAATCGCCGGGGCAACGGTGATCGCTTGGGCGGTATCGCGTGCGATCGACGGGGCTGACTGGGCCACCCTCCGCGATGAACTGCCAGCGATTGCGCGTGCCGCACAGGAAAAACGCATCACCACCTTCAGCGCCGCCATGTCGGCGCGCGTGGAACTGGCGTTGCAGGTGGTGGCGCAGGGCAGGGGCACCGAATCAACCATGCAACAGATTTACGATGTGGTCGGTACGGGCACCAGCACCATTGAATCGGTGCCTGCTGCGATTGCCATGGTGGAACTGGCCGCGGGTGATCCGAATCGTTGCGCCATTCTCTGCGCTAATCTCGGTGGTGACACCGATACCATCGGCGCGATGGCGGTGGCGATTTGCGGGGCATTGCAGGGCATTGACGGTATCGATCCGGCGCTAAAAGCCGAATTGGACGCGGCCAATAACCTCGATTTCACCCGCTACAGCCGCGCGTTCAACCGTTTCCGCCAGCAGCGTGAGGCCGCCTATGCTGACGCCAGATGATCTGACACGACTGGCGGGTCGTCTGCCGGTTTGTGTGGTGGGTGCGGCGGTGGTGGATGTGATTGCCGATGCTTACTCACTGCCGCATCGCGGCAGTGATATCGAACTGCATCAGCAGGGCGTCAATGTCGGTGGTTGTGCGCTAAATGTGGCGATTGCCTTGCATCGGCTTGGCGTGCCATCGATCAATGCGTTACCGCTGGGTCAGGGTGTCTGGGCCGGGATCGTGCGGCAGAAGCTGGTGGAATACGGCATCCAAAGCGTGCTGGAAACCGCATCAGGCGATAATGGCTGGTGTCTGGCGCTGGTGGAACCGGATGGTGAACGTACCTTTCTCTCTGTCAGCGGCGTGGAAAATCAGTGGGACGCTGCGTTACTCGATACGCTACCGCAACCGGCGCAGCGCTGGATTTATCTTTCCGGCTATCAACTCACCAGCAAAAGCGGGGAGGTGCTGATCAACTGGCTGGAACGGCAACCACCGCCGTATCAGCTGTTGGTGGATTTCGGGCCGCGCCTGGCGGATATCGGGGATGCGCAATTCGCGCGTATTATGGCGCTCAATCCACTGATTACAGTGAACAGGCAAGAGGCGGAGCTGCTGTGGCTGGAACGCCTCGGTGCGACAGAACCCTTTGATGCGCATGCCTTGCTGACGCGCTGGCAGCAGCGGTTTGGCGCTGCAATGGTGCTAAGGCTCGACAGCGATGGCGCGGGATACAGTGACGGCGAAACCCAAGGGTGGGTGCCCGCGCTGGCGACCACCGTGGTGGATACCATTGGCGCGGGCGACAGTCATGCGGGCGGATTGCTGGCGGGTCTGGCATCCGGCTGGTCGCTGGCCGACAGCGTGGCCTTGGGCAATGCCGTGGCATCTTATGTGGTTTCCCAGCGCGGCGGTGACTGCGCGCCGGATCGTGCAACGCTGGCGAGCTACTGGCAGCAGCGTCTCACTCGGCAATAAACACGTACATATCGCTACGGCAGTAGCTGATGCTGTACTCCAGCGGATTGCCCTGTGCGTCGAGCGCCAGCTGCTTAATCACCAGCACCGGCACATTGGCGGGCAGGGCAATTTGCTGTTGCAGCGCGTCATCCGGCATGCGGGCGCTGACGCGGCTTTGTGATTTCACGGGCAGGATTTGCCGTTCACGAAAATAGTCGTACAGCGAGATGCCGATATCGTCGGCATCGGCGATCAGTTGCGTCGAAACCCATGACTCCTCAACGGACACCGCCTGTTGATCCACATAGCGAATGCGTTTGAGTTGCCAGACATCGCTACCGCTGCTCAGTCCGAGTTTTTCCGCAATCTCCGCATTGCAACGGATTTTGCTTTTGTTAATCCACACGGTATCGGGCTTTTTGCCGCGTAACACCGCTTGCTGCGACAGACCCTTCGGTTCTTTCAGCGAATATTCGAACTGGCTACAGATTTGCGTACCGTAACCACGTGAACGAAACACCACGCCCTCTTTTTCCAGTTCATCCATTGCCTTACGTACCGTAATACGCGAAATACCCAGCAACTGGCTGAATTCGCGTTCTCCCGGCAGGATTTCTTCGTGAACCAACACGCCTGCCCGCACGGCGTCTTTAATGGCAGCGGCAAAGCGTTTATACAGCGGCGTGCGGCTTTCGTCCGCCAGAATGGTGGCAAGCTGTGCAAACAGGGAGCTGTGTTGAGGGGTCATACGCAATCCAGTAAACGACAGATCGGGCTATGATACTGAAAATTCGCTAGCTGCGAAGCGGAATTGCGGCGCGATAGCATTGCGCCGCTTTGATGGAGTGCGCTTTTAGGGGCAGTTTGAGATATTAAGGTACATTATTTTGGCTAATGTCCTCCCTGGCGCGCGCGGCATCCGGGCTACCTGATTTACGTTTATCACCGGAATTGGAGCAGTTTGAATCATGGTTTTGTCCAATCTGAAGACAGACTTCCGAGGAGTAATCGCCGTAAACAGGCGAGTTGTGCTGACAGCCACCTGTTATTAATGAAACAAACATGATTGCCGGAACGCATATACAAATGTGATGATTTGATTTCATATTGCACCTTTTATGTTGACTGGAACGTAAAAGGTAAATTTATAATCTGAAGTTTTCTAATTATTATCGTTCTGTTTGTGATTATTTTTGTTTAGAATTCTGGCCGTTGGATGTTTCCCTGGCGTTATGTGTCTTATCTGTTGATGTTTAAAAAGATGAATCGATATATCTTCGATGCTATTTTATTCCTGATGCATAGTGTTCTCGTTCGTCTGCCATGGGCAAGCAGGCATCCTTCCTTAAGCGAAGATTTTAACGTGACAGCACCATCCACTGTGAGCATCTTTTTTTTAACCTTGAATGTTAGTTGTGAAAGATTGTTCTGGGAAGTCACGGCTTTCCGTGAAGGCCATATGTGTTCAATAACAACATCTGCAGGTACGGTGTTTCCATGGTGCTGTGCGAGCAGGCGGTAATAACAGAACTCCATTTTTGTCATTAATAACTCCTTCCGGTTGAAGTAAATCGATTTACAGCAATCATCAATGATTATAAGCACATTTATCTCCTTGTCAGACACTTGTCGGTCTTCACAGGTAACATACGGTTTCTTAATGAATTGCGCAAATATTTCTAGTAGTAATGAAATTATATTCTTCATTGAATTTTATTTTATTAGTTGTTGTAGTTAGTAATCAGATTACTCTTTTATTAATTTAACTGTTTTGCATTGTGGTGATGTTTTTTCTCGGTAAGGATATCTCTCGCAGCTAATTATCCCATGGGAAATCTCGGCGGGTTATAGCTGTAAGAATGAGTCATTTAATTCTGGAGAATTTAAACTTAAGAGGAAAGAGTATGGGTAATGGATTTGATAATGCCCACAATCACCAATTTGGTGGTGGAGATCGCGGCCCAACCGGTGGAGTTAACAGCGGGGGAGGTAATTCGGGGTCAGGAAATGCTGGCGACAAAGGGTACGGATATTACTCGTATAATCCGGGTACGCCTGCATTGGTGATGGTCAATGGTGAACAACGTATCCAAATAACCGGAGGCATGAATTGGGTTAGCGATGACCATCTTCATTGGTCGGACGGTAATTCCGGTGGAGACAGTAACGATAACCTGCGTACCAATGTGACAGCAAAAGTGCCTGACGGTTATCGTGCGGCCGTCAATGGCTACATCTATATGGTAACGGTGGATGGAAATGACAATATTGTCAGTGTCAGCCTATATTCGCGTCCGCTAAATTCAAGCCGCCAGGAATGGATGCAGGGTGACAAAGGACGTCAGGAACAGGCAATTGCCTTGGTTCAGGAGCAAATTAATCTGAAGAAGGCCTTGGAGGCTGAAGCAGCACGTAAAGCCGCTGAATTGGCGGCGGCGCAAGAAGCCCAACGTCTGGCCGAAGAAGAGGAGCGGCGTCGGCAGGCCGAATGGGATGCTGCGCACCCGGTAGAGGCCGCACAACGTGATGTGAATAATGCAGCGGCAGCGGCGACGGCTGCCAGCAATCAAATCAATACTCACAACGCGCAAATCAGCAGTAACAATGCGGAAATTAATGCCAGACAGCCGAGGTTAGAGCAGCTTAATGCTGAAATAGCACAGTTGCGAGGGGTCTGGGCCGCAATGATGCAGGCGGGGGACACGCAACGGGCCAACCAGTTTCATAAAGCGCATATTGACCCGCGACTGAATGAAAGGGACCCGCTACAAAGTGCCGTGGATGCTCTACAAGCGCATAACAGCACGCTAAATCAGGACGTTGCGGCCCAAACCGATATTTTAAATCACGCTAATCAGGCGTTACAGGTGGCACAAACCCGTCTGCAACAGGCCGAGGCAGAAGCGGAAGCTAAACGTCAGGCAGAACGGGAACGACAGGCGGCTGAAGAAGCGCGGGTACAGGCTGAGCGTGAAGCGGCAGCACAGGCGCAGGCAGCCGCAGACGCACAGGCGCAGAGAGAAGCGGAAGCGGCATCTAAGGCGGCAGCGCTTGAAGCCGCTCACGCCAAACTTGAAGAACCAAACGTTTTTGGCTTTGCGGGCTTCCCGGCTGCCGCTGCGGCGGCTCCTCTAACGTTTGCTGAGACCGGACTGGGGGGTTTTACCTTCGGCGAGGCCGCTGCAACGGCGGCGTGGAACACGGTTCGAACTGTGATGGCCGAGTTGCTGGGGACCGTGCTGGCCGGTAGCGGAGTGGGTGCATTGATTGCTTCTGTTGCCTACATTCCTGGGGCGGGAGAGGGCAGCGATCAGGTACCGGGCCGCGAAGATATCAATATGTTTCTCTCCGCGATGCCGGGTGAGGCCATAAATCTTCCTGCTAACGATGATTTGCTGGCTGCGGCCGCTGCCGGAGAGTCGGTAGATATGGTGGTGCGCGGCCGCGTCTACGTGACAGATGGCGTGTTAAAAACCTATCTGGTACGTACCGTCAATCCGGGGCAGGTACGTGTTCTGAGCGCCTCGGTGGATGCGGTGACCGGCCTGTATTCCGTCACCATTCCGGCGGAAAGTGGCCTGCCATCGCGTACTATTTTGGTCTCTCCAACAGGCGCGCCGGGTTACCAGGGATTACCGCCGCTGGTTACCCCCACGCACAGCGAAGCGGTACCGGATAATACCGGTAACACAGATCCTGACGTGGTCACACCTTCGGTAGAAAGTTTTCCTCAAGCCGACGATGTAGATTTCCGTGACGCTATACTGATCTTCCCGGAAGACTCGGGACTTGCGCCTGCTTATATCATGCTGCAGAGCGGGCGCGATCTACCGGGCAAGGTAACGGGCACAGGTACTGATGTTGAGGGAAGCTGGTTAGCGGGTGCCGGAGAGGGGCTGGGTGCTCCTGTACCGACACGTATTGCTGACCGCCTACGCGATCGTGAATTTAGCAGTTTTGATGCGTTTCGCAGATCGTTCTGGCAGGAGGTAGCGGCGGACCCGGAATTGGCAGGGCAATTTAAGAAGGGTAATCAGGGCCGCATGAAAAAAGGTCTTGCTCCACGAGTTCGTGAGTTAGAACAGGCTGGAAAAAGGCATTCTACAGAGTTACATCATGTTGATTTGATTTCAGATGGTGGGGAAGTTTACAACATAGACAATATCCATGTCGTTACACCAAAACAACATGTCGAAATTCACTCAGGAAAGTAAGGAATCCACATGGAACGAAAAACGAAGTTGGAAGACTATTCAGAATCAGAATTTCTGGGATTAATCGAAGAAATTTTTGAAGCAGAAGGTGGAGAGGCGTATCAGGATGCCTTAATTGAACATGTCTGCGACATTTCAGAATATCCTAACTGCAACGATCTCATTTTTTGGAGTGATGAAGATTTGACACCCCAGGGAATTTTGAATGAGATCAAAGATTGGCGAGCAGCAAATAATAAACCAGGTTTTAAGTCCTGAGACTAGCCGCCATAAGCTAACAAGTTGATTCTATGATCGCATGGCCGAGAAGCGTAAGCTACCCGGCCATTTTTTATGGTACCACCAGCAAAGGAATGGCATGAAACATAATGGGGAATCACACGGGTGTGGAATTTATTGGACGGTTGATTGGAATTCGTAGTGGTAATGTAAAAGAAGCGTATCAGGATTAGCTTCTTGAGAATTTCATGAATTTATCGGAATTTCATCAGGATTCTGACTGACTCCTCGACAATGAAGATAAAGATTTCATACCCGACTTTAAATCTATTTGGGTGTACTGATCTCGTCGCGGCACGGCACGATTTATCGCGCGGCTTTTACAGCCCTGACCATGCTTAAAACAGCGCGAAAAATCGCGCCGCTACATATCTGTGCAAGAACAACCGTTACAGCGTGTTAATCATCTCATGCCACGCCATGCCGCCGTGGTCAGAATCAGACGGTTTGATATAAGTAAAACCAAACTTGCGGTACAACTCGATATGCTGGGTTTTACACATCAGGTGAATGCTTTGCTTGCCCAACGCGCGTTGTTCCTCAATAAACCTGCGCATCAGTTGCGCGGCATAGCCTTTACCCTGCCACTGCGGATCCACCACCACCGACATAATCACCACATTCGGCGCGGCAGCATCATGCCCCACCAGCTCTTTAAAGGCTTCGTCAGACATCACAACTTCCCAGGCACAGCCTGAGTTGATAAAACCAACGGGTTGACCGTCCACTTCCAGCAGCAAAAAGCCTTGCGGATAGTCGGCGATACGGGTGGCGATCTTCTCGCGTGTTGCGGCTTCATCGCCTTCATAGGCAGTGATTTCAATTTCAAAGCAGCGATCAACATCATTGAGGGTAGGGCGACGGAACAACGGCAGGGACATGAAGACTCCGGGAGAAAGAAAAAAGCACGTGTAGCGGCGCGATTTATCGCGCAGGTTTTCACAACCCACGCACGGAATTGCGCGCTAAATCGCGCCGCTACGAATTTGTACAAGCTAAGCGGCCTTAGGGTAGCGATATTTGCTAACAGGATAAAGGGAAGAGGGGAAAATCCTGCCCATCAGGATAATGGGCAGGGGAGAGGGTATCCGTTAGCGCTCGTCAAACGGAATGCCGCCCTTTGATTTCATGTGCAACGGCGTTTCGACAATCGAGACCACCACGGCGTGCGCATCAATCTCAAACGAATCCGACACCGCCGCAGTGATGGCTTTCAGCAGTTTCTTTTTCTGTTCAGTGGTACGGCCTTCCGCGGCATAAACAACAACTTCTGGCATAACGTCTTCTCCTGTAAGGGTAAATGCTGCGATTCAGCATACTCCTCAGTTCTATGGAAAAACGTAGCCATTTGTTGCGATCTGTGCGATCACGCGTTTACCTCATCGCGTTCAAACCATTCCGGCAGTGGATCAGATAACTGCTTCCAGTGTGCCGGACCTGCCGCCATCTCTGCGGATGTCAGCAGGGCGTGGTCCAATGCATTCCGCACCTGGTCTTCATCCATCTCAATACCGATAAACACCAACTCCTGCCGCGCATCACCGATACCCTCCTGCCAGTGCCGGGCGATAAACGCCAGCGATTCCTCATCCTGTGGCCAGCGTTCACGTGGGATACTGGCCCACCAATGACCGGCATACCCCTGGCGTGCCACCGCACCGGCCTGCGACCACATCGCCGCATACTCCGGGCGGCTCGCCAGCCAGAAATAACCTTTGGAGCGGATTACCCCCTCCAGTTGGTGATTCACCGCATGCCAGAATCGCTGTGGATGAAAAGGGCGACGCGCGCGATAGACAAAACTGCGGATGCCATACTCCTCTGTTTCCGGCTGATGTTCTCCGCGTAATTCCTGTAGCCAACCGGGAGCCTGAGCGGCGGCATCAAAATCAAAACGCCCGGTTTCCAGCAGTTCCGTCAACGGCACCTGGCCAAAGCGGGAAAATACAATTTGCGCACGTGGGTTAAGGGAACGCAGCATGGCGTGCAGCGTTTGTTGATCGTGTTCGCTAATCAAATCGGTTTTATTCACTACCAGCACATCGCAAAACTCGATCTGATCGACCAACAAATCCACCACTGAACGGGCATCGGCCTCACCGAGGGATTCGCCGCGTGCTTGCAGGGAATCGGTTGAGCGGTAGTCGCGCAGGAAGTTATAACCATCCACCACGGTTACCATGGTATCCAGCCGGGCGAAGCGTGACAGGCTTTGGCCGTCTTCGTCCGCGAAGGTGAAGGTTTCTGCAACCGGCAACGGTTCGGAAATGCCGGTGGATTCGATAACTAACTGGTCAAAGCGTCCAGCTTCGGCCAGACGACGCACCTCCAGCAGTAAATCTTCGCGCAATGTGCAGCAAATGCAGCCGTTGCTCATCTCCACCAGCTTTTCATCGGTGCGGGAAAGCTCCGCGCCGCCATTGCGAACCAGCGCAGCATCAATGTTTACTTCCGACATATCATTGACGATCACCGCGACCCTACGTCCTTCGCGGTTGTTAAGAATATGGTT
Organism: Pantoea sp. At-9b; assembly: GCF_000175935.2. Taxonomy (NCBI): domain Bacteria; kingdom Pseudomonadati; phylum Pseudomonadota; class Gammaproteobacteria; order Enterobacterales; family Erwiniaceae; genus Pantoea; species Pantoea sp. At-9b. Next base: position 69,030 of record NC_014838.1, read on the forward strand.
GAGCAGCGTGGTTTTTCCGGCACCGAGAAAACCAGACAGCACCGTGACGGGAAGGCGAGAATCCGGGATGAGCGACATAGCATAACCTCTGAATCATTAATTGTTATGTTATAACATAACAATAATAACCCAGAGATGACAAGGGAGATTATCGGTCAATCTCTGCTGGCGCCAGACGTTGGCCCGGCGCCGGCAGAATTAAAGCAGACCCCAGTAAGCGCCGAACTCGGGCAGGATATGACCTTGCAAGGCCACCAGCGCGCTGTCGTAGTCGTTGTTACGCAGCGCGGTAACGATAGTGACGTGCTGATCCCATGAACGATGCATATGTTCGTCGTTGCTGCCGAGGTAATTACGTATGGTCGCCATGCGCGATGAGATCAAGGTGTAGGCTTGTTCGAGATAGGGGTTCTGGCACCAGGTAAACAACGCCTGGTGAAACAGGTTATCCAGCCGGATATATTCCACGCTGGAGCCGTTGTTAATGCAGAACTCCATATTATCGAGAATCGCCGAAATCTCCTGCACCAACTGCTTGGGATTCCTTTTCAGCGCCAGTGCCATCGCCTTCGATTCCACATAGAAACGAAACTCCAGCAAATCTTTGAATTCCAGATCGTTCAGGCTAAACACAAAGGTGCCACTTTTGGGTTTGATCTGGACCAGCCCTTCGCTTTGTAAACGCCGTAAGGCATCTCGCACTGGGGCTTTACTGGCGGCTAAACGGGTAGCGAGGGCAGATTCTGAAAGCTTACCGCCCATTGGCAGCGAGCCATTAACGATCATGTCCTTGATTCGTTTGTACACCACATCTTTCAGAAGATCCTGCGCCATAGTTTTGCTGTCTGCTCCACACTGATTGGAGCAGTATGTATACCAGAAATGTAGCCATTCGGACATGGCGTAAATCGCGCTATGCGCAGGCGCATGAGATTATCGTTGGGCTGTTTGAGCGGGGTCAGGATCGTGCTGCCGCCCGGCGGCAGCCAATTGCGCACCGTAATGCGCCACCAGCACCGAGAAAGTCTCTTCTGCTTTAATACGATAGAGTGCCTCTGAAGGATGCACACAATCTGGTGATAACAATGACTGCCAGTTATTCATTTGCAGAATGCGTTGATATTGTTTTGACAGTGGTACGTTTTCAGTCCGCGCCAGCTTATCCAGCTGGGTGACATAAGGGGCAATATTCCACCTGGCGGCTCCCCCACAAATCGGGTGGGGTTCCTGTAAAATCACCTCTTTACCTGCGGCACGGGCAATATTGACCAGTTGTGCCATGACCTTATTGTATTGCGCCGGGCTCACGCGATAGTTAGGTTCAATATCCTGATAATGAAAATGTCTGGCATCGTTAGTGGCAAAATTCAACAGCACGATGCGGGCCGGAGACTTTTTCATCTCCTCGCTCCAGCTTTTATTGTTCTTATAAAAGTATTTGCCGTTCAGCAGATCCATCGCCTGCGAAGATGAAGCACCTTTATTGACAACCTGAATGCCATCACCGTATTTCTCTTTGATGAATTGGTTGATCAGACCTATTTCATTATTTTTTATAAAAATGGGATGCACTTTGCCATTTTCCCGTACCGCCATTGCGCCCTGGGTGCTGGAACCACCGTAAGCCTCAATAATAAATTTATTATCGGTATTGTTTGCTGCATAAACCCATGGACTTAATGATACGATTGCGGGCGATAACGCGCTAAGGAGATAAAAAATGGGTTTCATCGCTAATCTGCCTTTTTGCTATTGGAGTGTGAATGGCTTCAGCTGTAAAGAGTATATATGCCATGTTCTGACATTGGGAATGCCATCAGAGCATTCTTAAAACCTGTCTAATTATAAATATATCGTTAATTAACTTTGTTTATTTGTTTTTGTTGTGATTTAAAATCAAGGAGATAGGGTTTGTTTGTTATTTCATTGTCAGTTATTTAGTTAGCTGGATTAATTTTTATGATTTTATTTTTAACCCTAATTGGTTATATATTCTTTACATTGTCATTATATGCAAATTTATCGTAAAGATATCCACCGCTGAGTGAAAGAATTTCGTCATATTAGCAAAATCATCCATTTAGTGAGTTTTATCCTAACCCTGCCGATATCTCATTAATTCATTGCGTTATGCTTTGCATGGTAAGGTTATTCTTAATGCTATTAATTTTCCTTTAGAGTTGGAGAGGTTTTGCAATAGCGATTTTCCTAAAAGATGTAAACGAACAGTAAACAACTCTCCGAGCTGTTAGCATCAATTTAATAAACGTCGCTTCCTTTAAATAATTCATCTTCGAGGTGTGGATATGAATACGCCGTCGTTTTTGTCTGGCCGTAATATCGGCCTGGATTTGCTGCGCGCCGGATTAATTCTTGAGGGTGTGCTTTTACATGCGTCGCGAAGTCTTCCGGGTGAAAATGGCTGGTATTATGTTGCACAGCGCGACCCCTCAGAGTTATTCACCGCCTTTCTTAGCATGATTCATACATTCAGAATGGAGGTGTTCTTCTTTCTCTCGGGCATGTTTTCCGCGCTGGTGGTATTACGTAAAGGGCAACAACTGTTTCGTGATAACCGCTTAAAACGGGTGCTGGCACCGCTTATTACTGCGTATTTATTCCTGCCACCACTGATGTATGTGATTGCCTGGCAGATGAAAGGCACACCCTTATCGTTAGCGGGTTGGTTGCACAGTTATTCAATGATGCATCACCTGTGGTTCCTGGTGTCGTTGTCGGTGATGTCGTTAGTTATTCCGCTCGGGTTCTATCAATTTGCCGCCAAACAGCTTGAGCGGTTTTCGCTACCCTGGCTTCTGGTAACCCTGATTGCACTTGCTAACGTTTGTTTCTTCCTTAAGTTTTTGGTCAAAGGGCAGGGAGAATTTATCGAGTTAATCCCGGTGACGGCGCGTTTTGTGGTGTATTATGCGGCCGGGTATGCGTTGTATGTTAATCGTGAGAAAATAGCCACTTACGTCAATTCCTGGGTGATTAATACGTGGGTGATTGCTGCGATGGCGCTGATTACCTGGCTGGGGTTTTATGTGGTTGCGCATCATCACATTGCCAGCGCGTTGAAATATTTGCCGGTGCTGGCGGGCGGCGTCCTTTCGTTCCAGCTTGCTTACTGGTTGGTATTCGTCTTTGAACGGATGCCGGTGAAGGAAAACCCCTTACTGACCGGGGTGGTCGATTCCGCGCTGGTGATTTATCTGCTGCATTATCCGGTGGTGATCACTTTTTCCTGGCTGATGGATGTCTGGCTACCGGCGAATTTGTCGATTATCTATGTCCTGATCAACTGCTTCATCGGCATTGCGTTCAGTACGTTATGTTATCTGCTGATTAAGCGGTCACGCATCGCATCAGTATTATTTGGTTTGAAGGTCAAAACGAAAAAAGCGGTGGCACCGGTCGAGGTCCGGTTGTAACCTCAGGCCCGCCCTTTCCGGCAGGAGAGGGCGGGCTGGCGTGATTAATTCGCCTGTTGCAGAAAAGCGTTAACCTGGGACTGGCGAGGGATCGGTGCCACTGCACCGTAGCCCGTGGTGGTAAGTGCCGCGGCCGCGTTGGCGTAATGCAACGCATGTTGAGGCGCATCGCCCGCCAGTAATCGGGTAAGAAACGCACCGGAGAAGCAGTCGCCAGCACCGGTAGCATCAACGGTCGCCACCTTATGACCTGCGGCAATGACGCGTTGCTCCGCGCTGGCATACATCGCACCTTCGCTGCCCATCTTCAATACCACCTGTTTTACGCCGAGATGCAGATAAAAATCGGCGATGGCATCAGCATCCTGTAAACCGGTCAGCAACCGTGCCTCATCCAGGCTTGGCATACAAATATCCACCCAGCGTGCCACCTCATGAATCACCGCGCGTGCCCGCGCCAGCGGCCACAGTTTCAGGCGCAGATTGGTATCGAAGGAGGTTAATGTTTGATGGTTACGCGCCAGTTCCAATGCGGCAAAGACGCTGTCACAGGCACTGTCACTGATTGCCAGGGTAATGGCTGAGGTGTGCAGCAGCCGTGCGGCAGCAATTGCGGCTTCCGGTAAGTCCTGCGGGCGCAGGCGAGAAGCGGCAGAACCCTGGCGATAAAAGGTGAAGTGGTGGCCGCTGGCATCGTGGCTGATAAAGTAGATACCGGTCGGGGCGTCTTCATGACGCAGCACCCAGTCGCAGCGGACGTTTTCCTGCTGCCATAAGGCGACAAACTGATCACCAAATACATCGTTGCCAAGCTGTGTAAACATCGCCACATTCGCGCCCTGACGTGCTGCGCTGATGGCAAAGTTCGAGGTGTCGCCGCCATAGCCGCTGAGATAGCTAACCGGTTGTTGTGCCTGCGGTAACTGACTGAATTCGTACAGCGGTTCACCAAAGGAGAGAATATCCAGATCTTTCATTATTTTGTCCTGTCAGACGGCCGCGACAGTGGGCCACGGCCGTTTATCACGGTTAAATACGACCGTATTTGGCCAGACCTTCACGCAGCGATCCTGACTGGATAATCAGTTTGGCCTGCTCCAGCTCGCGCTGGTCGATCGATTTGGACAGTTCCAGCACTGCGTCAACGTGGGCTTGTGGTACACAAACCACGCCATCAACATCGCCAACGATCAGGTCACCCGGGTGAATGGTCACTTCACCCAGCGTCAACGCGACATTGGCATCGAGGGTTTTGAAACGCCCCAGCGTGGTACCCGGCGTCACGGTTTTGGCATAAACCGGGAAATCGTAATCACGACGGATCTCGGTGAGGTCACGCACGCCGCCCATCAGCACCGCGCCCTCGTGTTTATTCGCTACCGCGCCTGCGGTCATCAAGCCACCCCAGACGGCGACGTTCTCCAGTGCCGGACTGCCACCGATGACAATCACAGAACCTGCTGCTGATTCATCAATGGCATCCAGCGCATGCTGCGGCGGCAGTTTTTCCTCGGTGACATCTTCCAGAATGGTGACGGCTGGCCCGACAATCTTCTTGTCATTGATGCGGTTCTTCACTTCGAACGGCAGGAACATGGTTTTGCCCACAATCTGGTCACAGGCATCGGCAATCGATGCGGTGGAAAAAATAGCGCGATAACCGTCAATAATCTCTTTGCTATACATTTTGTTTTCCTCTTGGCAGGGCGGGTGATTAGCGATTCACCCAATTCAGGGGTTTGTTGCCTTCGAAGACGCGCAGTACTTCCTGTGCGGCTTTGCGTTGCAGTTCAATCACGGATTCTTCGGTGAACCAGGCGGTATGATCGGTACAGATCACGTTGGATAACGTCAGCAGTGGATGGTCGGCACGGATCGGTTCCTGCTCGAACACGTCGAGACCGGCGGCAAACAGCTGACGGTTTTGCAACGCATGGAACAGGGCAGTTTCATCGATCAGACCACCGCGCGAGGTGTTCACCAGCACGCTGGTGGGTTTCATCATGGCCAGCTGTTCAGCACCGATCAGATGGCGGGTTTTCTCCGACAACGGGACATGCAGGGAGATGAAATCCGCTTCACGGCACAGCGTTTCCAGTGAGACGCGGACCACACCGGCATCTTCTGCCGCCTGTGCATCCAGCAGGGGATCGCAGACCAGCAGGGAGCGGAAACCGATACCACGTGCTTTGGCGGCAAGACAGCGAGCAATGCGGCCAAAGCCAACAATCCCCAGCACTTTGCCGCTCATGCGAAACATCGGTTCGGCCTGGCCGATATTCCACTGACCGTGATGGACCTGATGATCGCGCGAGGTAATGCGCCGCGTGGCGGCCAGCAACAATGCCAGCGCGTGTTCAGCCACATCTTCAGAACCGTAATCCGGCACATTCGCCACATAAATGCCTTTTTCTTTCGCTGCTGCGAGGTCGACGTTATCGACCCCAACGCCGTAGCGCACAATCGCCTGACATTTATCGAGTGCGGCAATCAGGCTGCTATCAAGACGGGCTTCACGCAGCATGACGGCATCGGCGTCACGCAACTGATCCAACTTGGTTGCCTGAGAGGCGGTGGTGGGGATCACCACAAACTCAGGATGAAAGGCGGCGAGGATGGCTTCTTCTTCGCGGTAATGCACATAACCCGGTTCAAGAACCACAATCTTTTTCATGACAACCTTCTTAAAACTGACATGTTAGTTTTATTTGATGTTGCCGATAAAGAGGGTTACCAGCAACGGATATTCCTGATAATAGTGACTTGTATCACATTTAATTTATATATCTGAAATGTCAGATTAGTGACCTGGCATCGGAGCCGCATTCGCCGGTTCACGCTGGCGCTGTAGCCATTTGATGATCATCATGGTGCTGATACCGCCCACCAGCATGACGATGCTGAGATAGACCATCGGTGCAGTAGCGCTTTGCATTTGATCGCGTACCAGCGGGATGGTGTTCTGGGCGAAGAAGCCGCCGAGGTTAGCCAGCGAGTTGATAATGGCGATCCCCGCGGCGGCGGATGCGCCGGAGAGGAATTTGGTCAGATTCCAGAAGCAAGGCTGGATGGCAAACACCGACAGCACGACACCGCAGATAAAGGCGAAGCTGATCACCGGTTGGCTGGCGAACCACACGGAACCCACCAGACAGGCGGCGGAGGTGAACATCGGCAGTGCGACGTTAACGAACGGGTTATTGGTGCGTTCGGGTTTTTGCGTCAGCCAGCGCAACATGATCATCACCAGTGCCCAGGGGATCATATTGACGAAGCCGTTGGTCATGTCGGAGACCCCGAAGGATTTCACAATGGTTGGCATCCAGTAACTGATGCCATAAGCACCAAAGCAGATAAAGCCATACACCAACGCCAAGGCCAGTACGCGTTTATCGGTCAACGATTTGAACAGCGTATCGACAGATTTATCGGTTTCCTGGCGGCGTTCTTCTTCCAGGCGCTGTGACAACCACTGCTTCTGCTCACGTGACAGGAAAGAGGCGTGTTCCGGGCTAATGGGGAACCAGGACATCACCGGAATGATCAGCATAATTGCCAGCAAACCGGTCATCAGGAACAGCCATTGCCAGCCTTCATAACCCATAATGCCGTGCATGCTGAGCAGCGCGCCGTTGAGTGGTGCGCCAATCATATTGGCGAACATACTGGCGGTAACCAGAAAGCCGACCACGCGCGGGCGATATTTGGTCGGGAACCACTGGGTTGAGTAATAGATCAGGCCGGGATAGAAACTGGCTTCTGCCAGCCCCAGCACAAAACGCAGGCTGTAGAACATGGTCAGACTTTGTGTAAAGGCGAGGGCGACAGTGATGATGCCCCAGGCGGCGAGGCTGAGGGCAAACCAGCGTTTCGCGCCGACTTTCGACAGGATGAGGTTGCCTGGGACGCTAAAAATCAGGTAGCCGATAAAAAACAACGATGACCCGAGGCCAAAAGCCGATTCACTCCAGCCAAGGCTACTGACCATCTGCAATTTGGCAAAACTGATATTTTGTCGATCGATATAGGCCACCACATACATCGCCACCATCAAAGGGACCAGCATGGTGATGATTTTACGGATGGTGCTGTGCTCGAGGTCGCTGACGACGTCGCGCGTTTTACTCTGTGTCAAAGTACTCATAGCTGCTTTCCTGATTCTTATACGATTGAATGACAGCGTGAGAAGCCGCGGAAAGTACACGTCTGCTCCCTGGTGGGTGGCGGTGCAAAGCAAGGTTGAGGTAATTCCTTCGCTTTGCGCTGACGTTCACTTCGCGCTGAATGTCACTGGGTTAAAACTGACATGTCACAAATCTATCAGGTGGCGGTTATAAAGTTAGCTGCATGTTAGTCATTTGCTAAATTGATCACAAAAAAGACAGCAGTTAACGCGTTAGTGTGATGGTAGTCACGCATAGAGTCACGTTGAGCACGAATTTTGCAATGTCAGAGAAATTTCATAAAATAACGCCTGACATGTTAGCGTGTTGTGTTAATTAATATTTTTATCTATCAAATAGATAAATTCATTTTCCTCCAATTAATGCCTCGACTTGTCAGGCGTTACCTGCACCTGAAGTAAGCCAAAAATCAGCAAAAGATCACATATCATGTTTGCTGATACCCGCTATCAGCCGTGCTGATGACTGAAATACATTTTGTGATGGCGTAGGCAAAATCATCAGATGCCCACTTTACCTGCTGTAAGGGGATGCTAAATTCTGACATGTCAGAAATCGACAAATAATCACAATAAAACCATCCTTCAGGGGTAAAATTATGTTCTATGCATCTCCCTCATATCCGGTAACTAAACGGGCGGTATGGGTCCTGCTGTTGGCCGCTGCCGGAGCCGGGTTGCCCGCGCTGGCGGCAGCACAACCTAAGCTGGACGTCGTCGCAGAATGGAATCGCCTGCCGTATGACCTGAACGATCCGGCGGCGGAGGCGGCCTGGCAAAAAAATGACACCAAAGCGATGCTACACGGCGTAAAAGTCGATGCGCATGGCAACCTTTACGTCAGTACCGCCCGTTGGGGTGGTGCGGCAGTCCCGGCGACGTTGTCGAAACTGGTGAAAAAAGATGGACGCTGGTTACTGCAACCGTTTCCCAGTGTAGCGATGAACGATGTGCATAATCCGCAGGGTTTAAAAGCGGTGCTGGGGTTTGAGATCGATCGCAACAACGTGATGTGGATTCTCGACCAGGGCCATATCGCGGGTGCCCCCAATAAAGCGGGAGATGAAAAATTAGTCGCCTGGGATCTGAATAAAAACAAGGAAGTGGCGCGCTATACCTTTACCAACGATCAGGTCGACTTTACCTGTTCCTTCCTGAACGACGTCGCGGTGGATAACGATGCGGGCGTGGTGTATATCACGGATTCCGGCATCATGTGTCATCCGCTGAAAGGCGGGTTACTGGTGTACAAAATGAAGACCGGGGAGGCAAAACGGGTGCTATCTGCGCCGGAATGGGTCAATGACCAACCCGGTTTCACCTTCAGCATTCATGGTGAAAAGGTGTTGAAGGATAAAGACGGCAAAGCCAATCCGATGCTGACCGGTGCAGACGGTATCGCGCTGTCCGGCGACAAGAAAACCCTCTACTGGACGAACCTCACCGGCAATCGACTGTTGAAAGTGCCGACTTCCGTGCTGCGTAATTTCGGCAACAGCGAAGCGCAGATCGAACAGGCGATCAAGGTAGACACGGTGCTACCGTCCAATACGGATGGCATCACGGCGGACCGACAGGGCAATCTGTACCTGACGGCACTGACGCTGAACGGTCTGATGAAGCGCGATGGCAAAACCGGCAAAGTCACGCCGTTTGTCACCAGTGAGGCGATTGCCTGGCCTGATACCATTGGCTGGGGACCGCACGGCGATCTCTATTTTGTCAGCAATCACCTTAATAGCTGGGTGGGCGGCGAGATGAATTTTGATAACCCGGCCGTGCCGAATTTCCGCATCTATAAAGTGCACGTGGGTGGCACGCCTTATACCGCAAAATAATCCTGTACTGACGGCAAATATTGGCTGATTCCGTAGCGGCGCGATTTATCGCGCGGGGTTTAAAAACAAGCGCGATAAATCGCGCCGCTACGCGTCAGTCATTAATTTTGTTCCGACAACTGCACGGCCAGGGTATTCGGTTCCAGCGCTTCAAACAGATGCGGTTCATCAGCGGGATAGCAAATATAATCGCCGGGACCGAGCAGTACCGGTGCATCGCTGGGGCCGACTAACGCCCGGCCCTGCGCGATAATGACATGTTCCACCGAACCCGGCGGATGCGGCTTCGAAGCGCGTGGTGCACCAGGTTGGCTGGTGATCAGATAGAGATCGCGGCGGCCACCCGGTGGGCAACTGGCCAGCAGCGCGGCCTGGTAGTCCGCCAGCTCCGCAGAAACGACCATCCCTTCACCTTTGCGGATGACCTGCAAACGCTTCACTTCCGGCTCCATCAGGCGGGCAAACGGAATATTCAGCGCGACACACAGCGACCACAGCGTTTCGATACTGGGATTGCCGTTGCCGGCTTCCAGCTGAGAAAGGGTGGATTTGGCGACACCGGCGCGGCGTGCCACTTCTGTCAGCGAGAGTCCGGCGCGCTGGCGCTCACGCACTAATCCGGCGGCAATGATGTCAATCGGCGGGGTCACAACTACTCCTGTTCGTTATAACGAACATATGTTCATCTTGTAAAACGATGTCGGGGCGTTCATTATAACGGCTTTCTTGTTCGATATGAGATGATTTTGTTATGCGTCTGGGAGCAGTGCCTCTGGATAAAGGGGTGATAAAGGCGATTTTCCTCGTCTGTCTGGCTGACGGTATCGTTGGTCTTTCTTATGGTTCACTGGCGGTGGCTGATGGTTTCCCGCTGTGGGTGCCCATGGCGCTGTCTACCCTGGTGCTGGCCGGAGCCTCTGAATTTCTGTTTATCGGGATTGTTGCCGGTGGCGGTAGTCCGTTGACGGCCGCAGCGGCAGGCTTATTGGTCAATGCGCGTCATCTGCCGTTTGGTATCGCGGTAAAAGATTTGGTCGGGCAGGGCGGTCGCGCGCTGTTTGGCTGCCACATTATGAACGATGAAAGCGTGGTCTTTGGTATTTCCCAGCCCAAACTGGCGCAGCGTCGCACAGCCTACTGGATTTGCGGCCTGGGTATCTTTGCCATTTGGCCGCTCAGCGTGATCAGTGGGGCGGTGATTGGGCGCTTTATCCCGGATGTCTCGGTGATTGGTCTGGATGCGGTGTTTCCGGCCATCCTGATTGCGTTGATTTTCCCGGCCCTGCGTCAGCGTCGCACGCGAGTGCCGGCATCGCTCGGCGCGCTGCTGTCAGTGCTGGTGACCCCCTTTGTCCCTGCCGGGATGCCGGTGCTGTTTTCGTTGTTGGGTTTGTTGAGCTGGCGGGAGCGTAAATAATGGAAAATGGATTAGTGATTGCGGGCATCGCGCTGCTGGCTACAGGAACATACCTGATCCGCTTTGCCGGTTTCCGCCTCGGTAGCCGTATGCAGATGTCCGAGCGGGCGCGCAGTATGCTGTCCGATGCGGCTACCGTCCTGCTGCTGGCGGTGGCGGTTACCACCGCGTTGTTTGAGGGGACGCATTTTGCTGGGGTGGCGCGCATCGCCGGGGTGTTGTTTGCGGTGTTTCTCGCCTGGCGCAAAGCCCCGTTGATTGTGGTGATCATTGGGGCTGCATTGATGACGGCCATCCTGCGTTATCTGGGCGTGCCCTGATCGCGCCAGTGCGGCGCGCGTAACTCATAGACCAGACTGGCGGGCGCTCCGGGGATGTCTTCAATCCGGTCATAGCAGCGTAAACCCGCCTTTTCCAGCACCTGCTGCGAGGCGAGATGATCTTCCCGCACCGCAGCATCAATCACCGGTAGCTGGCAGTGATTAAATCCATAGGCAATCACCGTGCGGGCAAACTCAGTTGCATAGCCCTTGCCCCACGCCGTTTTTGCCAGTCGGTAGCCCAGATTGTTTACCGGCCTGCCAGCAAACTCGCGCACGGTTAAGCCACCGAACCCTATCACCTCGTCGGATCGCTCGCGCAGACAAATCGCCCAGTTACCAAACGGATAGGATTGCCAGTGCGCCAGCCAACGTGCTAACACTTCTTCAGTAAAAGTGAGATCAGGAAAGGGGCCGGCTGGATTGTACATGTTGGTGGTGGGATCGCCATAGATGGTGAACAGCGTGTGCAGATCCCGTGCTTCAACCGGGCGCAGAAACAGTCGCGATGAAAACAGTTGCATTGGCATCACCTCATTCATCTTCCTGACAGAGTTTTCGGATTATAAGCACACCTGGAGACACCATGACACCTCGTTTAGCGCGTACTGATGAAACCGCCGCCTTGTGGCGGATTCGTAATCTTGCTATTCGTCACGGTTGCCAGTCGGTTTATCCCGCAGAGGTGATTACCGCCTGGACGCCCGATACCCTGCCAGAGGGGTATTTCGAGGCGGTGCGTGGCAACCCCTTCTTTGTGGTGGACGACCCTGACCATGGGGTGGCCGCCACCGGTTTTCTCGATTTGAGCTGCGGCAGCGTGGAGGCGATTTTTACCCTGCCGGTGTGTAACGGAAAAGGTTACGCCAGTGCGATCATGCAAACCCTGATCGCGGAAGCGCGCCAGCGAGGTTTTACCCAATTAACGCTGGCGGCGACCCCTAACGCCTGTGGCTTCTATCTACGCCATGGGTTCAGCAGGGTGAGAGAAAGCCTTTATCATTCGGCCCTGGCGGGGGCGGCGTTGCCCTGTGTTGAGATGGTGCGGGAGCTTTAAGACTATGATTACAGGACGTCAGCCTTGGAAGGATCTGAAAAAGATGGTGATTAACTGTGTGGTCTACCGCCACGGACAGCGTGAAGAAAATGTCGATATCAGTGACATCAGTGAGGTGCTGAAAGAGGACAACACCTTTGTCTGGCTGGGTTTATACCAACCTGACGCGAGTTTTATGCAGACGCTGCAACAGGAGTTCAGCCTGCATGAACTGGCGATTGAGGACGCGCTGGTGGCGCATCAGCGTCCGAAGATTGAACAATACGGCGAATCGGTATTTGTGGTGGTCAAAACGGCCCACCTGGATGCTCAGCAACGGATCAGCTTCGGTGAAACGCACTTCTTCCTCGGTAAAAATTTCCTGATCACCGTGCGGCACGGTTCGACCGACGGTTACGGCGGTATCCGAGCGCGTGCCGAGAAAAACCAGACGATGATGAGCGAAGGTCCGGCGTATGCCATGTACTGCATCCTGGACTGCATCGTAGATAACTACAGCAAAATCACCGCCAGCCTGAGCCAGCGCATCAGCGCGATGGAAGATGAGATGTTCAGCACCCGTTTCCACCGCGATACGCTGGAAGAGGTTTACCACCTGCGACGTGAACTGCTGTCGCTGCGCAATGCGGCGATGCCGGTGACCGAAATCTGCCCGCAACTGGTGCGCTTCCATGAAGATCTGGTGCCCAAAAATCTGCGCGCCTACCTGCGTGATGTGCAGGACCATGCGCACCATGTGATGATCGATGCTGAAGACATGCGCGAAATGCTGACCAGCGCCATGCAGGTCAATCTGGCACTGGTTTCGGTGCAGCAGAGTGAAGTGAACAAAAAGCTGGCGGGCTGGGGCGCGGTATTGATTGTACCCACCATCATTTTCAGCATGTACGGCATGAATTTCGCCGATATGCCGGAGTTACATACCCATTTTGGTTATCCGGTGGCACTGGGCGTCACCCTGACGATATGTGGTTTTATGTGGTGGCGACTGAAACGTTCGGGTTGGTTGTGATCGGCCATCAAACGATTTTGTTATCACTGTGCACGGTAAAGCGGCGATTTGCGTGTCGTCGCACATTCCGCGCAATTATCCATCTGACGTCCTGTCAACTCTCCGTTGTACCAGCCACTGCGCACCAGGCAGCGAAACATTCACCCGTTCGTCATCGGAGTGACATTTTCTGCTGCTTTTCGTCATCATGCTTTCCTATTACACACGCGAAATAAATACAACATATCCCACATTAACAACATAATTCGGTCTTGCATCCTGCTACGACTGTGCCACTATCTGCTCAACAGTTAGTCAGCCGGGAAGAGTGTAAAATATGCAGGAAATGCCGGATTTATTAACCGCAGCAGCGCAAATCCGTCAGGGGGAAAGCAGCAGTGTGGCTTTGGTGGCGTTGTGTTTACGCCAGATTAAAACCAACAATCCCACATTGAATGCGTTTGGTGATGTCTATGATCAGCAGGCACTGGCGGAAGCGGAAATCTGCGACCGCGAGCGTCAGCAAGGCAAACTCCGTGGTCCGTTGCACGGTGTCCCGTTCGGCATTAAAGACCTGTTTGCCACTGCCGGATTGCGCACCACCAAAGGCTCACTGACGTCACTGGACAACGTACCGGACAGCGATGCGCCGATCATTGCACGCCTCAAAGCAGCCGGGGCGATCATTATTGGCAAAACCGCTACGACCGAATTCGGCTGGACCGGCTCCAGTTTTTCACGGGTGTTTGGTCACGGTCGTAATCCGTGGGATACCACATTGACCAGTGGCGGCTCCAGTTCCGGGTCGGCGATCAGCGTGGCAGCACGCATGGTGCCCGCTGCACTGGGATCGGATGGCGGAGGATCGGTACGTATTCCTGGCGCGTTTTGTGGCATTTTCGCGCTCAAAGCCTCGTTGGGACGTATCCCTACCTGGCCGTGGTCAGCCACCGAGATGCTCAGCCATGCCGGGCCGATGACCCGCACGGTACGCGACAGTGCGCTGCTGTTCGACTTGCTCTCCGGCCCGGATGCCCGTGATCACCAGGCGCTCCCGGCGAAAACCGAAAACTGGCTGGCAAGATGTGATGCGCCGCTGCCGCCTTTGCGCGTGCATTACAGCCCAACCTTATTTAATACGCCGGTGGATGATCGTATCGCGGCCTGCGTCGAGCAGGCGGTGGAACAGATGGCCCATGCGCTGCCGGTAACGCTGACGGCCAAACCGCTCAGCTGGCAAAGCCCGTTCGAGACGTTCGACACGCTATGGAGCGGCGGGCGAGGTGTGGCCTACGGCGCGGCTTTGCAACATCAGTTGCACTTGCTGGACCCCGGCTTTGCCGCCCTGATCGCACGCGCACAACGTATTGAACTGGCGGATTATCTGCATGCGCAAAAACAACGCGCGGCCTTTGCCGGTCAGGTGCATGCCTTATTTGATGAGGTGGACTTGCTGATCACCCCAACGCTGCCGGTGCTACCGTTTGCTGCCGACCGTCATGTTCCTGAAGGTCAGCCGGAGGGTGACAGTGGGGTCGAGTGGGCGCGCTGGACGCCTTTCACCTGGCCGTTCAACCTGAGCGGTAACCCGGCCGCCACGGTGCCGTGCGGATTCACCCCGGAAGGTTTGCCGGTGGGATTACAGGTGATCGGTCGTCGTTATGCCGAAGCGGATGTATTGCAATTCTGTGCCGCGCTGGAAGCGTTAATGCCGTGGGATCAACATCAGCCCAAATTTTAAACGTCGCGCGATAAATCGCGCCGCTACCATGATGCGCGATCTTTTGTAGCGGCGCGATTTATCGCGCCAGGCAGAGACAGCGGACAGGTATACTGCGGTTTTCGCCGCAGAAACAGAAGGGTAAGTATGATCAATCAGCCGCGACTCGATGAGATCAAACGGGTATTGAGCCACGACAAACGGGTGCGTGTCACCGAACTGGCGCAGAAGTTTGTGGTATCGGAAGAAACCATCCGCCGCGATTTGAAGTATCTGGAGGAGCAGGGGGTACTGCGCCGGGTACACGGTGGGGCGATTTTACCGGTGCCCAGCGAGGAGCAGCCGCTGCAAATTCGCAGTCGGATCAAACCGCGCGCCAAACTGCGCATGGGGCAGTTGGCGAGTGAGTTGGTGGAGGAAGGCATGGCGCTGTTCCTCGATACCGGCACCTCGACGCTGGCGCTGGCGCAACAATTAACGCGCTTCTCACGGCTGAAGATTGTCACCAATTCACTGGATATCGCCACGTTGCTGACGCAGCAGAGCGAGAACGTTGTGACGCTAACACCAGGGCGCGTCAGACGAAACGATAACGCACTTATCGGTCCCCATACGCTGGATTTTGCCCGGCAGTTCCACTACGACATCGCCTTTATGGGTATCGGCGCGGTGGATCGGGAAAACGGTTTTATGGACTACGAAGAACCGGAGGCGTTATTACGGCGCGTGCTGAGCACGCACTGCCGCCAGAGCGTGATTCTGGCGGATGAAGGCAAATTTGGACTGCGTACTTTTATCAACACGCTGCCGTTCAGCGCGGTCGACATCTTAGTGACCAACGCGCCACCACCGGCAGCTTTTGTAGCAAGTCTGGAGAACGCACATGTCAACATCCTCCATCCCGGCAATGCTGCGGATGACGCCACGCGACTATCAGGCATTTGATGCGCTGTTTGAACTCAGCAGCCGCATCGGTGCCACGGCGGCAGGTGGTTTGCACCGCCTGACTGCCAGCGCCGAAGACCAACAGGTGCGCGATGCTTTCTGTACCTGGCTGACCCGGCAGGGTTTTGACGTAAAAATTGATGAAATCGGTAATATTTTTGGCCTGATGACGCTGCGTCCGGGCGCGCCGTGGCTGCTGTGCGGTTCACATCTCGACAGCCAGCCGCTGGGTGGGCGCTTTGATGGCGCCTACGGTGTCACCGCTGCGGCTGCAACCGTTGCAGCGCTGACGCGGCAACTGCGCGAGCAGTCTGCGCCGGCGCAATATAATCTGGCGGTGGTCAACTGGACCAATGAAGAGGGTGCACGTTTTCAGCCCAGCCTGATTGGCAGTGCATTTTTTACCGGCGCGGTGACGCTGGAGGAGGCGCTGGCCTGCACCGATGCGGATGGCATCACGCTCGATAGTGCGTTGCAGACGATTGGTTATCGTGGCACCGCCTTAGCCGCATTGCCGTTGCGGGCGTATCTTGAGTTGCATGTTGAGCAAGGCCCGCACCTTGAGCAACAACAGAAACAGATTGGCGTGGTGACTGAGACCTGGGCGGCACTGAAATGGCAGGTAACGTTTCGGGGTGAGCAGAACCATACCGGTCCGGCGCTGATGAGTCGTCGCCGTGATGCGTTGCTGGCAGCAGCTCAAACCATTGTTGCCGTGCGTGCCGAAGCGGATCGTCACGGTGACGTTCTGCATACCTCGGTGGGGCGTCTCGACACCGCGCCGAATTCGCCCAACGTGGTGACCTCCGAAGCCACGGTCTACATCGAATTTCGCTCCTCCGACGAGGCGTTATTGCAGCAACTGCGTGTCAGTTTCAGCCAGCAGATGCAATCGATTGCTCAGACCACGGCGACCGATGTCAGCCTCGATCGGGCACAGTTCCGCCCCCGCCAGCAGCTGGATAGCAAACTGGCACAACGCGCCTTGCAACAGGCTGATCGCATCGGCCTGAGTGCCATACCGTTGCGCAGTGTGGCAGGGCACGATGCCATCAGCCTGAGTTATCACTGCCCGAGCACCTTGTTATTCGTCCCGAGTGTGGATGGCTTATCGCATAACGAACGTGAATACACCGCCACTGAAGATTTACATCGCGGCCTGGATTTATTGATGGCGTTGTTGAGTGATCTGGTTCTGGAGGAGACGGCATGAGTGCGCGTTTAGAACAGGTGTTGCAGCAATGGCAGCCCGGCCAGCGCTTCACTATTCAGCCGGGCACCGCCGGTGTCGCTTCACCACACCGTCTGGCGACCGAGTGGACGGGCTTTTGGCTGGAGAGTGCCGGTCAGCGCTTTTACGCCAAGGTGTTATGTGCAGATCAGCGCGCGTTGCTTGATGTGCGTCGTAGCGCTGAAATCAGCCGTCAGGCAGGTGAATTGGGCATTGCTCCGGTGTTGTGCCATGCCGATGAGGCGGCGGGCGTCCTGATTTTTGCTGCACTGGAGGAGGATTTCCGCTGGGCGAAACTGGCGCATTTCAGCGATCCGGCGCAGTTTGATGCACTGACTCGCACGCTGGACCGCTTGCATGAGGCCGCCCTGCCGTTACCGCAGCATACGCGTCAGCAGGACATGCAGACCCTGCGCCAGCAACTGCAACAGTTGGAGGTCGCGTTGCCGCAAGAGATGCTGTGGTTGGGTGAATGCGTGGATCTCGCCTGGCAGGCGTTAAATGCAACATCGTTCAGCCCGGTATTGATTCACGGTGATCCGATTGCCAGCAACTGGATGGTGAACAGCCAGGGAGAATGGCGTCTGCTGGACTTTGATTACGCGGCGCAGGGTGATGCCTGGCATGATATCGCTACCTTAATCCATGAACAGTTGCCGACTGATGATCGCTGGCGTGATGCGATTCGTGCCTGGCGGGGCGAATGCCACGAAGCGGATGTGGCACGCTGTCGCCTGTATGCCCTGGTGGATGATTATCACTGGACGTTGTGGGGCATGTTGAACGGCCACACCAGCCCGCGCGGACTCGAATTCGCCAAGCTGGGGCAATGGATGTTATTGCGTTGCCGCCAGAGTGCACGCGATGCCCGATTTGAACGTTGGTTAACCCTGACAGCGGAGCAGACACGATGAGTAAACAACCGGGGCAGGCCGTCAGCTGGCAGGAACAGCGTCTGGAACAGGCGATCGCGGCGATGTCAGACTGGCAGAATAAAACCATCCACTATCGCCCGGTGAGCGGTGGGATTTCCAATGCCAACTGGCATGTGGCCGTGGAAGGTGCGCCCTGTGCCTATTTCGTCAAAATTCCTGGCGAAGGCACAGAACGTTTTATTAATCGCGATACGGCACATGAAGCCAGCCTGAAAGCGGCGCAAACCGGCTATGGTGTGCCGGTGGTGGCTTACCTGCGCGATCTTGGGGTGGAGGTTTTTGAGTTCATTGACGGCTGGCGCGCCTCCTCCAATCTCGACTTTCAACAGCAGGGAATTCGCCATCGGGCGTTGCACGCACTAAAAAGTTTTAACGATCAGCCCCTGCTGACCGAGGACAAAACCGTGTTTGATATGTTGGGTGAACATATCGAACAGGTGCGCTCACTACAGGCCCCTTTCTCTGCCGATGCCGTGTGGTTGCATAAACAGGCGCAACGTGCACAGCAGGCGCTGGAAGCAGCGGGTCTTGATCGCGTGCCTTGTATGAATGACACCCTGGCGGGTAATTTTATGCTGAATGCCAGCAATGATATTCGGCTGGTGGATTTTGAATATGCCTCAAATAATGATCGCTGTTATGAACTGGCACTGTGGTTTGGCGAGATGTTTTTTACGCCACAAATCGAACTTGAATTACTGGAGGATTATTTTGGTAAGGTAGATGCCGCGATATTTGCTCGCGTGCAAATCCATAAGTATCTCGCCGATATGAAGTGGTCAACCTGGGCGATTATTCAACACCAGGTAGCAGATATCGATTTTGATTTCTCTAAATATGGCCGTTGGAAAGAATTGCGCGCCCGCAGCGTATTAAACCATCCCGACTGGGAAAACTGGTTGCGCGCACTGTAATCATTGTATTTTTTGTTTTAACACCACAGGGGAAGGCTGTCTGACAGCAGGTAAAGGAGTGCGCACACCGTCATTGTAAATTTCGGAGGGGATTATGAGTACCATGATCATGGCACAACAGTTGCGTGCCCGCATAAGTATCAAAAATAAAATCTTTGCCATCTATCTGCTGGCGTTATTACTTCTGGCGCTTTGTCCACCCTTATATTTAAGTGTCAGTGGCAGCAGTGCGTTATTTCTGGGTGTTCCGTTACCGATTATTTACTGGCTGGCTATTGCCGTATTTCTGGGTGTCGGACTTTGGGTGATGTATCTCGCTGAATGTGCTTTTGGCGAAATTCCCGCGGATGAGGAAGTATCATGAAAATTAGCACCGCAGAACCACATTATTTAATTACCTTTGGTATGATCGGTTTATTTCTGGCGGTCATGATTGCCGTCCTTTATGCCACTAACCGTAAAAGCACCTCGTTTTCCGATTATGCGGTGGGTGGACGCTCTTATGGCCCCTGGTATATCGCCATGAGTTACACCAACTCGTGGTGGCCGGGCGCGACATTTACCGCGTTTTTTGCGCTGTCGGTCAGCGGCGTCATTGGTTTCTATGGTGCGGTTTACTCCACGCTTGGCGTCACCGCCATGTACCTGATGGCGCGGCGTGCCTGGAAGTGGGGACAACACTTTAATTTGACCACCCAACCCGACCTGCTGGGGATGCGTTACAACAGCCCGGCGGTGAAACGCGTCGCATCCATTATTGGCATCATCTGTGTTTTCCCGTGGGTAGTGATGGGGATTCAGGCGCTGGCGTTGTTGGTGGAGTTTGCCAGCTTTGGACGTTGGGGCGTGACGACCTGCCTGATCGCCGGGGTACTGCTGATCCTGGTTCGCCAGTACTGGACAGTCAGCATGGGTATGCGAGGGTTGATTATGACCGACATGTATCAGGGGATTATCGCCTATGGCCTCGGCGCGCTGGTGTGTGTGGTGCTGCTGTTCAGCGGTGATCACAGTTTTGGTCAGCTCGCGTCGTTGCCGCCTGCCATGTTGCAGATCCCGGGGGCGGAAGGTTCCCATTACGGTTCCTGGTATATGTTCAGCCTGATTTTTACCGGTGTGGTCGGTTCGATGTGTTGGCCGATGAGCTTCCAGCGTATTTACACTGCCAGCGGTATCCGCGCGGTGAAGAAGGGGACATTGCTGACCATCCTGCTGGTGGGCGGTTTCTACGCCATCCTGATGTTGTTTGCCACGGCGGTGAGCCAGGACCCGAATGTGCAGGCCAATCCGCAGAACGGTTTCTTCACTGCCTTGTTTGATCAGGGTGGCCCGTGGATGCTGGCACTGGCGCTGGTCATTGTACTGGCGGCAAGTATCGGCCATGTTGATGGCTGCGTGCAGGTATGTGGTACGCAGTTTGCCAATGATCTTGCCACCTGGAACAAACCGCGTAGCGATCGTCAACTGACGGTACTGGCGAAGTCCGGCATGGTGGTATTTATCGTCGCGGCGGCGCTGTTGGCTTACTTCACCTTTAACTACTCACGTTTGCAGTTGCTGGCGCAAATCTCCTATCAGGGGATTATCCAACTGGCGGTGCCGCTATTCTTCGGTATCTTCAGCCGCTTTGGTAACAAGCAGGGGGCACTGTTGGGTATGATGACGGGCATTATTATCGCCATCGTGCTGACGGTATTTTTCCCAGATGACATCCCGGCGCTCGGCTCGCTGACCAGTGGCATCGTCGGCCTCGCGGGTAACTTGTTGGTGTTTGTTGCCTGTGGCGTGCTGGTGCCGGTGGATGCTAAAGAGAAGGCGCGGGTGGATGAGCTGTTTGCGCTGGCGGAGCGCCCGGCTCAGCCAATGGCAAAACCGGTGTTGAATTAACACGTATTTCGTAGCGGCGCGATTTACGCGCTGTTTAAACAACGCGCGATAAATCGCGCCGCTACGAATGATACAAACTCAGATCGCGAACACGTCAGGACCTTTAATCGCCATCGTATTTAGCACGCGTAACGCAGCACCATTTGGCTTTTTCTCTCCGCGTTCCCATTTTGATACAGTGACAACCGACATATTCACATACAGCGCCAGCATGGCCTGGCTGAGATGAAAGCGATCGCGCAAAGAACGTATGGCCTCGCCGTTCATCTCCTCTATCACTGGCAAACTGGCGCGTAGCTCACGCAACTGCACGCGGGCATCTATATGTTTCACCAGATCATCAGAAATCACACCGATTTCATTAAAATCGTGAGCAATTTCCTGCAAGTCTTTTAGATGATCAACCATCACACTTAACCTCTCTCATTTTCCCTGTCTTTAAGGCGAGTAGTGCCTGTTCTGGCGTCATGTTTATCATTTGTATTGCCACGGCTTTAAAAATGTAATTTCCCATAGCGCTTCCTTGTTAATATTTGATGAGAGCTTCCTTGCTCGAAAAAACACCATCTATGGTACTTAGTATGATACAAGGGATCAAGCGTTTAAAAATCATCTACATAATCCGGATGCAACTTTCCCCAAATAAGCCCATGATAAAGCGATAATTCCCTGACAGGAGTCGCTAATGGCAATGCCCACCCCCTTCAATATTGGTCTGCTGCTGTTCCCTCATCTGACGCAACTTGATCTGACTGGCCCGTGGGAAGTGTTTGCCCGGATGCCTGGCGTCAACAACTATCTGGTATGGAAAGACCGGCAACCCGTGATGTCCGACCGGGGTTTAGCGATTGTGCCGACCACCACCTTTGCAGATTGCCCGCCACTGGATCTGATTTGTATCCCCGGCGGCCCGGGCCAGATTGCCTTGATGGATGATGAGGAAACCTTGGCCTTTGTGCGTCGCATGGCGGAAAACGCGCAGTGGGTCACCTCAGTCTGTACCGGGTCGCTGGTGCTAGGGGCAGCAGGGTTGTTACAGGGCTACCGCGCCACCTCACATTGGGGCTCGCTCGATCAATTAAGCCTGCTGGGGGCGACGCCAGTGGCGGAACGGGTGGTGCGTGACCGCAACCGGATCACGGGCGCAGGGGTGACCTCGGGTATTGATTTTGCGCTGACGGTGGCGGAAGAACTATTCGGGCGCGACGTGGCGGAGAATATCCAGTTGCAGATGGAATACGACCCCGCACCGCCTTTCCACAGTGGTTCCCCGCGTAGCGCGTCAACGGCAAGGTTGGCACAGGCTAAACAGCAGATGGCCGAGTTTATCGCCCGCCGTCGTGCGGCGAGCGAAAGGGCAGGAGAACGGCTTAAGCGTTAATTAACTGGCCCAGTTCCAGTTTCAGGCAGCGATCGGCGAGGTGAAAATAGCGATCGTCATGGGTGATCACCAGCACCGTCTTGCCCCGCGCTTTGAGCGCAGGCAGTAGCTGGTGATAAAACACTTCACGGAATGCCGGGTCCTGATCGGCAGCCCATTCGTCAAACAGATAGAACGGACGATCTTCCAGCCATGCCACCAGCAGCGCCAGCCGTTTGCGCTGCCCGGTGGAGAGCGCCAGGGTTGAAAACACACCGTTTTCCAGCGTCACTTTATGCTTCAGCTGCAATGCTTCCAGCAGTTGCTGAGCCTCGTCATTCCAGCGCGAGGTATCAATCCCCTGAAGATCATCAAACAGATGAAAGTCGTTGAACACCGCAGAAAACAGCTGGCGATAACGGGCGCGATTGGCGTTGGTGACCGCGATATTATCCAGCAACAGTTCGCCGCCATCTGGTTGGTACAGGCCGGTGATCAGCCGGGCGAGGGTAGTTTTGCCGCTGCCGTTCCCCCCCGTAAGATATACCAGCTCGCCAGGGGTGAATTGCAGCGATATTGGCCCAACCTGAAAGCCGTTTGTCGCGCCATGATGATAAATCAGGTCACGCAGTTGCAAGGTCTGAAATGCCAGCGGTGCGGCATCGATGTGGGTTTGTTCCGGCGGCAGTTGCTGCTGCATGGTATTAATGCGCTTCAGGGCCACCTGGGTAAGCGTCAGGCTGGGTAAGGTGGAGAGGGCATTCTCAATGGGCACAATCATATAGAGAAACACCATCGCAAAACCCGACAGTACCGCACCACGCAGATCCAGCACCTGCGCCAGCAAAAACATCACCACGCCGATAAAAGCAAAAAAGAACACGCTGGCCCAGATGTTCGCCAGCGAGTACAGCACATAACCGCGTGTGCGCTCGACGCGCACCTGCTCAATGGTGGTAAACAAACGGTTTTGCAGGAACGATTGTTTACGTGCGGCGTGCAGGCGCAGCTCTTTGGCACCGCTGAACAGCGCGTTCACATCGCCTGTCAGCGTTTCTTCGCGCTGACGTGACTGACGCATCAGTTGCAGTGCGCGGCGATGTACCCAGCTGTAACCCAGCGAGCCAATGAACACGGTCACAATAGCAATCGCCATCACCGTCAGTGACAGGTAGCCGAGATAGGCCATGCAGCCGACGATCACCGCCAGCGACATAATAAAGGCGGGCAACGAGACGAAAAACACCACTACCTGATCAAGATCCTGGGTCAGGATACTGAGTGCGCGTGGCATACCGTGTGTTTCCAGGTCGGCATAGCGCGCATCCGCCACCTGCTGCACCAACATTCGGCGCAACTGCGCTTTACTGCGCTGCCCCATCGCCATAAACAACGACTGACTCAGGGTGCGGGTGCCGAGCATCAGTAGTGCCAGCAGGCCAAATTGCCACGCCAGTTGCAAACGTTGCGCGTCGCTGGCGTTGAGTCCCTGGTTGATCAACGCCAGTAGCCCGGCATTGCTTAAACCGCCCACCACGCTACAACCGAGCGCGAGAAAAAACAGCGCACCGGTAGTGCGCAGTAACATCAGGTAAATCGCCACCTCATCTCCTATGAGTTTGTGCTATTCAGCGGACGCCACAACAACAGCGCCAGCCACGGGCCGCCGATCAGCGTTGCCATCAGTCCGGCCGGAATTTGTCGTGGATACAACAGATTGCTGCCTGCCCAGTCAGCCAGCATCATTAACACTGCCGCGATCAGTACGGCCAGTGCTAACTGCCCAAGCGGCTTGCGCGCGCCCAGTTGCCGGGCTAATTGCGGTCCAAGCAGGCCAATAAATGACAGCGGACCGACGATCAATGTCGCGACGCCGGTCATCGCCGCCGCCAGTACCATCAGCAGCAAGCGCGCCCGTGTCACATTCAGCCCCAGCGAGGGTGACACGGTATTCAAGGGTAACAACAGCAAAGCCCGGCGCAGCAACGGCGTCAGCGCCAGCAACAACAGCGCCAGCAGCAGTGCGATACCGGCGGTGCTGGCATTGACGTAATAGGTTGAACCGGTCATCAACTGGCGCAGCATGGCCGCCGCCATGCCGTTATTACTCATCACCACCGCCGCCACTGACTGAAACAATGCGGTGATCGCCAGCCCACTCAACAGCATTCGTTGTGGGTTCAGCGCGTAGTGTCGCGCCTGCCACAGGGTCAGCGCCAGCGTGAGTAACGCACCGACCGCACTGCTGGTCAGCATCGCAGGGATGCCGCCCAGCGGCCATACCAGCAGTTGCACCGTGATGCCGAGCGATGCGCCCGCACCAATCCCGAGCAGCTCCGGGCTGGCCATGGGATTGCGGCTGACGCGTTGAATAATCACCCCGGCCGCCGCCAGCAATACCCCCGCTGAGAGTGCAGCTAATAGACGCGGTAGACGAAACGGCAACATCGCCCGCAGCTCACTGAGGGAATTCCAGTGCCAGCCGTGAATGCCCCGGGCGAAATCAAGTGACACCGCCAGCATCAGAAAAAACACCAGGATGACCGGCAGCAGCGCAGCGCGCCCTGTGGGGAAGGGCGGTTGGTGCGATTCACTCACGTCGGGTTGAAAAATATGACGCAGACGCGGTAAAAACCACAGCAGCAGCGGGCCACCGGCCAGCGCAGTCATCATACCGGTGGGCAGCAACAGACCGCCGATGCCGTTAAGACGGCTAACGCCCTGATCTGTCAGCCACAGCAGAGCTGCGGCCAGCAGCGGTGACCAGAGGAGTTTTTGTCGCAGGGTTTTCGCCCCGGTCAGCGCCGCCAGATGCGGGGCCGCCAGCGCAATAAAGCCAATCACCCCCACCACGCTGATCACCAGGCTGCTGATCACCAGCGCGGATAACAGCGCGATGCCGCGCACGACACCCGCAGGCATACCGATGGACCGGGTAACCTGTTCATTCAATGCCAGCAGCCGCAGTGGACGCAGGATTAACAACACCGGCAGTGCCGCCAATATCACCCGCGGCAACAACCACCACAGCGGGCTGGCGTTTTCCTGGGTTAGCGTGCCGCCACCCCAAATAAACACGGCAGACAGTGAACGGTCATAAATCACCGACAGTAGCAGATTGACTGAACCGCAATAGAGATTAACCAGCATGCCCGCCAGCGTCAGCGCCAGTGGCGTAAACCCCTGGCGCAAACTCAACAGAAACACGGCGGCAAAGGCGAGCAGTGCACCGCTAAGCGCCACCCATTCGCGTCCGGCCAGCAACCATGCCGGGCCGACCAGCGCCGCCAGTGACAGCGCCAGCGTGGCACCGGAGGCAATGCCGAGCGTCATCGGTTCGGCCAGCGGATTACGCAGCGCCTGCTGCATTACCACGCCGGTAAAGCCGAGCGCCAGGCCACACAGTAACGCCATCCCCTGGCGTGGCAACCACATCTGGCGGAAGATTTGTTGTGCCAGGGTGGGGAGATCGCGGGTCTGCAATGCCTGCCAGGCCGCACTCCACGTCAGTTGCTGGTGGATTTGGTGCAGGCTGAGGATCACCGCCACAGCGAACAATGCCATACCGAGCCAGCCAGGATGTCGTGTGGTCATGGCTGAGCTTCCTGTAGCGCGCTCACCAGCGATTCGGCAAAACGCACTGCCGTCAATACGCCGCCTTCGGTTGATAAGCCATCCGGTAAAACCACGATCTGATGGCCACCCCGTGTCAGGGTATGCCACAGCGGAGAGCTTAGCATCGGGTTAAGATCCACTTCCGGCCAGGAAGGCAGTAGCACCAGCCAGCCGGGCGGCATTTGCGCCAGTTGCTCCAGCTCCAGTGTGGCGATGCCCTGAGCGCTGACGGCGAACGGGGTGGGGTGATCCAGGCCCAACAACGCCAGCATGTCATTAAACAAACTGCCCTGACCGAGCGCCAGCACATGTAAGGTATCCAGCGGATGCAGCAGGTAAAGGGGGCGAGGCTGAAAATGCGCGGCGTGCTGGCGCGCCTGATCGAGACGTGCCAGCAGACTTGTCATCACCTGTTCAGCGCGCTGCACATCACCCGCCAGTTCAGCCAGCGATCGCAGATTTTGTTGCGCCTGCTGCCAGGGATGCGGGCTGGAGGTGGAAAAATAGTGCAGGGGTGCAATACGCGACAGTTGAGCTTCCGCCATACGGTGTGCAGGCGTTACCAGCAACTGGGTGGGATGCAGTTCAAACAGGGTTTCATAGTTCGGCTGAAACAGCAGACCGACATCGACCACCTGGGGTGGCAGGTGTGGCTGGCTGAACAAACGGCGATACCAGTCGGTCGCCGCAACACCAACCGGCGTGACCCCCAGCAGCAACGCCATTTCGGTTAATCCCCAGTCGAGGATCACCCAGCGTGGCGCACCGGCAGCCAACAGAGGAAAAGAAAACAGGGCAGCGCTTGCCAGCGCGCCCTGAATCAGTTGCCGACGACTGATTACCACTGATAACTCACCGTGGCGATCAACTGACGGCGCAGCCCGAAGTGACAACCGAGATCGTTACAGTTGCTGATGTACTGTTTATCGGTCAGGTTTTGCAGATTCAGCGCCAACTGCCAGTCCTGCCAGCGATAACGCATCATCGCATCATAGATCGTTCTGGCCGGCACCTTCAGGCTGTTGTCGGTGGTGGCGTAGTTGGTGCCGACATAACGTGCACCACCGCCAATGGTGATGCCATCAAACAGGCCAGGTAAGGCGTACTCGGTCCACAGGCTGGCGGTCTGTCGGGCAATCGCCACCGGCTGTTTGCCTTCGGTATCATCGTTGGCTGAGATCACTTTCGGGTTGGTCAGGGCATAAGACGCATTGACCAGCCAGCGCGACGTAATGTTGGCTTTACCTTCCAGTTCGAAGCCCTGCGAACGAATCTCGCCGGTCTGCACTGAATAGTTCGCGTGATCCGGGTCAGCGGTCAGCACATTGGTCTGACGCAGGTCGTAAAGTGCGGCAGTGAACAGCGCGTTAAAGCCATTCGGCTGATACTTGATACCCACTTCCGACTGCTTGCCTTTGGTCGGTTTGAACGGATCGCCACCGTAAGTGGTGCCCGACTGCGGCTGGAATGACGTGCCGTAGCTGATATAAGGGGCGATGCCGTTATCAAAGTGGTACATCAATCCGGCGCGACCGGTAGTGGCATAGTCGTTCAGTTCGGTACGGGTATCGGCTACCCAGTTCTGCGAGCGGCTTTGTGCTTGGTCATAACGGCCACCGAGATTCAGGATCCAGTGATTCCACTTCATGCTGTCCTGCAAGTAGAAGCCGAGCTGGGTCATAAAGGAACGGTTGTGATTGGTAATCGCCGGGCTTTCGACCGGCGTGCTGTAATCCGGGTTGAGATAGCTGATATCCGACGCCGTACCGTAGCCGCTGTTCTGCCGCAGATCGTCATGCACATAATCCATGCCCACGGTGACGGCATGATTCACCGGGCCGGTGTAAAGGTTGCCCTGCACATTGGTATCGACATCAAAGGCGTTAAATGACTCGATGACGCGCATGCTGTCTCGGCTGACGGTGGCAGAACCATCAACGTTGGTCCCGGTTGGGTAGACCATCTGATAATCGCTGCTGGTATGCAGATAACGCAGATTCTGATGCACGCTCCAGGTGTCATCGAACTTATGCATAAAGTCGTAGCCAACGCTGGCCTGCTCGCGGCGATAGTAATCAAAACCAGGCTGACCGCCGTAGAAACTGTCCGAGAAGTTGCCCTGCGCCAGGTGGATCAGCGAACCTTCCAGCGGCATTTGGTTGTAGAAACCGGTGTAAGGGTCTTTGCGGAATTGGGAAAGCAGCGTCAGCCGCGTGTCATCATTGGGCTGCCAGGTCAGCGCCGGGGCGATGTCATAGTGCTTGTATTTGGTGTAATCGACCTGAGTATCGCTGCGTGACCAGGTGCCGGTGATACGCCCCAGCCAGTGTTCATCGTTATCCAGCGCGCCAGAAAGATCTAAGCCAGTTTCAAACAGGTTGTAATTACCAGCACTGACAAAAATCTGGTGGATCGGTTCGGCCGTCGGACGTTTGCTCACCAGGTTGACCACGCCACCGGGGCTGGCCTGACCGAAGGTGACGGAGTCGGGGCCTTTGACCACTTCGACGCGATCCAGCAGGAAAGTATCGAAATTCGGACGCGACCAGTAAGTCACGGTCGGCAAACGCAGGCCGTCGAGGTACTCATCGGCGGAGAAACCGCGAATAGTGATATCATCGAAACGATAATCCGCACCGCCACCTTCTGAGCCGATACCGCTGTTGTAGCGCAAGGCCTGCGCCACGTTCAGTGCGCCCTGGGACGCCATCTGCGCTTGGGTGATCACCGAGATACTTTGTGGCGTTTCGATTAACGGACGGCTGCTTTTGGTGGCAGAATCGGCTTTCTTCGCCACCTGGTTCCAGCTGTCGGCATCACCGCCATCGCTATCCACATTATTGTTGGCGGTGACGGTCAGTGTACTGTCGTGAGTATTATTGTTATCTGCCGACCATGCAGGTGCGCTGCTGAACAGAATCAGCAACATAGCGCTCAGCGGTGTGCGCTGAAAAGTGCGATGACGCATTAAATTTATCCCCAATGTAGTCCAATGCCCTAAAATAGTGATACAAATGATAATCATTCCTATTTTATTTCATAGCGCCCCGCTGGCGGCTTTGCGAGATTACTCACTGGAATGACGCACAGCAGACAGCAATCGGCAATCTGACAGGATTGGGTGAAATGGTGTTGAACAAACCACGGTTAGCTGACGGTTCCCCGGCGCTGCCGTTATTAACCACACGGGAAATGCATTATCACGCGGGACGCGAAGAGCGCTGGCATGCGCATGAAGTGGCCCAGTTGGTACTGTGTCTACAGGGCGTGATGCGGGTGCAAACGCACACCGCCTCCTGGACCTTAACCCCGGGCAGGGCATTATGGCTACCAGGAACGGTGCCGCATGCGCTCACGGCGTTAAGTGATATTCGTAGTTTGAGTTTGTATCTGGAACCGGTGGTGGCACGCGCCTTTTGGCCGGAAGCGCGCAGCATGATGATTTCGCCGCTCTTGCAGGCGCTAATGCAGACGCTGGTGGAGATTGGCCTGCAACCGCATCCTGATCCGCTGCGTGCAGAACTGATCACGCCACTGCTACTGGATGAATTGCGCCGCGCGCCGGAGGGGCCAGTGTGCGTATTACCGCTGCCCGCCGATCGTCGCCTGATGAACATCTGCCAGCAACTGCTGCAAAGCCCGGCCAGCAGCGATACGCTGGAGGAGTGGGGCAGCCGCGTGGGAGCCAGTTCCCGCACCCTGGCGCGGCTGTTCCGCGATCAAACCGGCATCACCTTTACCCAATGGCGGCAGCAGTTGCGCTTGTCGGAAGCGCTGGTCCAGCTGGCACAGGGCCAGCCGGTGTTACGCATTGCCAGCCAGCTTGGCTATCAAAGCCCCAGCGCGTTTATCTCGATGTTCCGCCGTTTGCTGGGCGATACACCGCAGCGTTTTTTGCGGATTTCAGGCTGAAATCGCCAGCCGGAAAATCATCGACGCCCGCTAACCGCGCGGTTGCACTTGCGACGGCGGGCCTGTGGCTCGCCAACGGTGTGGCAGGGATTTTACACGCTGCGCGTCACGCCGCCGTCGATACGAAGATTCTGCCCGGTGATATAGGCCGCGCCCGGTGAGGCGAGAAACGCGATAGTGGCGGCCACTTCCGCCGCAGTGCCATAGCGCTTAAGCGGTACGCTATCACGTCGCTGCTCGGTGGCGGGCAGGCTGTCAATCCAGCCGGGTAGGACGTTATTGATGCGGATGTTATCGGCAGCATAACTGTCGGCCACGATTTTGGTGAAGGATGCCAGTCCGGCGCGAAATACCGCTGAGGTCGGGAACATATCCGTTGGTTCAAACGTCCAGGCGGAAGAGATATTGATAATGCTGCCGCCCCCTTGCTGTTGCATGATAGGTGTTACCAGACGAACGGCACGGATGACATTCAACAGATAGGTTTCCATCCCGCGCTGCCAGTCCTCGTCGCTTAACGCCAGGATCGGCGCGCGTGGGCCATGACCGGCACTGTTCACCAGGACATCAATCCGCCCCCAGCGTGCCAGGGTACGATCCACCAGCGTTTGCAGGTCGTCAACCGATTGGTTTGAACCGGTGACACCAAAGCCACCAAGGCGCTCGGCCAGCGCTTCGCCTTTGCCAGAAGAGGAGAGGATCGCCACCTTGTAGCCATCATCTGCCAGCTTTTCCGCTGCTGCGGCACCCATACCGCTGCCACCAGCGACAATAATTGCAACTTTTTCTACAGTCATTATTTAACGTCTTTCTCAAGTGAAGGTGATGAAAGCCAGTATAATCATCCTTATCGTGATCAGAGAGTCAGTCTGCTTCGCACCTGACGATAGGAAAACTACAGGATGAGCAATGGGTTTCACGACCTGCCGCCCTTAAACGCGTTGCGGGTGTTTGAAGTGGTGACGCGTCATCTCAATTTTCGGCTGGCGGCCGAAGAACTGGAGGTGACTCAGGGCGCGGTGGCGCAACAGATACGCGGGCTGGAGGCCAGCCTCGGGTTGAAATTGTTTGAACGTCATCCGCGCAGCCTGGCGCTGACCGGTGCCGGACGAGGCTATGCGCAAAGTATTCGTCAGGCATTTGAATTGATTGATGAAGCGACACGCACCCTGCGACCAGAGCCGCATCACCTGACGCTCAGCGTCACCCCGACCTTTGCCAGTCGCTGGATGTTGCCGCGCTTGCCTGCGTTTACTGCGGCCTGGCCGGATATCGATCTGCGGGTGCTGGCTGCGGAACGCCTGGTGCAGTTTCATCAGGAAGGCGTGGATCTGGCGGTGCGTTACGGCCGTCCGCCGTTTGGCACGGGGGTGGAGGCTACGCTGTTATTCCGTTACTCGGCAATGGCAGTGGTCAGCCCTGAGCTACTGGCGCAACTGGGGGATCCGACACAACCAGAAAATTGCCTGCGCTATGTGTTATTGCATGATGGGCATCATCTGTGGCCCGCTTTTCTGGCACAGCAGTTCCCCACGATGACGCTGAATCATCAGCATCATCTGCGTTTTAATCAAACCGCGCTGGCACTGGAAGCGGCGATCAGCGGGCAGGGGATCGCCCTGACCAGCCCACACTTTATCGCGAACGATCTGGCGAATGGCAGGTTGGTGCAGGATTTTGCGCAAACGCTGGAGGTGGACGCAGGCTGGTATCTGGTGGCGCCCTCGCGCCCGCGCCAGCATGCGCCGATCAGCGCGGTTCGCGACTGGTTGCTGGCACAGTAATCGCACGTTTTTTTGTTCAGTAACAAAATCAGATATGCTGATGATCCCGCTCCAGTTATGAATGTTATAACTGGTTCATTTCCCTCTCGTGGGTTTTTATCCTGCTTTCGCAGGGTTTTAGCAAAATATCACGAAAATTCAGCAAGTAACCTGCAAGATTGCGCGTTGCATTCTGCCAGGGGCTGTGAATAAATACGGAGACTTTCTTCATAAAAATGCCATAAAGGCCGGGCGTAAGCCTGAAAAACAGATCACCGTAATCATGACAGACCATAAAGCCAATTTGGCCCGGGAAATCAGCGCCAGAAGTGAAAGCCTCGAAGCGCACCTCATCGCTATCCGCCGTGATATTCACGCCCACCCAGAACTGGGTTTTGATACTGTCCGCACCGCAAAAATTGTCGAGCAGGAACTGCTGGCCCTTGGCCTGACACCGCAAACCGGCGTCGGGAAAATCGGTGTCATGGTGGATATTATCGGCGCGCATCCGGGCAAAACCTTGCTGCTGCGCGCTGACATGGACGCGCTGCCGATTCATGAACAGACCGGGCTACCATTCAGCAGCAACTATCCCGGTAAAATGCACGCCTGTGGCCACGATATTCATACAGCGACCCTGCTTGGTGTGGCGGCAATTCTGCCGCACTACCGTGACCAGTTGCATGGCACGGTACGCCTGATTTTTCAGCCAGCAGAAGAGACGCCGGAAAGCGGTGCCGAAGCGATGATCGCGGATGGTGCGGCGGAAGGGGTTGATCTGGCGGTGACGCTGCATAACAAACCTGAGCTGGCGGCCGGTGAAATTGGCCTGACGCGCGGGGCCAGCACCGCGTCGAGCGATGAGTTCGATTTGGTGGTGCACGGTGTGTCGACCCATGCGGCCCGCCCGCACATGGGCACGGACCCGATTATCGCCGCCGTGCATCTGATTACCCAGTTGCAGACCATCATCTCGCGTGAAGTCGATCCGGCTAACTCGGCAGTATTGACCGTCGGTCATATCCACGGTGGCACTACACACAATATCGTTCCCGATAGCTGCCTGATTCAGGGCACTGTCCGCGCCAAATCACCGGCCACGCGCGCCCATATCGAGACAGCGTTTAAACGGATTTGTGCCGGGGTGGCGCTGGCGTTGAACACCCGGATCGAGGTCAATTATCAGCGCGGCGTGCCGCCTCTGATGAATGACGATGCGTTAATTGATCAGCTGGAAACCATTCTGTCGCACCAGTTCGGTAAAGCGATTGTGGCGAAACCCAGTGCCAGTTTTGGGGCTGAGGACTTTGCGCTGTTTACCGAACGCGCACCGGGTTGCCAGATCCATATCGGTTCCGGTGCGCCCGGTCGCGACGATCATCTGCACAACTCGGACTACCAGCCCGACGAGCGCAGTATCCATGCAGGCACTCAGGCGTTAGCCCGTTTAGCCATCGATTTACTCTCCAACAATCAATAACAAACTTTGAGGTTTTATGATGCGTAAAGGGCTTTTTACTGCTTCCGTTGGCATGCTGCTGCTTGCTACTTCTGCTCTGGTCCAGGCGAAAGATTTTGGCACCCTGAAATTTGCTACCGAAGCGGCTTACCCTCCGTTTAACCAGTCCACGCCGAGCGGCAAAATTGTCGGTTATGAGCCGGATATGGTGGCAGAGCTGGCAAAGCGTGTTGGCTTTAAATATGAGCTGGTGGCCCAGAAATGGTCCGGCATGATCCCGGGCCTGGTGGACGGTAAATATGATGCAGTGGTTGATGCCGTTACTGTCACCCCGAAGCGTGAAGAGGTGGTGGATTTCACCCATCAGTACACCGTCAGTGTTTCGGGCTTCGTGACGCTGAAGGGCAGTGCGCTGGATACGCTGCCGGGTAACAACGAAGTGGTCACCGCAGGCGATGAAGCCGGGATGACCAAAGCGATTGACGCGCTGCGAGCGAAGTTCAAAGGTAAAACCATTGCCGTGCAGGTCGCGACCATTCAGGCTGATTTCCTGAATAAATACCTGGCCGATGTCGCCACTATCCGTACTTACCAGGGTGGCCCGGAAACCTTCGCTGACCTGCTGAATGGTCGTGTTGATGCGGTGATGGCGTCACGTACTAACCTCAATGCCTACGTGAAAAAGCACACGGATACCGTGAACAGCACCGGTTACGGTTTTGTCGGCGGCGTGTTGGGCCAGGGCTCGGCGATTGCCCTGCGTAAAAACAACCCGGAACTGAAAGCCGCGCTGGATGCTGCGCTGGTTGCGATGATCAAAGATGGCACCCTGAAACAGCTGTCTATCAAGTGGTTCGGCGAGAACGTCGCGCCTGCGGAGTAATGCCTGACGCTTATGACTATCGACTGGCAACTGTTAGGGTTTGGTGACGAAGGCTGGGGCGGCGTGCTGCTCAATGCTGCCACGGTCACCGTGACCGTTTCTCTCTGCGCCTGGCTGCTGGGCGCAATTCTTGGCAGCCTGTTGTGCTGGATGCAGATTGGTGGATCGCGCTGGCAGCAAAAGCTGGCGGGGGGTTACATCACGCTGTTTCGCGGTGTGCCGGAACTGTTGGTGATTTACCTGTTTTACTTTGGTGGCCGCCAGGTGGTGGCCTTGTTTGGTGAAATGCTGGATATTGCCGGGCCATACGATGTGAACGGCTTTGTCGCCGGAGCCATCGCCATTGGCCTGATCTCCGGAGCCTACCAAAGTGGTGTGTTTCGCGGTGCGTATCACGTCATCCCGAAAGGAACGCTGGAAGCGGCCACCGTCACCGGTATGGGTCGCTTGATGATGTTTCGCCGCATGATTGTGCCGCAAGCGCTGAAAACGGCCCTGCCGGGTATGGGCAACCAGTGGCAATCGGTGATCAAAGAGTCTGCGCTGGTCTCGGTCACCGGTCTGGTGGAAACCATGAACCAGATTTCGACCGCCTCTAACTCAACGCAAATGCCGTTCTTCTTCTACAGCGTGGGGGCGGTGATTTACCTGATCATCACCACCTGTTCCGATTTTATCTTCCGCTATGTGGAAAAAGTGGCCATGCGCGGGCAACAACGCGCCCGGTTGTAAGGAGGCCCGATGGATTTTTCCTTTTTGCAGCACACCCTGGTGGCGCTGCTACGCGGATTACCGCTCACGCTGAATCTTGCCGTCTTGTCGCTGGTGGGAGGCGGCATGCTGGCGCTGCTGTTGAATCTGCTGCGCCAGAATCGGGCAGGTAGCTATGTGGCGCGATTTTACGTCTGGCTATTTCGTGGTACGCCACTGCTGATCCAGATTTTTATGATCTACTACGGGCTCGGTAGCTTACCGGCGGTACGCGAAAGTATTTTCTGGCCGTTGCTGCGCGATCCTTACTGGTGTGGCCTGATCGCGCTGATTCTCAATGACGCGGCTTATACCTCAGAAATCCTGCGTGGTGGTCTGAACGCGGTGAGCGTGCAATCACTGGAGGCGGCGAAGGTCTGTGGTATGTCGCGCTTCACCACCCTGCGGCGTATCACGCTGCCGATTGCTATCCGCCAGGCACTGCCGGCGTACAGCAATGAAATCATCTCGATGATCAAATCAACTTCGCTGGTTAGTACCATCAGCCTGATGGAGATGACCGGCATTGCCGATTCGATTGTTTCCGAGACCTTCCGCGCGCTGGAGGTGTTTCTCAGCGCGGCGATTATTTACCTGCTGCTGACCGTCCTGGTGAGCAAAGGTGTGGCGCTGTTGGAGCGCCGTTTGTCCCCTTACTATGCTGGAGCACGTTAATGAGCAAACCGACTATCGCCCTGAGCCATCTCAGAAAAAGTTACGGTGGCCATGAAGTGCTGCACGACATCAGCCTGACGGCGCAGGATGGCGACGTGATTTCGCTGATTGGTGCCAGCGGCTCGGGGAAAAGCACCTTGTTGCGCTGTATCCCGTTCCTCGAAGTGCCACAGGGCGGCGAGATTGCCGTGGGGGATGAGTTGGTCACCATCGATAATCCCCATGAAAAGCTGAACCGCGAGCAGCGCCGCAGTATCAAGTTGATGCGCATGCAACTCGGTTTTGTCTTCCAGAGCTTCAACCTGTGGCCGCATAAAACCGTGTTACAGAACATCATGGAAGCACCGGTGCATGTGCAGAAGCGCAGCCACAAAGAGGCGCTGGAAGAGGCTGAAGCCTTGCTGCATAAGGTCGGCCTGTATGAGAAACGCAACGCCTGGCCGTCACAGCTTTCAGGCGGCCAGCAGCAGCGCGTGGCAATTGCCCGGGCGCTGGCGCAACAGCCCAAGGCGATTCTGTTCGATGAACCCACCTCAGCGCTGGACCCGGAACTGGTGGGTGAAGTGCTGCGCGTGATCCGTGGTCTGGCGGAAGAAGGGCGCACGATGATTATCGTGACCCACGAAATGGGCTTTGCCCGTGATGTTTCCAACAAAGCGGTGTTTCTGCATCAGGGCAAAATTGAGGAGTCCGGTTCGCCGCAACAGGTTTTCAGCGATCCGATCTCACCGCGTTGTAAAGCCTTTGTCAGCAGTCATCTGCACCGCAACAGTTAAATCCTGGTACTGATATGTAGCGGCGCGATTTATCGCGCGGTTTTTCCAGCCGCGAGCATGGAGCTGCGCGATAAATCGCGCCGCTACAAATTGACATGACTTAAGTCATCAAAACCCCGCGCTCCACCTTCCTGTTGTCTGAAAAATTTCGTTATAAAAAAAAGCGACACTTATCTCATCAGCGTAGCGCTGAAATAACGCGACCACTCAAGTACTGGAGTCTGGCGTCAACATATCCATGATTGTTGACGCAAGGAGAAGTCACTGTTTTTTAAGGTGGAACTATTATTGCTAACCGTGATGGTCACTACAAAAAACTAAGCGTGACGGCAGGTTGTTTATCGGGTGGAGATGCGGCTACGCGCAGACTATTATCAGCCCTCGCGGCGCGAGATTAGGCTGATATTTCAACTGCGGGGTAGTTTGATGAGTGCAAAAATCTGGCTGGTGGATGACGATACGCCGTTGCGCGAATCCATCGCGTTTTTGTTAAAAACGCTCGGTTATGAGGTGGTGGATTTTGCCGAACTCGGCGGATTTGAAGCCTGTACACCTGAACCTGAGGCAGAACCTTTTTCGGGGTGCCTGTTACTTGATGTCCCGCTTGCTGATTTTAATGGCCCCGGTTGGCTGGAAGAAAATAAGCAACGCCATCCGCTGCTGCCGGTCATCATCATGGACGATCATGATATCCCGGAAGCGTATCGCCAGGACGCTTTTGCGGCTTTTACCAAACCGCTGGACGTTGAGCAGCTGCTGGAGAGTATCAAACAGGCGATGGCGGAGAGTGCGCGGCGTGTTGAAGGCTGGCGATCGGGGTAAGGTTACACCAGCACGTTTTTCCCTTGCTGTAACCGACGCGAAGTGACAAAACAGAGCAGCGGTACCGGCAAAGTAAACAACAGCAGCAGCCACAGCAGCACGTACACTGCATCGACACCGTCATTTTGCAGGTTGTTGTACAACTGTACCGGCATGCCCTGTGGGAAGTAGGCAAAGATCATCACAATGCCAAATTCGCCCATTGCCCGCACCCAGGCAAGGGCAGTCGCCGAGGCCAGGCCCGGGGCCGCTATCGGGACTGAAAGCCGCCAGAAACGTTGCCACGGACGCGCACCCAGGGTGCGTCCTGCTTCCAGAATCTCTTTGGGCACCCCGGCGAAAGCGGAGCGCGCGGCGGTGACAAAGTAGGGCAGTGCACCATACCATTGCGCCAGCACAAAGGCGGCCGGGTTATTCACCAACGTCATGCCAAAACGCCCCAGCAATTCGCCGGGAAGGCTGTAGGGTCCGTAAGCGCTAACCAGTAAAATCCCCAGCGCCAGTGGCGGTGTCAGCAGTGGAATCAACACCACCAACTCCACCACCAGGCGCGCTTTGCCTCGCGCCTGTGATAGCCACCAGGCCACCGGCAAGCCACTGATAAAAATCAGCAGCAACGCCACCGCACCGAGACTGAGCGAGGTCGCCATGGCATGACTATCGCCCCATGCCAGCCGCAGATGTTGCCAGTGCGTCACACCAATTAAGGTGATAAAGGGCACCGCCAGCAGCAGCAAGGCAGGGAGTGAAAGCCACAGCGCGGTGGGCTGGCGTTTACTCATGGCTGATACAGGACGCCACCTTTCGGTGCGGCATAGCCATTCTGTTTAAACAGCGCCTGGCCCGGTTGGCTCAGCATAAAATCGACAAAGGCTTTACCGGCTGCGGTGCCGTTCGGGGCATTTTTCAGCACGGCCGCGTAGTAGACCATTGGCTGAGTATGCAGCGTTTTATCGTTACCCTGGCTGTCTTTTACCTGGAAGCTGACGGTGTCATACCATTGTTTGGCCTGATCCGGGTTGCTCAGGTTGATCTCATCCGGCAACGCGATGTAAGGCAGATGGGCAGAAATCACTTCGCTTTCATAACCCGCTGCGGCATCCACCTGGCCGCTTTCCAGACGAGCCAGCAGACCACCTTCCAGATGGGTTTGTGCCGGGTTCTGCACGCCGCCCATGATTTTTTCTGCTATGCCAGGCTGATGGTAATACTTCTCGGCCAGCAGCAGGGTAAACACGATGTTTTGACCTTTCGGATCGTTAATCGGGTCAGTACGGCCAAACTTCAGACCCGGTGTCGCCAGCACTTTCAGCCAACTGGCATCGCTGCCTTTGGCCTGGGCAAACTGCTGCGCGTATTTCCCTTTCGGGCTATAGGCGATCACCATGCTGGTACTGGCAACCGGCACGGCGGTATCAATCAGTCCGGCATCCTTCAGGATCTGCATGGGGCCAGGGGTGATAGAAACAAACACATCGGCGGTGATTTTCTTGCTCGCCAGCAGACGAGCCATGCCGTAAGCGCCTTGACCTTGCCCCTGATAGTTGCCGTTGTTCTCTTTAGCAAAGGCTGGACCTAATGCCTGATCCATCACTTTCCCCATTGATCCGGCGTAGGTGACGCGGATGTCGGTATTCGCTACGGCAGTGAGACTCGCACTCGCGCCAGCGGTGAGCAGAAGCGCGCAAAGCAGTTTATGTTGCATTCCATTTCTCGCTATATAATTAGGTAAATAACGATTAACAGGATAACCACTTTAGGGCAAGGGGTAAACTATTGCGAAATATAGTGAAAGGCCCGATGACTCGGGCCTCAGCGTCAGGCAAGGATGCGTTTTGCCCAGGATTCGATCTCATCGCCACTGCCGATATCCGCCTGTACCAGCCCGTTGACGATAAAGGTCGGTGAGACGTGGATACCGTTCTGGCGCGAATATTTGCAGTGCCATTTGATTTCATTCTGCAATTCAGCGCGATCAAAGGGTTCACGAGCATTTACGCCGCTGTACTGTTCCAGCCGGTCAATGATTTGGTTTGGCGTGGCATCCCTATTCGGCCCACGTGCATGATCGGTGAACTCAAACTCTTCGCGGTGATCGGCCACCGCTTTCAGCACCGCTTTAGCGGCAGCTTTCCCTTGCGGCAGGGTCGAGGCAGCCAGGATATAGCGCACAATCAGGCCGGAATACATATGCCAGGGTTGTGATTGTAAACGGATTTTCAATGTCATCTGATCTTCGCCGACCAGACTCAATAAGGCATCAAACTTATTAAACGCGCGCACCGAGAACGGACAGGTGGGTTCGAGAAACACTTCAAACACCTTCGGGCCATGACCCCACACCAGTGGATCGGCATGCAATGCGGTTGACTGACTCATCGTAACTCCCTTGTGTGATAAAACGTTTTGCTACTTTGACAAAGCGTGGCGATGGCGACCAGCTCAAGCTAAGGCTTTTTTGTTACAAAGCCATTCGCTTACGGCATAATCCGTACCAAAGAAAAATCAGGTTACAGATCCGCGAGCTATAAAATTGTCAGGTACTGCGCCGTCGGCGAGTGAAATAACCAACTATAGTTATCTTACTTTTCTGCAATCTTCAGACGCTGCGTTCGCCGCGCCTTTGACTCACTTGCCCGGAGCCGATAGAACGAAAAGAGGTTTATTGTGTTTGCCGATATTTCCTGGAAAAACATCCATCAGGTCATCAGTCAAACGATCGCGGAGATGGTGGATGAGCAGCAAACGCTGGATGTGTTAACCCTGCGTGGGCGGTTAAGGGAAATGGCCGAAAATGAAACCGATGAAGAGATGGTGCTGTGTTACTGGCAGGCGATGAAGGTACTGACGCGGTTGCCGCCGACGGTGACCGCCAGCCAGCTGATCGAGGCCGCGCGTCACGCTTTTCGCAGTCCGATCAACCATGACCCGCTTTAACCCTGCGTGCTTTTCAGCGCAACAGCAGCAGGTGCTGGCGTAATCGCATGATTATTCGGCATAAAAATGGGTGCTGGTTTGCTAGACTCCTGTCATCAGAGACCAACCACTGAGGACAGCGATGAAAATTACGAGCTATGCCGCCATGCAGGCGGGTGAGGCGCTGGTGCCTTACGAATATGATGCCGGCCCACTGGCTGCGGAAGATGTACAGGTTGAGGTCGATTATTGCGGCGTCTGCCATTCCGATCTGTCGATGATTGATAATGAGTGGGGCGGTTCAACCTATCCGTTGATTGCCGGTCACGAAGTGATTGGCCGCGTGGTGGCGCTGGGCGAAGCTGCACAGAATAAAGGCTTGCGCCTGGGGCAGCGTGTGGGCATTGGCTGGACCGCCAAAAGCTGCCAGCACTGCGATGCCTGTATCAATGGTGATCAGGTTAACTGTGAAAACGGTAAAGTCTCCACCATCAATAACCACGGCGGTTTCGCCAGCCATCTGCGCGCCAACTGGCAATGGGTGATCCCGCTGCCGGATGCCCTGGATATTGCCACTGCCGGTCCGTTACTGTGCGGCGGTATTACCGTGTTTAAACCGTTACTGATGAACAACATCACCGCTACCAGCCGTGTGGGCGTGATTGGTATTGGTGGTCTTGGCCATATGGCGATCAAACTGTTGCGTGCGATGGGGGCGGAAGTCACCGCGTTCAGTTCCTCTGCCGCAAAAACCGAATCCATTCTGGCGATGGGCGCTGATCGCGTGGTAAACAGCCGCGATCCCGAGGCGCTGAAGGCGTTGGCGGGACAGTTTGATCTGATTATCAGTACTGTCGCGGTGGATCTGGATTGGGCACCGTATTTCCAGGCGTTGGCGCGTCAAGGCAAGTTCCACACCGTGGGCGCGGTGATGAAGCCGTTCGAAGTTCCGGCCTTCAGCCTGATTGTCGGCGACCGTGCGGTCACCGGTTCGTCGACCGGTTCGCCGGGTCAGTTGCGCGCGCTGCTGAAACTGGCATCACGTGCCGACATTGCGCCTACCGTGGAAGAGTTCCCGATGTCACAAGTGAATCAGGCGCTCGATCACGTCCGTGCCGGGAAGGCGAATTATCGTGTGGTGTTGAAAGCGGATTTTTAATCATTAAGGTTTTAAACATAGCGGCGCGATTCCGGCGCGCCGCTGTGCTATAGAGCAAACAGGCTTAAATCACCTGGGTTGCCCGAGCCCGGACGAGGACGGACGAAAAGGACAATTTCTGTGTTGATGGCGCGTAAGATTACCTTTGTTCTTGAAGGCAGCACCACACTCCAGGCAGAGCAATTTGTCCTGCTCCTGATGTGTTTTAGCGTGAATTTTTAAACTAATAGGGGTGGTGTAATACTTATTGCATTCAGGATATGAACAAAGAAGCTTTTCACGGGCAGCGTGTATTTTTTTATGGTTTGTTAAATAGGCTTGATTGGTAAACCGACTGTCGCATGATGGCCAGTCGCAGGCAAACGCCTTCTCTCCATGTACAATTCTTACATGTTTATTCAATTTAGATTTGGTGTCGAATTTCTTACCGCATCTTGCATGTGAGCACAGGTGACCCTCTGTCGGGTGTTCCATTCTTCCATGATTACGTAAGGCGCTTAGTGCTGAAAAAGATTCGGCACAGTGGCTACAAACATACTTGTTCTTAACCACCGTGGCTGCCGGTTCTGAAGCGGTTGATTGGGACGTTTCGTCAGTGAGATCGACCACAGCGAGTAATTCTGCTTGAGGTGGCTCTATGGTTAAGGCCTTTCTAAGGATCGAGTAATGCTGGGCATTGTCGACAGTGACAGCATGGGTTCCTGACGTTGATGGTCCCGGCTCTGGTGCTGTTGCAATTTGTGGTTCGAGAGATTGCAGACTGGCAGGGACATCTTCAAAGGAAGATTGTCTTATCGCTTGTAATAACAACTCATCTTCCATCCTTCCGTCCCGATCAAACAGGGTAACGGGATTATTGCTTACCATGCGGAACAGATTCAGCCCGTCAACGGTGCCCGCCGGATCGCAATTCAGCCAGCGCATCTGCCAGGGAGCGTAGTACCGCCAGCCATAGGCGATCAACCCGGTCGCATCACGCTCTTTACCTGCGTAGCGCTGGAATTTTATCTCTGCACCCGCTTGATTACCGGTTAACCAACTGGCGGTACCGCCAAAGGGATACCAGGTTTCCTGACTGACCCGAGCACCCTGCGCATCCATGACCAGGCTGATATTACCGAGGCGATCACACAGGTTAAAATGCGTCCTGGTATCGCTTCCTTGCAGATAAATACGGCAGTTTCCTGACCCCAGCACCTGTAGTCGTGCCGCTTCTCTGGCGCGGGTGGTGGATGTGCGGATTTCCAGACCTTGCAGATAACGTACCTGCTGTGACTGATGTGTGTAGTGACGTTTTAAACTGCGCTCGCCAGGTGCGGCATAGCGATAACACTCCTGATTGTGGGACATACGTTCTCTCCTGGTTAAAAAGCAGCAAACGTAAATCAGCGGGCGTCTGTTAAATATCCCGGCGTGCGTTTTGGCACTGTCGGTAGCGGCGCGATTTATCGCGCTTGTTTTTAAACCTGCGTTTTAAAGCGCGCCGCTACGTCAGCTTCAGTTTATCCCTGCGATTCATCCTTCTCGCCAAGGAACCAATACCACAATGGGATCGACATCAGCGCGGTAAACACCGTGGTGTACAGCGCAATCATAAAGCCCTGCGTCAGATACATTGCCAGCGACCAACGTCCGAACGGGATACCGT
This sequence comes from Pantoea sp. At-9b, assembly GCF_000175935.2. NCBI lineage: Bacteria > Pseudomonadati > Pseudomonadota > Gammaproteobacteria > Enterobacterales > Erwiniaceae > Pantoea > Pantoea sp. At-9b. The sequence goes on from NC_014838.1 coordinate 111,640, forward strand.
ATTGATCAATCACCCCACCAATGATGGCATTGCTGATCACCGTCCCCACAATCAGCGCCAGCACGCACAGCCCATAGAGGAAATGGCGCATCTCCTTACGTTTCACCGCAAACCGCGCACGAATAATGCCAAGCGGAGATTGCTGGGAAGCCAGCAACGTCTGCTCATCAACCGGTTGGCGCTGCTGTTTACGCCAGCGCAGGATATCGACCAGCAAAAATGCCAGCAGGCTGATCCCCATCACTGGCAACGCATAGCCGAGTGCCAGCGCCAGCAGCAGGCAGGCACCTTTCACATAATGAGGTAACGCCAGCCAGGCGGCGGTGAGGGTTTGGGTTGGGCTGGCCTCGGCCTGCTGCGGGCGGCGCAGCCACCACATGCGGTAACCCAGTACAATCATGGTGCATAACCCCAGGCCGAACGCCGCTAACAGCAGCTGATTTGCCAGGCCAAACAGCACGCCCATATGGGCATCCACACCCCAGCGCGTCAGCTTGGCGACCAGCGGGAAACGATCAAACCAGACATGATCGACAATGGTAAAGTCTTGCGGATTAACGGATACCGCATCCACCTGGGTGGGCCAGCTGCGATCGATTTCACTCACCGTCCAGGCTTTACCGGCGCTTTTCGGCTGGCGTAGTTCGACTTTCGCCGCCGAAATGCCATTAGCACGTGCGGCGCTCAGTACGCGGTCCCAGTCAGCATCAGCCGGATTTCTCGGCCCCTGTTGTGCAGGCATCGTCATGGTCGACATATCCATCCCCGGCATACTTTGATGGTCAGCATGGGGATCGGCGGGCATTACCGGTTCATCGTGATTCAATGCGGTGTTAACTTGCGGTGTCAGCCAGTTCAGTTCGGTACGCCAGCGATCGATATTGCCGCCCGCCCACTGTGACCAGGTCAGCCCGGTAATCGAGAAGAATACCAGACCGAGGAGTAACGTCAGGCCGAGGGTGACATGCCAGTGGCGGCTAAAGGCAAAGCGCCCACGCGCTGTTTTCGCTTTGCGGCGCGGGCGCGTGCCCAGCCACAACAGCACGCCACCCACTGCGGCGACCCACAGCCAGGACGCAGCCAGCTCACTGTAGTTGCGGCCGAAATCACCCAATAACAGGCTGCTGTGCAGCAGGTCAATGGTGGTGCGGAGCGGCAATACGCCGCTGGTGCCGTACACCGTCATATCACCGGTCACTTTCAGGGTGTAAGGGTCGATAAACACCGAACGGGATTGTGAAGCGCCCAACGCAGGGTCGCTGAACTGCACCCGCGTGGTGTCGCTGGCCCCTGGGGCCGGGCGTACCGCATAGATACGGGTGTTTTCCCCGGCATAAGCACGGGCAGCCGTGATTTGCGCCGACAACGGCTGCGCCTCGCCGTTGGGTTGCACGTACAGCACATCCTTATACAGCAGGTTTTCCAGTTGCGGCGTCAGCACATATAAGGTGCCGCTCAGGGCCGCAACAAAGATAAACGGGGCGACAAACAGGCCAATGTAAAAATGTAAGCGGCGTAGCAGATTAAGCACCGCGCCGCGCGGTGCCGCAGAGTGAACAACAGACAAAGCCGTCTTCCTTCCGATAAAAGAATACATAAGCGTCATCCTGGCGGATGCGCTGCGGATCAGAACTTATCAGCAGAAGAATGTCGCTGGCGGTGCCCGTGGTCGGTGGATGCCGGTTTGACGGCGGATCACCGGAGAGATGAGGGTAGGAAGGGGCGGGGCACGGGAGATCACCAGCATCAGCCAGATGAACGGGATAAACACCCACATCATCAGCGGCACATGCACCAGCAGGTCACAATAGCCGCAGGCAAATTCACCGTCGTCCATCATGTGATGATCCATACCTGGCATCGCCAGGTCGGGCATCGCTGCATGATGCATCGGCATATCCGCCATCATGCTTTGCAGGTGGTTTTGCCGTTCCAGCAGCGTTTTCGACACCACAGGCGCGACAAACAGCAGCAACACCGCCACGATGGCGATGCAGGCGGTCAGGCGTTGGCGCAATGCGAGAGAAAACGTCATGGCTAAAACGGAGGTGACTGATTAAATTGGGCGGAAGTGTAACGCGATTACCTGGGAAGGGTTAAAAAAACTGGGGGCAGTTAATAAAAAATCCGCATCTTTTGAAAATAGTCACTTAACACGCAGCTTTTGTTAACCTTAATGCAACTTCAACAGATCACTACGGAAACATTAAAGCGATGAAGATAGTTACCCTCGACGGCGATACCCTGCCACGCGCGCCTCAGCGCCCACAATGGTGTGGCGATTGGCAATATCGTGCCACCACCTCACTGGCCGAACTGGTTCATGTTCTCCACGATGCGGACATTGTGATCACCAACAAGGTGCCGTTACGGGCTGACACGCTGCGCCAGCTACCGTCGTTGCGCTATATCTGCGTGGCGGCGACCGGTTATGACTGCATTGATCTGGCCAGTTGTCGCGAACGTGGCGTGGTGGTGAGCAATGTGCCCGGTTACTCGACACGCAGCGTGGCAGAAGGGGTGATCGCGTTCTTATTTGCTCTGCGACGTCATCTGGTGGACTACGTCAACAGCACGCGCAGCGCCTGGCCTGCCGCTAAGCATTTCTGTGTGCATCGTCAGCCGATACAGGATATCTATGGCGCGACGCTGGGCATTATTGGCAGGGGAGATATTGGCCGTGCGGTGGGGGAGATGGCACAAGCGTTGGGGATGAAGGTGCTGTACGCCGACCGTCAGGGCGCGGATGAAGTCCGTCCTGGCTATACCCCTTTCGAACAGGTGTTGGCGCAGAGCGATGTGCTGACGTTGCACTGCCCGCTGACACCGGAAACAAAGCAACTCATCAATCTGGCGGCACTGGCGCAGATGAAGCCGTCAGCCTGGCTGATCAACACCGCGCGCGGCGCGCTGATTAACGAAAGCGAACTGGCCCATGCGTTGCGGCAGGGGGTGATTGCCGGGGCGGCGCTGGATGTACTGAGCAGCGAACCTCCCGCGCCTGACCATCCCTTGTTGCAGGCGGATGTGCCGAATCTACTGCTGACCCCGCATGTTGCCTGGGCCAGCCAACAGGGCGTTGCTAACCTGCTGCGCGGCATTGAAAGCAACCTGGAGGCCTTTTGGCAGGGAACGGCGCGGAATGTGGTGAGTTAAGGGCCGAATCTAAAAAATCGACCGCCCCAGTCGCTCCGTCAATTTCTCCAGCATTACCGTGCCGGCCAGTGAGTTGCCCGAGCTATCCAGCGCGGGTGACCACACCGCGATACTCATTGCGCCGGGGATCACCGCCACGATACCGCCGCCGACACCCGATTTAGCTGGCATCCCAACGCGCCAGGCAAATTCCCCGGCACCGTCGTACATGCCACTGGTCATCATCAGCGCATTCACCTGACGGGCATGGCGCGGAGAAATCAGCGTGATGTCATCGTCGAGGCTGCGCCCGTGATTGGCAAGATAGAAGAAGGTACGCGCCAGCTCGTTACAACTCATCGCCAGCGCGCAGTAATGGAAATAGGTTTCCATCACTTTACTGACGTCATTGTGGAAATTACCGAAGGATTTCATCAGCCAGGCAATCGCCGCGTTACGTGCCGAATGTTCATACTCGGAACGTGCCACCACCCGGTCATAGTTGATGTCATTTTGCTGCGCCAGACGCCGCACAATCTCCAGCATACGCAGGCGCGGTGCCGTCAGACGACTCTCCAGCAGGTCACACATCACCAACGCCCCGGCATTAATAAACGGGTTACGCGGCTTGCCCTGTTCCAGCTCCAGCTGTACCAGCGAGTTGAACGCCTGGCCGGAGGGTTCTTTGCCAACACGCTGCCAGATTTCCGGCTCGTCATATAACGTCAGCGCCACCGTCAGTGACAGCACTTTCGAGATCGACTGAATAGAAAAACGTGTATCGGCATCCCCGGCCTGATAGTGGCTGCCGTCTGCGGCATAAATTGCCATGCCGAGCTGATCGGGCGAGATACCGGCCAGCGCAGGGATGTAGTCCGCCACTTTTCCCTGGCGGGTCAGTGGCCGGACTTCTTCAATAATTTCTTCCAGCAATGCGTTACTGAGTTCTGACACTGTAATGCTCCGTGCATAGCCATTCTGGGCGGGGATGATCGGGATTTGTGTGTTGAACGTCAATTGGTGCAACAAAAAACTGTGAGCAATCAGGGTGAAGCCTGCGTTACAGTGCAGCATATTTTCAGCCATGATGGGACCCCGCATGTTAACTAATCTGTTGCAGGCATTTCCTGCCGCTGCGCAGGCAGGCAGTGCTGAAACCTTTGAATCCCTCCTTTCCAGACCCAATTTGCTGATCGAACGTATTGTCTCTACTGGCCAGGCCAGCCCGCCGGATTTCTGGTATTGCCAGACGCAAGGTGAGTGGGTGTTGATCATCCAGGGTGAAGCCGGATTACAGCTGGAAGGTGAGTTGCAGGAGCGACACCTGCGGGTGGGGGATTTCGTTGATATTCCCCCGGGCTGCCGTCATCGCGTTAACTGGACGTCAGCAGCACAGCCAACCGTATGGCTGGCCGTGCATTACGGAGACATCGCCGACACGGCGGCGTAAAAAAACTGAGGATGGGTATGTCTGTTACAGAGAATTCGGCACAACCGATAATGCGTGAAGGACGCTTTTTGTTGCTGCAACGTTTATTGCGGCGCGATAAAACACCGGTGGCGTTGTTATTGTTGGCGGCGCTGGTCGGTGTGCTGACCGGGTTGGTGGCGGTGGCATTCGATAAAGCAGTGAACTTTATTTTTGCTACACGTGTGAACTGGCTGGCGGATCAGGCGGATCATCCGCTGGTGAAGGTGTTGTGTGCGTTTTTCGCTGCCGCTCTGCTTGGGGCGCTGGGCTACTGGCTGGTGCGGCGCTTTGCGCCAGAAGCGGGAGGCTCGGGTATCCCTGAAATTGAAGGGGCGCTGGAGGAGTTAAGACCGGTGCGTTGGTGGCGCGTGCTGCCGGTGAAATTTATCGGCGGTATGGGCGCGCTGGGCTCCGGCATGGTATTGGGACGTGAGGGGCCGACGGTGCAACTGGGCGGCAATATTGGCCGCATGTGCCTGGATATGTTCCGGGTGAAATCTTCTGAATCACGTCACACCTTACTGGCAACCGGCGCGGCAGCAGGCCTCTCGGCGGCGTTTAACGCACCGTTGGCAGGTATTCTGTTTATCATTGAAGAGATGCGCCCGCAGTTTCGCTACAGCCTGATTTCGATTAAAGCGGTGTTTGTCGGTGTGATCATGTCGAGCATCGTGTTTCGGCTATTTAACGGTAATGAAGCGATTATCAATATCGGCCAGTTGCAGGATGCGCCGACGCAAACACTGTGGCTGTATTTGCTGCTGGGCGTGCTGTTTGGCGGCTGCGGCGTGGCATTTAATCGCCTGATTTTTTGGACGCAGGACCAGTTTCAGCGTCTCCATCAGGGACGCACGTCCCGCTGGGTACTGTGGGGAAGTGTGCTGGCGGGCATTTGTGGGGTGCTGGGTCTGGTGCTGCCGGAGGCGATCAGTGGCGGCATCACGCTGATACCCGATTTCTCCGGTGGTCACTTTACCACCTCTGGTTTGTTTGCGTTGTTCGCCCTGCGCGTGGTGATCACCATCTGCTGTTTTGCTTCTGGTGCTCCCGGTGGGATTTTCGCGCCGATGCTGACGCTGGGCACGTTGCTGGGCACCTGTTTTGGTCAGCTGTGCGCCCACTGGTTCCCCGGTTATCAGCTGGAAGCGGCGACCTTTGCGGTCGCCGGGATGGGGGCGTTGTTTGCCGCGTCAGTACGTGCGCCACTGACCGGAATCGTGCTGGTGCTGGAGATGACCAATAACTATCAACTGATTTTACCGATGATCATTACCTGCCTGGGCGCAACCTTAGCGGCACAATTCTTCGGTGGCAAACCCCTGTATTCCTCGCTGCTGGCCCGCACACTGGCAAAAGCGCAACGCAGCGAGAATATGGCCTGACCGGGGTTAAGGTCGTTTCCCCACGCTATGGGTCAGGGTGGTCCAACGGCGCGCCTGTTCGCTCAGGCTAAAACCGAGGCCGTGGCGGTCCGAGATCCACATCCGACCGTCACGCAGCTCCAGCTGTTCATTAAACAGCGGATTCAGCCACTCAAAATGTTCCAGCCAGGGTTCGATCGGATAGGTGGCGGCCAGATGGATATGGATCTCCATGGCGAAATGCGGTGCCAGTTTGCGCCCGTGGCGGGCCGCGAGGTCCATAATCTTCAGGAAGGGCGTGATGCCGCCGACCCGTGGTGCATCCGGCTGAACAAAGTCGCTGGCGTTGCCGAGAATCAGCTGTTCATGTTCGCGGAAGCTGGTGAGCATTTCTCCGGTAGCGATCGGGGTATCCAGCGCGGCAGTCAGAGCAGCGTGGCCTTCCACATCGTAAGCGTCCAGCGGTTCTTCAATCCATACCAGATTGAATTGTTCCATTTTACGCCCCATACGAATCGCGGTTTCCCGATCCCACTGCTGGTTGGCGTCGACCATCAGCGGGAAATCGTCGCCCAGCGTCTGGCGCACTGCCGTCAGGCGGCGCAAATCTTCTGCGGTATTGGGTTGCCCGACTTTGATCTTGATGCCGCCGATGCCGTTTTCACGTGAAATCGCCACGTTCTTGATCACCTGATCCAGTGGGGTATGCAGGAAACCGCCGGAGGTGTTGTAGCACTGTACTGAATCGCGATGTGCACCAAGGAGTTTCGCCAATGGCAGTTTGGCGCGGCGGGCTTTCATATCCCACAGTGCGATATCGAACGGCGAAATCGCCTGCACCGCCATACCACTGCGGCCAACGGAGGCTCCTGCCCACAGCAATTTAGTGTAGATTTTGTCGATATCGTTGGGATCTTCTCCCAGCAGGGCATCGGCAATTTCACAGGCGTGGGCATAGATACCCTGACCGCCGGCACGTTTGGAATAACTAAAGCCGATCCCCTCGAAACCATCGCGCGTGACGATCTCCGCCACGATGATCGCCACTTCGGTCAGCGGTTTTTGCCGCCCGGTCAGCACCTTGGCATCGCTCACTGGGGTTGCCAGTGGCAGGAAGGCCAGCGACAAATTGACCCAGACAATGCGATCGCCACTTTCAGCGGCCGTGCCTGTACCCTGAACTTTTGCGTAACTCACGGCGGTGGAATTGACACCTGACATACGATTCTCCCATTAAATGATTGCGCTAACATTTATTCAATGGCAGGACTATGCGCCATAAATAGCGTGCATTAATGCTGCGATGATCACACTTTCGGCATTGAAGGGATTTAAATGATAGCCCTAACATTAGCCGGGTTACCCTGTTTTGCAGTATGATGGACACCTTTCCTGATTCGATCTGAGCTGCCATGAAACAACGCAACCCGGCGCGCAAAGGTGCGCCTACGCTGGAAGATGTGGCGCGTGTCGCCGGGATTTCGCCGATGACCGTCAGCCGGGCGTTGAATTCGCCCCAGCAGGTGCGGCCTGCCACCGTGGAGAAAGTACTGGCGGCGGTGAGTGCCACGGGGTACATCCCCAATGCACAGGCGGGCAGCCTCGCCAGCAATCGCAGTCGTCTGATTGCCGTGGTGGTACCACAAATCAACAACAACATGTTTGTCGATACCATCCAGAGCCTGAACGATACATTGAGCGCCAGCGGCTACCATATGCTGTTGTGCGTCACCGGTTATGAAACGGAAACCGAGGCGGAAACCGTAGCCACGTTGCTGTCGCGGCGGCCAGATGGCATCGTGCTGACCGGCATCCATCACAGCAGCCAGTTGAAGAAAGTGTTGCTTCAGGCTGATGTGCCGGTGGTGGAGATTTGGGACATGACGCCAACACCGATTGATATGCTGGTGGGTTTTTCGCATGAGAAAGTCGGTGCGCGTGTCGCGGATTATCTCGCCGAGCGGGGTTATCAACGTCCGGCATTGATCTGGACCGATGACCGGCGTGCGCTGCAACGTAAACAAGGTTTACTGGAAGCACTTCAGGCGCAGCGAATGACCGTGCTGGCCGATGCCGCGGTTGCGCTTCCGGCGCTGATGGCGCGTGGGCGTGAGGCCTGTGCCGAGCTGCTGGGCGTGCAACCCACGGTGGATGTGCTGGTGTGCAGTTCCGATACCCTGGCGCAGGGCGCATTGATGGAGGCACAGGCGCGTGGTCTGGCGGTGCCGCAGCAACTGGCGGTGATTGGATTTGGCGATCTCGATTTTGCTGCCGCCAATTTTCCGGCCATCTCGACGGTGCGCATTGACCGGCAGGCAATGGGGCGACTGGCGGCACAGCAGCTTCTGACGCGTTTGCAAGGTGCAACGGTAGCGTCACCGATTATTGATATGGGCTTCGAGATGATTTCCCGCACCTCCGGTTGAGGCCTGTGATCCTTCTCACGCATGAAAAATATCTTCCATGTTATAAAATGTGGAAATTTTATTTCATATGGAGAGGAAGTCGCTATGTCATCATCGCCAAGTCTGGAAACCCTGTTACAGCAGGAAGCGGAACATCGTCTGCCGCAGTTTGATTTCGATCTCGCCTGGCAAATCGGTCAGAGTATTCAGCAACGTGCGCGCGAAGCGCAGGCACCGGTGTCCATTGAAGTGTATGGCTTTGGTCAGGTGTTGTTTCTGGCGGCTTTGCCGGGTTCCTGTGCGGAAAATCTGGAGTGGATGCGCCGTAAACGTAATACCGTGCTGCGTAGCGGCCACGCGTCGCTGTACGTGGGGCTGCTGAATGAGCAGAAGGGGGAACGGATGGATAAACACGCGTTTATCAATCAGGCGGATTACACCGATCACGGCGGCTCTTTCCCGTTGCTCAATCCCCAGGGCGCGGTTTTCGGTGCGGTGAGCGTCAGCGGGTTGCCGTCGGAAGAGGATCACGCATTAGCGCTGTGGGGCATCGCTCAGCTGCTGCGCTAATCGCTGATGACCGCGCGTCGCGCGGTCATCCTATCGATTACTTCATGGCCGGGGTGTGGAGTTTGTCTCCCGCAGCTGTCGTCTGGCGCAATGCCGCGACATCGCTGGCCTTCACTTCATTGGCCTGATTGCCCCAGGAGTTGCGCACGTAATTCAGCACATCCGCCATCTCCTGATCGTTTAACTTCCAGGCAAACGCGGGCATGCCGGCAGCGGTCGGGCGGCCTTCGGTATGCGGTGCACGTGCGCCATCCAGTAGCGCATGGATCATATTGGTGGGATCATTCAGCATCGCGTTGTTACCGGCAAAGGCAGGCACCATGCCGTGAATCCCTTCGCCTGCCAGGCCGTGACAGGCCGAGCAATCCACTTCATAACGCAAAGCCGCCCGGTCATGACGGGGTTTGTCCATCACGAAGCCGGTCGGTTGCGGCGTTGCTGAAGCAGGCAGACTACGCAGATAGGTTGCGATGGCTTGCAGGTCCTGATCGTTGAAATATTGCGTCGAATGCTCAACCGCTTCGGCCATCGGTCCGGCTGCTACGCTGGTGCCGTTGCTGCCGGTTTTCAGGTAATCCATGATCTCTGCATCCGTCCACGCGCCGATCCCGGCATGCGGATTTTGTGAGATATCCGGTGCGTACCAACTGCCAAGATTGCCCCCTTGCAGATACTGGCTGCTGATCTCGCCACCGAGGGCATTGCGTGCGGTATGGCAGACGCTACAGTGCGCCGGACCGTCAACAATGTATTTGCCGCGATTCCACGCGTCATTCTGGGCGCGTTGCGCTTGAAACGCGCTATTGTCAAAAAACAACAGGTTCCAGCCCGCCATCGCCAGACGAATGTTATACGGGAAATGCATCCCGGCATTTTCGTCGATAGCGTTTTTCACCGGTTGCTGGGCGGAGAAATATGCCCAGAGATCGTGCATATCCTGATCGCTCATCTGGGTGTACGCGGTGTAAGGCATGGCCGGATAGAGGAAGCCGTGCTCGCCGCGTCCCTGACGTACCGCGTTGAAGAAATCGCGTTCGGTCATTTTACCAATCCCGGTGTCGCGATCCGGAGAGATATTAGAGGTAAGCAACGCACCGAACGGAGTATCGATTTTATAGCCGCCAGAGAAATCCGCGTTATGGCAGGCGGCGCAGTCGGCGAGACGCATCACGTATTCACCGCGTTTGATGGCGGTATCGTCATTGCTGTGGAAATCCGCCAGTTGCACCTGATTGTCGGCGACAGCCGAGCGCGCGCTATCCAGCACGACCCACATTCTGCCGGTGACACCGATAGCGGCCACCACCGCCAGCGCGGCGAGGGTATAAGTTATCTTTTTTGCCTTTGCCATGATTACGCTCCCACCAACGGTGCCGGGTTTTTCATGTAGGTTTGGTGGATGGCCTGTGCCGCACGCACCGCCAGTGCACCTACGGTGACCGTGGGGTTGTAACCGCCGTTATTCGGGAACGCGGAAGCCCCGACCACAAACAGGTTGTGCGCATCCCAGCTTTGCAGGTAAGGGTTAAGCGCGGACGTGGTGGGATCGGCCCCCATCACCGCACCGCCAATGGTATGGGAACTGTGCTGCATATACGGGTTCCAGCTTTTCTCTGTCTGGTTGTCCACCACCAGATGCTGCCCGCCAACCTCGCGCATGATGTTGATGGCGCGATCGGTAACATATTTCGCCATCCGCACATCGTTCTGATTCCAGTCAAAGGTCATGCGCAGCAGCGGTTGACCGTGACGGTCTTTGTAATTGGCATCAAGATCGAGGTACGCCTCACGCATCGGCATGGAAGTGCCCTGGCAGAAAATGGTGCCTGCCGTCTGGTAATCGCGCGCATAGCCCGCTTTCCATTCACTGCCCCAACGTTTGGTGCCAGGACGTAAGCCATTCATATTTTGAATCGGTCGGCCATTGGTGGAGAAGCCCATAATCCCGGCACCGCCGATAAAATCGAGGCCGCTATGGTCGAAGTTGTCGCCGTTGAAATCATCGATTTGCACTGCCAGCGCGCCTCCGCCGATAAACGGGTTCATATACTCGTTATCGAAAAAGCCGGTGACGCTGGAACAGGTTTGATAGTTGTAGTTACGGCCAATGGTGCCGCGCCCGGTACGCGGATCGTACTGTTCGCCCACTTTCGACAACAACATCAGGCGGACATTGTCCATCTGGTAGGCGGTGATGCAGACGATATCGGCGGGCTGAAAACCTTCCACCCCTTCTTTGGTGATAAATTTCACGCCTTTCACCGTTTTGCCGTCATCGTGCTTCACCGCGTGCAGCACTTCTGTCTCCGTCAACAGCGTAAAATTGGGGCGGCGCATCAGGACCGGTAAAATACAGGCTTGGGGTGAGGATTTGGAAAAGTTGCCGCAGCCGTGAAAGTCACAGAAGCCGCAATAGGTACAGGGGCCCATGCTGACGCCGAGCGGATTGACATAAGCCTGTGACAGGTTGCCAGCCGGAACGGTAAACGGGTGATAACCCATGTTTTCCGTGGTCTGACGGAACTTGCTCATCCAGTGAGTATCCTGCAACGGCGGGGTAGGGTAGTCGCGGCTACGCGGACCTTCGAACACGTTACCGCCTTTGCGTCGTTCGCCGTTGAGGTTTCCGGCATAGCCGGACGTGCCCGCGATACGTTCGAAACGATCGTAGAAAGGGGCCATCTCATCATAGGTGACGCCCCAGTCCTGCAACTGCAATCCCTGCATTTTGCCTGCGCCGTAGCGTTGGCGTGTCTGTGTAGCGACTTCAAAATCCCACGGGGTAAAGCGCCACGACATGCCTGCCCAGTGCGTACCGGCACCGCCCACGTTCCAGCCGTACTGGAAGGCCGACCAGTTACGCACCGGGGCTGCCAGTTGATCGCTGCGATTGCGAAAGGTGGTGGTTTCCACGCTCATCGGTTGCAGGATTTTACGCCGGGTGTGAAAGCGCAGTTCATCGGCATCAATCGACACCGGGAAATCCGTTGAGGTATCACGCCAGGCACCACGCTCAATGGCAACGACATGTAATCCAGCGCGGGTCAGTTCTTCAGCCATCACCGAACCGGCCCAACCCAGACCGACGATAACCACGTCAGCCTTATTTCTCATTTGTGACATTGACTCAGCTCCGGCGGATTAATCGTTAGGGATCAGACTGACGGGAATAAGCGCCAGATTTTCATTGCGACGTGCAATATAAGGGCGGTAGTCATAGCGTGCGCCGGGGAAACCAATCATATTCCAGCCCACCATGTTTTTATTACCGCCATAAATCGGATCCGCCAGATAACTTTCGCGCGCGTTCTGTAGCATGAGTTCAAAAAACGCCTGACTGTTCACGTCATGGCCTAAATCAATTTTTCCGTCTTCCATCTTGGTCAGGAAGTCGTCAATTTGAGCGGCTGTTAAGGTATGAAATGAGGCCTGATGCTTTTTCTGCGCCCAATTCTCTAATGCGGTCAGGCCGGTTAAATAGCGCTCTTTGGGCGTGGCGAGAAATTGTGGGCTGCCCATGATTTTCTCTTCATTTTCCGGGTGCAACGGCGCGGCTAAATACAGCGCCGCGCCCGAGCCATAATCCCCGGCCAGTTGGTTATCAAGAAATTCGATGCCACCCGCTTCACTGGCCGCAGGACCAAGGTTGTCGGCGGGGATTAAGCGATCAAAAATCGCCGCCAGATTCTGGCGATCGAGTGGATTGGTTAATACCTGATACCCTTGCTGCCACGCGGGTTGCGGCAGATGGTCGGGACTCATTTGGGTGCTCAGCGGGACATTATGCAGTTCTTTCGCGCGCAGTTGTGGGGCGACAGCCAGTGACGCCACAATCGAACTGAGCGAAAAGAGCGCTTCTCTTCGGTTCATACCACTTTCCTTTCATCATTCCGTCTGTTGACGGATACGGCAGATAATTTCTACAGAGCACGACGTTCAGCATATTCAGACGTAATAACGCCACGCGAATATTCACGTAGAGGCGTTCAGTAAATATTTGTTCTGTAGCGGCGCGTTTTTATCGGCACGTTGCACGGAATTGCGCGATAAATCGCGCCGCTACAATCTTTGCAGAGAGTATTTAAATATGGGGGCGTGTTTTACCTTGCCAGTCAACAAAATATTCTTCGGGCGATCCGTCATGCGGATGCCCTTTATATTAATTAATGTATTTTTTCATGCTGTCTAAACAGCCACGGGAAATATCCCATAAATCATGTTCCCAATGGCGCGGACTTAATAATTCCGGTGACCACACGCCGTCATAGCCGGTGGCTTTAACCGCCGTCACCCAGGCCGCAATATCAACATCGCCTTCGCCTGGCGCATAATTACGTTGCACCCATTCATCCCAGGCTTCGTTAGGATATGCTGCGCGACCATCACAAAAGTGGACGCCATAGATCAGGTTTTTATCCATCTGCGCCACCTCGGCCGGTGTGGTGCCACCGCCCGCGTGCAGATGCCAGAAATCGACCACCACGCCAACATTGTCCTTGCCACTGCGGGCGATGAGGTCCAGCGCTTGTTGCAGGCGATTAAACGCGGTGAAGGCCACCACTTCGATTTGAAATTTGATGCCAAGCGGTTTGCCGATATCGGCAATGGCGGAGATATTGTTGAGCAGAATAGCATCACGTTCAGCCGTGGGCAGGTGATCCAGCTCGGTGAGCGCCATAATTTGTACCACCGGGCAGCGTAGCTCTACCGCAGCCTGACAGACTTTCTCTGCTTCGCGCAGCAGCTCAGCACGGGCTTCTGGTTGGTAGCGACCAATCCGTTTTAACGCGTTGATGCAGGTAACGTCGATGCGATGCTGCGCCATTAACTGGCGGAAAGCGGCGTAGCTGCCGCCGTTGTCCAGGTAGCGATACAGATGTTCTGGCAGAATTTCTACACCGCTGAAGCCGGTTTCCGCAGCGATACGTAACTGGGTGACGGCATTGCTGTACCAGACAGAAACGCCATGCAATGACAACTTCATCTCTCCTCCTGTAGCTTACGGCTTCAGGTGAGAGCGTCGAACACGCAATTCTCCCTGAGACCAGGCACCCGCCGGTGTGGCACGTTCATCAATCAGCCGGTTTAGGGCTTCTTCAATCAATAGATCAATACGCTGGCTCCAGGTGGTCAGTTGCCAGCCGGGCAGGGCAGCTTCATCGATGCCGTCGAAGCCCACCACCGCCATATGTTTGTTGCCCGCGCCTTCGCGCAAAGCCTCCAACGCACCCAGCGCCAGCGCATCATTTTCGCAAAACAGCGCGTCGATGCGATCGGCTGGTGCATGCGCGTTGAGATACTCCGTCAGGACCGCATAGCTGCGTTCCTGGGCATAGCCACCGGCCGTCAACATCACTTCCAGCGCCAGGCCTGCCTCGGCCAGTGCCTGCTGCAAACCGTCCAGGCGCTGTAAATGGTTGCTACTGGTTTCCGGTCCGCGCATGTAGCCGAAGCGCGTGTACCCCTGCGCCAACAGCAATTCGCCCAGCTGTTTCCCGGCGTGCTGATCATCGATCTTCACCACATCGATACCCGGCACATCGTTGTTACGACACAACTGCACCAGCGGGATGTGGTGCAGATCCTGCGCGATATCCACCAGCTCCTCGGTCAGCACCGTCCCGAGGAACAGCAAGCCATCAATCTGCAATTGATCGGCCAGCAACATCACCGATTTGTGGTTCTCGCTGTTGGTGATGTTGAGCAACAGCGCCATATAGCCGCGTTTCTGTAGCTGGTTGGTCACCGTGTCGATCAGCAGCAGCGAGTGCGGATTGCGCATCTCATCGATCACCACGCCAATGATGTGCGTCTTTTTCTGCGACAAACTGCGTGCCAGCAGATTCGGGCGATAACCCAACTCGCTGGCGACGGCCAACACGCGTTCGCGTGCTTTATCGGAGATCGATGCTCCGGGCGTAAAGGCACGTGAGACCGTCCATTTCGACACACCAGCCTGACGTGCGACGTCGCTGGCGGTGGCTTTGTGGGATTTTGCGCTGGGTTTGCTCATAGCACCTGCATATCGGAGTTGGCGAAAGACCCCTGCATTGAACGTTAATCCCCGGCGAAAATAAACACCCAAAGCGCAAGTGCGTCGAAACCTTATGCGAAATAACCCTGTTTTTATGATGTTGCGATTATGTTTGATCTTTGCACCCGATTGCAACGTTTTTTGCAATCGGGTGCAATACATCAACATTTTGTGATCATCTCCGCTGATTTGTGTTTTGCTGGATTGACTAAAATTTCGTCTTCGCCGACATTTTCGCCAGTACCTCCCCGAAGATTTGACTGTTCGTCTCTTTTTTTTACTTATTTTGCACCCGGGTGCAAAAAGTAAAAATCAGCAGTGTCTCTCTTCCGGTCGGATCATCACAACATGACCCTACAGGAAACGACCATGAAGACTTTGAAAACGATTGTACTGACATTGGGTGTGCTGACTCTCGGCAGCGCGCAGGCAAAAACCTGGCAAGTGGGCGTCGCACTGGCCAATTTTGATCTCAATTTTGTCTCGATACTGCGCACCCAGATGTCGCATGAACTGGATGCCTCCGGCCTCAAAGGGCAGTTTTCTGATGCCAAAGGCGATGTGGCATTACAGGTGCAGCAGGTGGATGATTTTATCAACCAGGGGGTAGACGCGATCATCCTCAATCCGGTTGATACCCAGGGGGTGCGACCGATGATGGAGGCAGCGAAACGCGCCAATATCCCGTTGATTTTCGTCAACCGCAAGCCGGAGGTGAAACTGGACGGGCAGATGGCGTATGTCGGCTCCGATTCCGCGTTGAGTGGCAAGATGGAGATGGAAGCGCTGGCGAAACGCATGAACTACAAGGGCAATGTCGCCATCATTATGGGGGCGCTGTCGAATGAAGAAGCACGCGAACGCACCCGGGCAACGGAAGAGGTGATTGCCGCGCACAAAGAGATGAAAGTGGTGGAAAAACAGACCGCTAAATGGCAACGCAATGAGGCGGTAGATGTGGTTTCCAGTTGGTTGCTGAATGGCACATCGATAGACGCCATCGCCGCCAACAATGATGAAATGGCGATTGGTGCCATCATGGCGCTGAAGCAGGCGAAGAAAAGCAATGTGCTGGTGGCGGGGATTGATGGCACTCCAGACGGTCTGCAATTTATTAAAAGCGGCGACATGGCGGTGACCATCTTCCAGGATGCGAAAGGGCAGGCCACCGGCGCAGTTCAGGTCACCAAAGCGATGCTGGATAAGCAGAAAACGGCCGCCTATAACTGGATTCCCTACGCCACGGTGACACAGGCAAATTATCAACAGTTCGAACAGAAGAACCAGAAATAACCCCTTACCTCTGACCTGATTTGCACCCGGGTGCAAAAGGAGTAACTATGCTCAATGGTGAAAAGAAAATCCCCCGCCCATTACGCTGGGCGATGATTGGTGGCGGCCGTTTAAGCCAGGTAGGTTATAAACATCGCTCTGGCGCACTGCGTGATAACACCGCTTATCAGCTGGTCGCCAGTGCCTTCGATATTGACGCCGAACGCGGGCGTGACTTTGGCGTCAATCTGGGGCTGGCGGCAGATCGCTGCTACGACAACTATCAACAATTGCTGGCAGAGGAGGCGAAGCGGGCAGATGGAGTCGAAGTCGTGACCATCGCCACCCCGAATGGCACTCATTACGAAATCACCAAAGCAGCACTGAATGCGGGGATTCACGTGATCTGTGAAAAACCGTTGTTTTTCACCACCGCTGAAGCGCAGGAAATTAAAACGCTGGCCGAGGCGAAAGGGCTAATCATCGGCGTCACCTATGGTTTTTCCGGGCACCCGCTGTTGATGCAGATGCGCGCGATGATCGCCAAAGGCGAGATCGGCGAGGTGCGCATGGTTGAGCTGCAATATACCCATGGCTTTAGCGCCAATGACAGTGCCGACAAGTTTAGCGATGCGCAGAAGTGGCGCGTTGATCCCAACATTGCCGGACCCTCTTTTGTACTGGGGGATATCTCCACCCATACCTTTTACATCTCACAACTGGTGCTGCCGCAGTTGCAGATTCAATCGTTGTTGTGCGATCGCCAGAGCTTTATCCCGTCGCGTGCACCGCTGGAAGACAACGCCATGGTGTTGATGCATTACGACAACGGCGCTGTCGGGCGCATGTGGGCTTCCTCAATCAATGCCGGTTCGATGGACAGCCAAAGCATCCGGGTGATTGGTTCGCGTGCCAGCCTGGAGTGGAGCGATTACAACCCCGGTGAGCTGAAATATGAAGTGCAGGGACAGCCCAATCAGGTGATGCATCACGGTATGCCGTATCTCGATGACAGCGCACTGGCTGAGGAGCGCCTCGGGGCGTTACACACCGAAGGTCTGGCGGAGTCCTGGGCCAATATCTACCTCAAATTTGCCATTGCCATCAGCGCTGCACAGCGTGGCGATCAGCAGACGCTGGCGAACCTGATCTACCCCGATATCAACGCCGGGCTGGAAGGGGTGCGCTGGATTGAAAACTGTGTGCGCTCGGCAGATAACGGCGCGATCTGGGTTAATTATCAATAAGGACACTTCATGAGACTCTCATTCTGTACCGACAGCCTCGGGCATCTGCCCTTTGAAGCGATGCTGGATAAATTACTGGAACTTGGTGTGTATGGCGTGGAGATGACCACCGGTGGCTGGTCTTCAGCCCCACATCTGCGCACGGAGGCATTGCTCGCCAGCGCCAGTCAGCGTCAGCAACTGTTGCAGGCGCTGGAGAGTCGCGGCATGTCGATTGCCGCGCTGAATGTCTCCGGCAATCCGCTTGACGTGGGAGAACTCGGTCAACGTCATCAGCGTGATACCGAACAGGCGCTGGCATTGGCCGGTGAGCTGGGCGTGAAGAAAATCGTGATGATGAGCGGCCTACCACCGGCCAGCCCGCATGACACGATCCCCAACTGGATTACCTACACCGTTAGTTGGCCGCCAACGCTGAAAAATTGCCTGGATTATCAGTGGAATGAGGTGGCGATTCCTTACTGGCTGGGATTGGTGGAACGCGCCAAAACCAGTGGTGTAGAGCGCTTTGCGCTGGAAAACTTCAGCTCGATGCTGGTGTGGAACCCGGAAACCTTGTTCCGCCTGCGGGATGCGGTAGGGCCGATGGTGGGGTTGAACCTTGATCCCAGCCATCTGCTCTGGATGGGAGGAGACCCGATAGCGGCGGCGCGG
Organism: Pantoea sp. At-9b; assembly: GCF_000175935.2. NCBI lineage: Bacteria > Pseudomonadati > Pseudomonadota > Gammaproteobacteria > Enterobacterales > Erwiniaceae > Pantoea > Pantoea sp. At-9b. The sequence continues at coordinate 129,789 of NC_014838.1, forward strand.
GCACTGGGTTCGGCGATCCACCATGTACACGGTAAAGATGTGCGGCTGGAACGCGGGCTGGTGAATATCAATGGCTTGCTGGAAACCAAACCGGTGGAGGATGTGGCGAACCGCGCGTGGAACTATGTCGCGGTGGGTTGCGGCCAGGATCTGCAATGGTGGAAGGAGTTCTTCTCGGTGGTGCGCATGATGGGCTACAACGATTGGGTGTCACTGGAAATGGAAGATCTCACCATGTCGGTTGAGGCGGGGGTAACATCCTCGATTGCCGCCCTTCAGCAAACTATCAGCCAGTAATTGCTCTGATCCGTAGCGGCGCGATTTATCGCGCGGGTTTTGATTATCGCGCCGCGACAGAAGGGTTGTGATTGCAACAGCCACACAACAGTGGCTGTTGCAAATACCACAATGTTACCGACGAGGTATGGTGATCAAACCTGATAAATCAATGAGTTGTCCGCACCACAAAACTGGCACAGCCACTGCATAGCGTTATATATCCAAAAGATTTAAGTGGTAATAAATCTTTTGTTTTTCGATATAAGCCACGCATCGCATGAGGACTCGCTATGTCTGTACTCCAACCTGCCAGTAAACCCCTGCAATTTGCCTATTGGGTGCCGAACGTCTCCGGCGGCCTGGTAATCAGCCAGATTGAGCAACGCACACGCTGGGACGCCGATTACAACCGCCAACTGGCGAAAATCGCCGAAAACGCCGGTTTTGATTATGCACTGACGCAAATTCGCTTTACCGCCGGATACGGAGCGGATAATCAGCATGAGTCGGTGACGTTTTCGCAGGACCTGCTGAGTCACACCTCGCGGTTGAAGGTGATCGCCGCGTTGCTGCCAGGACCGTGGAATCCGGTGCTGGCCGCCAAACAGATTGCCACCATCAGCCACCTTTACGGACCGCGTATCGCGGTCAATATTGTCAGTGGCTGGTTCCGTGGCGAATTTAAAGCGATTGGTGAACCTTGGCTCGACCATGAAGAGCGTTATCTGCGCTCGGAAGAATTTATTCGTTGCCTGCGCGGTATCTGGGGAGAGGAGAGCTTCACCTTCGCCGGGGATTTCTATCGCTTCCGTGACTATGCGTTGAAACCGAAACCCCTGTCGCCGCAACCGGAAATTTTCCAGGGCGGCAGCTCGCGTGCCGCACGCGATATGGCGGCTCGCGTGTCCGACTGGTATTTCACCAACGGCAACACACCGGAAGGCGTGCGCCAGCAGGTTGCGGATATTCAGGCGAAAGCGCGCGCCAGCCAACATAACGTGAAGATCGGCCTGAATGGTTTTGTTATCGCCAGAGAAACTGAACAGGAAGCGCAGGCGGTGTTGCAGGAAATCATCGCTAAAGCGAATCCGGATGCGGTGAAAGGCTTCCAGCATGAAGTGAAAAATGCCGGTAGCGCCTCGCCGGAAGGGGAAGGTAACTGGGCTAAATCTTCCTTTGAGGATTTGGTGCAGTACAACGATGGATTTAAAACCAACCTGATCGGCACACCGCAGCAGATCGCGGAGCGCATTATCGCGCTCAAACGCGCCGGGGTGGATTTGCTGCTGCTGGCGTTCCTGCATTTTCATGAAGAGGTCGAGTTCTTTGGCCGCGAAATTATTCCGCGGGTGCGTGAACTGGAACGTCAGGAAGCCGCAGCGACGGCGTTGGTGTGATCAAATATGGCGGTTGCGGCCAGCAAGGGTCGCCACCGCCATTTGTAGCAGGGCAATCACCAGCAGCAATACCAGCGGCAGCGTCCAACTGCCGCTGGCATCATGCAGCATGCCAAAGCACAGCGGCCCCAGAGCCGCAACGCCATAGCCGACACATTGCGCCATCCCCGATAATTTTGATGCCTGACGATGATCATGGGTGCGTAAATTAAACAGCGCCAGGCAAGTCACCATTGACGCACCTGCTCCCAATCCTGCCAGTAGCAACCAGATCAGCGCCCAGCCGGGTGCCAGCAGCAACCCCATCACGCCAGAGAAAATCGCCAGCGAAGCCAAAAAACCGATGGCACGTTGATCATGTAGGCGTTTCAGGGCGCTCATGCAGGCCAGGTTGGCGACAATCGCCACGATTTGATAGACGAACAGAAGCCAGCCGGCAGCCAGTTGGCTGATCCCCTCATCCTGAGCGAACGGGGTAAACCAGCCGATCAGGGTATAAAACACCAACGACTGGCAGGCCATAAAGAGAGAAACTTGCCAGCCAAGCGCTGAACGCCACGGTGAACGTTGCAGCGGCTGTGACGCGGTGGGCTGCGTATGCACCGCCACGTGTTGGAGTTGCGGCAGCCAGGCCAGCAACGCGACCATGCCCGGCACCAGCCAGATCCCCAGTGACAAATGCCAGCCCACGCCAGTGAGTTGCGCCAGCGGCACCGCAACACCGGAGGCGATGCTGGCGGTGATCGCCATGGTGGTGGCATATAACCCGATATAGCGAGCGGTATGCGCCGTGAAATCGCGCTTAATCAGCGGCGGCAACAACACGTTGGCAGCGGCGATACCGGCGCTGAGCAGCAGTGTTCCCGCCCATAACGCCTTTTCGCTGCCGGTGATGCGCAGCAGTGAGCCGAGGGTAATGAGCAGCAATGCACCCCACAGGCTGCGTTCAAGCCCAAAGCGGTTGCCCAGCCAGGCCGCCGGAGGGGCAAGGGTGGCGAACATCAGCAGCGGCAGGAAATTCAGTATGCCAGCCGCGCTGGCGCTCAGCCCGAACGTCTGGCGAATGTTTTCCAGCACCGGGCCGGTGGCGGTGATCGGTGTGCGCAAGTTGGCGGCGGTCAGCAACAGTAAAAACAGAAAAAAGCCGGAGCGGCGCAGGGCAGGATTTGCAGATAAAACGGTATGGGTCATCTTTTCGCACCATTGAAAAAAAGCAGAATGATCCTGCACATGGTGCGTTGGTTAACGTTAACGCTTACGCAGCGACAGAGTGGCGCTGGGAGTCGGCCATACTAGCGAGGGATGATCGCGATGTAAAGTCGAGCTGTAGCGGCGCGATTTATCGCGCGCCTTTGACCTTGATGCCGCGGGCAAAAGCAGCGCGATAAATAGCGCCGCTACCCAGATTACGACTCAGGCGGTGGTATTGATATTGCGCCCGATCGCCGGATTAGCCGGTAATTGCGGAATTGATGAGAGGATACTGCTGGCCGCAGCTTGCTGGTTATCCAGTGCCTTTTTCAGTACCAGGGTATTCACCTGGCTTTTCAGATCGAGGTTATCAAGGCCGGAAGCCAGCGACGTCACTTGCGATACATCCATTTTGCTCTCCTGTTCAATACAGCCCAAAAGGGAACGGATTATGGCTTGGCAGCAAGCCATGCCGGGTTATCGGCATTTGCGGCAATAACTTTAGCAAAAGCCGTTTGTGATGCCTGCATCCTGTCTTCGGCTCGCGGGTTCCTCGCATAGCTGAAAATTATCGTCCAGACTTAACGCTAAGACGTAGTGTGCGTCAGCATTGTGTTTTACACTGCGCGCTGCAAAAACTGAGTAGATTAACGATTGAATAGGCGGTAATGGCGATGAACGGTACGATCACAACCTGGTTTCAGGATAAAGGTTTTGGATTTATCAAAGATGAAAACGGCGATAACCGCTATTTTCATGTGATTAAAGTCGCCAACCCTGAGCTGATCAAAAAAGACGCGGCGGTGACTTTTGAACCCACCACCAACAATAAAGGGCTGTCAGCTTATGCGGTGAAAGTGGCACCGGAAAGCAAATACATCTTTATTGCCGGAGAGCGGATCAAGCTCACCTCCATCAAGTCGTACCTGGTTTACAGCGAAGAAGTGCCGGTTGAAACACGCATTGATAAAGACAATGCGGTGCTGTCGGTGGGCGTACTGATGAACAGCATCCGTCCGAAATCGACCGCTCAACCGGGAGCCGTGCGTTCGCTGAAAAAACTGGCGATCACCACCTTTCAGGGCACGACGTTAATCTTCTCGGAAGATGAAATCGACGTGGACAGCACGGTGAAAATGCTGAAGGTCTGAAATCATCCAGATTGAACCTGTCTCGACTGTTTTGACAAGGTCTCATGGTTTAACCCATAGCAGCTGATCAACCCGGAAGCCCAGTTCACGCGCTGTGTTAAGGTAATCTCGCTTTACGGCTTCCGGGATAGCGGGCGTTCTGGACAGGATCCACAGATAATCACGGTTTGGGCCACTGACCAGCGCGTATTGATAATTATCATCCAGCCTGATCACGTTATAGCCACCATAGAAGGGGCCGAAAAAGGAAACCTTGAGGGCGGCAGTGGTCGGTGCCCCGGTAAAATACGCTTTGCCCTCACTTTCGCGCCATTTTTGCTGCTGCGCATCGTAACCCCGGTTGAGTACGCGAATTCCGCCATCGCTACGTTTACTGTAAGTGGCCGTAACGTGCTCCAGCCCGCGTTCAAAGCGATTCTCCAGACGGGCGACCTCGTACCATTTACCCAGATAGCGACTGGCGTCAAAGCCAGTAATCGGTTCCACACCTTTTGGCGGCGTTGGGGATTTGCAGGCAACCAGACTCAGCGCGATGGCAACACCGGTTATCACAGGCCATAACTTCATGAACACTCCTTTCATCGGGACAGTTGGGATAACAGTGTAGTGCAAAGCGTCCGAAGTGAATTGGCAGGGAGTGAAGTCATTGGGTATTTGCATTCACTTTACTGCCTGTTTGCAAATAACCTGGACATATCCAACAAGTAATTGAAGGCAAATAACCGACGGTGTTGATAGGCAGCTTTGAGCGAGGAGCGGACATTGTATTTGGCACCTACACGCTCTCTGCCTCAGGTGTTCCCTGATGGAATACCAATTTCCATTGCCCGTTCTCAGAGATTTTCCAGCATGAAGAACGAAGGGATGCACGACTACCATCTGGATTAACAGTTCTATAGTGCAATATTGCGAAATTATCGCCAACGCTGATAAGCCGGAAATCACTACTAAGAATAGTTGGAACACTATCTTCACCCGAAAGCGCTTCAATAGTCTGTGCACGATCAACTAATACGCCTGAGCGTGTTATTTCGCTAAATCTTTCATGGAGTATCTGTTCAAGCCATTTCCGATCTTTCCGCCTGCTGCCATGAAGAGAGCATTCGAGTCTTTTTAACGTATCCAGGAGCATAGTGTTTGTCCTCATCACACTCGAACATTAACTCTTAAGGCAATAATCGCTGGAATGCAACGTCCGCTCCTGGCACACAGCTGACGTTCAGATAAAACCTTTTCATCTTCCAGTGCACACTCAGATTTTGTTGGGGATGATCAAGTGAATTGCAAATAGGTCGTCAAGTCAGAAGCAATGACTCAGTCAAGGTACGGCGAGTCATCACTCGCCGTTTACAGCATTTATTTTGCCAGCAATGGCGGAATACTCGGTACTTCCGGCGCATTATCGATATCGCTTTGTGTCATACGAAACGCCTCCGGATAGTGTTCCCGCTGGGTGCGGCGGGCCGGTTCAGTATCGCGCCAGGTATAGAGGCAGTGCTGGCACTGGAATACCGTCCAGACATCTTTCACCGGGGAGGTAGCCATGGTTGCAATATGTTCATCGGCACAACGTGGACAGATCATCTTTGTCTCCTTATTTGCGGTTGGCCAGTAAAGCGGTCAGTTTCTCTACCCATGCGCCGGTTTCCGGCAAATCTTTGACTGGCTGGCTGTAGTGACCACGGGTATCCGGAGCGACCGGGGTGGTGGCATCAATAATCAGTTTGTCGGTGATCCCCGCCGGGCTGGAGCCTGGGTCCAGTTCCAGCACCGACATATTGGGTAGCTGCACCAAATCACCGGCCGGGTTCACTTTTGAGGACAACGCCCACATCACCTGAGGCAAGTTAAAGGGATCGACATCTTCATCGACCATAATCACCATTTTCACGTAGCCGAGGCCGTGTGGCGTGGTCATCGCGCGCAAGCCGACCGCGCGGGCAAAACCGCCGTAGCGTTTTTTGGTGGAGATAATGGCGAGCAGACCATGGGTGTACATGGCGTTGACCGCCTGTACTTCCGGGAAATCGGCTTTCAGCTGCTGGTAAAGTGGCACACAAGTGGCGGGACCCATCAGATAATCAATTTCGGTCCATGGCATACCGAGATACAAGGATTCGAAAATCGGTTTAGTACGGTATGAAACCTTATCGATACGCACCACAGTCATATTACGACCGCCAGAGTAGTGGCCGGTAAATTCGCCAAACGGGCCTTCAATTTCGCGTTTGCGGCCTTCGATCACCCCTTCAAGAATGACCTCTGAACCCCAGGGCACATCGAATCCGGTCAGTGGTGCCGTGGCGATAGGATAGGGGCTTTCACGCAGTGCGCCTGCCATCTCATATTCGGACTGGTCGTAGCGCAGCGGCGTGGCACCCATCAGCGTGATGATCGGATCGTTACCCAGCGTAATGGCGATGGGCAGATCCTCACCGCGTTCCTCCGCTTTGTGCAGGTGCAGCGCAATGTCATGCATCGGCACTGGTTGCAAACCCAGTTTGCGTTTGCCTTTGACCTCCATACGGTAGATGCCGACGTTCTGCTTGCCAAAATGGTCAGGATCGAGCGGGTCACGTGATACGACGCAGGCTTTATCAAGATAGAATCCGCCATCGCCGTCGTTCAGCCGGAACAGGGGCAATATATCGAACAGGTTAATCGCGTCGTCCTCCACCGTGTTTTCTGCCCACGGGGCATTTTCGCGGCGTTCAGGGGCGATCGGGAAGTTATCCCAGCGGCGGATAAATTCATCAATCTGCTGTTTTACCGGCGTGTTCGCCGGAAGTCCGAGGGAAATCGCGTGGTTTTGCCATGATCCGATGGTGTTCATCACCACGTGAGCGTGGTGAAAACCTTTAATTTTAGTGAAGGAGATGGCGGGCGCGCCTTCGCCGATACGCCCGGTGGCGTTGGCGGCGGCAGCGATATCCGGCTCTGCCTGCACTTCTTCATCAATATTCAGTAGCTGACCCTGCTCATCCAGGGCGTGGAGAAAACTACGCAAGTCATCAAAAGCCATTCTTAACTCTCCTGTTGTTGCAGAACATGGGGTGAAGTTGCCTCGCTTAACCCTTGCCAGCGCCGGGCTTTAGGGGAGGCGATACCAAACTGGTCGAGTACGCGGGCAACAATGTGATTTGTGACGTCATCAATGCTGGCGGGATGGTTGTAGTACGCGGGCATTGGCGGCACCATTGCCACGCCCAGGCGGGACAGCGCCAGCATGTTTTCGAGGTGGATGGTGCTGAGCGGGGTTTCGCGTGGTACCAGCACCAGCTTGCGCCCCTCTTTCAGCACCACATCCGCTGCACGCCCAACCAGGCCCTCGGCATAGCCCGCGCGGATACCCGCGAGGGTTTTCATACTGCACGGGATGATGATCATCCCATCGGTGCGAAACGAGCCGGAGGAGATCGAGGCGGCCTGATCCGCCGGGCTGTGCACTACATCGGCCATGGCTGCAACCTCACGCACGCTGTAAGGCGTCTCCAGCTCAATGGTGGTTTTGGCCCATTTGCTCATCACCAGATGGGTTTCCACCTCTTGGATGGTTTGCAGTGTCTGGAGTAGCGCGACGCCCAGGGGGGCTCCGGTGGCACCGGTCATTCCGATAATCAGTCTCATCTCAATCCTCAAACATATTGTTCGTATACGAACTTTAAAATTAAAATAGCGCCGCCAAATCGGATGCGCAAGAGGCTAGCGCGAAAAAAGTTCGTGTACGAATTTCATGGTTGTGACTTTCGATGCAGAGGTTGTTGGCGTGAATTGTTGTTGCTGCATTACAATCAAACGCTTAGCAATCTTCTTTTTCTAATCAGGCGAACTTCATGCAAAAAGAATTGGGTAATGTCTTCTTTCACCTGATGCGGGAACTGCTTCAGGACCATACCGCGCTCTGGCAGAAGTCCCTGCCGGAACTGACCAAACAACAATACGCGGTGTTGTGTGCGGTGGCAGAGCAACCGGGGATTGAACAGCTCGATCTCACCGAAGCGGCGTTAAGTACCAAGGCAACGCTGGCGGAGTTGCTGGTGCGCATGGAGAAAAAAAACCTCATCGAACGGCAGCAGGGCACCAGCGACAGGCGGCGGCGGTTTATCTTTCTCACTGCTGAAGGAAAACAGGCACTGCAGGAAGCCCGACCTATTGCTGAACAGGTCGATACTTTTTTTCTTTCCCGCCTCGGAGAACAGCAGCAAAATGAGGTGGTGGTGTTGTTGAAAACCATGCTGGCGAAAGGGGCGGTGGGTCAATGACATTACCGGTAGTGCTGATCCCTGGATTTATGCTCGATGACACGCTGTGGGCGGATTTTGTCGACGCATTCCCCGATGATCGCGAATTTATCTATGCCAGCCTTCGCGGAGGCGACAGCATCAGCGGCCTTGCCCGCACGATTGCAGAACAGTTGCCTGAGCGTTTTGTTGTCGCCGGATTTTCTCTTGGCGGCTATGTCGCCCGTGCTATTGCCGAAGCCTTTCCGGCACGCACCGCAGGCATGATCCTGATTGCCACCTCATTGCGTGAGGACACCCCTGCACAACGCCAGGCCAAACAGGATGCGGTCGGGGCGCTCAAACAGGGAGATTTTCGTGGTATCAGTCGCGGAGCAATCCAAAAATCCCTGCATCCAGCCCGGCATGACGACACCGGGTTAATTCGTAAGATTCAGGAGATGGGCAAGCGACTGGGCGCAGAGGCTTTCATCAGACAGTCGGGTTTTATCCGCGATCGGATCACGTTGCACCCGATTGTTTGTCCGGTGGCCGTTATCGCTGCGCAACAGGATCAGCTACGTTGTTATCAGGAAGCAGTGGAGCTCGCGCAACTTACCGGTAGCCGTGTCGAGGTGATTGAGGAGAGCGGGCATATGATTCCACTGGAAAAACCGCAACAACTCGCTGCGCGGGTTGCTGCCTGGCTCAAAGCAGTCAACCTGTAATAAGGATGAACCATGATCTGGCTGGCAAATATCCTGATTCTGCTTTCCGCTGTGGTGATGATGGAGGTCGCCGCGACGCTGGCGCATAAATACATCATGCATGGCTGGGGATGGGGCTGGCATCTGTCGCATCATGAACCACACGATGGCGGTTTCGAACTCAACGATCTCTACGCGTTGATTTTTGCCGCGCTGGCGGTGCTGATGATTTACCTCGGGGTCGAGGGGCTGTGGCCGTTGCAGTGGGTCGGTGCGGGTGTAACCGTGTACGGCGTGCTGTATTTTATGGTGCATGATGGTCTGGTGCATCAGCGCTGGCCGTTTCGTTACATCCCACGCCGGGGTTATTTAAAACGTTTATATATGGCACATCGCCTGCATCACGCGGTACGCGGCAAAGAAGGTTGTGTGTCATTTGGCTTCTTGTATGCCCCGCCATTACCCCGGTTGCAGCAGGCGTTGCGTCAGCAACACGATCAATCGCGCCGTCAGAGATGACCGCTGGCCGGGCGCTGCCACAACCCCAGAGGGCGTTGCGGTGGATGCGTCAATCGGGAGGCGATCGCCAACCCAGCACCTTTAAGCAGTAAACCCAGTTTTTCTCCTTTGCTGGTGTGTTGGCGGCTATCCCATGCTTGCGCGCCTGCCTGCTGCACTTTTATGCCAATTTCACGATACACACCCTGTGCGGTGGCGATCGCCCATGCCGAGCGTAGTGGTAAACCCGGCAACCCGGCCAGCGCTGACTGATAGTAGGGTTCTGCTTCGGCCACCAGACGTGCAGCCAGGATGGCAAGGGCGGGACGATGCTGCGCTTCAGCCACATTGTCCGCACGTAACCCCAACGGGTGCAGCCATTCTTCCGGTAAATAGCAGCGGCCATGCTGTGCGTCATCCACGATATCGCGGGCGATATTGGTGAGCTGAAACGCCAGACCCAAATCGCAGGCGTGATCCAGTACACGTTCGTCACGCACCCCCATCACACGCGCCATCATTAAACCGACGACCCCGGCAACGTGGTAACAGTAGCGTAAGGTATCTTCGAAACGCAGGTAACGTTGTTGCTGCACGTCCATGTTAAAACCTTCAAGATGGTCAAAGGCCAGTTGCGGGGGAATACGGTGCATTAGCGCGACTTCCTGAAAGGCAGCAAATGCCGGTTCGTCCATGCTGGCACCGCTGTAGGCGCGTCGTGTTTCCAGTTGCAAATGTGCCATGCGCGCTTCTGCCTCCTCAGGCGTCGTCGGCGTATCGGATGCGCCGAGGGTTTGCCCATCGATCACGTCATCGCAGTGGCGACACCAGGCATATAGCATCAGCGTGCTACGACGCGTTGAGGCATCAAACAGTTTGGCCGCGGTGGCGAAACTCGTTGAGCCAACCGCCATGGTTTGCGTGGCGTGTTCCATTAACGGCATATTCATCCTGCGAGATCCTCCAGCATCAATTGCGCGGTGGCTTTGGCGGAGCCAATCACTCCCGGCACGCCCGCACCGGGATGGGTGCCTGCGCCGACCAGATACAGATTACGAATGACGTCGTCGCGATTATGAGGTCGAAACCACGCGCTTTGCGTCAGAATCGGTTCCAGCGAAAAAGCCGAGCCGTGATGAGCATGCAGCCTGTCGCGAAAATCCCAGGGGGTGAACATCCGTTCGGTCACCAACTGGGAACGTAAACCGGGCATGTAATGCGCCTCCAGCGTGGCAAAAATACGATCGCGCAGCCGCGGCCCCTCCTGCCGCCAGTCAATATCGGCGGTGCCGAGATGGGGGACCGGGGCTAACACATAAAAACTGCCGCACCCGGGAGGCGCGAGGCTCGGATCGCTGGCGCACGGCGCATGCAGATAGAGCGAAAAATCTTCCGCCAGTTGGTCGCTGTTGAAAATTTCATTAATCAACGCACGATAGCGCGGACCGAAACAGACCGTATGATGCGCCAGTTGCCGATGAGGTTGATTCAGGCCGAAATAAATCACAAATAACGAGTTGCTCATCCGTTTGCGTTTCAGTGATGCAGCGCGTTTGGCCGCTGCGGGATGATGCGCCAGTAAACGATCATAGGTGTGGACCACATCGGCATTCGAGGCGACGGCGGCTGCCGCAAAACAGCGCCCATCGGTCAGTTGAACGCCGCTGATGCGATTTCCGGTGGTGTTTAATCGTTGCACTTCCGCCTTCAACAGCACTTCGCCACCCAGATCCTGCAACAATCTCACCATGCCATTTACCAGCGCCCCGGTGCCGCCCCGCGGAAACCATACGCCCCATTCGCGCTCCAGCGCATGGATTAAGGTATAGATCGAAGATGTGGCAAAGGGATTACCGCCGACCAGTAACGAATGAAACGAGAAGGCCTGGCGCAGGTGATCGTCCTGAATAAACTGCGCCACCATGCTCCAGACGCTGCGCCAAGCCTGTAAACGTCCCAGTTGCGGTCCGGCACGCAGCATGTCGCGCCACGAGAGAAAAGGCACGCTACCAAGCTTCAGATAACCCTCGTTAAACACCTGACGTGAATAAGCAAGAAACCGGCGATAACCGGCGACATCTTGCGGGTTAAAGGTGGCGATTTGCTGCTCCAGTCGCGCCTGCTGGTTGTCGTAATCCAGCCTGCGCCCATCTTCCCAGCACAGGCGATAAAAGGGGGTGACAGGCATCAGTTCGACATAATCGTGCAGGGATTTCCCGGCCAGGGTAAACAGTGCCTCGATGGCACTCGGATCGGTAATCACCGTGGGTCCGGCATCAAAGGTAAAGCCCTGATCCTGCCAGACATAAGCCCGACCACCCGGTTTATCGTGCTGTTCCAGCACGGTGGTGGCAATCCCCGCCGCCTGCAAGCGGATGGCGAGGGCGAGGCCGCCAAATCCTGCGCCAATCACAAAAGTACGCTTCATGGGTGCTTCCCGGTTTGCGTTGTCAGGAGCGCGCGCAGTGCCGCGCCAGGTGGCACGGGCGGCTTACCGCACAGGATACGCGCTTTATCGGCCAGGGTGAGTTGACCGGCGTAAAAGCGGGCAATCAATGCCGCATCAAGCTGGTAAAACCGCTGCATCACCTGCCAGCGTTGCTCGGGCTGCGCGGCAAGAAACAGCATACGGTTCAGTAGCCGAAAAAAACGCTGCTGATGCCAGTGGCGACGGGCATGCGCCTCGATATGCTGGCTTAGCACGGCAGCATCGCAGGGCAGGCGTTCGGCGATCAGCTCCGCCAGGGTGACCGCCATCGGCAAAGAGTAGCCGGTGGTGGCGTGAAACAAACCGGCGCGCAGGCCACTACATGGTTGGCCGCGCTGCTGTTGCCAGAAGGCGTTAATATCGCCGCTCAGAGGAATGGGCAACGCCCCCCGTTCTTCACGCATCAACAGGCTCGGTTGCCAGCCCTGTTGCCGGGCATAATCGCTGATACGCTTGCGCGTTTCGTTATCATCCAACAGCGGGGTATCCATGTAGTGCGTATCTTCAATCAGCAACCGGTCGGCGCTGAGGGGCAAGGTATACACAAAGCGGTAGCCCTGTTGTTGTGGCACCGTGGCGTCCATCAGCAGGGGCTGTGTCAGGCCGTGAGGTTTGGCCAACTGCCACTCCTGACCGACAAACACCTGATAAGCGAGACGTAAATGCGGTGAGTAGCGCATGCCGCGCCCGTCAATGACCACCTGCGCCTGAAACTGGCGGCCATCCGTCAGGGTTACGCTGGTCGGTGTAATGAGGTGTACCGCGCAGCCGGTACGTAAATCGTCACCCAGCGTGGCGTACAACTGGCGGGCAAAGTTGGCCGAGGAGATGGAAAAGTAGGCATCTGGCAGGTTGCGCTGCAACGCCGGAAATCGCACCTGATACCCAGGCCAGTGCGCGGTGACCAGCGGCGCAAGCCAGCGATGCTGTTCCGCACGTAAATCCCCCTGATGAAATGACCAGGTATGATTGCTGTCTGCCTGCGCGCTGCTCTCCAGCAGCAGGCATCGCAGCGAGGGATGTTGCTGACGTAAACGCAGGGCAATCAGACCGTTTGCCAGTCCGGCACCCACCAGAATCACGTCATAGTGGCTGTTTGCTGGCAATCAGGTGCGCCTCGCCAACTGCTGGTTAAACAGGGCATGCATATATTGACGGGTGGCGACGCCGCGATGGCAGGCGCAGGCCAGATGGGCATCCGCACTGCGTAGATGGTCGCGCAGGCGGCGCTCGGCACCCTCCGTGCCTAACATCGTCACCAGCGTGGATTTGCCCTGATCCTGGTGACGATCTTTACCGGTGTGTGTGTCGCCATCGGTAAGATCGTCGAGTAATTGAAACGCCAGCCCCAAATCCTGTGCAAAAGCGCTAAGATTTTGTCGCACCGTCGGCGAGGCATTGGCGGCGATGGCGGCCATTTGCAAGGTCGCGCGGAACAGCACGCTGGTTTTGAGTTCATTGGTCAGTTCAATCGCTTCCGCGCTGCGTGCGTGTGCCCCATCATGCAAATCCTGAAATTGCCCTTGCACCAGTCCCTGTAAACCCACGGCCGCCGACAGCTCGGCGATAGCGTCTGATTTACGCTGTGCGGCCAGACCCGGTGCCAGCGCAATCACTTCGAAGGCGCGGCTGAGCAGCGCGATTGCGGCAAGAATGGCGACGTTGGCACCAAATTCACGGTGCACCGTCGGACGCCCGCGTCGCATCTGTGCGTTATCCATGGAGGGAATATCATCCAATATCAGGGAAGCAGCGTGGACCATTTCCACCGCGCAAGCCAGGTCCAGCAGGCCCGGCTGCTGGCTGTCACACCCCATATCGTGTGCGGCCAGCAGCAGTAGCAGGGGGCGTATACGTTTACCTGGTGCCAGCGTGCCCGCGCGCATGGCGGCCCGCACCTGGTCCGCCTGCTGTCCACAAGGCAGTAATTGCTCAAGGTGGCTTTGCAGCCGCTGATGCAGCAGCGGTAACTCGCTGTGTGACTGCGCGGGGGTTTTGACACGGGCGATCATAACGTCTTCCAAAGGTAGTGAAGTCTTTGTGGTTTTTTTAACCGTAGTCTGCCGGGGGGGAGTTCGCCAGATAAGCGAAGCGATTTGTCCCGTGACTCTGGGTTGGGGTGGCACGATAAATCGCGCCGCTACGGGGCAGGGCCAACGTGATCGCGGCGACGAAATAAGTAACCATTCGCCGTAACATTAAATTTATCCGTTAGTCTCAGGTTAAATCCATTATTTAGAGCGGAAAGAAACATGCCCACTTCGCAACCTGAAATTCTGATTATTCAACCATTGATGCCCCAGCTGGATGCAAAATTAACGCAACATTTTCACTGTCATCGTTTATATGACTATGCCGATCCGGCGCTATTTCTCCAGCGACAGGGGAAATCGATTGAGGCGATTGTTACACGTGGTGATGTCGGGGTGGAAAATACCCTGCTGGAACAATTACCGGCCTGTAAAGCGATTGCAGTTTTTGGTGTTGGCACCGACCGGATTGATCTGACCACCACCACAGCGCGGCAGATTCAGGTCAGCATCACCAAAAATATTCTTACCGATGACGTGGCCGATCTGGCGCTGGGCCTGACGCTGGCATTCTCGCGGAAACTGCTGCAATACGATCAGTTTGCCCGTTCGGGACAGTGGGAAACGCAGGGACCAGTACTCTCCAGCAAGGTGAGTGGGAAAAAATTGGGGATTGCCGGTTTGGGGGCGATTGGCCTGGCGATTGCCCGCCGCGCAGAGGCCTTTGGTATGGAGGTGGCCTATACCGCGCGCAGTGCCAAAGCCACGCCTTATCGCCGCTGCGACAACATCGAACAATTGGCGACATTCAGTGATTTTCTGGTGCTGGCACTGCCCGGCAGTGCGGAGAATCAGCACATCGTTGATGGCCGCGTGCTCAAGGCGCTCGGCGCGGATGGCGTATTGATTAACGTGGCGCGCGGTAATGTCGTTAATGAAGCAGATCTGATTACGGCATTGCAACAGGGCGTGATTAAAGGTGCTGCGCTGGATGTGTATCCACAGGAACCGGTAATTAACCCCGCGCTGCGTAGCCTGGAAAACGTTATTTTGATGCCGCATATTGCCAGCGCAACCTTTGAGACGCGTGAACAGATGGCAAATAATGTGCTGGAGAATTTGTTGTCTTATTTCTCCACCGGCAAGATCATCAGTCCGGCATAATTTTTCACTCTGGCCTCAGAGGAAAAACTTATATCCTTTGCATAGTCGAGGCGGCGGGGCTTTTATTTCCGCCGCCAGCGGTTGATTATGCTAAGGTGAGTTTTTTCAGGGAGCCAGATATGACAGCACAAAAAATCGCAATTATTGGCGGCGGCGTCATCGGTATGGCAGTGGCGCGATCGCTGGCTTTACAGGGGGCGCAGGTCACCCTTTTTGAGCAGCAACACGTGGGAGCGGGCACCAGCAGTACCTCCTTTGCCTGGCTTAACTCCAACGGTAAGCAACCCGACAGCTATCACCAGCTCAATGCGTTGGCGATGGAAGAACACGTCAGGCTGCAACTGTCCCAACCTAACGGGCTGCGCTGGCTGGAAACCTGCGGGACCTGGGAATGGGCGTCGGACAGCGGCCAGCAGGAGCTAAAACAGCGTGCCGCGCGGTTACAGGCGCTGGGATATCCGGCGCGAGAAGTCACGATCGACGCGTTACAGCATGAGCTCCCGGAATTACGCCGTACCGCCGTCAGTGGCAGCTTGTGGCATTTCCCCTCAGAATCGATTCTCTATCCTTCTCTGTACCTCGCGCGGTTGTGGGCGGATGCGCGGGGTGCTGGCGCGCTGCTGCATCAGCACTGCCGCGTAACAGCGGTGCAGGAAAGCGCGACGCAAGTCAGCCTTCGGCTGGCTAATGGTGAGGCGTGGCAGGGCGATCGGCTGGTGGTGGCAAGCGGCCGCTGGTCGGCTGAGGTACTCAATTATCTCGGGCTGCAACTGGCGCTGACCGATGCCAGTCAGCCGAATAAAGTCGCCTGTAGTTTTCTGGCACGCACCGCGCCACAGCCGCTTTCACTGGCGACCAACCTGATTTCACCCCAGTTGAATGTGCGCCCGGACGGCGGCGGGCGTCTGCTGTTGCAGGCGTTAGATCTCGACGACCAGGCGGACCCAGCCGCACCGCCCGCTGTTGATGGCGCGATCGCCCAGCAGATGCAGGCGCGCTACCGCGAATTGTTTGACGACGCCGGAACGCTGCAAATTGAACGAATTGTCGTGGGGCAACGTGCGCGTCCGGCCGATGGCTTGCCCGCTCTGGGCTTCGTTACGCCGCATCAACGCGTGTATCTGGCGGTGATGCACAGCGGGATGACGCTGTCGCCGCTGATTGGCCGTCTGGTGGCCGAGGAGCTGACTCACGACGCCCCCAGCGACCTGTTGCAAGACTTTAGGCCGCACCGGTTGTTGGGCAAAAGCGCGGCGGATTTCCCTCCGCCAGTGCATTATTTCCCGGCGGCGCAGTAAAAATATTCCGAAATCACACTTTGTGGAATTTCTGTGTTGTTTGCGCGGGAATCTTTGCTATCGTTGGCAAAGGTAATATCACCCGTCATTACACGGAGAGAGTATGAAAGTCGGATTAGTGGGTTATGGCACCGGCGGGCAGCATTTTCACGCCCCTTTTATTACCGCAGCCGAGGGGCTGGAACTGGCCGGGATTGTGGCGCGTGCTCCTGCCACCAAGGCAAAGGCGCAAGCCGATTTTCCTGATGTACCGATTTATGCCAGCCTGACCGAACTGCTGGCGGCGGGGGTGGATATGGTCACTATCACCACCCCACCACAAACGCGGCGAGAGCTGGTGCTGGAGGCGATTGCGGCCGGTGTTGCGGTGGTGGCGGACAAGCCTTTTGCTCCGGACGCCAAAACCGGACGCGAGCTGGCTGCGGCGGCGCAGGCGAAAGGCGTGGTGTTGGGCGTTTACCATAACCGCCGTTTTGATTCCGATATGCAGACCCTGCATCAGCTGATTGAACAGCAGCGGCTGGGCAAACTTTGGCGACTGCATAATCGCATGGATCTTGACGAGCCTCAGACATTAGAAGGGGGCGCAACCGGCGGCCTGCTGCGTGATATGGGGAGCCACCTGGTGGACCAGGCGATGTGGCTGATGGGACCGGTCACCTCGGTGCTGGCGCATCTGGATATTGTTGAACGTCCGGAAGGGCCAACGGATGCCAGTTTTGTGCTGACGTTGACCCACCAAAGCGGCGCACACTCGTATATCTCCTCCAGTAAGATCAACCATCTTTCCTGCCGTGAACTGCGGCTGTATGGCGAGGCCGGTAGCTACGTGGCACAAGGTTCAGACGTGCAGGCGCGCGATATTTTTGCCGGGAAACGCCCGGTCAACGATCCCGCAGGCTGGGGTTTTGAACCGCCGGAACACTGGGGCACACTGCATACCGCCGCGGGCTATGAACGTATCCCGGCGGCGCAGGGGGCATACCATGATTATTACCAGACCTTTGCGGCAGCGGTGCGCCACGGTAGCGAACCGCCGGTAACCACCGAGCAGGCCATCCGTGTGCTGGAAGTGCTGGACGCGGCGTTTATCAGTGCACGCGAAGGGCGCATTGTTCAGATCTGACACCCTCCGTAGCGGCGCGATTTATCGCGCATGTTTTTCGCGATGCCAGGGCAACGGCGCGCGATAAATCGCGCCGCTACGGGTTATTCCACCTGCCAGCAGCGCACCGCGCGTTCTTCTGCCACTACCCGCAATGGCTGAGGGGTGCCACAAGCCTGCTGTGCCAGCGGGCAGCGATCGCGAAAATAGCAGCCGTCGGGTAACACACGGTTACCCGGCAAATCCGTTTTGCGTAACGCGATATGTTCCGCCAGCGGTTGATGGATGTCAGGCACTGAGGCCAGCAACAGCTGCGTATAGGGATGCTGTGGGCGCGTCAGGACCTGGTCTGCTTTGCCCAGTTCAACAATCTGCCCGAGATACATCACCGCCACGCGATCGCTCATATGACGCACCACTGAGACGTTATGCGAAATCAGTACGTAAGTCAGATTGCGCTGCTGCTGGAGCGTGACCAACAGATTGAGGATCTGCGCCTGTACCGAGATATCCAGCGCGGAGGTCGGTTCATCCAACACGATAATCTGCGGATTGGAGGAGAGGGCGCGGGCAATGGCGATTCGCTGGCGCTGCCCCCCGGAGAAGGCGTGCGGCAGGCGATCAAGGTATTCCGGGCGAATCCCCACCCGTTGCGCTAGCTCTGCTGCCAGCTGGCGGCGCGCCGCCGCTTTCATGCGCTGCTGAATCCACACTGGTTCGGTGATGATACGCCACACCGGTAAGCGCGGATCGAGTGATGACAGCGGGTCCTGAAACACCATTTGCATGGTGCCCGATGCGGGGGCGGCGCGCTGGCACTGGCCCTGCTGCGGTTGCAACATCCCCATCAATAGCTGGGCGAGGGTACTTTTGCCGCAACCCGATTCGCCGACAATACCCAGCGTTTCACCGCGTTTTAGCTGCAAATCGAGGCCATTCAGGGCATGGGCCTGTTCGGTGATACGCCCCAGCCAGTTGCGGCGCAGCGGGAAATTCACGTGCACATCGCGCAGTTCCAGCAGCATCTCAGACATAAGCGTTCTCCTGTTGCGGATACCAGCAGGCAGCGAACTGGCTGCCGCAGGGTTGCAGCGTGGGGGTTTCGCTACAACGCGGTCCGGCGGCGAAACAGCGTTCGCGAAACGCGCATCCGCTGGGGAGATGTGCCAGATTCGGCACAGTGCCTGGGATTGCGGGCAGCGTTGAGCGGGGTGCGCGTTGTTCCGGCGCACACTGCAACAATCCCTGGGTATAGGGGTGCACCGGATGGCGAATCAAATCCTGCGTGGCACCCTGTTCAATCACGCTGCCGGCGTACATCACATATAACCGGTCACACAACTGCGACACCACCGCCATATCGTGACTGATAAACAGCACCGAGGTGCCACTGGTGCGTGCCTTCTGTTTCAGCAGACGCAGCACCTGAAGTTGTACCGTGACATCCAGCGCGGTCGTGGGTTCATCGGCGATAATCAGCGTGGGATCACAGGAAAAGGCCAGCGCGATCATCACGCGCTGGCGCATGCCGCCCGACAGTTCGAACGGATAGCGCTTCATCACCTGGGCGGCATCGGGGATTTGCATTTCCTCCAGCAGCCTGATGGCTTTTTGTTGTGCCGCTTTACGGGTTAACGCCTGGTGATGGCGGATCACCTCAACAATTTGCCGCCCGATACGGCGCGTCGGATTCAGCGCCGTCATCGGCTCCTGAAAGATCATCGCCACGCGCGAGCCACGCCACTGACGCAGCTGTTTTTCACTGGCACGCAACATGTCTTCACCGAGCAGCGTCACTTCCCCCTGCGTTACGCGATAACGTCCCTCCGGCAACAGGCGCATCGCCAGCATCGCCGTCACCGATTTGCCGGAGCCGGATTCACCCACCACACCCACAATCTCACCACGTCCGACATTCAGTGACACATGATTAAGCGCCTGCACCTCCCCTTGATAGATGGGGAAGTTCAGCTGCACGTCACGCATTGAGAGTACCTGAGTCACCATCAGTGCTGTCCTCCGGTTTTCGGATCGAGCAGGTCACGCAGACCATCACCAAACAGGTTAAACCCGACCGCAGTGATCAGAATGGCACCGCCAGGAAAGGTGCAGTACCACCACTGGTCGAGCACGTAATTACGGCCGACCGCTACCATCGCACCCCATTCGGCGGTGGGTTGTTGCGCCCCCAGGCCGATAAACCCCAGCGTTGCCGCCATCAGAATGGCGCTGCCGATATCCAGTGATGCCTGCACAATTAGCGGAGGCAGCGCATTGCGTAAGATATGCCAGCTGATGAGGTGCCAGCGTGATGCACCAAAGGTGCGGGCGGCCTGAACATAGGTGAACTGGCGTACAATCAAGGTCTGACCGCGCGCGAGGCGCACATAAAAGGGAATGCGCACAATCGCAATCGCCAGCATGGCGTTGACCAGACTTGGGCCGAGCGCCGCCGCCAGCGCCATCGTCAGCACCAGCGAAGGAATCGACAGCATAATATCCATCAGCCGCATAATCAGCGCATCACCGCGTCCGCCGATCACCCCGGAAAAGCAGCCGAGCAGGGAGCCGATGCCGCCCGCAATCACCACCACCATCAAGCCTGCCACCATAGATTGCTGACTCCCCACCAGCACGCGGCTGAACAGATCGCGGCCCACTTCATCGGTGCCAAACCAATGTAACGCCGAGGGCGCTTGTAAGCGTGCGGTGAGGTCCAACGCGTTGGGATCATAGGGAGCCAGCCACGGCGACAGAACCAGCAGCAGCAACATCAGCAGCATAATCATGCCCCCGACTAAGGTCAGTGGGCTTTGTCTGAGGAGCCAGAAGGTGCGTTTCAGGCTGGCCTGCCAGCGGCGATGCGGGCGTACCCGGGGTTCGACTTGCGTCATCATCATGCGTCACCTCCGCGACCGATGCGCGGGTCGATCCACAGGTAGATCAGATCCACCGCCAGGTTGACCAGCACATAAACAAAGGACACCACCACGGCAAACCCCATCACCGCCGGGAAATCAAGCGCCTGGATTGAAGCCACCACCCACGCCCCCATCCCCGGCCAGGCAAACACCGTTTCGGTCAGTACCGCCCCGTATAACAAGTCGCCCAGCGCCAGCCCGAGCACGGTAACGGACGGGATCAGCGCGTTCGGCAACGCGTAGCGCAAAATAATCACCCGATTCGGCAAACCACTGGCGCGCGCGGTGCGAATATAGTCTTCGCTGAGTTGCTCCAGCATCGCACCGCGTATCTGACGCGCCACAATGCCGAGATGGACAAATGCCAGCGTCAGCGACGGCAAAATCAGGTGTTGCAGCGCGTTGAAAAACACCTCGCTGTCGCCTGCCAGTAGCGCATCAATGGTGTAAAAACCGGTGATGCGCGTCGGGGGATCGAGCCAGTCATCCAGCCGTCCACCCCCGGGCAGCAGTTGCAGATGACCGTAAAACAGCACGATCACTCCCAGCCCGAGCCAGAAGGCCGGAGTAGAGATGCCGGTGATGGCCAGCAAGCGCACCAGATGGTCGAGCCAGCGATTGCGATACACCGCCGACAGCACGCCCAGCGGGATACCGATGAGCAACGCCAGCAGCAGGGCACAACAGGCCAGCTCCAGCGTGGCAGGGAAGAAGGTGCGCATCTCTTCCAGCACCGGCCGCCCGGTACGAATTGAGGTACCAAGATCGCCATGCAGCAGCGCCATCACATAGCGTCCGAACTGCACCCATAACGGTTGGTCCAGCCCAAGCTGCTGGCGAATATGTTGCACAATCGCCTCGCTGGCACGATCCCCGGCCAGCATGCGCGCCGGATCGCCCGGTATCAGATGCGAGATAATAAAGGTGATCACACAGACACCAGCCACTACGAGGAATAGTCCCCAGCAGCGCTGGCGTAAAATTTGCCAGAGTGTCATCGGCGCTCCCTGACGGCGTCGTGACCGACGCCGCGCGTTAGTGACTTACTTACTCATGTTGGCGATGTTGAACACCTGTTCCAGCATCGGGTTAAACACAAAGCCTTTGACTTGTTTGTTCATCGCCAGTTGGTAGTTCTTCTGGAACAGATAAACGTAGGCGGCTTCGTCGATCACGATTTTTTCTGCCTGCTGATAATCTTTGGTACGCGCCTGTTGATCGGTGGTCGCCAGCGCGCTTTTCAGCAACTTGTCGACCTCGGCGTTTTCATAGAAGGAACGGTTGCCCGGCAGCCCTTTTTTATCTGACTCAAACCAGTAATTCATAAACATGTAGGGATCAGCGAAATCCGGACTCCAGTTGCCGATCGCGATGTCGTAATCGCCTTTGCCGACACGTTCACGCAGGGTGGCGTTGGCGAGTTTTTCCAGCTTCACATTGACGCCGATCTTGCTCAGGCTGGCTTGGGTCGACAGGGCAATGGGTTCCCAGTTGGGATCGTTATCCGAGTAGAGGAACGTCAGGCTGGCCGGTTTCTGCGGTACTTTATCCAGCGCGGCTTTGGCTTTGGCTTCGTCCATGCTGTATTGCATGGCGGAGGCATCATAGCCCCACATTCCTTCGGGGATCGGACCGCGCATTTGTTTGCCGTAGCCACTGAGAATGCCTTTCACCATGCCCTGATAATCGGTGGCCCAGGAGATGGCACGGCGCAGGTCGACTTGATTCATCGGTGCCTTGCTGTTGTTGAGGTACAGATAGGTGACGCGCAGCGACGGGTATTCCGCCACCGCGACTTTGCCTTCCTGTTTCAGCGCGGTGAGCTGATCCACGGGCAACGAGTCAGCAATATCGATGTCGCCACGTGACAGTTGCAGGCGGCGTGAGGCGCTTTCACCGATAATTTTCACCGACACGCGTTTAAACGCGGGCTTATCCCCGGCGTAATGTGGGTTGGGCACCAGCACCAATTGTTGCCCTTTCTGCCAGCTTTTCAGCATAAAGGGGCCGGAACCGGCGGTGTGCTCTGCCAGATAACCGCGCGCATCATCGGCGGCGTGTGCCTGCAACACGGCGGGATTGATGATCGATGCACCATCGTTTGCCAGAGTGTAAAGGAAGGGGGCAAAAGGCTGGCTGAGGGTGAATTTCACGGTATGTGGGTCAACCACATCGATCTTCAGATCTGCCGGATAGGCTTCGGCCGGGCCTTGTTTGATTTTCAACAGACGTTCAAACGAGGCTTTTACCGCATCGGCGGTCACGGCGCTGCCATCGTCAAATTTTTCATTCTCTTTCAGTTTGAAGGTCCAGGTTTTCTGGTCTTCCGAAGCCTGCCAACTGGTGGCTAAATCCCCTTCCACTTCGGTAGAACCTTTGCCCTCTACCGTTTTGTAGCGCACCAGGCGCTGATAAGCCGGGTAGGTGACGGTCCAGTCGTTATTATCAATGGTGACCGCCGGGTCAAGGGTTTGCGGGTCGGCGGCTTTGCCGATCACCAGCATATCTTTCGGTACGGCCGCCTGTACGCCAGGCACAGCGAGCGCCAGCGCGCTGGTCAAAAGGGCCGGACGTAACAGCGAACGTAACAGGTGTGTCGTCTTCATCGCAAAGCTCCAGTTAACAGGAAAGGAAGGTGTTGTCGTAACAGGAAAAACGATCGTCAAGCAGCGGATAACGCAGCGCATCTGGCAGTTCGAAGTGCCACCATTCGCTGCTCATACCCACAAAGCCGCCGCCAAACATAATCGCGTTGAGCAACAGGCGATTACGCTGTGCGGCGACGGGCACGGAAGGGTGATATTGATGGGAACGTTCATGCATCTCATCGAAGCCCGCGCCCATATCGAGGATGTGCCCCGTGTGGTCCATCAGGGTGACATCAATGGCGACGCCCCGACTGTGATTGGAACCCAGCGTAAGATCGGCGACATATTGCGGGTCGGGGCAGGCTTGCCATAACAGCGCCTGCGCCTGGCGCGGGCGATACGCGTCATAGACGCGCAGTTGAAAACCGGCCAGTGCCGCAATGGCGATACTTTTTGCCAGTGCGGGCACGGCATCGGGATGCAGCAGGCAACGCGCCTCGCGGTAAATTGGACGCCCGGTGAGGTTATCAGCCGTGGCATATTTCATATCGATGGTTAATTGCGGAAAACGCGCCGTGAGATCAACCAGTTCACAATTGTCAGACATAGCAACCCTTAACGTTCAAATTGACCAAATTCCTGCTGCAATTGACGGTTTGCCGCCAGCCGGGCGGCAAGGTGGTCACCCAGTTGTTCGACGACGCCTGACAACAGCAGGTTAAACAGGCAGGTGATCGGTGCCAGCGAATCCCAGAAATGGCCGGTATCGGTTTTCACCTGTAATAAATCCAGCGGGAAGTCGCGTGCCCACGGACACCAGATATCGGTAATCAGCGCAAGCTGCACCTGCTGTTCGCAAGCCACGCGACAGTACTGGCGGGCGATGGCGGAATAGGCTCGGGTATCGGTAAGTACCACATACGGACGCTCAAAGCCGGAATTGAGGGACTCGACCCAACTCCCCGATAGCCCCTCGGCGTAGCTGACGCGCGGTCGCAGATACTCCAGATGGCTAAAAAAAGCATTCGCGATGCCGCGGGTAGACTGAATACCCAGCACAAACACCGCATCGGCGTGAGTCAGTTGTTGCACCACACGCTGAAACACCTCGCTTTGCGCCAGTTGGTAGACGTGCTGGATAGCGTCCAGCTCCAGTTCCAGTGACTGTTGCGAGCGGCGCGGCAGTCGGTGCTGCTGCTGCCAGGCATCAAGACGTTCATTCATGCCCCAGGCCTGATAAGGGCTGGAGGGAACATCCCGCAGGCTTTGCTTAACGTCGTCCAGATTGCGATAACCGAGCTTGCGCAGATAGCGTCCCACCGTAATCCCGGTGGTGCCGGTGGCTTGGGCGATACTGTCTGCCGTTTCAAACGGGATCTGAGCGCTGTGCGTCAGCAACCAACTGGCGACACGCTTGGCACTTGGCGTTTGCAGACTGAAACTGGCTTCAATGCGCGCGATCAATTCGGGTTTAGCAGTCATCACGGCCTCAATGTTATCGAGTTGTCATTGGGTGACATCCTGTTAGTGGGATAACAATGCAGAACGCGTGCCAACGCGGCAGGGCGCGTCACACCTGCGAAATCGACGGTGGGTGAATTAACAACAGATCAACATTTGTGCAGCGTAGTTCACTTTTGGTGCAACACGGCAGGGGATTAAGACGATTCTGTGCTGTGGCTCGGATATTTTTGATTTCACTGAAGTGAAAGCGCGAGTTGGTTATTTTTTGTCCCGAATTAAATTCTAAACTGACCAAAATCAATAAAACTTACTACTGGTGGCTCAAGATGGAGATCGAAACACAGGAGATATAGGAGGCTATGATGCGCACTTCAGTTATGACATTACCGGAAATGGCGCGCTATCTGGGCGTCCCCTCAGCAACCCTTGCTCGTGCAATCTGCAATCGGGGTACGCTGGAAAAACTGCCGCTGCCGGAAGCGGTGGATGAGGATGCTCCCCTGTCACGTCGCTGCTGGTACCCGCACGACGTTAGTCAGTTCCGTCATGCGTTACAGCGGGCAAGGCATGTTGGCTAGCGCTCATTCTATCCCTCTCCCGTGGATGACGGGAGAGGATGTCATTACTCAACCCTGATCACCACTTTCCCCACATGCCCGGCGGCTTGCAGATAGCGATAAGCTGCTACCGCGTCACGAAAATCAAACACCCGATCAATCACCGGCTGGATTTTGTGCGTCTCAATGGCCCGTACCGCGGCACGCAGGTCAGCAGTTGAACCGGTATTGTTGCCAATGATATGCAGCACTTTCTGCATGATGGGGAGCACCGGTAGCGCCAGCTCTGCGCCACCGATAAAGCCAATGACAAAAATCGTGGCGTTGAAAGCGGCGGCATTGATGGATTTGGCGAAGGTGGCACCACCCACGGCTTCCAGTACCAAATCCGCGCCCAGTCCGTCGGTCAGCTCACGCACCCTTTGGTCCCAGTCCGGGGTGTGGCGGTAGTTAATCCCTTCATCAGCACCCAGTGCTTTGGCGCGTTCCAGTTTGGCATCGGATGAGGAAAGTATGATGACTCGCGCCCCAGCCGCTTTGGCATATTGCAGCGCAAACAGGCTGACGCCGCCGGTACCCAGTAATAGCACGGTGCTGCCCGGGCGAACATTGCCTTTCACGATGGCATTCCACGCAGTGGTCGCGGCGATGGGTAAGGTGGCGGCTTGCTCCCAGCTCAGGAAGTCCGGCACCCGCACCAATGAATCGGCGTTGACAACCGCATATGACGATAACCCGCCATTGCTGCTGACGCCGCGATGTGAAGCGAGGTGCCAGGGCTGGATTGCACCAGCATGCCAGCTAAACATCATCCCCGGCGCCACGCGTTCTCCGGGTTGCCAGCCGCTCACGCCTTCACCCAGCGCGACAATCTCTCCTGCACTATCCGCCCCGGGGATCAGGGGATGTTCAATGTTGCCGAACTGGCCGGTTGCCAGGGCTAAATCAAGGTAGTTCAGGCTGACGGCGTGCTGGCGAATCAGCACCTCACCGTAGCCGGGTGCAGGGCACGGCAAGTCAGTGAAGCGGAGGGCGTCGAGGGAAGGGGCTGTCAGTTGTATGGCTTGCATATAGCGTTCTCCGTTATTGGCATCTGCTGCCATCCTGACGCAGAATGAGGCGCTATAATCATCGCAATTCACAAATGATCATTGCGTGGGGTGCAATAATGCAGGATGACGATTTTCGTCAACGTGAAGCATTTCTGGCGGTAGTGCGCGCGGGCAGCTTTAGTGCGGGTGCACGTGCGTTGGGGCGGGATGTCTCGGTGATTTCTCGTCGTGTTGCCGCGCTGGAAAAACGTCTGGGCATCCGGCTGATTGAACGTACCACGCGGCGTATCCGGCCAACAGAAGAGGGACAACGCTATCGGCACAAGATTGAACTGGCCGACGAACTCTTGCGTGAGGCTGAGGAAGAAGCCCGTTTGCTGGCGGCGCGCCCGGCAGGCACGATACGACTGACGGTGCCAGCGGCTTTTGGTCGTCGTTGGGTTGCGCAGGCGTTACCGGAATTTCTGCGGCACTATCCGGATATTCGTATCGTATTGCAGTGTAGCGATCGCTACGCCGATTTAATTGCCGATAACTTTGATATGGCGATGCGGATTGGTGCGCTGGCCGATAATCGCTTAACCGCGCGTAAACTGGCACCGACACGCCGGTTGTTGTGTGTTACACCGCAATATCTGCACGATCACCCTGCGTTGCAGGTGCCAGATGATTTACGTCAGCACGATTGTCTGGGGTTCACCCCGATGTCGACCTGGCCGGAGTGGCGGCTGGAACAGCAAGGCCACACCGTCTCCATACCGGTAAAAACGCGATTTGAGAGCGATGATACCGATACGCTGATTGCTGCCGGGTTGAGTGGGCATGGGGTACTGATGGTCGCCGACTGGCTGGTACATCGCGAACTGGCTGAAGGCGTACTGGTGCCGGTGCTGACGGACTGGCAGCCAGTGGGTGAAGACGGTGTCTGGTTGCTGAAACCCTCCAGCCAGTTGCAGTCGGCTAAGGTGGCGGCGTTGACTGACTGGCTGACGCGCTGGTTTGCCGTTAAGCGCTGGTAATTAACTGCTGTAATGCCGCCGCGCTCACCTCATCATCCGGCACATACACTAACAAGCGATCCCCGTTGCGCGATGCTGACCACCAGTTGTTTTGGCGCAACGTCATTTCTCCGACGCTGTCTCGCCGGAAACGCTTCACGCGGTTTTCCACCTTGCCCAGTTCATAGCGCTGCCAGGTGCGGCCAAAATCATCGGAACTGGCCAGCAACCGGGCCAGAAAACTTTCCCAGTGCGGATCGCCAAGATGTTCTCCCATCTGTCCACGAAACATCGCCACCATCTGCGGCATCACCTCTTCCCAGTCGGCCATGGCTGCACGCCAGCCGGGATGATTGAACGCCAGCCAGATGCAGTTGCGATCCTCCAGTGGGATCGCCGTCATATCGACGCCCATCAGCGCACACCAGGCGGCATTGTAGCCAAGAATATCGAAACGCGGGGTTTCAATGATGGCGGGTAACTGGATCGCGTCCAGCATCCGTTGGTTATGTTCGGCAATTTTGCAACAAGCTGCTGCTACACGCACCGATGGCAGGTTATGTCCGGCAAGGGAAAACAGGTGCTGGGTTTCGACATCATTGCACTGCAAGGCCGTGGCGATAGCGGTCAGGGTTTTCGGCGACGCTTTGATATCGCGCCCCTGTTCCAGCCAGGTGTACCAGGTCACGCCCACATCGGCTAGCTGAGCCACTTCTTCACGCCGCAGACCCGGAGTACGGCGATGGCGCATGCGTGGCAGGCCAAGGCGATTGGGGTCAAGGTTTTCGCGCCGCGTGCGCAGAAATGTCCCGAGCAATTTACGGTTGTGATTGGCGGCGTTGGTGGCGGGCTGTGCGGTAAGCATCAAGGGCACTCCTGAGGAGACAGGTAGAATTTATACCATGATAAACAAGCACTGGTACCCGTTTAATGGTTAGGAGATGCTATGCCTCACTGAAGACAAAAACAAGGGTAAACCGATGCAATCATCGCAACTTCAACGGGCAGGATTGGTGGTCCTGCTGTCCGGGCAACTGCTGCCTATGATCGATTTTTCAATTGTTAACGTCGCGCTCGACGCGATGGCGCATAGCCTGCGCGCCACGCCGATTGAGCTGGCGTTAATCGTCGCGGTTTACGGTATCGCCTTCGCCATCTGTCTGGCGATGGGGGGCCGACTGGGGGATAACTATGGTCGCCGCCGGGTATTTCTGGCGGGCGTGTGGACATTTGGCCTGGCCTCGCTGTTATGCGGCATTGCCAGTCATGTCGGCATGCTGATGTTCGCCCGCGCACTACAAGGGGTAGGTGCTGCATTTATCGTGCCACAAATCCTCGCCACACTACACGTAACGCTGAAAGGCAGGGCGCATGCGCGCGCTATTGGCCTGTATGGCGGTATCGGCGGGCTGGCGTTTATTGTTGGTCAGGTACTGGGCGGTTTTCTGATCAAAGCGGATATCGGCGGTTACGGCTGGCGTAGCGTATTCCTGATTAACCTGCCGATCTGCCTGTTTGTGCTGTTGACCGCGCGCCGCTTTGTGCCGGAAACCCACAATAGCCAGCGCGTAGCGATTGATGTCAGCGGGACATTACTGCTGGCTGGTGCGGTAGGTTGTCTGATGTTGGCGCTGGCGTTGGGGCCGGTGTTGCACTGGTCGTGGCCGTGCATCTTATTGCTGGCGCTGTTCCCGCTCTTTCTGCATCGCCTGCGTCAAAGCTCATTGCGGCTGGAGGCCTCACAAGGGGCACCGCTGTTGCCGCCGTCACTGTTGCGTCTGCCAGGGGTACGATTTGGTTTAAGCATGGCGGTGCTGTTCTTCTCCTGCTGGAGCGGCTTTATGTTTGCGGTAGCGCTGACGCTACAATCCGGCTTGGGGTTGAGTGCCTTTGAGTCGGGTAATGCGTTTATTGCGCTTGGTGTTGCCTATTTTATTGGCTCGATGCAAAGCACCCGGATGGTGGAACGCTTTGGTAAGCGCGTCACGCTGTTGACCGGCTGCGCTATTCAGATGCTGGGGTTGTTGCTGCTGATCGCCACGCTGCAATTTGCCTGGCCGCAGGTGGGCATTGTCACCCTGATCCCGTCGACGGTACTGATCGGTTTTGGTCAGTCGTTTATTGTCAGCACCTTCTATCGCATTGGCATGACCGGTGTGCCACATCATCAGGCGGGCGCAGGCAGCGCGATGCTGTCAACCGTGCAGCAGTCAGCGCTCGGTTTGGGGCCAATGTTGTTGGGCGGTGTATTTACGCAAATCTGGTCACATGGCACGCATCTGACGGCGATTACCGGCACGCTGATTGTCGAATGGATGTTAATGGCGGTGCTGGTGGTGTTAACCAGTCTGAGTCGTCGCTCGTTTCAACCGGTCGCAACTGAATGCTAATTGTTTCTGGGGCGTAATTCTTGTGAGGTCATTTCAGCAGTAGATTTTCAGCTTATTGTAAAATAACCGAAAATACGCCTGCCGCACTGAATTTACCTTTGGCTAAGCGGTCTTTTTTCCGGAACATAACGCCACTACCAATGGGCTGAACCCTGTGTTCAGCCCGTTTTTTGTGGTGCGGGAATCAAGGCAATCGCCACAGGCACAGGAATAGCGGCAGGCTCATAGCAGATGAAAAAGATGTTAACCGGGTTACTCTTTATGGTGACCACCACTGCCTTCGGTGCAGATGATTTCACCCTCAGGGATATTCATTTTGATGGATTACAGCGTGTCGCACCGGGTGCGGCGATGCTGAGTATGCCAGTGCGTGTCGGTGATCGTGTTAACGATGACGATATCAAAAATACCATTCGTGCCCTGTTTGCCACCGGCAACTTTGAAGATGTGCAGGTGCTACGTGATGGCGATACGCTGTTGATTAAAGTGAGGGAACGTCCGTCGATTGCCAGCATCTCGTTCTCCGGCAACAAAGCCATCAAAGAAGATCAACTGAAACAAAATCTGGAAGCGTCCGGCGTCAGTGTCGGTAATGCGCTGGACCGCACCACACTTTCTTCGATTGAAAAAGGGCTGGAAGATTTTTACTACAGCGTGGGTAAATATACCGCCAGCGTCAAAGCAGTGGTTACCCCGTTGCCACGTAACCGTGTCGACCTGAAATTTATCTTTACCGAAGGCGTCTCGGCAAAAATCCAGCAGATCAATATTGTTGGCAACCACGCTTTTTCTGATGATGAACTGATCACGCAATTCCAATTACGTGACAGCGTGCCGTGGTGGAATTTCATCGCCGATCAAAAATACCAGAAACAGAAACTGGCTGGCGACCTGGAAACGCTGCGCAGTTATTATCTCGACCGTGGCTATGCCCGCTTTAATATCGACTCGACCCAGGTCAGCCTGACGCCGGACCGTAAAGGTATTTACATCACCGTCAATATTCACGAAGGCGATGTGTATCATGTCAGCGGCGTGGAGGTGAATGGTAATTTAGCCGGTCACTCGGCGGAGATCGAAAAACTGGCGCAGATCCCGCAAGGCGGTCTGTATAGCGGTGCGAAGATTACCCAGAATGAAAATGCGATCAAAGATCTGTTAGGTCGCTATGGTTATGCCTTCCCGCAGGTCAGCACCCAGCCGGAAATTAACGATGCGGATAAGACGGTGAAACTGCATGTCAATGTTGATGCTGGCAACCGTTTCTATGTGCGGAAGGTGCGTTTTGAAGGCAACGATACCTCGAAGGACTCGGTGTTGCGCCGCGAAATGCGCCAAATGGAAGGGGCATGGCTGGCGAATAACCTGGTCGATAAGGGTAAAGAGCGTCTGAACCGTACCGGTTATTTTGAAAGCGTGGATGTCGACACCCAGCGTGTGCCTGGCAGCCCGGATCAGGTCGATGTGGTCTACAAAGTGAAAGAACGTAACACCGGTTCCTTCAACATCGGCGTGGGTTACGGCACTGACAGCGGGGTCAGTTTCCAGCTTGGCGTGAGCCAGGATAACTGGATGGGCACCGGTAATACCGTTGGTTTTAGCGGCACCAAAAACGATTATCAGACCTATGTCGAAATCTCTGCCACCAATCCGTACTTCACGGTGGATGGTGTCAGTCTCGGCGGCAAGTTGTTCTACAACGACTATAAAGCGGATGATGACGATCTGTCTGAATATACGCTG
The DNA here is from genome assembly GCF_000175935.2 of Pantoea sp. At-9b. Lineage (NCBI taxonomy): Bacteria > Pseudomonadati > Pseudomonadota > Gammaproteobacteria > Enterobacterales > Erwiniaceae > Pantoea > Pantoea sp. At-9b. Next base: position 161,030 of record NC_014838.1, read on the forward strand.
AAAAGTTTAGGCGCGGGCACCACCTTAAGTTTCCCGATCAGCGAAAACAACAGCATCAATACCGGGTTTGATTACGTATACAACCGTGTCAGCAATATGGCACCGCAGGTGGCGATGTGGCGTTATCTGGATTCAGTGGGCGTGCATCCCAAAGTGATCGAAACCGATGACGATGATGACGATGATTACGCCACCAGTTCCAACACCTTCAGCGCCAATGACGTGTTCTGGAATGTGGGCTGGGGTTATAACTCACTGGACCGTGGTTTCTTCCCGACCTCGGGTGTGACGGCAGGGTTTAACACCAAAGTCACCGTTCCGGGATCAACCAACAGCTATTACAAAAGCACGCTCAGTGCCAACGCTTATCTCCCGCTCAGCAGCGATCACCGCTGGGTGCTGATGGGACGTACCAAAGCAGGTTATGCCGATGGTCTGGGTGGTAAAGAAGTGCCGTTCTACGATAACTTCTACGCCGGTGGTTCCAGTTCGGTGCGTGGTTTCTCCTCGAACACCATTGGTCCGAAAGCGGCGTATTACAGCTGTACCGGCAGTGAAAGCAGCTACAGTAATTGTGCCGTAACCAAATCCGATGATGCGGTGGGCGGTAACGCTATGGCGGTCGCCAGTGCCGAGCTGATTGTGCCGACGCCGTTTGTCAGCGAACGTTATGAAAGTTCACTGCGCACGTCGGTGTTTGTTGATGCCGGTACGGTATGGGATACCAAGTGGGAAAATACCGCCGCGACGCGCGCTGCCGGTATTCCTGATTACGGTGACCCGAACAATATCCGTGTTTCCAGCGGTCTGGCGCTGCAATGGCAGTCGCCACTGGGACCATTGGTGTTCTCTTATGCGGTGCCAATCAAGAAATATGAAGGCGATAAGTCTGAACAGTTCCAGTTTAATATTGGTAAAACGTGGTAACTGTCGTCAGTCTGTTAAATAGTGAAAAGGCTTTTACAGTTTCTTTAAACAGAGAAGACAGACGAAAGCGGATTAAAAGGTAAAATAGTAAATCGTGCAATGCTTAGGGAAAGAGGGTTCGCGAAAACATCGTTGTTATGCGTTTTTAATTAACTGAATTTTATTTCGCCACCCTCATTTTGAGGGTGGCTTTTTTATTTTCAGTGCCCGGACTCGGTTAAGCGATAACCGGTCTCGGCATCAAACAGATGTATTTTCTCGCTATTAAAACCGAGCATCAATTCATCACCGCTGTTGGCGGCATGGCGTCCGGCGATCTGCATATGCAACGCATGGCCGTGCCAGTCGAGATGCAGCAGGGTGGATTCGCCGGTAATTTCCACGACATTCACCCGCGCTGCTGCGCCATTGCTCACTTCACGCAGATCGTGCGGACGTAAGCCGATGGTGATCCGCTCCCCGTCGCGTGCGTGCGCCACGGCATGCCAGCGTGCCGGTAAGGGTTGCCATAGATCCTGGCACTGCACGCCAGGAACGCCATCATGCGTGATCAACTGCGCAGGCAACAAATTCATCGGTGGTGAGCCGATAAAACGGGCCACAAAGGTGTTGGCGGGGCGATCGTAAATCTCCAACGGCGCACCTTGCTGCACGATGTGCCCGGCCTGCATCACCACAATCTGATCTGCCAGCGTCATCGCCTCGACCTGATCGTGCGTGACGTACACCATGGTGGTTTTGAAGCGCTGATGTAGCGATTTAATCTCTGCGCGTAACTCCATGCGTAACTGCGCATCAAGGTTGGAGAGCGGTTCATCAAACAGGAACACCTGCGGATTGCGCACCATCGCGCGGCCCATGGCCACACGTTGCCGTTGCCCGCCGGAGAGCGCCCGTGGATAGCGTTGCAGCAGCTGGTCGATGCCGAGAATAGCGGCGATGCGCTGAATTTTGCTCTGCTGCTCCTCGCGTTTGACCTTTTTCACCTGCATGTGAAACGCCAGGTTTTCGGCGACCGTCAGATGCGGGTAAAGCGCATAGCTTTGAAACACCATCGCGATATCACGGTCAGCCGGGTCGCGATCATTGATTTGTACCTGATCCATCAGGATGGCACCTTCGGTCAGGCTTTCCAGCCCGGCCAGCAAGCGTAGCAGTGTGGATTTCCCACAGCCGGACGGCCCGACCAGCACGGTAAAGCTGCCATCGGGAATGGTCAGATCGAGCGGATGCAGCACCGACTGTTTGCCGTAGCGTTTGGCGACTTTGATCAGTTCAACACTGGCCATGGTTATTGTTCCTTTGCCGAAAGTTGGAGTTGTTGCCAGTTAGGGTAGCGACGTGGTGCGGTGCTGATCGCCAGTGCGGCTACCGCAATACCCCATTGCAGCGCCTGGGCGGCGCTCTGTTGATGTAGCAGGGCGGTGAGAAACCCGGCGTTAAAGCTATCACCTGCGCCGATGGTATCGACCACCGTTACCGGTCGGGCCGGTTGACTAAACTGTTGATCGCGTTGCCAGCAACGCGCACCCTGTTCCCCGCATTTCACGACGCAACCGCCGTGGCCGCTTAATTGCTGCGCCAACTGTGCCGCGCTAGTGGCAAGATCTTCCTGTGCCGCCAGACCGAGGGTTTCGACTTCGTTAAGCAACAACCAGTCGCACAGCGGCAACCAGCGGGCAATCTCTTGCCGGACTTGCTCTGTCCAGTTCTGCGGCGGCCAGCCGGTATCGACGGCGATCAGATAACCGCGCTGGCGCAGCTCGGTGAGTAACGCCGGGTAGTCGTGATACAGATGCAGGCAGAGAAAGGTGCCGCACAGCAAGACAATATCGCCGCAGGTCGCCTGTTCTGGCAGTTGATCCAGCACCTGCTGCGCGGTGAGCTGCACGATATGGCCGTAGTTACTGATAAACGAGCGCTCGTGATCGGAGTGGGTAACACCCACCGTCAGCGAGGTTTCGCACTGACTGCGCGGCCAGTGGGCGGCGCTGTGGGGAAAATGGCTGGCCAGCCACTGACTGAGGCCATCATCGCCCTGATTGGCGATGGCGCGATGGCGTACCTGCATTGCTTCCAGTGCCAGCGCACAATTGCCTGCCGAGCCGCCGGGCCGTAACTCGCTGTGTTTGACCATCACCTCAGTGCCACGTTGTGGCCACTGATCAAGCGTGCCCATAATTAAATCGACATTGATATTGCCCACCACGTAAAGGGTGGCGGTGGTTGTGTTGATCATCCCTTACTCCCCCCGCTGGCAAGGCCGCTTACCAGGGTTTTTTGTAGCCAGATAGCAATAAACAGGGGTGGCACTGAAGCCAGAATCCCGACCGCCGCAATCAAACCGTCATCCGTGGCGCGTCCGGCGGTGAAACCGGCAATGGTTACCGGTAGGGTTTGCGCAGCGATATTGCTGGTGAACAGCAGGGCATAGAAAAATTCATCCCACGCCAGCAGCCAGCCAAACAGCGCCGCAGCGCCCAGTACCGGTTTTGCCAGCGGGAGAGTGATACGCAGCAGTACCTGCCACACGCGTAAACCATCCAGACGCGCGGCCTGCTCGATGTCCTGGGGCAGGGTGTCGAACTGGTTTTTCAGCATCCAGGTGAGGAAGGGCAAAATCAGCGAACAATAAACGATGATCAAGCCGGGCCGGGTGTTGAGCAGATCAAACTGCTGCAACAGAAAGTAAAGCGGCAGCACAAACGCCACCGGTGGCACCATATAGATGGCGAGTGAGGCAAACAACCAGCCGTCGCGCCCGCGATAGCGCGAGAAGCTGAACGCGGCCGGAATCGCCAATAACAGGCAAATCACGGTAGCGCCAGTGGCAACGATCAGGCTGTTGCCCAACGCATGCAGAAACAACGTGCCGGGCTGCCCGGGTGCCAGCGACAGCAGTCGGCCATAACGGGTGAAATCCCACTGGCGCGGTAGCCACTCCAGCGGGATGCGCGTCAGATCGCTGGTGGCGCTGACGCTCATCAAAAACAGCCAACCCATCGGTGCCAGTACCGATACGGCGACCAGCAGCGCGGCGAAGTATTTCGCCACCGTGCGTATTTTAGCCTTCATCGGCACTCCCGCGACGGCGCTGCCGCCACAATAACAACATGTAAAGGGTGATCAACACGGCGCACAGCAGGGTCATCAGCATGGCGTAAGCGGCACCGCTGCCAGCTCGCAGATAGCTGAATGACTCCTGATAGACGTAAAAACTGAGGGTTTTGGTGCTATCGACCGGACCACCCCGCGTCATGACGTAAATGATGTCGAAGATCTTGAACGCATCGATGGTTCGCAGCACCAGGGCGACGCTGAGCGGACCGACAATCGCCGGAAAGGTAATGGCGCGAAAACGTCGCCATGCCGATGCGCCATCCAGCCGTGCCGCTTCATAGAGATCGTCAGGAATGGATTGCAGCGCTGCCAGCACCAGTAACGTTACCAGCGGATAGTTTTTCCAGATATCCGCCAGCATTACCGCGTTGAGGGCGGAATCGGGGGAACCCAGCCAGCTGCGGTAGCCATCAATGATCCCCAACTGGGTCAACAAGGCGTTAATGCTGCCGTAGTCCGGGTTGAAGTTGAGTCGCCACATCATCGCGTTGACGATGGTGGGTAGCGCCCACGGCAGAATCACCAGTACGCGCAGGATATTACGCCCGACAAATTTCTGGTTCAGCAACAGCGCGACCAGCACGCCAATCACCCCTTCGATCGCCACCGACACCACGGTGAAGTACAGGGTGCGCCATAGCGAAGTCTGAAAATCCGCATCGGTTATGGCATACAGGTAGTTTTCCAGCCCAACCCAGCCGGGGGCTTCACCGCTGCCAATCAAGGCGGCATCAGTGAAGCTCAGCCAGATGGTGCGCAGCAGAGGCCAGGCGGTGAGCAACAGCATCACCAGTAACATGGGTGCCAGTAGCACCCATGCCTGCCGCTGTTCGCGTTGACGCAAACTCAGCATACTGACCCCTTAATGCAAACGTGCCGCGCTTTTATCCACCGTCTGCATCGCAGCTTCCGGTGTCACACTGCCAAGCAGCACCTGTTGCAGTTGCTGTTGCAGGGTATTCGAGAGGCGCGAATAGTCGGCGGTTTCCGGGCGTGACAGCATCACGTTGAGTGATTTATCCGCCGCCGCGATCAGGCTCTCCTGGTTTTTCAGTACCGCAGGATCCTGATACGAGCTTTTCCAGATTGGCAGGCTCAGCGTGGCGTATTTATTCTGCACCGGCTGTGACGTCATATAGCTGATGTACTGCCATGCCTGTTCCGGATGGCTGCTGCCTTTGGCGATGCCTAAGCCCATTGAACCGTTGACCGCACCCACTTTACCCGGTGCATCGCCCGGTGCCGGCATGATGCCGACCTGACCAGCAACTTTGCTCTGTTTCGGATCGTTCGCCATGTTGTACATATAGGTCCAGTTCAGGGCGAATGCGGCATCGCCGTTGGAGAAGGATTTACGCACATCTTCTTCCAGGTATTCACGCGAAGCCGGATTGCTCAAACCTTCATCCAGTGAGCTTTTCATCAACTTCACCGCCTGCAATGACGCCGGGCTGGAGAAATCGAGTTTGCCATTCTGGTAGAACTTGCCGCCAAAGCCAGAAACCAGTGTGGTGTAGTCACACACCAGCGCTTCCGCTTGTGACCAGCTCCAGACCAACGGATATTTCACGATGTTTTTTTGTTTAATGGTGCGTGCGTCATCCATCACCTGTTGCCAGGTTTCAGGTAGGGTGGTGATACCGGCTTTTTCCAGCATCGCTTTGTTGTAGTACAGATATTTGGTGTCGAGGATCCACGGCATCCCCAGCGTTTTCCCCTTGAACACCACGGTATTCATCGCGCCGGGGAAGATCTGTGATTTTTCTTCCGGGGTGATACGGCTGCTCACGTCCTGCAACAGGTCAAAACGGGTGAATTCCGCAGGCCAGATGGCATCGAACAACACCACATCGTAGCCATTACCACCGGCACCGCGTGCGGCGACGATTTTATCGTGCAGCGCTTCGTAAGGAACAAACTCCAGATTGATCTGTACGTCCGGGTGCGCTTTTTCAAATTCCTGCGTCATGGCGCGGATATCGTTTTCGCTATACGCGGCCTGGGTCATAAACAACGCATTAAGCGTGGTGGCCGCTGAGGCGCTTCCCGCGCTCGCTAACAGCAGGGCTGCAAAACATCCTTTCAGCGTGGGGGTGAATCGGGTTTTCATGGTTTTCTCCGCCTTAATGCAAAAAGAGGGTGTTTAATTAAATCAATTTGATTGATTTAATAACGCGCACAGGTTGTCAGATTGCTGCGGCTGACATCGATTAGCTTAAGCAAGTGACGTGCCAGGGCATACATCTCGCTTGCCACTGCGCTTAACTCTGCACAGATTTTTGCGTCTGTCAGGTGAACAGCGTGGAAAATGTGTAGCCGATCATAGATATTGATGCGATTGCGTCGGGAGCTAAGGGAGCACGATGAAAACCTCGGGAACTAATCTGGAACACGCGCGTGCGCATAATCGCCGTGTCATCATCGAAGCCATTCGCCTGCATGGTGAATTGACGCGGGCAGAACTGGCACGGTTGACGGCGTTAACGCCGCAAACGGTATCCAATATCGTGGCGGAACTGGAAGAAGCGGAGCTACTCGCCAGCCGCCAACCGCGCAAGCAGGGACGGGGACAACCGGCGATTCCGGTGACGTTAAACCCCGCCAGCGCCTGGTCGATCGGTATCCACCTTGATCATCAAACGCTGTTAATTGTGCTGGTGGATTTGACCGGTGAAATCCATTTTCGTCGCCTTATTCTGGTGCAAAAGCCCCAACCCGATGCCACTTTAGCGCGCATCGCCGAGGTACTGGCAGAGATCAAAACGCAACTTGGCGCGCGCTGGAATAAGGTGCTGGGGATTGGCGTGGTGATGCCCGGACCTTTCGGGGTAGAGGGGATCTCTTCGGTCGGTCCGACCACCCTGAACGGTTGGGAAAACGTCAATATCGAAACCGAACTGGCCGCGATGAGCGGTTTACCGGTGACGCTGGAAAACGATGCGACGGTGGCGGCGATTGGTGAACGTTTCCATGGTGTGGCGCGTCAGCTTAACTCCTTTATTTATCTCTATATCGGCACCGGGCTGGGAGCGGGTATCTTTACCGACGGCCATATTTATACCGGCCATGCGCACAATGCCGGTGAGGTGGGGCATATTGTTATCGATCCGCAGGGGCGTGAGTGTTACTGCGGCAACAAGGGTTGTCTGGAGCGCTATGTTTCGTTGCAGGCCGCTTATGAATTTTGTGGACTGGACCCGATGAGTGCGCTGCCGGACGATTTGCTCGAAGTGGACCCGGCATTGTTTGATCGCTGGATCGACAGCGTGCTGGCACCACTGCGCCAGGCGATCAATATGCTGGAGTGCGTTTTTGATGCCGAAAGTGTGATTATCGGCGGCATGATGCCTGCCACGCTGCTGGATAAAATCGTCCAGCGTTTGCCACCGCTGTACCAGTCCGTGCGTGGGCGCTATCTCACCGGTTCACGCCTGAAAACCGGGATGACCGGCAGCGATACCGCCGCGCTGGGGGCCGCGGCACTGCCGATCTTTGATGAATTCAATCCACAGTTTCAGGTACTGATGAAGTGAGGATTAAAAGATCTCGGCAAACAACGCGAACATGCGGTTGAACGCACGCTCTGCAACCTGCGGGTGATACTGGGACACACCGGGGTTATTGGCGTCAGGATCGGTGAAGGAGTGCGCTGCGCCAGCGTAGCTCACCAGCTGCCAGTCGATCTGACGGGCGGTCATCTCGCGAACGAATTCGTTTAACTGCTCACGTGGCGCCAGCGGATCGGCTGCGCCGTCCAGTACCAGCACGCTGCCTTTGATTGTATCCAGCGCATAGTGACCTTTGGTATCCAGCGAGCCGTGGAACGACACGGCGGCTTTAATCTCAGCACCGCTGCGCGCCAGTTCCAGTGCGCAATGACCACCGAAACAGAAACCAACAGCAGCCAATTGGTCTGGTGCTACCGGGGCCTGCTGCTGTGCCAGCAACGCGGCCAGCGCCGCCTGCATGCGCGCCACTTCTGCTGGCGTATCTTTAACCGCCATCATCATGCTGCCCGCTTCCTCACCGGAGGTCGGTCGCTGGCCGGCACCGTACAGGTCCGCGACCAGCACCACAAATCCCTGTGCGGCGATTTTTCCCGCGACCTCTTCGGCCATACGGGTGACGCCCATCCAGTTGGGGGCCAACACGATGCCAGGACGGGGGCTGCTGACATCACTTTGATAAACCAGAGAACCGGTTAAGTGGGTGCCGTTTGCCTGATAAGAGAGGGGAGAAGTGGTGATGGCTGCCATAAATAAATCCCTGATAAATAAGTAGGTTAAGAGCGAATACGGTGCAGGGAATTGGCAGGCAATGCAATGATTTCAGCGCGTGACAGCAAGAAATGTTAACGGCGTCGCTGCGCTGAGGCTTGGGCCGTCGCGTCACGGTTTCGCGCGGCTTATCGTCGCCATTCTTGCCGCGTGAGCGAATAAAGCAGGCTGGGAGGCGCACCTGCAACATCGTCGATATCCCTCGCATATTGCAGTCCGATTTTTTGCAGCACCTTTTGTGAGGCCAGATGGTCTCCTCTTACCACGGCACAAATCTCGCTCAGTTTAATCACTTCAAAGCCATGCCTGACGGCGTATGCCGCAAATTCGGTTGCCAGCCCTTTACCCCATGCTGTTGTAGCAAAGCGATATCCGAGATTATTGATCGAGATATCGGCGTAGCGCAGAATACTCAGTCCGCCAAAGCCAATGATGGCGTCAGGATGGTCGCAAAGCGAGATCGCCCAATTGCCAAACCCGTGGTTTTCCCAATGATCAATCCAGCGGCTCAGCACCGTTTTGGCATGGTGAATGTCCGGATAGGGGCCTGCCGGGTTGAAAAGGTTGGTGGCGGGGTCACCATAAATGTTGAACAGGTCGGCCGCATCGGATGCGATAACGGGCCGCAGACACAGGCGCTGTGTTTCAAGACGCAAATTTACCTCCTGATGGTTGGTCGTGTTTAACGTGCTGCACGTAAATCCTTTATGACATTCGCCCTGTTTTGAGCGCGTTAACCCAATCCGGGCGATGATGCGCCATGGCAACGCGGGCTGCCTCGTCCCAGTTATAGCTGACCTTGCGGAACTCCACGCGCCATTTGTTGTTGTTCTTTTGCACAATGGCATAGCGGGCATGTGGTGAGCCGCTTTCCATGTGATGAAAAAAGGGATGATCGTCCTCATAAGCCTGTAATCCGACACTGCCCGGATTCACGATCAGGCATTCTGCACTCAGTGCAAAACTGCGGGGAATATGGGTATGGCCGCAAAGGATAAGCGAAGCGTTCTGATCCCCCACATATGCCTGCACTCTGGCGTGAGGAGATGCCCTGACGCCGGATGTTGTCACCTCTTCTAAAAGATAAATCCTGTCGTCACCGGGCACGCCATGAACCATCAGGATTTCATCATCAAGCATAAGCTCAGCAGGCAAACTGCGTAGCCAATCCCGGTGTTCCGGTCTCAGGTGCCTGTCAGCATGGCTGTCCGACAACCCCATCTTGTCGGGAGGGGTTTCAAGTAATTGCCGCTCATGGTTGCCTTTTATCGTGGGAAAATTGAGTGGTAACAGCCTTTCCGCTGTTTCTGCCGGGCAAAGTGCGCCGGAAACGATATCACCAAGATTGACAATCAAGTCGACACCCTGAGTGTTGATATCCTGCAACACGGCATCAAGAGCAAACACGTTCCCATGGATGTCCGCTATCGCGGCTAACTTCATCAGCTCACTCCTGATTTCATGAATAAGATGCTTAGATAACCGACTAATAAGCCAAATTTTATAACCGCAGTCAAAAAATGGTTGTCCGTTTTTCGGTTGTGAGGGGATCCTGGGATGCTCTAGATTCGCCCTGTACTTATTACAGGAGAGAGTTATGCACTTCACTGCGCTTCACCATCAAAAGAAACCGTTACTTATCGCTAATGTCTGGGACGCTGCCAGTGCAATCACGGCACATCAGGCGGGCTATCAGGCTCTTGGTACGTCCAGCGCCGCGATTGCCGCGATGTTAGGTTATGAAGACGGGCAGGCAATGTCTTTTGATGAATTGCTCTATATCGTCACCCGTATTAAAGCCGTCAGTAACCTGCCATTAACTGTTGATGTTGAGGCGGGATTTGGTGGCACAGCCGATGAAATAGCGCAGCATCTTACACGGCTCGCCCAGCTTGGCGTGGTAGGGATAAACCTCGAGGACAGCAACGTTATTAACGGGATCAGGCAACTTGAGGACGCGACCGTCTTTAGTCGCAGATTAGCCGATATTCGCCATGCGTTGAGCACCGAGAGGGTTCAACTCTTTCTCAATATCCGTACCGATACCTGGTTGCTTAACCATGCGCATGCGTTGCAGGAAACGTTGTCGCGCGCGCGACTTTATGCCGCTGCGGGCGCTGACGGGCTGTTCGTTCCCTGTCTGACGGCAGAAAAGGCTATCGAGACCTTGGTCAAAGAGATTACTCTGCCATTAAACGTCATGTGCATGCCTGGTCTTCCTGATTTCGCGTGGCTGGAAAAAACAGGTGTAAGTCGCATTTCTATGGGAAACTTCGTTCATTCAGCCATGCAAGCCAGGCTCAAGGATTTGATGATGATTATCCAGACACAACAGGGATTTGCAGGAATTTTCGTTGATGAAAGTTCTCGATGATGAGCAGTGTAATGTCTGGTATCAGGCATTACTTGCGCGTGCGCCGGAGTATACCGGTGTGTTTTATGTCGGTGTCAAAACCACAGGGATATTTTGTCTTGCGGTGTGCCGCGCACGAAAACCGAAACGTGAAAATGTCGAGTTTTACAGTGACATGCAATCGGCGCTGGCGGCCGGATTTCGTCCCTGTAAAGTGTGTCGACCCACTGAAAATGCGCACAGCGCGCCCTTATTAATCGAACAGGCACTTGAGTTGCTGCGCACCCATCCGAAAATGCGCATCAGCGATGCAGAGTTGCGTCAGCACGACATCAGCCCCGAGCGGGTGCGGCGCTGGTTTCTCCAGCATCACGGTATTACCTTCCAGGCATTTCAACGGATGCAGCGCGTGAATATCGCCCTACAGGAACTGAAAGGGGGGCGAGGGGCCACCGAGGTGGCGTTTGATAATGGCTATGAATCATTAAGCGGTTTTGGCTATACCTATAAACGGCTTACGGGCGTTGCACCTACTGAACAGAGCCAGGTGATTATCATTCACCGTTTCACTACGCCACTGGGTCCCATGTTGGTCTGTGCCACGGAGCGAGGCGTGTGCCTGCTGGAATTTATTGATCGTCCAATGCTGGAGACGGCATTGCGGGATCTCCAGCGCATGCTTCAAGCACGTATTATTGCAGGGGAAAATTGTCATACCCGACAAGCGGAAAAAGAGATCGGTGAGTATTTTGGCGGCACGCGTCAACAGTTTGATCTGATGCTTGATGCGCCAGGCGGTGATTTTCAACGTTCCGTTTGGCAGGGGCTTTGTGCCGTTCCCTATGGGCAAACATCTCATCATCAAGCGCTGGCAGTGCAGATTGGCAAACCTGATGCGGTACGTGCGGTCGCCGCAGCAAAAAGGGCTAACCGTATAGCCATCGTCATTCCATGTCATCGCATTATCGGTAAAGAGGGGACGATGACTGCCTACGGCGGCGGGCTGGCGCGCAAAAAATGGCTGATTGAACATGAGCGTAAACCGCGCTAAATAGACGGCTGTCCGACGATAAATCCGGTAATCACGTAATAAGGAGTTTCTATGCAGGTATCAGCACGTAATCAACTGATTGGCACGGTCAGCGCCGTTACCACTGGCGCGGTCAATGACGAAGTCGAATTGACACTCGCGGGTGGCGTCAAACTGGTGGCGATTGTCACCCACAGCAGCAAAGAAGCTTTAGGTCTGGCCGTGGGTAAAGAGGCCATCGCGCTCATTAAAGCGCCATGGGTCACCCTTGCCACGGAAGAGTGTGGTCTGAAGTTCTCCGCCCGTAACCAGTATGCCGGGAGCGTCACCCGCGTTACTGAAGGTGCCGTTAACGCGACAGTGCATATTGCCACTGACGCCGGGTTTGAAATCATTGCCGTCGTCACCAACGAAAGCCAGGAAGAGATGGAGCTGAATCAGGGCAGCCGCGTGTTGGCGCTTATCAAGGCATCCGCCATTCTGATTGCAACCCGTGCCTGACGCGCCAGGTCATCAGCGCTCTGCCGCAACTTGCGTTCATCAACATTAGCATGACGATGAACGCAAGTTGCTATCAACAGCCTTACCGGGCGTGATATCAGGGACCTATACCTATCGTCCTGCCAATCGTTACTGCCGCAGCGAACAGGCTAAGCGCGATAATACTGATGCAGGTGCCGCAGGTAATGAGCTTAGCAGAACGACCTGTGCCCAGATAATGTGTCTCCAGAACGATGATATTGGCTGCCGGAGGAAGGAGGCAAAACAGATAAAGTGTCGCAGGGTTTTCTGCTATCAGCCGGAAGTCGCAAGTTCTGGCGAGCATCAAAAGCAGCGAGATCAGGATAAACATCACACCCGATTTTATCAGATACGGGCGGATTTCCTGACGGAGATCCTGCCATGTCAGCGCAATTTTGGACAGCCATATTCCAAGTACCGCCATGCCGAGAAAACTCATCAGAAATTTTGCGACATCATAAAGACCTGAAAACCACAGAGTGATTTGCTGGTTGAAGGGAATGAGCACCGCCCCGAAGATCAGCGCCAGCACCGGCGGAGTCTGAACCAATTTAACCAGATTGAAACGATGCCCTGAAAGCATCCCCGCACCAACAGAGTTGCCTACAATTGAACTGCCGACATAGGCGGCAATGATGATGGTGGCGGCTTCATTGCCAAACATGGCAGTAGCCACAGGCAGCCCAAGCCAGCCAATATTAAGGTAACTGAAGCACAGGCTTTTAATGGGATCACGAATAATGTAGCGCGACGCCATCAGCATAAGCAGCATACAGATGGCGGTGGCAATAATGATGGTACTCATACTGCTAAAGCGCGTCGATATGTTAAAAATGATAACGATTGGAATGGTTACACGCGTTAATAGCCATGACGCCGCCGTTTTGACATCCCAGGCCGTTTTTCCCATCAGCCAGCCAGCAAAAAGATAAATCAGCGGAACAAAAATCGTCACAATGCTTCCTTAACCGCGTTTTCGTGAAACTCAACGGTCCATCTGTACATGATCAACCCTTCCCTTTAATCATTTGATGGGCTTATATAACCGTATGAAAGCAGAAAGGTAAAGAAAACTCATTAAATGTAAATTAAACTCGAGACTTACACTGTGTGGTAACGTAATTAAAAGGACATAGGGAATGACTGGCTCAGTAGAAGAGATAAGCCTTGAGGTCTGCGAACACTTCGATGCAGAAAAGTTGTTGCCTATTGAAGAGGGACTTAATCAATTCAATGATTTAATGACGGGAATGAGCGATCGTAAGCCACTGTCAGTATTCATAAAATCAACACAAACCGGAGAAGTGCTTGGCGGGATGCAAGGACGTTCCTCACTGGGCCTGCTGTTTATCGATCTCTTCTACCTTCCCCCCGAGTTGCGAAAAATGGGCCTCGGAACAGACATCCTTCGTCGTTTCGAAGAGGAAGGACGCAAAAGGGGCTGTACTGCGGCATTTTTGTATACCATCAGCTTTCAAGCCCCTGATTTTTACAAAAAGCACGGCTGGGAAGAGTTTGGGCGTATCGACTGTAAGCCGGAAGGCACCAGCCGAATTTTCATGAAGAAATCATTATAAAAGCCAGTTTACTCATGCAATCACCGCCAGGGAATGCGCGCTCGTCGACACATTTAGCGACCTGAATTCTGCGGCATGCCCCCGGTGAACAACATTCGGATGCCCAACCCTATCATCACCACACCGGTGAATCTTTCCTGCCATTTTAAGAAACCGCTATGGCGACTCAACCAGTTACCAAAAGTTCCGGACGCCAGTGCCACTGAACCCAGTGAGATGATTCCTGCCAGCTTTTGAATGCAGCCGAAAATAAGCAGTTGTAGCCAGATTGGCCCGACGGCAGGGTCCACAAACTGTGGTAGAAAGGCGAACATGAAAAGTAGCGATTTGGGGTTGGTCAGGCTATTTATCGCGCCTTCTCTAATGGCCCTCCGTCCTGATATTTTAACGGTTTTCTTGAGCCGGGTGTCCGTACCTGAGGTGGCAATCATTTTTATACCAAGCCAGACCAGATAAGCTGCGCCAGCCCATCTGAGCACATCCAGCGCCACCGGCCACGCATGAACGGCGGCCACCAGACCGAGCACCAAAAACGCGACCTGAATAAAACCTGCGACAAACACGTTTCCCAGCACCGTCAGCAGCGCAATGCGTCTTCCCTGGCCAATCCCGCGGGCAAGGGTCAGCATCATGTCCGGGCCTGGAGAAATTTCAAGCAGGGACAGGGCGATCAGGAACGTCAGAAATGTTTCAATGGTTGGCATATTGGATAGATGGATAACAGAAAAAACCAAATAAGAATGATATCATCCCGCCCGGATGATGCCAGTCGTGGCGGCATAGACTTTAACCCTGGGGATAACTGATGAACAACGACGTACCGCTAAAATTTTATGACATCGTGGATGAGTACGAGGCGGAAGCGGCAAAGCCGGTAAGCGAGTCGGAACGTGATGCGTTGGCGCGTTATTTTCAGCTATTGATCACGCGTTTAATGAATAACGAAGAGATCAGTGAGCAGGCACAGCAAGAGATGGCCAGTGAAGCGGGTATCGAGGCGTTGCGTATTGATGAGATCGCCACGTTTCTCAATCAATGGGGCAATGAATAGCCGTAAGCGTTGGGGCTGCCCCTAAAATGTTGAAGATGGTTTAGAAGCGAAGATGACAAAACTTACCTTACAAGAGCAAATGCTGAAAGCTGGATTAGTGACCAGCAAAAAAATGGCCAAAGTCCAAAAGACGGCTAAAAAATCCCGCGTTCAGGCTCGTGAGGCCAGAGAGGCGGTGGAAGAGAATAAAAAAGCGCAACTTGAGCGAGATAAGCAGCTAAGCGACCAACAAAAACAAGCGACGTTAGCAAAAGAATATAAAGCTCAGGTGAAGCAACTGATCGAGATGAACAGAATCGTCGTGGCCAAAGGCGATATTGCGTTTAATTTCACCGACAACAACTTAATTAAAAAAATCAGTGTTGATAAGTTGACGCAAACGCAACTGGTGAATGGGCGTCTTGCTATCGCCCGACTGGCGGTTGATAGCGATGGTAAGAGTGAATACGCAATTATCCCCGCCGTGGTCGCTGACAAAATTGCCCAGCGCGATGCGAGCAGTATTGTATTAAACAGCACCCTAAGTCAGGAACAGCAGGATGAAGATGATCCCTATGCTGATTTTAAAGTGCCTGATGATTTGATGTGGTAGCCCACGCAATGCCCGTTCAAAACGGGCTGTTGTGACGCGCATTGATTGACTCTCCGCTGATGGGATGCACAAAATTCAGCGCACTGGCGTGCAGCATCAGTCGAGGGGCTTTTTCACTGCCAGGTAGCAGGCGACCGCCATACAGGTCGCAGCCTAAAATAGGGTGGCCCAGCAGCTGACAATGAATGCGGAGTTGGTGGGTGCGCCCGGTCTCAGGAATGAGCTGTACCCGCGTTAACGGCAGTAACGTTCCCTCTTCCAACTCATGATTGAAACGTTCAACCACCTGATACCGGGAACGGGCGGGTTTACCGTGGGTGGCACAAATCGACATCAGCGGAAAGCGCGCTGGATCTTTGGCAATCGCCGCGTCTATCACCCCTTCATGGTTTTCCAGATGCCCGCACAGCAGTGCACTGTAAACCTTGGTCACGCTACGTTGACTGAATTGCTGGCACAGGGCAGCGTTGATCGCCTTGTTGCGCGCAATCACCATCAAGCCGGAAGTACCGAAATCAAGGCGATGTACCAAGGTACAGCCCGGAAAAATCTTTACCAGCCGGTGATGTACAGAATCGAGATTTTGCGGATTTTTGCCCGAGAGACTAAGCAGTCCGGCAGGTTTATTGATCAGCACCAGGTGTTCGTCCTGATAGAGCGTTTCTATCTGCTCATGGCACGGTGGGGCAATAAAGGTATCAAGAATAACAGCCATCAGGTCGCCAGGGGGGGAATGTGGGAGCGGATAATAACCAATTTTTAGTCAACAGGCGAACCGATTAAAGCGGCAGGACATAAGTTTAAAGATGTGCCGCGCACGGCCGATAACCATTTACTGCCTGTGAGTATGTTATGGCCCGGCTACGACAAGTAATTTAACGAAAAGTGAAGTCAGGAGGACTTTATGATTGCTCTGATTGTTTTTGTTATCTGTGTTGCTATTGCGGTGTTTTGTTATAAAAGGGTTGCTAAGCGCTGCCGTGACCAACAAAAAGGCAAATTGAAAACCGTATTGACGGCATCATTAGCGAGCGTTGTGGTTTTTATCGTCACGCTGGTGGTTGGTGTTGTCGCGTTCTTTCCATCCAATAAAGCCGATGGCAACACCAGCACGACAAAACAGGCGTCATCTGAACAGACCACGGCTGAAAAAACACGCGCCGAAAAATATACTTGTGATAAATTTCATTCGGTTATGCAGACGCAGCAAGGGACAAAAATCCGCGACGGCTATTATTCCGATGGTGATGTTAAAACCACGCTCACCTATACTATTACGGATGATCTGTTAGTTAATGCATTGTTTATTCCCAATATTACAGACAGCACGGATAGTGCGAAATTTAATAATATTGCTGCTGATGGTTCCCGTAAATATGGCAGTTCATCAACTAATTATTTCGTATCTAAAATGAATGACAGCACGATAAAAGTGGTTGCGGTTAATTTCGATTTCAATTCGACAATCACTCAAACCTGCACAAAATAAACAACGGAGTTCAATTTAATCTTCGGAGTTGGAACCTGTGCGCGATAAAAGGTTTGATAGCC
This sequence comes from Pantoea sp. At-9b, assembly GCF_000175935.2. Taxonomy (NCBI): domain Bacteria; kingdom Pseudomonadati; phylum Pseudomonadota; class Gammaproteobacteria; order Enterobacterales; family Erwiniaceae; genus Pantoea; species Pantoea sp. At-9b. The sequence goes on from NC_014838.1 coordinate 178,030, forward strand.
AGTATGCCACGCACACCAAAACCTTAATGTGCCTGAAGTCAAACCCCAGGCATGGTAGGGTAGTGTCAGCGACTTATGCGTACCTCTATCATCACAGGAACCTGTATGCTGACCGGCCTGAATCATCTTACCCTTGCAGTCAGTGATCTGACGGTAAGTTTCTCCTTTTATCGCGACGTTCTGTCATTCACGCCGCGTGCCAGGTGGGACCGGGGAGCCTATCTCTCTTTAGGTGATCTCTGGTTATGTTTATCCCTGGATAAAGCCTCTCCTGCTCAGGACTATACCCACTTTGCTTTCACCCTTGCGGAAGCCGATAGGGTGAGTTTTAGAAACCGTCTGCAATGCGCTGGGGTGATCGAGTGGAAAGAAAACCGCAGCGAAGGAGAATCAATCTACTTCCTCGATCCGGACGGACATCAGTTAGAGGCCCACTGCGGTGATTTGGCAAGCCGGCTGCGGGCGTGCCGGGAAAAACCTTATCGCGGGATGGAATTCTTTTAATCGACGCTGAAACGGGCCAAAGGAAAGCGTGAAGAATGCAAAACAACAGTCTGCTTGCGGTATCGGATCTGGATTGTCGCACCATTGAAAACCTGGCGCGACGGGCGATCGCATTGTCTGAATTGTGGCAGAGCAGGGCAATGCCCCAGACCCTTGCCGGGGCCAGAATTGGCATGATTGAAGAACTCCCGGGGTGGCGTAACCCCGCGGCATTGGCATTAGGCGCGGCGGCAATGGGCGCGCAGGTTGTGACGGTGAATGCGAAGCTGGAGGGGCAGGAGTCTGTCGAAGATATTGCGGGCTATCTGGCTAACTGGTTTGACATCGTTGCCATTCGTACTCCTTGCTTTGCAAAGCTCGCAACCTTCGCTGCGGCAGCCGCTATCCCGGTGATGAATCTGCGCACCCACCGTAACCATCCGTGTGAAATCCTCGGCGACCTGGCTTATGTCCGGCAACAACGCGGTTCATGGGATGGCCTGCATGTCGCGGTTGTTGCTCCGTATGCAAATATCCTGCGTTCATGGATTGAGGCGGCCGCTGTGCTGCCCATCAGTATTACTCAGGTCGCACCCACGGAGCTGCTGGTTGAGACCGATCATGTGACGGCCAGCGACGATCCCCGATCCGTACAGGATGCTGACGTGATCATCACCGATTGCTGGCCCGGCACGGCGGATGCGGCACTCAAGCAAAAACTCGCCCGCTATCGTATCGATGGCGAGCGGCTGTCCCTTTGTCGGCCAGAGGCAATGTTTATTCCTTGCCCACCGGTAACGCGTGGCGAAGAAGTCGCGGCGGAGGCAATGTCAGATCCACGTTGTCAGGCTACGCAAGCCAAAGCCTTCCTGCTGCATCTGCAAAATGCGGTGTTGGAAATGATGTTTGCCAAAGCATAAGCCTCATCATCGTTAATTCCATGACCGTTAACAGCGAGCACGTTAGCGTGCTCCGATGCTTAATACCTCCACGCTTAACGCCTGGAGGAAAATATGGCTTATACCATTCGCGGTTTGGACAGCAGAGAGTTTACCCATTTGTTTGGTCAGGATGAGCGCTATCTGGCGTTGCATCTGGCGGTACGTAAGCGGGCCGATAAAAACGCCGGTTTTCCGGACCGCATTGCATTGCGTGATGTGCCGGAAGGGGAATATGCGATTCTGGTCAATCACGCCTACCAACCAGCGGCAACGCCTTATTCAGGCAGACATGCCATCTATATCCATGAGGGATGCACTACACAAGGCGTTTATCAGGATGAAGTCCCGGCGTATCTGACAACCCGGCTACTCTCGCTGCGCGCTTTTAATGCAGCACATATGATTATTACGGCGGAAGTCACGCCGGGCAGTGAAGCGGAGCCGTTAATTTTGCAGATGTTGCGTCAACCTGAAACGGCCTATATCCACGTGCATAGCGCACGGTTTGGCTGTTATCTGTGTGTCATTGAACGCAGTTGAGAGGAAGAAAAACCCCGCACCATCAGGTCCTAATGCTGGTCAGTTAAGCAATCGGTGATGACGCAGTCTGGTACTGCTCAGGTGCTGGCGGTCCTCGCGCCGCTGACGCGGTGCCTTCACGTCATTCGTCTGCCTGACGGACCGGCGGGGATGGCACATCCCTGTTCCACCCCGCCTTTCGCGCGCATCCATGCGCGCTCTCCTGGCAGACTCACTCTGTTCAGCGCTGCGGATTGCCTGCCCCTGAGCGGCCCCAGCCTGCTCCGAAGCGTCGGTGTGTGTTGTCAGAAAGGGCACAATCGTGAAGGCCATCGCCCCTCTGCTGCTGCAAAGGGCTATCCGCAGCGCTGAGGCTTTGACGTTGTGCCAGGAGACTCACGCAGGGATGCGTGAGTCAGTTCGGGGTGGACAGGGATGGACTTCCCCGAACGGTCCGTCGGCACGACGTTGAAGCCGAAGGCACCGCGTCAGCGGCGCGAGGACTGCCCGGCAGCAGCAGAGGGGCGATGGCCCACAGCAGAGTACGCATGAAAAAAGCTGCCATTCCTTAAAAAATGGCAGCCTTACCCGAATATGGCCTTAACTGACCAGCATTAGCACCATCAGGTCCGGGGTGTTTGAGGATTACAGCGCCATGTCGTGTTGTGGAGACGGTGCTGCTTTAGCCGGTGCGGCTGCCTGCGGTTGAGCGTCAGCGGCTGGCATATTGATCACCGGTGGTTTGGTGAGTTGCAGCGTCGCAGCGGTGTCATCCCACACCTGTTGCGCCAGTGCTGGATTGTCGTTCAGCTTCTGGCCGTAGGCCGGGACGATCTGATGAATCTTCTGCTGCCATTCCGGGCTGGCGAACTCGGTCGGGAACAGTTGCTTGATCACGTTGATAGCGATCGGTGCAGCGGTAGAGGCACCCGGTGACGCACCCAGCAGCGCAGCCACGGTTTTCTGCTGATCGGTCACGATTTCCGTACCCAGCTTCAGCACACCCCCTTTCTCGGCATCTTTCTTAATGATCTGCACACGCTGACCAGCCTGAATCAGTTTCCAGTCTTCTTTCTTCGCTTCCGGGAAGTACTCTTTCAGCGCAGCAAAGCGGGTTTCAATGGTTGGCATATTGGATAGATGGATAACAGAAAAAACCAAATAAGAATGATATCATCCCGCCCGGATGATGCCAGTCGTGGCGGCATAGACTTTAACCCTGGGGATAACTGATGAACAACGACGTACCCCTAAAATTTTATGACATCGTGGATGAGTACGAGGCGGAAGCGGCAAAGCCGGTAAGCGAGTCGGAACGTGATGCGCTGGCGCGTTATTTTCAGCTATTGATCACGCGTTTAATGAATAACGAAGAGATCAGTGAGCAGGCACAGCAAGAGATGGCCAGTGAAGCGGGTATCGAGGCGTTGCGTATTGATGAGATCGCCACGTTTCTCAATCAATGGGGCAATGAATAGCCGTAAGCGTTGGGGCTGCCCCTAAAATGTTGAAGATGGTTTAGAAGCGAAGATGACAAAACTTACCTTACAAGAGCAAATGCTGAAAGCTGGATTAGTGACCAGCAAAAAAATGGCCAAAGTCCAAAAGACGGCTAAAAAATCCCGCGTTCAGGCTCGTGAGGCCAGAGAGGCGGTGGAAGAGAATAAAAAAGCGCAACTTGAGCGAGATAAGCAGCTAAGCGACCAACAAAAACAAGCGACGTTAGCAAAAGAATATAAAGCTCAGGTGAAGCAACTGATCGAGATGAACAGAATCGTCGTGGCCAAAGGCGATATTGCGTTTAATTTCACCGACAACAACTTAATTAAAAAAATCAGTGTTGATAAGTTGACGCAAACGCAACTGGTGAATGGGCGTCTTGCTATCGCCCGACTGGCGGTTGATAGCGATGGTAAGAGTGAATACGCAATTATCCCCGCCGTGGTCGCTGACAAAATTGCCCAGCGCGATGCGAGCAGTATTGTATTAAACAGCACCCTAAGTCAGGAACAGCAGGATGAAGATGATCCCTATGCTGATTTTAAAGTGCCTGATGATTTGATGTGGTAACCCACGCAATGCCCGTTCAAAACGGGCTGTTGTGACGCGCATTGATTGACTCTCCGCTGATGGGATGCACAAAATTCAGCGCACTGGCGTGCAGCATCAGTCGAGGGGCTTTTTCACTGCCATGACGGTGAATGCGAGGCTGGAGGGGCAGGAGTCTGTCGAAGATATTGCGGGCTATCTGGCAAACTGGTTCGACATCGTTGCCATCCGTACTCCTTGCTTTGCTAAACTCGCAACCTTCGCTGCGGCCGCCGCTATCCCGGTGATGAATCTGCGTACCCACCGTAACCATCCGTGTGAAATCCTCGGCGACCTGGCTTATATCCGGCAACAACGCGGTTCATGGGATGGCCTGCATGTCGCGGTTGTTGCGCCGTATGCAAATATCCTGCGTTCATGGATTGAGGCGGCCGCTGTGCTACCCATCAGTATTACTCAGGTCGCACCCACGGAGCTGCTGGTTGAGACCGATCATGTGACGGCCAGCGACGATCCCCGATCCGTACAGGATGCTGACGTGATCATCACCGATTGCTGGCCGGGCACGGCGGATGCGGCACTCAAGCAAAAACTCGCCCGTTATCGTATCGATGGCGAGCGGCTGTCCCTTTGTCGGCCAGAGGCAATGTTTATTCCTTGCCCACCGGTAACGCGTGGCGAAGAAGTCGCGGCGGAGGCAATGTCAGATCCACGTTGTCAGGCTACGCAAGCCAAAGCCTTTCTGCTGCATGTGCAAAATGCGGTGTTGGAAATGATGTTTGCCAGCCGATAGATATCCGTCACAGAGGATACAATTTTTTATAGCATCATAATATTCATGATTTTTTACGGTACTCTGAATAATACTGCATCAATAATCTAATCCTTCAGGTTCTGGAATTCCTTGCATTTCAGGAAGTTTTCCTGGTTGATTCGTAAATGTTGCTCGATAGATTGTACGGGCAGCGCCGCTTATAAAAAGATCAAGTTCGCTAAATGCGGTGCGCAGATTGATATTTGTTGCCCATTCTTCCTGGTCAATAAGTCGTATTGTAAAATACACATTAGTTTCTCCCCGGTGTGTTGGCTCGATCTTTTGAATATTGTTAATTCGTACACGTCCGTAGCAAAGATCACCATAGCGGTCAAAGTTTTTTTGTCCCACCGTAGTAAGTTTGAAATAGCGCTTTTCCCCGTTGACGATAATCTCTACCAGTCCTGCATCAACCAAAGCCAGAAGTCTTGCATTCTCCCAAGTGGAATGGTGGATTGTTGCAGAAACAGGCCATTCATTTACACCGAGGCAGCATGGCGGCTCCAGTTGATAGAAGGCTTTTAGTTGCTTTGAATAAACTGATAAGTTTTCACTATCAGAGGCAGTAACCATCATGCTGATTAAGAAAAAAACGATTGGGAGAAAACGCGTTATTTTAATCATCCAATAATCCAACATCAATATCCTGATAGGCTTCAGTGGCGGATAAATATTCCTTTTTAGTCAAAGCTTTCTTATGTAATGTCCAGTCATAAAGAGGCACTCCAGGGTCATCACGGGATTCTGAAAATTTATAAATCTTTATTTCAATTTTTCCGGATTCAAATACATCATCCCCCACTTTCTGGACAGAGATAAGATAGAAACGATTTTTATATTGAAAAAGGCGATTGTCCTGCACAAGGAACTCAGCATCAGCTGACAATCTATAATCAAACCAGGTGAACAAATTGCTATTTGCTACAGGCATGATGCAATATCCTCCCCCAGTACAACGGATAAAAAAAGTCAGGCCTATGTTGGGATGAGAAGTGTTATTGTCAAACTGCGCCATAACAACCAAGTCTTTTGTACCATCATGGTTGAGATCCAGATAATTAGGTCCGGGTTTTAATGTGACAGGGGAAATAGCTGCTGTTCCACTTATTACCCATAATAATAAAAGGAAAAAAATGCTATAGTTCATGTATTCTCCGAACCAGTCTAAAGCCGGTATCTGATGTCAGGAAACCAGGTGTATGAACATCGCATGCAGCCAGAGTGGTTGTCCGATCAAGATAACTACCCCCACAGAAGTAGTACATTCTCTTTCCTTCTTGAATTTCTAGCGATTCATCCAGCCACTCAGAGACATTACCGCTCATATCGTAAAGGCCGGCGGCATTAGCCTTTAATGAACCCACTGGAGACGTTGAAAAAATTCGGGAATCTCTTTGAGGAAAAATTGCCACTTCACCGGAAGATAAGCTGCCAGAAAAAGGGTTACCATATGTACCATCAACTAATCCTCTAATACCACCTCGGGCAGCAATTTGCCATTCTGCCAAGTCAGGAAGTCTGTAACCTGTCGAAGCATAATTAACATGAATGTCAATATTTTCAATGCGTTCAGATAGGGTTCGCAATGGCTGCTGTGCAGCGGTTAAGTAAACTGGTTCGAGGTTATACATTTCGCTTAGGGCATTGGCGAAAATAATCGCGTCGAACCAGGTTACATTTGTGACAGGATGCATGCCTCCATCTTTTTCTGGTGGTAAGCACTCTTCATATTCAGCACCATTACACCCTTCACTCAAATTATAACCGTGTTTATTAGCCCACAATACAACTGATTGGTAGAAATGATAAGTCACTTCTGTTGACATTATTGCGAAGGTTTCACGGCGGGTATTTGCATGTGCTGTGTAGTTCTGCTGTCCAAAGACAGAACCGACATAATAGTACCCACCAGGGATCACTACTTCTTGTACATTATGGGGAGTGGGAGAAGCTGAAATTTCTGGTAATGGAATCAGCGTAGTAAGAAATATCGAAAGAATACTATATGGATGGGGTGAATAATTACTCATTCGTTTCAATTTCAATGTCTCCAAATGGTATGGTGCAGCATGGTAAAATGAACCCATTCTCTGTGTCCTTGCGAGAAATTCCGCCCGAATGTTCCATTTTAACCTTTCCCGATTTAAGTTTGACTTTGCAAAGGCCACAATAACCCATACTACATCGGTATGAGATAGCTACACCTGAAATCAGTGCTGATTCAAGAAGTGTTCTGTCAGAAAAGCAAGCGAATGCTTTGTTACGATTGACGATTTTACATTTAAAACTAGTCATTTCGCCTCCATAATAAACGATTACATAACTCTCTGAATAACAATTTGGATTCTTTCTTGAAGGTTTGTGTTGCAATGGCATTCTCTTCAATTCTGCGGAGAAGATAAGGCAATGATTTTTTTTGGGGTCCGTAGGGTAAGTATTTGCACACGCGGAACCCCATGGTTTTTATAGAATAAGTTAAGTGATCCCCTAAACCATAAAGTTGCCCAATCCAAACTCTTGCATCAGAGAGATTTTGATTAGAGATGATACGTTGGATGCTTTCATCATTATGTGTTGCAAAAAAAGGATGTATTCTTTCAAGCCTTTGCGAAACATAATCTATACACGCATTATAGCTATCATCAGTGTCTTTTTTGCACTCAAAGAATAGGTTCTCTCTATCTAGTTTTTTTTCCTCTTCAAGATAAGCACCTCGGACTACTTTAATGCCCAAGATGAAGTCGTTATTACATGCCAAATGGTAGTATTCTTTAAGTGTATTAAACTTTCCCTTAAGATAGAACTGCATGGTGAGAATAATGGCTGGGTAGTGATGGTTATATTTCTTCATCATAAGTAACATCAATTCATCCACTGCGGGTTGTACAGTAGTTTGTTCAGCATCAACCATCACGCTGACCCCGCGAGAAGATGCACAATCAAAAATTGTGTAAAATCTGTTTATTATCTTTTGCCAGTCTTCTTTTTCCTCATCGCTATTAATTAAATTTTTACTAACTTTTTCATACACGCCTGAACTACCCAAAGCAGTGGGCTTAACAACAACGAAAGGCATGTTTTCTGATCGATGAGCAAGATCGATTAATTGCAAGGTATGGTTGATAGCAGTTTCGAAATGAAATTCATCACTTTCACCTTCGACAGCATAATCAAGGATTCCGTAAACTCCTGTTCTTGCGAGATTTTCGCATGCCGTTGTTGCTTCGTGGATAGTTTCACCTGAGAAATATATATTATTAGTTGCACGGAAGACGCTCCCTTTTTTTTGAGAAAGGCATTTTTTTACCAAATATATTGATGGTATGCGAGTGAATTTGTTACTCAACAATGTGGTTGCCATAAGTTTGAATGATAACTCTTTTGTAGAGTAGCGTTTATATATGTTCAGTAAGTCATATTTCATTTTTCCCTTCTCCATGGATGCCGGGAGCTAGCCCGGCATTATTTTGGTTATACGCCCACGGTCTGACCTCGATATAAGCGGCGTACAATACGATCTTCATTAAATTCTTCACGTTCATGAATAACGCGTCGGTTATCCATTATGAGTAAATCACCATCCTCCCAGTAATGTTTGTAAAAATAACGTGGCTGCTTTATAAATTGAGAAAGCTCTTTGAAGAAATCTTGTGTTTCACGCGCAGTGAAACCTATAATTCGTGATTCCCAGCTAGCGGGTTGGTCCTTATCAAAAGGAAAATAAATCAACATTTTTCTTATCCAGCCAAGGTCTGTAAACACGGGTACTTTAAACCAACCGGCAGGGGAAACGTCTACATAATAGCCATGTTCTAAAACTCGAACTTCAAACGTTTCTTCTTCGAGTACACGAAGAAGATGCTGGGGCATTTCATCACATGCTAACTTATGGTCACATAGAGTTGTGGCACCACGAAATTTCAAATTTTTAATTTCTACAGCATAAAGAAAAACCAGGTCGACTTGAGAAAGTAATAGGCCGCCATCAGCATGTAATGGTAATTGACCTCTGCCAGTTACTATCTTACCTTTTTCACCTTCCAATTTTAGCGTGTCACGATATCCGAAGCCTACACTGATTTTTTCATCTGCATATTCAACAACATTGCCATAAGAAGAGTAAATGTCACGAAAATCGTTTGCATCAATATTGAGGTTTTTTATTATTGCGAAACCTTGCCTCATTAATATTTTTTTAATTGATTCTGGTGACGCAGTAATAAAATCCTCTTTAGCGATTTTTGCTCCAAAACCTGATGGCATTGCAGGTAAAAATTTCACACCTTTAATATGTTGCATAATTTATTCTCCTTGATACTTTACTTTAAGTACTTTACAGAAATGTTTCTGAGCATCTCTTGCCTGGAATGAGGCTGTATGTACTGATTTAGATGTCTCCTTTATGGCATCCAATAATTCAATGAAATTCCTGTTAATGGATGTCTTCGTGTTAATGAAAGCAGTTCTTGGGAATTTTGCCATGGCTCGAGCTTCCTGAATTGCTTCATGAAGCAAAGTATCTTTGTCGACAACTTTATTGACGAGATGATAATTAGAACAAGTTTGAGCATCCAGACTTTTACACTGATAAATAATTTCTTGCATCAGAGCGAAACCATGTGTAAATCTCAGAATGGCAGCACCCACAGAACAACCTATTCCATGTTGTAGTTCAGGCATTATTAAAGAGGCGTCTGCTGACATTAACCGTTGATCAAACATCATTGCAAACTGGAAGCCCATTCCAATTGCATAACCATCGATGGCTGCAACTGTAGGCTTTGTAACTTTCAGAACAGATTGATATAATTCTATGACACGATCAATCCAGTTCTCAATCTCGACTGTCCGAGAAAGAAATTTAACTTCATTAAAATCTCCTCCTGCAGAAAATGATCGCCCCTCACCTCCATATAAAATAACTGCACCAATCATGGGATCGGAATTTGCACGACTCAGCGCTTCCTTTATCTGCTCCTCAAGTTCAAAACTGAATGGATTGTGTTTGTTTTCTGCGTTAAGTGTTATAACTCTTATTTCATCATGATCTGTCTCTAGTATCATTTCAACCTCACTTCATCAATTTTAAAATTTGTGTTTTTGTCAAGTCTTCAATATTAGTATTTCCACCTATTAATGCTTTATAAATTCTGTATGTGAAACGTGATTTGAACTGATAGTTATCGATGTCCGTACCAACAATGTCAGCAAATACTCTATTAACTGAGGAACCTTCATGGATTCCAATTTTTTTCTCCAAATAATTTCAGGCGGCAGTAATGCTAATGAGTCAGTATATTCACGTAGAATATTTTTCACTTCGTTATTTTTAATTTTAAATTCAGGAGCGAGGCTCTTGCAAAGGGTAATAAGCTTCTGGTTCCAGAAAGGGTGTCTAACTTCAATGCCGAAATGTTTAGCGCCGTTAGTTGAAAACTCACCAGTCCATCTTGTTCGATAAATTTGCGAATCCAGTAGGCTATTAGGATTGTTATATTTCTCATCAGGATTAAGTATTCCGCCGAAAAGAAGATCTGAACCATAGCCTGTTATCATACTTTTCACTTTTCCACTGGAAAGTTTATAGATATTAAATAGTCCTGACTGGATTTCAGCTGAAAGTCCATCGAAAATTTCATTGTGAAATATTGCATTAACGATACCCTCAACAACCTCTGAGTCTGAAAGGATATGAACGTGATGGTTCGTATTCAGAGAATCGGAGACAATTTTTGAGAACTCAAATTCATTGCTAAACTCTGTTCCTATCGAGTAAGTGAAGATCTGATCAAAGTATCGGCTCGCGAGTGCAGTAATTAAACTTGAGTCCAAGCCGCCAGATAAAGGTATTCCAATGCTGGAATATTTTTGAGAGAGATCGTTTAAGGGAGTATTTAATTTCTTATCAATAATTTCAATGGCGTCTTGTTTTTTGAGGATTAATTCTTTGCTATTTGATATTACGTTTAGGGTGTTAATGTCGCTCTGAATATAATGCTCTCTATCCCTGGATAAGATAACATATGAACCGGGTTTGAACCGTGTGGCATTCGTTACAGGGCTATAATTATCTGGACGTAGTTCGCTTTGACAAACCAGAGATTCACATGCAAATTGTAGAGCATCTTCACCTTCTGCAAATGAAACAACTTTTAGAGTATTAGTAAGCCAGGTGAATTTCGATTCAACGAGATATGCTGTGGATAAGCCTTGAGAATCGGAAAATAAATGCAGTCTCTCATTTTTCTCCTCAATGATGAAGTTGAAATCCCCTTCGGCGAGCGTTAGAGCAGATTGGCCAAGCCGAGAATATAAAGTGATTAACAACTCAGAGTCATTAAATACGTAAGCATGAGACTCCCACATTGAGGCAATTTCAACTAAAAAGTTTCTGTTATAAATAGACCCAATTAAATACGCAGAGTGTTTTGAATCAGTTGATACCTGAAAATTAGCTTCTGTTGAAATATAGAGCTCGCCTAAACTTAAATTTATTATATGACCACCGGGAAAAGGATGGCGTTTAAACTTGTGATTTTTTTTAGATTTAAATAGAAAGCAGAATCCATTTTTGTTCATCATGTTATGTCCATATATGATTTCAGTTTTTACAACAGTGGGTGCCGTCGTCAGATGCGCGACTAAATCAGGCGATTGAAAACTTATTTCCTAAGAGCTTATGACGTCTTTGTCATATATTCAATAAAAAAGTAAAAATAATCACGCTCACTTAAAAACTCTTTATAATTAATATGTTGCTTCGCCTGGTTGCTTTGTTTTTCATTGTTTTTTATTTTAAATAAATAGGCATTACTATTGTTTTAATACTTTTCCATGTGCTTTTATCCTAAGATTTTCTCTTGTTGTAAATGTTGCTACGGCAGATTCATACCTAATATTGAGTATGTGAGGTAGATGGACTTCTCTAACCGGAAGGATGGCGGTATTGAGGATGGTTCAGAAGGTTTTATTGACAACGTGATGCATGAAAAATAACATGGTTGTTGTTTATGAGGCTAATTATACATAGATGGGTTTTATAATTTTTTCTTTTGAATTAAATGCTTTTTTGATATGTGTAATTATGATGTGTTAATGTAACCAGGTTAGGGGTGTGATAAATGGAAATTAAAGAGATGGAGTGTCTCTCACATGTACAAAATGGGAAGTATTATGATTTTCTTAAAATAATGATACCAATCTGGAATAGGTGTGATGAACCGTGGGGTGTTAAGGACGAAAGTTCAAGGTTTGTGTATGTAAATGACTCATTTCTAAAACTACTAAATCTCCCCCTCAACTACAAGATAGCAGGTATGCTACATGAAAATATGCCATCGGAAACCGCTAAATTTGCAAGGCAATTTCAAGAAAATGATAAATTAGTGGCAAGCACGTTGAAAAGAGTCACTTCTATCGAAACACACCCTTTTGGTGAAAGCCAAAAAATTTCAAGTTATCTTTTTGATAAAATACCATTATTTAATAAAGATAATGAATATATAGGGAATATGTTTCATGGCCGAAAATTTGAAATATTAGATATTAATTTGTTTTATACTAATAAACTATCAGGTGCAGTGACATTTTATTCACCATCCGCGTTACTTACGGATAGAGAATGGGATGTGGTTTTTTTAAAATTGAGGGGAGAAAATAATAAGGAGATTTCACGGATACTAAAAATATCACGGAGAACTGTTGAAAAAATAATCTCCTCAATTTATGACAAATGTGAAGTAAGTTCCTGGTCAGCATTAAGGGGTTTTTTGATTAGAAATGGATACGATAATTTTATTCCAGGTAAGTTTATAAAATCACCTCGGTCATTAACTTTGTAAATCATTCCCAATAGGCCGCTTGCATTATTATTTTATAGTCTTTTTTAAATTCAAATTTTTGTCAGTACATACTGCATTACGCATAAAACAACTTTTAAGTAAATACGTAATAAATACGTATTCCAATTATATACAGAGTCATTATTATTTTTTACTTTCAATTAACATGGAGGTTCATTGTATGAGAAAAGATAAAGATGATGACTATCGGGCAGTGGCATTGTTAGTAACTTTATCACCAGAAATGAATCGTGAGCTTTCAAAGGCGGCAGAACGAAGTGGTCGTTCCAAATCAGGCGAGGCGCGGTTGCGTTTGATGGATCATTTGACATTCTTTTCAGAGATAGCCTGTTCAGGTAAACGTTTCAGTCATAACGATAAATGAAATAAGAATTTTGTTTTTTGCCCAATCTAGTGCTTATTCGTGTGCTGCCGCATGGTAATTTAGAGGCTATACCAGTTCATCCGTCTAGGCACGAAATCATGCGGGCGTATTAATAGTTAAATTAATCATTGTGTTAACAAATAATGGATGACTGTGCCGAGGAGTCGCTATCTCTGATATGATTTTCCTTTTTTGAAATTTAAAAATCATGTGGTATTCATTAAAGGTTGTGTAATTCATACAATTACGCAGGTTGTATGGACGGATAATAGCCACAAGGCGTTGAGGATTGCCTAATCCGGCCACTACTGAGGAAGGGTATTGAACAAAGTCGAGTCAAAGAAAAACCCCGCACCATCAGGTCCGGGGTTTTTGAGGATTACAGCGCCATGTCGTGTTGTGGAGACGGTGCTGTTTTAGCCGGTGCGGCTGCCTGCGGTTGAGCGTCAGCGGCTGGCATATTGATCACCGGTGGTTTGGTGAGTTGCAGCGTCGCAGCGGTGTCATCCCACACCTGTTGCGCCAGTGCTGGATTGTCGTTCAGCTTCTGGCCGTAGGCCGGGACGATCTGATGAATCTTCTGCTGCCATTCCGGGCTGGCGAACTCGGTCGGGAACAGTTGTTTGATCACGTTGATAGCGATCGGTGCAGCGGTAGAGGCACCCGGTGAGGCACCCAGCAGCGCAGCCACGGTTTTCTGCTGATCGGTCACGATTTCCGTACCCAGCTTCAGCACACCCCCTTTCTCGGCATCTTTCTTAATGATCTGCACACGCTGACCAGCCTGAATCAGTTTCCAGTCTTCTTTCTTCGCTTCCGGGAAGTACTCTTTCAGCGCAGCAAAGCGGTCATCGTCATTCAACATCACCTGACCAATCAGGTATTTCACCAGGTCAAAGTTATCAATGCCCACGTGGGTCATCGGCATAAAGTTACTGGTGGTGGTGGTGCCCAACAGATCAAACAGCGAACCGTTTTTCAGGAACTTGGTAGAGAAAGTCGCGAACGGTCCAAACAGCACCACACGTTTGCCGTCGAGGAAACGCGCATCGAGGTGCGGTACCGACATCGGCGGTGCGCCGACAGAAGCCTGGCCGTAAACTTTTTCCAGATGACGACTGGTGATGGCCGGGTTTTCGGTCACGAGGAACGAACCACCCACCGGGAAGCCTGCGTAGTTTTCGCCTTCAGGAATACCGGTTTTCTGCAACAGCTTAAGCGCGCCACCACCGGCACCGATAAACACGTAACGTGCGTCGATGGTGCGGTTTGCGCCACTTTTCACATCTTTGATGGTGACGTGCCAGCTGTTATCGCTGTTACGTTTGAAATCGGTCACTTCTGACGAGGTTTCCAGCGAGAAGTTGTCGTTCTTCTTCAGGCTGCCAATCAGCTGACGGGTGATCTCACCGTAGTTCACGTCCGTACCAACCGGGGTCCAGGTTGCAGCAACTTTCTGCTGCGGATCGCGGCCTTCCATAATCAGCGGTGCCCACTGCTGAATTTGCGCGTGATCGGTAGAGAATTTCATGCCCTGGAACAGCACGGTTTTCTGCAACGCTTCATAACGCTTCGTCAGATACTCAACGTTTTTATCGCCCCAGACAAAACTCATGTGCGGCGTCGAGTTAATAAAGTTGTGCGGATTATTTAATACGCCGCGTTTAACCTGAGAGGTCCAGAACTGACGCGAAATCATAAAGGCTTCGTTAATTTCCAGCGCTTTGCTGACGTCAATACTGCCGTCCGGACGTTCTGGCGTGTAGTTCAGTTCCATATTGGCGGAGTGACCGGTACCGGCGTTGTTCCAGCCGTTGGAGGACTCCAGCGCTACGCCGTCCAGTTTTTCGACCATTACCTGTTTCCAGCTGGGTTGCAATTCTTCCAGCCAGGTCCCCAGAGAAGCACTCATGATGCCCCCGCCAATCAGCAGCACGTCAGTCTTTTCCGGCGTGTCAGCGGCATGGACAGCAGAGCTAACGAGTAATGCGGTGAGTGAAAGCGAGGTGATTAATTTAGTTGATTTTTTCATTGCGATAACAACGTTTCTTGGCGATGAGTAAAAAGTTCGCAACAAATTTAAAACATTGTTATTGAAATTTTAAAATTTATTTAGTTTAAAAACTATTAAAGTAACAGGGCGGATTTATTTGGTTACAAATGTATTTTGCTATTTCCGTGCAGAATGAGCGGTTATTTTGTGTTGCGACTCACTATTTATAACCGCTATTTCAGCGTGGTCAATGGCCGGTGGCAAAATTAATTTAGCTTAAGGAAGTGGTGCAGCGGCTGTATTTGTTGCCCTCCACTGTCCATATTTTCTTCGCCAAGCCAGCGTGTCATTGCCTGCTGGATGGCTGGCCATTCGCTATCAATAATCGATAGCCAGTCGGTGTCACGATTACGTTGTTTGCGCGTCATGGCCTGGCGAAAACGGCCCTCAAAGCTAAAGCCCAGACGCTCCGCAGCACGTCGCGAGGCGTGATTGGTCGAATCACAGCGCCACGCCACCCGACGATAGCCCAGCGCAAAGGCCTGACTCAGCAGTAGATAGATGGCTTCGCTGCCCAACACGTTGCGTTGCATCAGGGGTGACCAAGTGACATGACCAATCTCCAGGGCACCGTTTTGTTGATCAATATTGGCAAAGCACACCAGACCGACAGCCTGTTGGCTGGCATGGTTAACCACCGCATAAGAAACCAGCCCGACATCGGCCATTTTATCCCCGACCCAACGTGCCATCTCTGGCAGAGAACGGGGTTGATCTGCGCCCAGCCATGTCCAGTCACGATCGTCTTCTGCCTGTGAAAAGGCTGACAGCAGCGGTGCACAGTGCCCGGCCTGTAAAGGTTCCAGAGTACAAAAGCGGCCGGTTAAGGGGGCGATGGCTGGACGTGCAACGGGTTGCCAATGCGGCAGGGCAAAACCAACAGGTTGACCGTATTGATTGAACTGAGACACACAACTTTCCTTATGTGAATGACAGATAACAGCTGCGGGTGGTTAGCGTACCAGATAATCGTTCACGGCTGCGGCCATCAGTTTCCCCAACAGTTGTTGCGCGGCATCAGCGCTATTCTTCTGCAACAACGCAATGCCCATATTACCGACGGCGGGCAGCGGTGCGTGAATAACCTTCAATCCCGCGGGCAGGCCGATCTGGCTGCGTAGCGTCACTCCCAGCCCGGCATGGACTGCCGCCCAGATACCACTCAGACTATGGCTGGTAAATACCACGCGCCATGCCAGCCCGGCCTGCTCCAGTGCCGCGAGGGCACGGGTGCGCATCAGGCACGGGGCTTCGAACATCAACAGTGGTAACGGTTCACCGCGTGCCAGCAGAGCGGCCACATCGAGTTCGGGCGCGGCGATCCACGCCAGCGCGCATTGGCCGAGCAGTTGACTGGAGGCGGGCAGATTATCCCCCTGCCACAGCAAGGCCATATCCAGGCTATCCCCGGCTATCGCCTGTAACAACGGCTGGTTGCGGTCAACGCGTGCGCTAATCCGTACACCGGGATGCTGACGGCTGAAAGGACCGAGAATGCCCGGCATCAGTGACTCGCCAAAATCCTCCTGCATGCCAATGCGCACGTCACCCTGTAATAACTCACCGCGTACTGCCCGCCAGGCTTCATCGTTCAGGCTAAGCAGACGGCGCGCGTAACTCATCAGAATCTCACCGCCGGGTGTCAGCGCCAGATGGCGGCCACGCTTTTCGACCAGCGGCGTGCCGCACTGCTGCTCCAGTTTTTTTAACTGGGCGCTGACAGCGGAAGTCGAGCGGCAAAGTTGTTGCGCCGCCAGCGCGAAGCTGCCTGTCTCAATACCTAACACGAAGCTACGCAGTGCGTCACTGTCGAGCGCGATCGGAACCTTTGCCATACCATCCTTAAAATCAGGATCATGCGTCCTGAATAATATGATTTTCAGGATTGTAGCAGCGCGCGACACTCACTGCATATTCAATCAAGGAGAAAAGTGATGACGAAATCGCTCGATCGTGACTCGCTACAACGTGTCGCGCCCAAACTGGCCGAACTGACACAAGACGTGTTATTTGGCGATATCTGGCGACGGCCAGAACTCACTGCGCGCGAACGCAGTTTGATCACGCTGGCTACACTGACGGCGCTGGGACGGGTGCAACAGCTTCCCTGGCATCTACGATTTGCGGCGGAAAATGGCCTGACACGCGACGAAATAGCAGAACTCTTTACCCACCTGGCATTTTACGCAGGCTGGCCCGCCGCCGTGGCCGCCTTAACCTGTCTTAACGAGGAGAACATCTGATGCCTTTTACCCGAATTCTGGTACGCGAAGGTTGGCGTGATGACGATTTGCAAACCTTATCCGACACGTTGCATGAGGTGTTGGTGGCGGAATTCAGCGTACCGCCAACCGATCGTTTTCAACTTATTGAGAGCCTGCCAGCGGCACGATTTATCTATGATCGCCACTATCTGAGCGGCGGGCGCAGCGACCGCTACGTGTTGTTCAGTCTGGTCGCGGGTAAATCGCGTTCGACTGAACAGAAACGGTCCTTTTACCGTGTGTTAAGTGAACGTCTGCAACAGCGGCTGGACCTCGATCCCAATGATGTGATGGTGGTGATTCAGCAAACCAGCGCCGAGGAGTGGAGCTTTAGCGGTGGAGAGATGTTTGATTTATCAATGATACAATAATCTTCATGCACAGGGCGCGATGCATCGCGCCCGCCAAACCAAGGGTAAGGAAAGGAATCATCATGGCTGCCAATCTGCGCGAAACCGGGGTTAACAATGTCATCACCGGTGACAACGTCACTCTCTATCAACCGGTTAACCTTTACGGCTGTACCTTGCAGGACGATGTCTTTATTGGCCCGTTTGTCGAAATTCAGGCAAACACGGTTATTGGGCGCGGCAGTAAAGTGCAGTCGCACAGTTTTATCTGTGAATATGTGACTATCGGAGAGAACTGTTTTATCGGCCACGGCGTGATGTTTGCCAACGATATGTTTCGTGATGGCAAACCCGATCCGCAACGCGCCAATTGGGGGCGCATTACCCTCGGCAATGAGGTGTCGGTTGGCAGCGGTGCCACCATTCTGGCCGTCACCATCTGCGATGGCGCAGTGATTGGCGCGGGCAGTGTGGTGACGAAAGATATTACCCGCAAAGGGGTTTACGCCGGGAACCCGGCGCGATTGTTGCGTCTGCTGTAATGCATCACTCCATCACCCAATGTCCGGCGCTCACTTCGCGATAACGCCGCGTTTCCGGGACATAACCCAGCGGCCGCACCGGGCTTTTCAGCTCGCTGACCTCCATTTTTCGCTTCAGTTGCCGTCTGGCCGGATCGGGCACTGGCACCGATGCCAGCAGCTTACGGGTGTAGTCATGCTGCGGATTTTCAAAAATCGCCGCGCGCGGGCCAATTTCGACAATCTCGCCCAATAACATCACCGCGACGCGGTGACTGATGCGCTCTACCACCGCCATATCGTGGGAAATAAACAAATACGACAGTCCCAGGCTTTGTTGTAAATCCAGCAGCAGGTTGATGATTTGCGCTTTCACCGTCACATCCAGTGCGGAAACTGACTCGTCAGCAATGATCATCTTTGGATCAAGCATCAGCGCCCGGGCGATGCAAATGCGTTGCCGTTGGCCGCCGGAGAACTCATGCGGATAGCGCTTCATCATTGACGCCGCCAGTCCGACACGCTCCATCAAGGCTGCGGCCTTCTGCACTGCCTGCGCCTTGCTACCCAATTGATGCTGCAAATACGGTTCGGTCAACGCTTCCTGCACTGACATGCGCGGATTCAGGCTGGCAAACGGGTCCTGGAAGATCATCTGCATGGCGCAGCGTAGCTTACGTAACTCGCTGGCAGAGAGACTCAGCACATCGTAACCATCAAATTCAACCTGTCCGGAGGTTGCTGCGGTCAGGCGGGTGAGGGAGCGCCCGGTGGTTGATTTGCCACAGCCGGATTCGCCGACCAGCGACAACGTCTCTCCCGGCAACAACTCGAAGGAGATATTTTCTACCGCGTGCACCGCCCCGGTTTTACGG
This sequence comes from Pantoea sp. At-9b, assembly GCF_000175935.2. Classification (NCBI taxonomy): domain Bacteria; kingdom Pseudomonadati; phylum Pseudomonadota; class Gammaproteobacteria; order Enterobacterales; family Erwiniaceae; genus Pantoea; species Pantoea sp. At-9b. Next base: position 197,125 of record NC_014838.1, read on the forward strand.
CTCAACAACCCCTCGTGAATATTAAAACGTGTGCTGAGATTTTTGACCGCCAGCAGCGGTTGGCTGCCAGGTGAAGGCAGGGTATAGGCGACGGTTGCCTCGTCAGCAAACTTACGCGGCCCGTCGAGACCACGCATCGCCCCAAGCTGCGGCACGGTAGCGATCAGGGTGCGGGTGTAGGCCTTTGCCGGGGCAGAAAAAATTTCGGCGGTGGTGCCGCTTTCCACCTTCTCCCCCTGATACATCACCAGTGTTCGGTCAGCCACCTCGGCCACCACCCCCATATCGTGGGTGATAAACAACACGGCGGTGCCTTCTTCTTCCTGCAAGGTTTTGATCAGGTCGAGAATTTGCCCCTGGATGGTGACATCCAACGCGGTGGTGGGTTCATCCGCAATCAACAGCCTGGGACGTAACGCCAGCGCCATGGCGATCATCACTCGCTGACGCATACCGCCGGAAAAATGGTGTGGGTAGTCATCAAAACGTTTAGCCGCGTTAGGGATACGCACCTTTTCCAGCAAACGGACGGTTTCTTCGCGTGCGGCGCGTTTCGAGATTTTACGATGGGTGATCAGCGCTTCAGCGATCTGGTGGCCGATGGTAAATGACGGATTCAGGCTGGTCATCGGCTCCTGAAAAATCATCGCGACGGCGTTGCCACGCACGTCGCGCATCGCGGCTTCGCTTAAACCGAGTAAGTCCACCCCATTGAGCAGCACTTTGCCGCTAATTCGTGTGTGGCGAGCATTTAACAGCCGCATGATCGCCATCGAGGTGACACTTTTCCCGGAACCCGATTCACCGACGATAGCCAGCGTTTCACCGGCCTGAATGTCAAAGGAGACGTCTTTAACCACTTCGCGCCACTGCTGGTCACTGCGGAACGCCACCGTCAGGTTCTCAACGCGCAACACGCTCATTGGTGGGTCTCGGGCACAAAACGGGCGGACAGGGTGCTCACCGGCAGGAAGTCGAAGTCGGTGTCGAACGGGTAAGCCGGTTGGGTTTTACGCTTGCGCACCAGTCGCTCCACATATTGATCCACCACGCCTTCCGACAGCGCCATCAGGTTAGGATTGGCCAGCGGTGCCAGCTCCGGTGACAGGTAACCGGATTTCACCACCACAATTTCAGCCGTTGCCGGGTCAAGCCCCAACAGGGCGAAATCCGCCAGGTTATGATAAGGGCGGCGTCTGTCGGCCACGACCAGGGTGATGCCGCCCGTTTGCAGCACCGCCTGTTTCGCAATCGAACGCGCATCGTCCACCAACCTGATGACCGTGAATTCGGCACTGGCTTTGCCGCCTGCGGGATCAAGCGTGGCACCTACCGTCAGCGACAATGTGGCTCCCTCACCGGCAATGAAGGCCGCGTCAGTGGCGGGTTTATCGGTAATCCCGGCGACAATCACCCCCTGCGCCTGTTGACGGATCAGTTCGGCCAGCATATCGGCGCGATCGCCAACGCCGCCGCCCGTCGGGTTGTCACCAGAATCGGCAAGGATCACCGGATGGGTGGGGCTGGCAATCGCCATACGCACACACTCTTCAGTGCTGCCGGTGACACATCCAAAGACAAATTCGTCCCGCGCCTGCCAGTATGCCAGGGCGAGTTTTGCCGCCTGTTCTGCCAGCACATCGGCATCGGTGCCGGTCATAATCGCTGCCGCAGTGGCGCGTGGTTCATCGGCCCAGACGTAACCCACCATCAGGGAAGCGTCCCAGACGGTGTCGAGGGCGTTAATGCCGGGCAGACGGGCATACAGGCTTTTCGCCGGTTCATCTTCGGTGCTGGTACGTTCACCCGGCAATACCACCGGAATCGGTGCCCACACCACACCCGGTCTGATCCCGCTGTGCAGGCTTTTCACCAACATCGATACCGAGCGGCGCATGGTTTCCTCTACGTCGATATGCGGCGCGGTGCGGTAGGTGGAGAACATATCAATGGCATCGATAATGCGTTGGGTGACGTTACCGTGCAGATCATAACTGACGGTGATCGGGCAGTCGTCGCCGACCAGCTCGCGGGTGGCGGTGATCCAGTCACCTTCGGCATCCTCCATCCCTTCAACATAGACCGCGCCGTGCATCGCCAGATACACGCCATCTACGGGCAACAGGGCTTTAATGCGGGTAAGGAAATCCTGCTTAAAATCGTCGTAAGTCACACGTGCGACCGGACCACCGGCAATGGCGCGAGCGTGGAACGTGGGGAGAAACGTGGCATCGTAATCAGCCAGAAAGGCAAAGTAGGGGCTGGCCGTCAATTCATCACCGCGCAGAATGCGGAAGTCATCAGCATAATTCAGCACCGGGTTATAAGTACTGCACTCCGTATGAATACCACCAAAAGCAATGCGCATAGCAGCCTCCGCTACTCGGGTAAATGAATGAGGAATCGATAAGCCGCCACGCTGGCAGCGGCTCTGGCCCAGCTTTCATCGTTCAGTACGATGGTCGAGATTGGGGTTTTGCCCATGATGGAGGGCAGGACATTGGCATCAATCGCCTGCATCACCACGGTTTTCAGCAGCCCATCAAACGCCCCCGGGTGATGGGCAATAACGATCAATTCCGGGTCGTTCATCTGCACGATATTGGCGATAGCGAGACCAAGGGCATTCCCCGCCTGATGCAGAATGGCAATGGCGGCGCTGCTACCTTTTATCGCCTGGGTTTCCAGCTCTGGCAGCGTTTGGGCGGCAATCGCTTTATCGCGCATGTGCTCGCGGATGGCAGTTAACGAGGCCAGCGTATCGAGGCAGCCGCGCTTGCCGCAACGACAGGGTCGGCCACCCGGTTCGATGGTGCAGTGGGCAATTTCACCGGCACCACCATGCGCGCCACGGTGCAGTTGTCCCTGAAAGAAATGCGCAGAACCGATGCCGTCGCTGTGCGAGATCAGGGTGAAGTTACGGACCTTTTTTGCCAGACCGAAAATTTTCTCGCTGACCGCCAGCGCTTTGGCGTCATTTTCCAACGACACCTCCAACCCGGTTTGGGCTTTCAGCATGTCGGCCAGCGGGACGTCTTTCCAGCCCAACAGCGCGGATTGCACACACACCGCCTGATGTTCATCGACGAAACCGGAGAGGGTGACGCCGAGACCGATCAACTGATCGGGTGAAATCCCCTGTTGCGTTACCAGTGAGGGGATGGCGTCAGCGATGGCGCGGGTCAGTTGGTGTGGATCGAGATTCAGTGGCAAAACACGGGTCGCCAGAGTCCGGCCATGCATATCAATCAGCACCAGAGTAATGGCTTCACCCAGTAACGAGGCACCGAGAAAATAGGCGCTGTCAGCGCGCATTTTTAATAACACCGAAGGTCGGCCCTGGCCGGTGGCTTCCGGGATACTTTCTTCCACTAAACCGGCATTCAGCATCTCTTTAATCAGGGTGCTGATTGCCGCCTTGCTCAGTTTCATTTTCTGCGCGATAGCGGTACGGCTCATGCCATGTGACGCGATAAGCAGACGGATAATTTGTTGCTGATGGGCATTGAGCATGCAGAACCTCAAAACACGGCAGTGGTGAACTGACAATAATAAGCGATGAGAACAAAGACAAGATTATTTAGTTAAATTTCTAAACCGAGATCGAGATATAAGTAAAATATATGAACTAACGTATTGGCTTTTGTTTATGAACTGTGCCTTATATAACGCGGTTAATTCACCGATCGTATCTGAGGGCCTTCATGGAAAGCACACTTAAGCGTTTCAGAGTCATTACTCTCGCGGGCTGCATGATGTCGTTATTTGCCAGCGCCTCCGCGTTTGCCAGCCAACTGGTTATTATGCAGAACGAACCTCCGCGCAGTATGGACCCGGGTAACCAGACCGCGACCTTTACCGGCACGGTGCTGGACCCAATGTACGAAGGCCTGACGCGTCTCGGTGATGACGGCAAGGCTATCCCGGCGCTGGCGTTGTCCTGGAGCACGGATGCCAGCGGTCTTAACTGGACGTTTAAGCTGCGGCCCAATGTGAAGTTCCACGATGGCACGCCGTTTAATGCCGATGCAGTGGTGGAAAACTTCCAGCGCCATCTCGATACCCAACGTGGCCTGGCGGCCAGCGGTAAAATTCGCACCTTTGTTCAGGATGTGAAAAAAATCGATGATCTGACGGTGGCCTTCCAGCTGAAGAAAATTAACCCGGCATTTTTAACTATTCTGGCATCAGGGCCGGGTTTAATGGTCAGTCCGCAAGCGGATAAAGCCGGCAGTATTAACAATCAGGCCGATGGCACAGGCCCGTATAAATTAGTGCAATACAAATCGGGCGAATTTGTGCTGGAGAAAAAGAATCCCGACTACTGGGGTAAATCCTCCGGCCCGGACGAAATAAAATGGACATGGAGCAGCGAACCGTCGGTGATGAATATGGCGCTGCAATCCGGCCAGGTCGATATTATTAACCCGGTGCCGCCACAGTTCGCGGGCATGTTAAAAAACAATCCGAACGTTAACCTGCAACAGTCGCCTGGTGCGGCGGTGTTCTGGGTGGATCTGAATACCCAAAGCAAAGCGCTGAGCGATGTACGTGTGCGTCAGGCGCTGAACTTTGCCACCGACCAACCAGCGCTGAGCAAAGCGGTGATGTTTGGTTACGCGCAACCTGCTAATTCGGCGCTGGCCCCGGTGGACGCCAACTACGATAAAGCGTTGCATGATTACCCGTATGACCTGCAAAAAGCCAAAGATCTGCTGAAAGCAGCGGGCTATGCCGACGGTTTTGCCATGTCGATTGCGGTGCAGGCACCGGATGCCCGCACCGCCCAGGTTTTGCAAGGTATGTGGGCTAAGGTGGGCGTGAAGCTCAACGTGCGCCAGATGGAAAGCGGCGTCTGGACCAAAGCCGCGTTTGCCGACAGTAAAGAGAAAGCCGCACAGGGCACCGATGCGGTGCTGGCGTCCTGGTCCTCCGGTCTCTACGGCTCCGATCTGCAATTACGTCCGTTGTATCACACCAGCAGCTTTGCACCTGGCGGTGCCAACTTAGGCTTCTTCACGGATAAGCAAACCGATGATCTGATCGATACTGCGGCTTCGACCATGGATGACGCTAAACGCAAAGCGTTGTACTTCGAGGCACAGAAGCGTATCAGCGGCCTGGCTCCGCAGGTATTGCTGTTTTATCAGGATGACCTTTATGCCGCACGTAAAAATATCAGTGGCGTCACCATGCAACCCGGCGGTCAGCTGGTGGTGCGCGATGCGGTAAAAAATTAATCCAGGGCAAGCCGTTATGAAAGCCTATGTCGCGAAAAAGGTGCTGTCACTGCCGCTGATTATTTTTGGCGTGTCGATCATCGTGTTTATCGCCATCCGCGCGCTGCCGGGCGATCCGGCGCGTCTGATGGCCGGACCGGAAGCGCCGCAGGAAGCGGTAGATAATATGCGTATCCGGCTCGGCCTCGACCAGCCGCTACCGCTGCAATATGTGAAGTTTGCCGCAGACGCGCTGCACGGCAATCTTGGCATGTCGTTGCAGTCGCAGCGTCCGGTGCTAACCGAGATCAGTGAAAGGTTGCCGTATACCCTGTCGCTGGCGGCGCTGGCCTATCTGCTGGCCATCGCCATTGGTGTGCCTGCCGGTATGACCGGGGCGATCTATCGGCAGCGCATTCCAGACCAGGTGGTGATGGTGCTGACCATTGCCGGTGCCTCGATTGCCAACTTCTGGCTGGCGTTGCTGGCGATGAACTATTTCGCGGTGCAGCTTGGCTGGTTGCCATTGCTCGGGGCGGATTCGTGGCGTAACTACATCATGCCGACGGTGACGCTGGCGATTTTGCCGATGGCGATGATCGCCCGTATGACGCGTTCCAGCATGCTGGATGTGCTCAGTCAGGACTATATCCGCACCGCCAAAGCCAAAGGATTGTCGGCGCGCAGCATTCACTGGAAGCATGCGCTACGCAACGCGCTGATCCCGATCGTCACCATTGTGGCTTTGAATTTTGGCAGCCTGATTGGCGGGGCGGTAGTCACGGAGTCGGTATTCAACTGGCCGGGTATTGGCCGCCTGCTGGTGGATTCGGTGCGCTATCGTGATTACCCAGTGATACAGGGCGTGACGCTGGTAGCGGTGACCGGTGTGGTACTGATGAACCTGGTGGGAGAGATCCTCATTGGTTTGCTGAATCCGAAAATAAGGTTCGACTGATGAACAGCCTCGAAACGACCTTGCAGCCGCGTCTCTCGCGGAGCCGAAAATTGCTGCACTTCCTGGCGACCTTCCCGTCGATCACTATCGGCGGTGGGCTGGTGTTGCTGGTGGTGTTTGCGGCGTTGCTCGCGCCCTGGATTACCCATTGGGATCCGGTGGAGCAGGATCTGCTGAACACCCTACAGGCACCCTCCGCCGCCCACTGGTTTGGCACGGATGATTATGGCCGGGATATCTTCTCGCGCGTGATTTATGGTGCGCGTATCTCGTTGTTTGAGGTATGCCTGAGCGTGGCGATTTCGATGGTGATCGGCATTCCGCTGGGCATTATCGCGGGTCTGGCCGGGCGTAAAATTGATGCGGCAATCATGTGGCTGATGGACATCATTTTTGCCTTTCCGGGTATCGTGCTGGCGATTCTGATCGTTAGCGTATTGGGTGAGGGATTAACCAATATGCTGATCGCCATCTCGTTGTTCTCCATCCCGGTGTATGCGCGTCTCAGCCGTAACCTGACGCTGGGGCTGAAAAATATGGAGTACATCGAGGCAGCCCATATGTTGGGGGTGCGCTATCCCCGCATTATTACCCATTATATTTTGCGTAACTCGATTGGTCCGCTGATTGTGCAGTCCACCCTGACAGCCGGTGCGGTGGTACTGTCTGCCGCCAGCCTGTCGTTTCTGGGATTGGGGGTGCAACCACCGATGCCGGAATGGGGCACCATGATGAGCGACGGTCGCAACTTTCTCGGTCTGAATATCTACGTGTCACTTTTCCCTGGTCTGGCGATTTTGATTACCGTACTCGGCTTTAACGTGTTGGGTGACGGTTTGCGCGATGTAATGGATAAGCGTTTATGAATACGGTGATTTGTTTCGATTTAGGTGGCTCATTTATCAAATTGGGGATGATGCAGGAAGGCGGAGAGCTGACCCTGTTGGGCCAGGAAAAAATGCCGACCCGCGCCTGGCCTGAATTTATCCGACTGATGCGCAGTATGATCGACCAGCATCGGCAGCATTTCACCGCCAGCAGCCCGGTGGCGATCTCCACGGCGGGCATTGTTGCGCCGGATAGCGGTGAAATCTTTGCCAGCAATATTCCGGCCTTTCATCAGCGTCAACTGGCACAAGAGCTAAGCGCGGAATTGCAACGTCAGGTGTGGGTACATAACGACGCGGATTGTTTTACCCTGGCGGAGGCGTTGGCCGGTGCGGGTATGGGGCATAAGGTGGTGTTTGGTGCCATCCTGGGTTCTGGCGTCGGGGGCGGCCTGGTGGCGGATGGGCGCATTGTCATCGGACAAAATGGTTTAACCGGGGAATGGGGGCATGGTCCCATCGCCCTGACTGAGGTGGAGATTGCGGGTGAGTGGCATCGCCTGCCACGTTTGTCCTGCCCTTGTGGACAAAAAGGGTGTCTGGATAGCTGGGGCGGTGCCCGCGGGATGGAGAATCTGCACCGTGTATTGCATGGCGCAACGGCGACCAGTATCGATATTATCGCGCGCTGGCAACAGCAGGAGACGCTGGCGGAGAAAACCCTCACCGCCTGGCTACAACTGGTGGGGCAGCCGCTGGCGTACTGTATCAATATGACGGGTGCTTCGGTGGTGGTCGTGGGTGGCGGGCTGGCGTCCGTGACGCCGTTGATTGCGGCACTGGATGATGTGGTGCAAGGCTACGTATTACGCCGCAGCACCCAGCCGCTGGTGGTGCCGGGGCATTTTGCCCATGATGGTGGCATGCGCGGTGCAGCGTTACTGGCGAAAAAAACACGGTAAAAAGCGGATACTACAAATGTCGCTTTGGATCCTGAAGTTGCCCCAACACAGCAGTAACAACAATACCATCGGCAAGCGCACGGTAAAAAATGATGTGTCGGCCGCAAGGGAAACTGCGGGCTCCGGCACGAATTTCATCGCGCTCAATACCCAATTGCGGAGATTTCTCCAGGGTCTTCATGGTCAGCTGCAATTGCAAAATATATTCAATGGCTTTTGCCTTGCCCCAGTTCTTAGCGGTATATCGACGAATGTCGTGAATATCTTCTTGCGCTTCCTGCGAGATTTTCAGTGTCATTCGTCATCAAACTCTTTCATTAGTTGGTTGAAGAATTGATCGCCATCCATAGAACGACCAGCGGCAATATCGGCTTCGGCGCGGGCCAGCTTATCACGCAGCATCTGTAATTTTAATGCCTCGATCTGGTCAAACTCTTCAGCAGACATCAGCACTGCGACACGCTTACCGTGTTTGCTTATCTCCACTGGTTCGCGCTGTGCCTTCATCAGCAGTTCGCCAAACTGGGTTTTCGCCACCTGTGCAGTTATGGTTTCCATAACGAACCTTTTAATCAAAATGGTCAGAATGATTAATATAGCGATGGGCTGCTGAAAATACCAGCAGGCAAAGAACAGTTATGCCAGCTTCTGCTGCAAAAATGCCATAAATACCCGGTTGACTTCGCTGCGCTGGCGATGCTGTGGATACAACGCATTCAGGCTCAGTGAGGAAGGGTGCCAGTCATCCAGCACCGTGACTAAATCCCCGCTGGCAAGGGCGGGGGCGACGATAAATTCGGGTAACAGAATCAGTCCTAACCCCGCCATCGCGGCATCGCGCAGCATTTCCCCGTTATTGCTGACCATCGGCCCCTGCACGTTGATCACCTCACGCTGCTCACCCCGAAACAACTCCCAGCCGGTTTGGCTCTCGCGGCCATAGCGCAGGCAGGCGTGATCGAGCAGATCTTCCGGTTTGCGTGGCGCGTCGGCCCCTTGCAGGTAGCGCGGACTGGCGCAGATCACCCGACGAAACTCGCCCAACTTTTTGGCGATCAGGGTTGAGTCGGGCAACGTTCCGATGCGAATCGCCATATCGAAGCCCTCACCAATCATATCGACATAGCGGTCCGCCAGCTCCACCTGAAATTGCAACGCGGGATGCAGGCTGAGAAATTCGGCGATATAGGGTGAAAGATGACTGATACCAAATGACATCGGCACACTCAGGCGGAAGCTACCCTGTAGCACCTGACGGCGTCCCGATACCGCCAGCTCCGCTTCCTGCACATCATCCAGAATGCGTTGTGCATGACGGGCAAACAGCTGGCCGTTATCCGTCACCGACAGCTTGCGGGTGTTGCGGTTAAGCAAGCGTGCACCCAGCGACTCCTCCAGCGCGGCAATACGGCGGCTGACATATTGCTTGGAGAGCATCAACTGCTCGGCGGCAGAGGTAAAATTACCGGCTTTGATCACAGCAACATAAATGCGCAGGTCGTCTATCTGCATATTGTCCACTTATTGGTGACAGTCATTGTCAGTGCAACGCATTGTTGGGCGTTTCAGTTTACGTATACTGAGTCTCATCAGGAAGCGAAATCGTCTTCCGCCAACAAATTTGAGGAGCAGACCATGATTGAACAAAGATTGTCAGCCCAACGCGGCCTTGGTGACCACGGCTGGTTGCATTCACACCACACGTTCTCTTTCGCCAACTACTGGGACCCGAAACAGACCGGTTTCTCAGATTTGCTGGTGATTAACGATGACCAGGTCGCCCCAGGTCGCGGTTTTGGTGCACATCCCCACAGCAACATGGAGATCATCTCTTATGTGCTGGAAGGCGCACTGGAGCATAAAGACTCCATGGGCACCGGTTCGGTGATTGTCCCCGGCGACGTGCAGCTGATGAGTGCCGGTAGTGGCGTGACGCACAGCGAGTTCAACCACTCGAAATCAGACAACGTCCACTTCCTGCAAATCTGGATTGTTCCGGCAGAACGTGGCACCCAGCCAGGCTACCAGCAGATTTCGGTGGCAGAAGGTGACAAACGTGGTCAGTTACGGCTGATTGTGTCACCGGAAGGTGATGCCGGTTCGCTCAGTATCCGTCAGGATATCCGTATCTATGCCGGATTGTTTGAGGGTGCCGAGCAGCAGACTTTTACGCTGGATGCCGACCGTTATGCTTACATCCATGTGGCGCGCGGCAGCATTGAAGTCAACGGTGTGGTGTTTAACGCAGGGGACGGTGCTCGTGTTCGCAACGAAACCGCACTGCATTTTGCTAACGGTAAAGACGCTGAAGTGCTGTTATTTGATCTGCGTCCGCTGGAAGTGAATCATCCGCAGCGTTAAGTCACCAAGGGAGGCCTCAGTGCCTCCCTGTTCGTGCGACTTACAACAGCGATGCCGGGGCCACGGGTTTGCCGGTTTTTAACGATTCCAGCGCCGCATCAGCCAGCAGCAAAGCCTGCAACCCATCATTCCCACCCGGGTATTCACCTTCACCCTGTGCCAGTGCGTTGATAAAGGCCGCCAGTTCGTTGCGATAGGCTTCGGCGTAGCGTTGCAGGAAAAAGTGTTGCGGTTTTTGTGCGACCACCCCCGATGCGACCGACTTCACCAACTGGCTTTCCAGTTGATTGGTCACCGCCAACATACCCTCGCTGCCATGCACCTCAATGCGTTGATCATAGCCATAACTGGCACGACGGCTGTTGGTGATCACCGCCATTTTGCCGCTGGCGCAGGTCAGGGTGACCACTGCGGTATCGACATCGCCCAACGCTTTAATGTGTGGATCAACCAGCGCGGCGGCAGAGGCAAACACCGACACCGGCTCTTCATCCAGTAACCAGCGCGCCATATCGAAATCATGAATCGTCATATCACGGAACAAACCACCGGAAACCTTTACGTATTCCGGCGGCGGTGCACCCGGATCGCGCGAGCTGATGGTCACCAGCTCGGTGCTGCCAATTTCCCCGGCGCGCAGGCTTGATTGCAGGTGCGCCATGCTGGGATCAAAACGCCGGTTAAAACCAATCATCAACGGCACACCCGCTTGCCGCACCGTAGCAAGGCAGCTCTGCACGCGAGTCAGGCTGAGATCGACCGGCTTTTCACAGAAGATGGCTTTGTTCGCGCGCGCTGCCGCTTCAATCAAATCGGCATGGGTGTTGGTCGCGCTACAAATCGCCACCAAATCGATACTGCTGTCTGCCAGGATGGTCGCGAGGTCAGCAACTGTCGCGCCATATTTCTCCGCCAGCGCCGTCGCTGCCGGGGCATAGACATCCATGACATACGCCAGCCGACATTGCGGGTGGGCGGCGATATTACCTGCGTGGATCTGGCCGATACGACCGGCTCCCAATAAAGCGACATTCAACATGGGTTGTTCCTCGGGGATAGAAAGGCAGTGGCGCTATTAATCGACACGGGTGCAGATCAAGTCAAAACAAAGCCCCGGCGGCATGATGAATTGATGAGGCAGATCACATGAATTTTTGAGGTGATAAACCTCAAAATCCGACAATGTGATTGATTTCATGTGGTTGATTGGTTTTGCTTTTTGCCCGGATGAACCGATACTGTTTGCCTGTGAGGTTAATGACATCAGGACAGGCCATGAAACAACATCACTGGAAATCGCCGTCGATCAAACACATCGCGCAGGAAGCCAGGGTCAGTCCCGCCACCGTTGATCGGGTACTGAACGGGCGCGAAGGTGTGCGAGACGTGACGCGCAAAAAAGTGGAAAGCGCAATGGCGCGGCTGGGGCTGAACGCAGTAACCGGCGGCACCGTTGCCAACCGAACGCGCATTGCCATTATTTGCGAGTCGGGTTCCAGCTTTCTTAGCCAACTGGAACGCCAGGCACGCGCCGCGATCGGTGATCATCCCCAGCTCCATTTCAGCCTCGATACCGTGCCAAATGTGCAATTCAACGCTGAGCGCTTCAGCCAGCTGATTACCCGCCGAGCTGCCGAATGCAGCGGCATCATTCTGGTCTGCCGCGACGAGGTAAAAATTAATCGTGCGGTCAAGGCGGCAATTGATGATGGCGTGCCGGTCATTTGCCTGACCAGCGACCTACCCAACTCGCGACGTACTGCCTATGTCGGGATCGATCAGGTCGCTGCCGGAGCGACGGCGGGCTGGTTTATGGGCCGGATGCTGCCCGCGCAGCAGCCAGGTCACATTCTGCTGATCTGTAGCTCGACCTATCGAACCCAGGAGGAGCGCGAGATTGGTTTTCGCCGTGTGCTGCGCGAGGCATTTCCCTGGTTGACGATTCGCGACCGGGTCAATATCAACGACGAAGCGGAAACCGCCTATCTCAGCGTGAAAAAGTGGCTGGAACGGGGCAATCCGCTGGCTGGCATTTACAACACCGCAGGCGGTAACGAAGGAGTGGCGCGGGCGCTGACTGATTTTGGCGTTAAGGATCAGGTGATGTTTATCGGCCATGAACTGAGTGAATCGAGCCGCTTGCTGCTGGAAAACGGCACCATGGATTTGGTGCTCGGCCATGATATTCGGCGTGAGATCGATCTTTGCCTCGCCATGTTGCAGCAACCGGGCAGAGGCCAGTTGTTCAATGATATCAAAATCCCGTTGCTCATCTGGCATCGCTATTCCTATTTTGCCTGACGCTTCAGGGGCAAAACACCACCCATAAAATAATCACGCCGAACACGCACACCAGAATGGCTGAAATGATTGAATCAGCACACATAATTTATCTGCCGGATTTCAGGATGAAGAGAGGAGATTACACGCAAATCGTGGAGAAAAATGGATGAACCTGAAACAGGGAATTTTTAAAGGTTAGGCTTTGTTGCCGGGCTTACACTTGACGTAGCCTGGCTGCTGCAATACAAATAGACGCGTCGGGGGAGTCTCGCCTAAGAGACTGAGAGGCTAAAAGCGCACTGCGCGGCTTAGCGACCCTTTGAACCTGACCCAGTTGATACTGGCGTAGGAAGACTGACAGCCTGCCATTCTGGCTGTCTGACATCGGGACGTTTTTCCGTTGCGCGTGTCATTTCCCTCCTCCTGTATCCCGGGTCTCAGTGCGAAAACTGAGAGGCCGATGTGAATTTTCCCTTTTATGTTACGGAATACCCGCTATGAGCCGCTGGTCTGTCCTCGGTGGCGGTGTTGCGGGCCTGTGCGTGGCGACCTTACTCGCTGAACGCGGTGAACAGCTTGAAGTGATCAGCGATGAGTCGCGCCCGCCCGCTTCTTGGTTTGCCGGTGGCATGTTGGCACCCTGGTGTGAAGCAGAGAGCGCACCACGCGCTGTTATCGACCTGGGCCAGCAGGCTGCCGCCTGGTGGCAGCAGCGCGTCAGCAGCGTTGAACATCAGGGCACGCTGGTGGTGGCTCCGCCACGCGATAGCCAGGAACTGAGTCGTTTTGCACGCATGACCGAGCAACATCAATGGATTGACCCGGCAGAGGTGGAACCGGCCCTTGCCGGGCGCTTTGCCCGTGGTCTGTTTTTTGCGCGCGAAGCCCATCTCGATCCTCGCCTGGCGCTGGTGGAAATGCGTGAGAAATTGCAGCAGCGTGGGGTGGCTTTCCACCACGGGAAACCAACCGGGCAGGTGATTGACTGCCGGGGAATTCATGCCGCAGCGGCATTGCCACGCTTGCGGGCGGTGCGGGGTGAAATGCTGATTTTGCACAGCGATGACGTGCGCTTCTCGCGACCGATCCGCCTGCTGCATCCGCGCTTTCCCTGTTACCTGGTACCGCGTCGCGCGGGGCATTTTATGCTCGGTGCCACCATGGTTGAGAGCCACGATGCCAGCCCGATCAGCGCCCGCGCGATGATGGAGCTGCTTAGCGCGGCTTATGCCATCCACCCGGCGTTGGCCGAAGCGCGCATCGTTGAAAGTGCCAGCGGTTTGCGTCCGGCTTACCCGGCGAATCTGCCGGAAATCCACTATCAAAACGGTACGTTTTACCTCAACGGTATGTATCGCCACGGCTTCCTGCTGGCCCCGCTGCTGGCGGAGCAACTGATGCTGCGTTTAACCTCGGAACCCCTTCATGAATATTCAGCTTAATGGCCGCCCGGTGCTGACGGCGGCCCGTACCCTGAGTGAGTTGCTGCGCGAACAGCAAATTGACGCGGCCTGCGTGGCAACGGCCTTCAACGGCCATTTTGTACCCAAAACCCAGTACGACAGCCAGCAACTGGAAGAAGGCTGTCAACTGGAAGTGCTATCACCGATGCAGGGGGGTTAACGATGTTTTATGGCTTTGAACCGCAATCACGCTTCCTGCTGGGCACCGCAGGTTATCCCTCTCCGGCGATTTTACAGCAGGCGATTGCGGCGGCTGGCAGCGAAATCATTACCGTCAGCCTGCGACGTGAAGGGGCTGCGGGTATGGCTTTCCGCGAACTGCTGACGCAGCTCGACTTACGCGTGTTGCCGAATACCGCCGGATGCCACACGGTGCAGGAAGCCGTGACCACGGCGCAGATGGCCCGCGAATTGTTTAACACCCCGTGGATCAAGCTGGAGGTGATTGGCCATGCTGATACGTTGCAACCTGATCCTTTCGCGCTGGTGGAAGCGGCCCGCATCTTGTGTGCTGATGGTTTTCAGGTGTTCCCCTATACCACCGAGGATCTGATTGTCGGTGAAAAATTGCTTGAGGCGGGTTGTGAAGTCCTGATGCCGTGGGGCGCGCCGATTGGTTCCGGGCAGGGGCTGCGTAACATTGAAGGCCTGCGGGCCATGCGCGCCTGGTTCAGCGATGTTCCGCTGATTATCGATGCCGGTATCGGTGCGCCATCGCAGGCGGCGCAGGCGATGGAGCTGGGCTTTGATGCCATTCTGCTCAATACCGCAGTGGCAAAAGCGGGCGATCCAGTGCGGATGGCCGGGGCATTCCGCCAGGCAATCGAAGCCGGCAACGCCGCGTACCACGGGGGGCTGATGGAGCGGCGCGATATGGCTGCCGCCTCCACGCCGATCTTTGGTCTGGCGACCTTTGGCGGGGGACAGTAACGATGGATCGCTATCAACGTCAGATGATGTTGCCGGAAATCGGCGAGCAGGGCCAGCAGCGACTGAGCCAGGCGCGCGTGTTAGTGGTGGGGGCGGGTGGGCTGGGTTCCACGCTGCTACCGCTGTTGGTCGGGGCGGGCGTCGGTTATATCCGGCTGTACGACGACGATGACGTGGCACTGCATAATCTGCACCGACAAACCTTGTTTGATATGCAGGACGTGGCACAGCCGAAAGTCACCAGCGCACAACGCGCGTTGCTGCGGCGTAACCCGCTGGTGCGCGTGGAGCCGCTGCCGCTGCCGTTGACCGCCAGCAATGTGCAGCAGGCACTGCATAACATTGATCTGGTGATCGACGCAGCAGATAACTTCGCCGTGACGTATCAACTGTCAGACGCTTGCCATCCGCTCGGTATCCCGCTGATCAGCGCATCGGTGCTGGGGCGACAGGGTTATGTCGGCGGATTTTGCGCATCGGCCCCCAGCTACCGTGCGGTGTTCCCGCGTTTACCTGGCAGTGCTGCCAATTGCAACACCGCAGGGGTGATGGGACCGGCTGTCGCCGCGTTGGGCGCGTTGCAGGCGCAGATGGCACTCAGCGTGCTGTTGGGATTGGCACCGTCGCCGCTGGGTTGTCTGGTCAACTGCGACTTTGTGCACTGGCATTTTCGCCAGTTCCGTTTTGATGGTGCAGGAGAGCCGGATCAACCCGGCGTGCCCTTTATTGATGCCCGGTTACTCACCGCCGAGGATTGTATTGTCGAATTGCGTAGCCGTGAAGAAGCACCGGTCAGCGTGGCAGCCTGGGCGCAACGTATTTTGCCGCAGCAACTTGATGCGTGGCAGCCACCGGTTAACCAGCGCATTGTGCTGGTGTGCGCCAGCGGTATTCGTGCTGCCCAGGCTGCCACCGCGCTGGCGCAGCGTGGCTGTACCCGACTGGCCATCCTCGCGGCCAACCGACCATGAGCCAGGACATTACGCTACAGGATCTCAGCTTTGGCTGGGGAGGGCATCCGCTCTGTCAGCACCTCAATCTGCGCTTCCGCGGCGGTAAAACCACGGTGCTCCTCGGGCGCAGCGGCATTGGCAAAAGCACGTTGCTGCGCTTAGTAGCCGGTTTGCTCCAGCCGCAGCAGGGGGCTATTCGTGGCATTAGCGACAGCGTGGCGTGGATGGGACAGCAGGACTTGCTCTATCCGTGGCTGTCGGTGCAGGACAACGTGATGCTGGTGGCGCGCTTGAACGGAGAGAAGCCGGATCGCGCACGGGCCATGCATCTGCTGGAACAGGTCAAACTGGCCAGCGTGGCTCAGGCCACACCCGATACGCTTTCCGGCGGTATGCGGCAACGCGTGGCGCTGGCGCGCACCCTGTACGCCGGGCGTGATGTGGTGCTGATGGATGAACCCTTCGCCACCCTGGATGTGATGACCAAACTCAGCCTGCAAACCCTGACGGCAACCCTGCTACAGGGAAAAACCGTGCTGCTGGTGACGCATGATCCGCTGGAAGCCTGCCGCATGGCGGATGACATTTTGCTGCTGAGCGGTCAGCCGTTGTGCATCGAAACCTGGCCGGTACCGGGTGGCGCGGCACCGCGCAGACTCGATGATCCCGGCCTGTTGCAGGCGCAAGGCCAACTGTTTACCCGATTGAATCAAGATGAAGAAAAATCTGTTTAGCGCCGTCTATTTACTCGCGGTGTTGTTAAGTGCCTGGCTGCTGGCGCGCCACAGTGGCGTACCGAACTTCCTGCTGCCCGCACCGCAGGCGGTGCTGGCGGCGCTATGGCTGCATCGCGCACTGTTATGGCATCACCTGTTGTTCACGCTGGCGGAAATTGTACTGGCGTTGCTGCTGGGGGTGGGTGCCGGCATCGTTCTTGCGGTGTTGATGGCGGGCAGCCCGACGGTGCGGCGCTTGCTGTTTCCACTGGTCACCGCCAGCCAGGCGATCCCGGTGTTTGCGCTGGCCCCGCTGCTGGTGCTGTGGCTGGGATTTGGCATCGCATCAAAAGTGGTGGTGGCGGCATTGATCCTGTTCTTCCCGCTGTGCCTCTCGTTGTTTGATGGCCTGTGCCGCACGCCCCCCGGTTGGATCGAGCTGGCGCAAACGCTCAACGCTTCCCGTTTGCGCCTGTTCTGGCAGGTACGCTGGCCCGCCGCGCTGCCGCAATTTTTCTCCGGCTTACAGATGGCGGTGGTGCTGGCACCGATTGGCGTAGTGATTGGCGAATGGGTCGGAGCCAGCGAAGGGCTGGGCTACCTGATGATGCAGTCCAACGCCCGGCTGGAAACCGCCACCAGCTTTGCCGCGTTGTTGTTGTTACTGATTCTGGCGCTGCTGTTATCTGGCAGCGTCGCTCTGCTACGTAAAAAAACTCTCTGGCACTCAACATAAGGATGCATTTTGAAAAAGCTCGGTACGGTGATGACCGCTCTGCTGTTGTTGGCGACCTCCAGCGTTGCCCAGGCGAACGAAAAAGTTCGCCTGCTGCTCGACTGGTTCGTGAACCCGAATCATGCGGCCATTTTTGCCGCGCAATATAGCGGCGCGTTTAAAAAAGAGGGGCTGGATGTGGAGATGATCGCCCCGGCTGACTCCGCCTCAGTGCCACTGCTGCTGGCGGCCGGTAAAGCGGATCTGGCGATCAGCTATCAACCGCAGCTCTATACGCTGGTGGACAAAGACGTCCCGGTCATCCGCGTGGGCACGCTGATCAATCAGCCGCTGAATACCTTGACCAGCGTCTCCGGTGATATCCATTCACTCAAGGACTTTGCCGGGAAATCACTCGGTTATGCGATTCCGGGCTTTGAGGATGTGGCTATTCGCAACATGCTGAAATCACAAGGTGTTGATCCGGATTCGGTTAAACTGATCAACCTGAATATGGATGCCGTGTCGGCGCTGCTGACGCACAAAATTGACGGCGCAATGACGGTGTACCGCAACTATGAGTTGCTGGACCTGAAAGACAAAGGGGCGAAGCCGGTGGTGTTTAAACCGGAAGATTTTGGCGTACCGGCCTATGACGAGTTGATCATCCTGGCGAATCAGAAAACGGCGGCGCAGGATAAGCGCATCCCGGCATTTCTGCGCGGTCTGGATGCGGGTGTCGCCTGGCTGCGTGCCCATCCTGACCAGGCGTGGCAGGCATTTATTAAACAATACCCGGAGCTGAATACACCTCTTAATCATCAGGGCTGGCTGGCAACGTTGCCGTATTTTGCCAGCCACAGTGCCACGCTGGATACCCAGCGTTATCAGGCATTTGCCGCATATATGAAGGCGAATGGATTGATTCAGCAGGTGGCACCGATGACGCGTTATTCGTTGTAGTCCGTACACCGGTTGACCCTCATCCGCAGGCGGGTGAGGGCAGTCCTGATTTATCTTGCACCGTCAGATTTTATTGATAATGATATCCATTCTCAATATAACAACATGGATTATCTGATGCGTTCTCTGGGCCTGATCGTTACCCTTCTGTTGATTTGTCTGCACAGCGCGCACGCCAACTGGCCGCGTACACTGCAAACCCCGCTCGGGCCGTTTACCCTACAGCATTTACCCAAACGCATTGTTTCTACCAGCGTGACGTTGACGGGGACGCTGTTAGCCATCGACGCACCTGTAGTGGGTTCCGGTGCCACCAGCCGCAACAGTACCGTGGCCGACGCGCAGGGTTTTTTCACCCAATGGGGAGCGGTGGCGCAGGCACGTCATGTTAAACCGCTGTATATCGGCCAGCCCGATGCGGAAACCATCGCAGCTCAAAACCCTGACTTGATCATCATCGCTGCGACCGGTGGCGATTCGGCATTGCGTTTGTATGACCAACTTTCCGCTATCGCGCCGGTGTTGGTAGTGGATTACGGTGATAAAAGCTGGCAGGCGCTGACGTTGCAACTGGGCAGCATAACCGGGCATGAGGAGGATGCGCGGCGGGTGATTGCGCAGTTTAATCAACGCGTGGCAACACTGCGCGCCACAATCAGTCTGCCGCCGCAACCCACCTCGGCACTGGTATATTACGAAGATGGGCGTGGTATGAACCTGTGGACTGCGGCATCGGCGCAGGGGGCGTTGTTGACCGAACTCGGTTTCACGCTGGCGCAACCACCGGCGGGCTTTCAGGGCAGCACCAGCATGGGAAAGCGTCATGATATCATTCAGTTGAACGGCGAAAACATGGCCGCAGGTGTCACCGGCAACAGCCTGCTACTGTTCGCGGCGGATGATGGCACGGTAGCACAGCTGATGAAGAATCCGTTTCTTGCCCACTTGACGGCGATACAGCAGCGTGCAGTGTTTGCCATGGGTAACGACACCTTTCGCCTCGACTTTTACAGCGCCAGCAATCTGCTAAACCACATCGAACGGCAATTCCGTACTGAGAAAGTCCGCCAGTAGCCAGCGGCAGCCATCGATCAAACCGCCGCGCCAGCACAGCGCATCGTGCCCGCCGTTGTAGCGCCGAAAATGCACGTGGTGCCCGGCCTGTTGCAGGGCGGGCAGCAGTTGCTGATTGACATACAACATGTCCGGCTCACGGTCACCCACCTCCTGAAAAATGGTTAATCTGCCCGTTGGCAAGGTTCCCTGTTGCAGTCGCTGCCAGAGCCACCCCGGGGGATGCTGATCTGCCTGTTCAGGTTTGAGGATGTAGTCCAGATTGGGCCACCAGAACGAACCGGATTGCGTCAGGATGCGGCCAAAGCGTTGCGGCCAGTGCAGCCCGGCATACAACGCTGCCAACCCGCCATAGCTCTGTCCTGCCACCAGCGTGCGATCGCCCTGATCGCTGAAGGCAACCTGTTGACGTGCCAACGGAATCAGTTCCCGGATGACCGCTTGCCAGAACCCTTCATTACAAGGCAGTTCAGCTTCGCGCTGCTGGCCATCAATGGCATCAATAAACAGCCAGCAGGCCGGGGGAAGCCGTCCGGCGCGGGTTTCTGCGTCGATCGCGCTAAAAATCGGCTGCCCGTGCACCCAGTTTTGTCCGTCAAGCAGGATAACCAGCGGCCGCTGCGTGGCTGGGTGACTCTCCCCGCTGGTGTACAGCCAGACGTTGCGGGTGATGCCCAACAAACGACTCTGCCAGTGCAGGCCATGCAAGGTGGGTGGTGTGTTATCGCTTTGTCCGTTATCAAACGCTTGCCAGGCTGACTGGTCAGGTGCGCTGGGCATGTGAGCGTTACTGAGCGCTACCCGGCGGCTACCGCGCAATGGCTGGTGCGGATTAAGCGGATCCGCCTGGGCCAGCGGCATCAGCGAGATCCACCAGGCGCGTTGTTGCTGGCGGCGCATCTCATCATCACCGCTGAATGCCGGTGGCAAGTGTGGCGTGGTGATGGGGATCAGGCTGTAGCTGCCACGCCAGTCAGTATCAATCCGTGTTGACCAGTGCCAAACATCACTGCTGCCCACCCGCGTCAGACTTTGCGGTGAGGTGCTGTGATGATCCGTGACGCCATTGATATCGATATACACCTGTCTGGTGTCAGCCTGCGTATCACGCCAGAAATAATGCATGCGAATCAGACCCTCTTCGGCGTTTTCCCGTATCGGGGTGCCGATTTGACGGATGCGCTGCCACCAGCTTTCCTCGCCGAAATCGGCCTGCGCCAGCAGGGATGACACACTGCCAGCGGCCAGACAGGCGTGCGCTTCATGAAACATTTCGCAATGACTCTCCATAAAGTCGTCATAGTCTTTACAATATAAAACGTAATGCAAATGCTATTGATAACAATTTACATTTGCAATATGATTTTTTCGTCCAATAAACCCGCTATTTTTCAGGTAATTATTCTATTACCTGTCTCAGGGCAGGGGATCAGGGCCATCAAATACTGATGATAATAATGTTTCAATCCGTTTCGGCCTTGGCTGTGAAGCGAAGGTTGAAGTGCGGGTTATTTCAATGACAAGGCAGTTTGAAATAAAGAGATGGCAACTATGTTTTTTAATGCAAGAAAACCGTCAATACCTGCTGTGGCCCTACCGTTCCGATTTTCCCCACTCTGGTTATCACTGGCCGCAACCTTACCGATGGCATCGGTTGCCTTCAGCGCAATGGCCGAAGAAACCTTAACCGTTAACGCCGATGTCCGCGAAGGTGTGGCAGCACCGCTGCCCGGCTACGTGGCGAAAGAGAGTGCCTCCGGCACCAAAACCGCTACCCCGCTGCGTAAAACTCCGCAATCGATTTCGGTGATCACCCGTGATCAGATGGATGATCAGGCGGCGGCCTCGGTTGCCGATGCGCTGAGCTACACCAGCGGCGTACTGACCAACTATCGCGGTAACTCCAACCGCAATGATGAAATCATCTCACGCGGCTTCCGCTATGCGCCGAAGTTCCTTGATGGCCTGAGCTACGGGCTGTCCGGTCAGGCTGGCGCGGCGGGGCAGATTGACCCCTGGTTGCTGGAGCGTGTGGAAATGGTGCACGGTCCGGCCTCGGTGCTTTATGGTCAGGTGAATCCCGGTGGGCTGATCAACATGACCAGCAAACGCCCGACAGCGGAAAGTATTCACAAGATCCAACTCAGCAGTGGCAACCAGCATTATGGCGAGGCGGCATTTGATTTTGGCGGCAAGCTGAACGATGACAATACCTTGTTCTATCGTCTCAACGGCCTCGCCAGCACCAAACATGAGTTTGTGCGTGATAACAAACAACAGCGTATCGCGATCGCGCCAGCACTGACCTGGCTGCCCAATGCTGATACCAGCTTTACCTTGCTGACCCTGTATCAGAACGAACCGAAGGCGGGGTATCGTAACTTCCTGCCCGCCAGCGGGACGGTGTTTAAGACCAGCGCCGGGTACATTCCTTATGATTTTAATGTCAGCGACCCGAGCTTTAACGAAGCGAAACGCGAGCAGACATCGGTCGGCTATATTTTTGAACATAATGTTAATGATGCCATCAGCTTCACGCAGAACCTGCGTTTCAGCGACATGGACGAGTCCTATAAATATCTGGTCTACACCTGGGATGCAGACAACGACCATTCGATTAACCGTCGTCCACAGCATGACAAAATCAAGTCCCAGGAGCTGGGGATTGATAACCAACTGAAAGCACAGTTTGATAGCGGCGAACTGGGTCATACCGTGCTGGCCGGGCTGGATTACAAATGGAGCGATGTTGACAGCAAACTGTGGCGTGACAGTGGCGACCAGTACATCCTCGACTGGGCAAACCCGACGCGTATCACCATTGATGAAAGCGATCTGGCGCTGGTGACCAGCACACGTAAGAAACTCGACCAGGTTGGGGTTTATGTGCAGGACCAACTGGAGTGGGACAACTGGAATCTGCTGCTATCCGGGCGTCATGACTGGAGTGAAGTACGCACGCAGGATCGAATCGAAGGCACGGATACCCAGCAAAATGACAGCAAGTTTACCGGTCGGGCGGGGCTGCTTTATGCCTTTGACAACGGTATCTCGCCTTATATCAGCTACAGCACCTCATTTGAGCCGAACCTCAACACGGGCGCGCCTGGCACGGATGCGTTTAAACCGACCACCGGTGAACAGACCGAAGTTGGCGTGAAGTATCAGCCTGTCGGGCTGGATGCGGTGTTCACCGTGTCGGCATTCGATATTACCCAGAAGAACATCTCCTCCTATAACAGCGAAATCGGTTATTACGAAGAGATCGGCAAGGTGCGTTCGAAAGGGATTGAGACCGAAGCCCATGCACAGATTACCCCGGAAATTAAACTGATTGCCGCATACACCTATACCGACGTGGTGACGAAAGCGAGCAACACCGCCGCACAGGTAGGGAAATCCCCGGCCAGCATTCCGCGCCATGCGGCGTCGGCCTGGGGCAGCTACAGCTTCCTGGACGGAGCCTTGCATGGCCTGACCCTGGGCAGTGGCGTGCGCTATACGGGCACCACCTGGGGTGACTCAGAAGGGGGCTTCAAAGTGCCGCATTACACCTTGTATGACGTGATGGCGAAGTATGAGCTGGGCGCAGCGGTGACGACGCTGCGTGGCACCACCCTACAGCTGAACGTCAACAACGTGGCGGATAAGCATTATGTCTCCTCGTGCAGCAATACCTCCGCCTGTTTTTATGGCAGTGGCCGTTCGATTGTGGCTTCCGTAAGTTATAGCTGGTAATGCGTTGACCCGGGTTCTGGGTCTCTCAGGCGGCGGGAAAACCGCCGCCTTTTGGCATTGCGTGCGCTGAAGCGTTGGGATCCTGTCTGAATTCGGAAAATACTGGAATTGTGTGACTGTCATCACTCCGCGTCACACGCTAAAATGAATCCTTCTCATTCAGAATAGGTTTTTCGTCACCATGCTTTCGCGTTTCACACTGGCCAGCCTGATGGCTGCAACATTACTGACAGGTTGCGCGCGCCACGCCACCAACGACACGGCTGCAACTCAGGCTCCTATCTCCAACAACGACATCGCATCGCCGTTCGAGCAAGGCCCGACGGTCATCAACGTTACCCATGAAGTGACGCGTACCGATGACGGCTCTGCGATTTATGTGACGGTAGATGGTCAGGATGCCGGTCTGCTGACAAAAGGCGAAGATAAACAGATCCACGTGTCTGCGGGTAAGCATAAAGTCGGTGGCTATGTGCAGACGCTGTTTGGATTTGGGCGTGTAACCATTCAGTCGGTCGATGTGACCACCGATCCGAAAGGCCCGAAAAACGTGGTGTACTCGGTGACCAAACAGAAACCGGCGTTTAGCGAAGTGGCAGATAACAAGCCAGGCAATTCCTGATAACCTTAGCGGCGCGAGTGATCGCGCCGTGATCATCCGTTAATTGCGGCTGAACACCAGTTTCAGCCCGGCAAGCGCAAAGCAGCAAGCCAACAAGGCGTCGAGACCGCGACGGATTTTACGGTAGAACGTCGCCATCGGTGCAGTGGAAAACAGCAGCGCATAGCCGCAAAACACCAGCACACAAATCCCGGCGCAGCCTGCAATGATGATCGGCAACGTGGCTGCCGCCGCTTCCGGTTTTAATGCCACCGACATGATCGCCACCCAGGTCAGAATGGCTTTGGGATTACCGACATGCATCAACAAACCCTGACGAAACATGCGACCATAGGGTGCGCGTACTTCGCTGCGCAGCGTCAACGCCATGGTATCCGGTTTACGCCACGCGGATCGCCCGGCTTTACTGGCCAGCCACAGCAGATAAAGCCCACCACCAATCTTTAGCACCAGCAGCAACTGTGCAAAGGTCGCGAGTACCGTGAGTACACCACAGGCCGCCAGCAGCGCCCATAGCAGTGAACCACCGATCACGCCGCCCGCCAATGCCAGGGCCGCACCCCGCCCCTGTTTCATCGCCGTACCCATAATCGCCATGTTGCTCGGACCCGGACTGGCGGTGGCAACAAAATAGGTGGTGTAGATCAACATCAGTTCGTGTGAAAGCGCCATAATTTCCTCTGTGGCTGATTAAGTCCCGATTTAGGGTTATATCGTTGAACGCGACATTTTTCTATGCCAGATCTGTTAATTAGGTGTTAATTCGCTATGCTGTGGCTCCACTTAACCGGGGTGTAACGCAGGAGAAGGGCTGTGAATCTGAGCCAGCGCGAACATATCGCCAATGTGGTTGCCAGCGTCGAGCAGGCGGCAGCCACGCAGGTGCTGAATCCGCAGGGAAGTGATGCCGTACAGGCATCCTGGTTACGTTGTGTCAATCATCACGGCCTCGATCCCAGTCGGTTGCAGGAGGCACGTATCTTGCCTGCACGCCAGTTGCGCGAGCACTGCCAACAGTTGGAAGCGCTACGGGTTGTCGCGCAACCTGGCCTCGAAAAGCTTTATCAGCAGATTGCCCCGGCTGGTTACATTTTGCTGCTGGCGGATGCGCAGGGCGTGGCGGTTGACTATCTCGGTAACGCGAACGCGGAAATCAGCCTGCGGCGCGCCGGATTGTTCCTCGGCGCACAATGGTCAGAAGCGCTTTCCGGCACTTGCGCGGTGGGAACGGCGCTGGCCACCAGGCAGGCCATCACCATCCACCAAACCGATCATTTTGATGCCACCCACATTCCCCTGACGTGCAGTGCCGTGCCGTTATTTGATTCGCAGGGCGACCTGCAGGCGGTGTTGGATATTTCGGCGTTGACGTCACCCCAGCCGCGTAGCAGTCAGCATTTGGTGTTGCAACTGGCGCAGCAGCAGGCACAGAAGATTGAAAATGCCTGGCTGTTACATCGCCATCGCCATGACTGGGTGTTGAAGCTCAGCCGTCATCCCGGCTGGCATGATATCGAACCGGAGTTTTTGCTGGCGTTTGACGCCAATGGTCGGCTGACTGGATTGAATCCGGCGGCACGGCACTGGCTGAGCGCACATCCGCAGCCGCTTGGTCTGCCGCTCTCCGCACTGTTTCCTGGTCCGCTGGAACAGCTGCTCTCTACCCCGCAGTTGGAAGATATCAGTGGGCAGCAGCGTTTTTATGCGCAAACAGTCCACCCGGCACGCCCGGCCTCCACAGCAGGCGTGACGTTGTCACCAAAGCTGGCCGCGCTAAGCGGTGGGGATCCGCAACTCGATCAGCAACTACGACGTGCCGGGCGTCTGCTCGACACCTCGCTGCATCTGTTGGTACAGGGCGAAACCGGTAGCGGCAAAGAGTATTTTGCGCGCGCCTTCCATCAGGCCAGTCAGCGGCGGAAAGGCCCTTTTATTGCGGTGAACTGTGCAGCCATTCCGGCCAGTCTGCTGGAGAGTGAATTGTTTGGGCATCTGCCAGGCAGCTTTTCCGGGGCAGGCAGCAAAGCACGACCGGGGCTGATCCAGGCCGCCGAGGGCGGTACGTTGTTTCTTGATGAAATCGGCGATATGCCGCTGGAGATGCAGACACGCCTGCTGCGCGTACTGGCAGAGCAGGAAGTGTTGCCGATTGGAGCGCGCCAGCCGCAAAAGGTCGATATCCGGGTGTTGTCAGCATCACATCATCCGCTGACGCAGCGTGTCGCTGCCGGATTATTCCGCGAAGATTTGCTCTATCGTCTGCAAGGGGCCTGCATCCAACTGCCGCCGCTGCGCGAGCGTCAGGACATCAACTGGCTGATTGATCAGATGCTGGCGGGACAGGCGCAACTCAGTCCACCGGCGCGTCACGCGCTGCTGAGTTATCGCTGGCCGGGGAACCTGCGCGAGCTGCACCATGCGTTACAGTATGCGTTGGCGATGTGTGAAAGCGGCATCATTGCGATGGACGACCTGCCCGATACCTTGCGCGTCACGGCACCGGCTCAACCCGTTGCCGTCAATGATGAGCAAGACGCGTTACTGCGTCAGTTGCGCGCCGCTCGCTGGAATATGAGTGAAACGGCGCGCCAGCTCGGCATCAGTCGCATGACGCTGTATCGTCGCCTGCAACGGTTAGGGATTCAACTGCCCGAGCGGCAGTAGAGACGGGCCAGCCTGGCTGGCCCGTGCGTGATCACTGTGGCGGACGTACCAGAATTTTGACCTGCTGTTTCTCTTTCACCAGCGCTTCAAAGCCCTGTTCAACCAGATCAGCCAGTTCAATACGTTTCGTCACCAGTTTGTCAGCCTGGAAGTAGCCCTGCGCCATCAGTTCCATCACTGCCGGGAAGATATGGCGATAGGCAATGATGCCCTTAACGCTGCGTTCGCTCAGTACCACTTTGTTGGGATGGAAGGAGGCTTCACCTTCCCAGATGGAGACGATGACGGTTTCGCCTTCATAGGTGGTACTGTCGATGCACTGCTTCAGCACAACCGGTACGCCGGTGACTTCATAAGCCACATCGACACCGCCGTTGCTGAGTTCGCGAATTTTCGCCACGGCATCTTCTTTGCTGGGGTCGATCACGACTTTGGCACCCAGTTCACGCGCTTTCTCGGCGCGTTGGGGTGACAGTTCTACCACATAGATTTCGGCAGCACCGGCGGCACGCAGTGCTTCGATCACCAGCAAGCCAATCGGGCCTGCACCAAACACCGCAGCTTTATCACCTGCTTTCAGCTTACTCATACGAACGGCATGCAGTGCGACCGCTGCCGGTTCCACCAGCGCGCCTTGCTCGTAAGAGAGGGCATCCGGCATCCGATGAACCATATGTTCTGCTACGGTGGTGTAGCTGGCAAAACCGCCGCCGCCGCCAGACAGGCCGTGGAAACCGAGATCGCCGCACAGGTTATATTTGCCTTCGCGGCAGGCCGGGCACTCACCACAGGAGAGAATCGGTTCGACCACCACGCGGTCGCCCGCTTTCACTTTGGTGACACCGGCACCCACTTCTACCACCTGGCCGGAGAACTCATGGCCGAGGACGATAGGGGCGATGTCGTGGCTGATTTTGTGCGGCTTTTCCACCGGGACAAAGATCGGACCCGCGATGTATTCATGCAAATCGCTACCGCAAATGCCGGTCCATGCGACTTTGATTTTAACTTTACCGGCAGTGACCTGGGGTTCTTCAATATCATCGACGCGAATATCGCGTGCTTTATACCAACGTGCCGCTTTCATATTGTTCTCCTTGAGGCTGGCATTATTTCTGTCCATTGCCACACAGGTGGCCGGTGCAGAAGCTCAGCGTGGCTATAGCGAGAACTGTGCCAACACGAACGGGGAATTATTTTATTTTAAATCAATATGTTGGCTGGATGGTGTTAAATGGCATGGTGTCACACTGTGACAGGTGTAACGCGGACATGTGTATCAAAAGTAACACCATGAATTCACTTGATTTAAATTCCCCTCCAAAACATCCCCAAAAAAATTCCCCAAAATGATTTTTGAAATCTGACTAACTGGCAGGGATAATCTGCTAAAGCGCGAGCTTTTTCCAATCAGCACCACGATCATCGTTGTACTTATCCGTCATTGCGATGGATTTATGTCCAAGTAGTAGCTGGGTGTTTATTCCCTGTGCTCGATAAAGCCGTTCAGACAAAGACCGTTGCTCATGAAATGATGGCGGCGTTTGGTCTTTGTCCGGATTCACACCAGCAGAAATTCTGGCCTCTGAAAAGTAGCGTGAAAGAGAATCCTCCCATATTGGGTCACCTGGCTTTTTACCTCTATTATTGCGGACATGATGAATCATGTAAGGGCTTAAAACCCTATCCCGGCAAATCGCTATGGCTTCCCCAAGTGACATGCCAAGCGCGTTGCAACGTAACGATAATGGCAGGGCTATTTTTGCTCCTGTCTTTGACTGCTCAATATGAAGATGGTCATCCCATACATCACTGAACTTCATTTTTGCTATGTCTGTTCGTCTCTGTCCTGTTATTAAAGCCAGCAACATTGAATTTGAGGCAGCTGGAGCTAGCGTATTCTTTGCTGCTTCATAAATCTTCTGCCATTCATCAAAAGACAATCTGGCTCGTTTAACTTTTGCGTGTACTTTCCTTGTTGCGAGAGCTGGATTGTAGCCTTGATCAACTTCACCTGAGTGTTGTGCTTCTTTAAACATGTCAATCCAATTAGCGCGAAGAAATTGCGCCATGCGATTTTTTCCTTCGCTTTTATATTCGTCGATTATTGAAGCCAGAGCCTTCGTGTCAATGTTTCTAAGTCTTACATTAGGTAATCGTTTTTCGAGAATCTTAGCGCTTTTAACTAAAGCCTTGCCTGTGGATTTTGCTATTTCGCCTGATTCAATTCTTTCATTGCAAATTTTTTCATATATCTCAATCCATGAAAATAACCGCATCCCTGTAGTAAGTTTTGCTTCTTTTTTTAAAGCCATATCTACGAGGATTGTTATTTGCTTTGTTTGCTGTTGGGATATAATTCTGTTTGCTTCAATTGCCGCTTCCTTTGCTGCATCTTCATCGGTTCCGAATCCGATAAACTGATTAGTAACAGGGTGACGGTATTGCCAATATACCTTACTGGTACGTTTATCCAATTTACAGTAAAGGTTTGGGATCGTAACGTTATGACGTCTGGGTCTGGCTGCCATTTATGACTTTCTCCAATAGCGCCCGAGCAGGACGCGACACATTAGTTGGGATGTCAGGCTTAGCCTGAACTCCTATAAACTTTGCATTTTCATCAACCACCCAACGCCTTCCTTGTTTGATTGGTTGGGGGTATATCTGGCCCGTTTTTGCATAAACACTTAATGTTACCGAATTAGGGGGATATTTAAATCCATTCGGACCATTCGCCCACTCACCTATTGGTATAAGTTGAGCCATAACGATTCTCCATACCTGACCTGCTGCAACAGGGATTTAATCACCGTGACATGTCACGACACTATTTTTAATTTCAGCTCATGCCAGCCACGATTGACCCAGCACGCCTCTTCAACATCACAAACACATTCCATTACCGGCAACTGATCACCACAGCGGCCACAGTTACGTTTATTCAGTTCCGCCACCTGGCGTTTAAGCTGGGCGTTGTCGATACGAATAAGCATGGTGATGTACTCATTCAGCTCATATGGTTCACGCCCGGGGCGACGACCAGCGCAATTATGCGCCAGCATTTCGAGTTCCTGATTATCGAGCACAAGCTCAAGTTTCTTACCACCGGCAGCGGCCTGACGTGCGCGCTGTTCCTTTTTGCGTTCTGCGGGTGACTTAGCCATGACCGAGCACCCACTGATTATTTACATGTACCGCAAGGGGATGAGAGGTATCCGGTAACACTAAATCCTCGACCACTTCCCCGGTTTCAACAAAATAGTAATGGCTGTCCGTGATGTTGTTGATGAAGTGGGCTTCCCGCTCTTTCTCCGGCATCGCATTAAGAATCCGCAATACTTTCTTGCCTACAGGCCGGTAATCGGGTTTAGCCCCAACGAGTTTCGCAGCAGCATAGTTGTGATGCCCGTCCATCAAGACGGTGTATTGCTTACCGCGCAACACAATTGGATATACAGCCACAATGAAGCGCTTAAACCGGGAGGCTTTGTCTAAAACCTTTGCCTTGTTGATGTACCGCTGGCAACTGATTAAATCCCCTTTAATCATGGCTTCCACCCTCCACGCGCTTAAACTCAATGACCCACACCCACGGGTTAGCCTGCCAGCTTTCCTCTCCGTAGATAGACGTCCATACCCTGGAAAACTCATCAATATCACCGAGCAAATGGCTGTCTTCATAAGCAAAGCCTTCGCTCCGTGCATCTTCACCACTCATGCTCTGTAACCTCTCCACACGAACGCCGGTAATCTCCAGCGTTATGCGGGAAGCCCAGCGCGGCATGTGGAGTGATGGCCGCTTACGCCACAAACGATTTGGGCTAGCCGCTGAGAACTTACCTCCACCCAATCCTTTCGGATAATCGGGATTAGGCTCGTTCGGAGGATTTCCATCAGCTGCAAAGAGAATGCGTCTTGAACCGGTCCATGCATATTCATCATCATCGGGGTAGCGCGCATAACCATACCCAGCCTGCCACCACGTCTCACGCACCCACAGGCGATCACCTACTGCACCGAACGGGCAAGAAAACATCTCTGAGCGGATGTGATGACCGGTGGCATTCGATTCAGACCAGTAGTATTTGCCGATATCACTGCGTTTAGTTGAAGCCCTGACGCGTGACAGCCCAAACTGGTTTGATTCAGGCTGCACCTTCATTATCCGGCGCGTCTGCGTCTTGCTGCCGTTCAGAACTGCCCGAACCATGTCGGCGTTGAAAATCATTCCGCGTTCACGCATGGCTGCCCTCCTGATTAACTGGCTCAGCCAACCGGAATCGTGATGGTGCCCAATCACACACCTCATCAGCCGGGGTATGTCCAAACATCATTGTGCAACGGCGGTAATGAACACAGTCGCTGCAAGTTTTACCTTCAGGCAGGTTCATTTTGTCGCTGTCGTTTTCAACACGGAGCATAGGTTCACGAATAGCCATCACTCACCATCCTTAGCTGGCTCTGGCTTGATAAATTCTGCATATGCCAACACGTCAAGATCAGACTTTTGGTAGAAGTAATCAAAGTCAGGGTGAGAGCAGAGGTCATGCCAGCCTTCAGGCCAGTACGGATCGCCATCTGGTGAAGTCATTTCAGCTTCACAGAATGCGTCTTCATCATCGGGTGCAGGGCAGTTGAAGTAGAAGAGATCAGCAACATGCAATGATCCATCTTTAAGCCGATGAGTTACCCAAAATCGTTCGCTACTGCCTTCAGTGACAGCAGGCGTACCGGAGCGCCAGACAACTGAAGCATCCAGCTTTTGTTGCAGGGCGGCGTAATCTTCAAACATCACAAAATGACCGTTTGCAGAGGGCACAGATTTGACACTACCCAGGCCGCTTAACGTGATAACCGCATAACGTTGAACGTCGCTCATGCTGCACTCCCGATATTTGCTTGCTTATCGCGTAACAGGTCCATCTCCAGTTGAGAGATGAGATTGAGGCAGTCCGATACGCCTGCCCGCTTGTGGTCTGCCAGGTGCTGGACATATTGACGTGTTTGCCCGACCGCCTGAGCGTGCAGCTCTTTAATCCACTGGTCGGAAGTAGGGGTGATCATCGCTTCATTAAGGTCAGCGATGAGGCTGTCATGATCACCGGCAGACTGGAGCGCTTTGATCACGCCGGGAATCAGAGCATTAAGACGCAGGACTTCACCGGCCATGACGTTAGCGCGAGTGTTAGCCACGTCGAGACGGGTAGACAGGTCTCTGAACGTTTGATTTATGTCGCTGACCAGTGTTTCAACGCTCAGTGACTTGGCGAACTCATGACCGACCTTCACCAGCTCTCTATTAGATTTAGCGTTGTTCATCCTGCTGGCCCTCAAGGTTGGTATTGCGGGTGTGAAGGCGTTCGGCAATGCGCTGTACGGTCAGTGGGTTTTTGATTACCCGACCACCACAATTCCAGCCGCGTAGCTGGTGGTTATATTCCAGGGTGACGTCACCAACGGTGATGTCGCTTGATGGCTCTTGCATATAAATCTCCATACCGTTTTTGGTTTGCACGAATCCCTTGCCGGTATTGGCAATAAAGCAAAAAGGGATTCATTCAAATTGGCTGGTGAGCACTGCAACACTCACCGCCGTTACTCCATACCTGAAAGGATGTGTGGTGCCGGGTGCCTCCCGGTGCCCTGTGTAAGCTGACAAAACACAGGGCGGTGACTGATAGTATGGACGCACCGGATACTAAGGTGATTGTCAGTTTTACCGCGAGCGCTTAGCCGCATTCACCACAACGGTAAGAGCACTGTCAGGGTGCTTCCGGCGCTATACCCGCCATCGGCCAATGCTCTTGCCTGTTGTGTGCCGCAATATTGCACGGCGACTTACCTTTGTTGAATAACTCGCCTTACGGCGAGTTAATTCAAAAACCGAAATTGCTGCTTAATTGATTTTTGTCGCCTGAATAGTGGCGCTACCCGCGTTATTGCTACAGGAGTCATCACTTACAAACGCCATAAATGCCGCAGTGGTAGGTGGTACGGTAATTGTTGTCGGGGAGCTGCTCACTGTTGCGCCCCAACGAGCATTACCCATGCCACCCTGTAAAAACACACGATCAATCGGGCAACCGGTACCGCCCTGGCAATACATGGTGTTGGAAGACAGGGTAAAAGTGTAAGTACCCTGACTTAAGTTAAAGAGAATAGGCGTTCCCTTCTGAACCTGAGTGTTACTTAACGGTGGATAAATGCAGTTGCTGATAGCACTGACATTAAACGTTTCAGCTTGGCTACCAAATGACAGCAAACCGAGGAGAAACAGGGCCTTTAATTTCATGAAAATTCCTCTTTGATTAATAAACGAACTCAATTACCACAAAAATCAAGGGCACTTACTCCACATCTCTAAAGCGTTCGAAAACACCCGTATTGCAAATGCCCTTGTCGTTGTGAAAAAAGGGGCGGTTAAACCAGAGCAATCACCAGAGAAACCGCCAAACAACTACTTGCTCAAAGCGCCTAACACTCCACCGTCACTACACACAGATCACCATCACAAATCAGCTCAGCCTCGGGGAACAGTCTCAGGAAGTTGAGCAAGGTGGCTAACCTGTAGTTCGCCATGTTCTTAACCATCTTCATCTGATGTTCCTTAGAAATCGCTTGATGGGTTGATTAAACTATATGTTTATAAGTGAGTCAACTATGTGTTGATAAATATTTTGTTTACTTCGGAGGGGTGATGAACAGACTTCAGGCATAAAAAAACCGGCACTAGGCCGGTTTATTCATTGAGACGGGATTATTCTTTGCCAACGTCATCGGCTGAAATAAAGCGCGTTGCTTTGATAATTCCCGAGACAAAGTGGATTTTGTCTACTTGGTTAACTGGTAAGGTGAAAGGCTTATGATCGTTGTTTATGCTAGTGAATTGGTAATCACCAGCGCGATTATAATTGAGAATCTTTATCATGTTATGACCATCAGAAGTTCTAATAAAGACTTCATCACCAGGGTGAACCTTTGTATTTGGTTCTATTACCACAAACTCGCCTGATTGGATGCGGGGCCACATGCTATCCCCTCGAACCCTTACACCATAAGCTTCACGGTCATCGCTATAAATTCTAAGCCAACCGGCGTGAAACTCCATCATATCAATAAGCCCATCCATGCCCAGAACAGCATCACCTTTAACGGGGATAACCCCATTCATGATGTTGCCAACTACTTCAACCTCGCTTGCAGGTTTCTGGTGTGGTGTTGAATACATCTGATCACTCTCACCAAGAACCCAGGATAAATCCAAACCAGTAGCCGCCGAAATTTTGATGGCCGAATCTTTACCAATTTCTCCGCGCTTAAACCAGTTATTAACCGCTTGAGGTGAAACCCCCGCAATCCTAGCAAGGTCCGCTTTACTCAAATTTGCAGCTTTCAGCAGCTCATCCAGCCTTGTCGTCGCCTTACTCATAAGTGGTATCGCACTGTTCATATTCATAACTCGATTGTAAACGTTATGTTTACACAATGGAATAAACACATAGTTGACTACAGTATAAACTTATTGTTTAATGTCCCTGTCAAATATAAACCGGAGATGAACAATGAAAGCTTTGAACAAAGCGATTAAAGCGGCTGGTTCCGCGCGCGCTTTGGCTCTGAAACTTGGTGTATCTCCAATGACTGTAAGTTACTGGCAGAGCCGCTCATCAGGGGTAGTACCTGCTGAGCGTGTCATCAGCATCTTCCAGATCACTGGTGTGACACCTCATGAACTTAGGCCCGATTTGTATCCAAGCCCATCTGATGGTGTGGCTGATGTTAAACAACTCTAACAAACCCAGTAACTACCAAAGGAAAACCGAAATGGTAGACACACTTAAAACAGCAATCCGCCTGATGAGCAAAGCTCACCCCGCTGGTCGTTTGGGCATGGCTTATGACTTAGGCATGACCATTGATCAGTTTCACAACCACCTTTACCGCAAGTGCCAGAGCCGTTTTTTCACGGTTGATGAGCTGATGAAGATGGAAGACCTGTCCGGCACTAACCACCTGGCTGAATACTTTGCCGCACGGCGTGGCCTGACGCTGGTGGACATCTCAGCAGTGCAGAACGTGGACAAGGTTGATCTCTTTGACATCGAACTGAAAACCAGTGCAGCCGCTGGTGAGCTTGCGACCGCCAAACTTGCAGCCGTGTCAGATGGTGTAATTGACAACCACGAACGCAAAACCCTTTCCGAGCTTTTTAACAAAAAAATCCGTCATCAGATTCACGGCTTTATGGGCTTTCTTGCGCTCTATGGCGTGGGTGTCTCGGATCATTCGGTGGATATGTTTGTAGCGAGCAATCGCAAAGCAGATATGGCGGGAATGCATTTTGAGTCGCCGGAGGCGTGATGAAAGTTTTGACAGCGTCAGAAAGGTTGACGCCCGAGGTTGCAGCCCCAGGCGTCGGTTTGCGAGTAAATCAACTGGTATGGAGAGTTAATCGCATGAACATTTTACGCAGAAATAAGCCATCAGTGCAATTTCGCTGCCGTTTGGTAGCTGGTGCGCTGGTGTTTGAACAGAGATTACCCGCTGCTGGTGGACCCGGCAACTACCAGGAAGTGAGCCTGATGGTAGTTCAGACCGAGTGGAATGATTTTTATCGTAAGCCGGAGACAGAGCATTGCGAATCCTCGACCGACGATTTACCGACAAGCGCGGTGTTCCCGTCAAAGTCATCCGCTGGGAGCCTGAATCAAACCGGGTTATCTACCTTCGCGAAAACTACGAACATGGCGAGTGCTTCAGCCCTCTTGACCAGTTCCAGCGTTATTTCAGGGAAATAGGGGTCAGGGATGAGCGTTAAATTATCTGCATACGTCTGGGACGGATGCGCCGCAGCGGGAATGAAGATCACCAGTGTAGCCATCATGGCGCGCCTGGCTGACTTCTCCAGCGATGAGGGGCTTTGCTGGCCTTCTATCGCCACTATTGCCCGTCAAATCGGCGCAGGCCCGAGCACTGTCCGTACCTCACTGAGAAAGCTGGAAAGCGAAGGCTGGTTGACTACTACGCCGCGACGCAAGGGCAACCGCAACAATTCCAACATGTACCAGTTGAACGTGAAGAAGCTGCGTGAGGCTGCTGCGCTTCACCTGTCAGAATCTGACGCATCAGAATCTGACACATCAAAATCTGACGCGTCAAAATCTGGTGCATCAGTTTCTGACGCATCAAAATCCGGTGCACCAGAATCCGACAAAAACACCGGTTTTCACCCGCCAGAATCTGGCGACGATCCGTCAGTAAATTCAACTACTGATCCATCAGATAAAAACACCTCTTGTCAGGTTGCCTCGCAACCCGACCGGGATGTTGTGATTACCGACCTTGCTAAACAGGTTTTAACCCACCTGAACCAAATCACTGGCTCAAAATTCCAGGTCAGTCGTTCATCACTGGAAAATATCCGCGCTCGACTTGCCGAGGGCTACGAACCCGATGAGCTGAAGCTGGTTGTTGATTACAAGAATGAGCACTGGCGAAACACTGAGCAGGAGCAGTACCTACGCCCGGCAACGCTGTTCATCCCGAAAAACTTTGCTGGCTATCTCCAGTCGGCAACGAAGTGGGACAAGTCAGGCAGACCGCCATGCGTGAATGGGAAATGGCAGCGTGATGTTAACCAAACGGCGAATGTTGATTACACCATTCCAGATGGCTGGCGGGGGGCATGATGAACACAGAAACGTTGATTCTGACTCACCTGATGGCCTTTCCCGGCCAGACTCCTGCGCAGATTGCCAATGCAATCGGACGCACCCGCAGCACTGTTGGCGCATCTCTGCCAGTGATGGTTGCTGTTGGTGATATCTGGAGTGATGCCGAAGCTCGCTACTACACCGCAGAACCAGCAGGCGAGGGTGATGAGAAATACATTGCGCTTTGTGACGAGGCATATCGCCTTCAGGAGCGGAATTTGTGGAACCCAGCCGCCCATGTCTGGCATCAGGCGCAAGAGGCCACACTGAAGCCAGGACTGCGGGAGAAGGCACGAATCAGGGCAATCATGTGTGTCGAGAAAGCCAGAGAGAAAGACCCAAGGCCCGGGCCTGATCCGTTCTGTCGCAGGGGTAACTTCCGATGAAAGCAGCCATACAGCGCCACTGGCGGCGCAATGAAGATTTCTACCGTGGAGCACGTCCTGCGGTCCTGATGATAACCGTTCTGATTTTCGCACTGGCATGGGAGCTGACAAACCAATGAGTAACTTACTCCAGGTTTATAAAAACAAAGACGACACCGAAACAAACATCACTGTCCGCAAAACTTACCTGCTGGGCGTGGACGAGCTCTACATCGAGCCGGGTTACAACGTTCGCGAGATTAACCAGACGCACGTTGAAGAATTCCGTGATGCGTTTATTGCAGGTGAGCATGTTCCGCCGCTGGCCGTTCAGGTGACAGAGCAGGGCGTTAAGATTATCGACGGCCATCACCGCTGGCATGGCGCGAAGCTGGCACAGGCAGCAGGCCATGAAATCCGTCTGGAGTGCAAAGACTTCGTAGGCAATGAAGCGGACCGTATCGCTTTCATGATCACAAGCAGCCAGGGCCAGGCATTGGAACCGCTGGAACGTGCCGCCGGGTATCAGCGCATGATCAATCAGGGCTTGGAACCGGCGGAAATCGCCAGGAAGGTGAAGCGCTCACCCGCTGATGTTGATCATCACCTCCAGCTCCTGACCGTGGGCGATGGCCTGCTTGCGATGGTTAAAACCGGCGAAGTTGCCGCGACGACCGCTGTAGCAATGGTGCGGGAGCATGGAGCCAAAGCCGAGACGGTAGCCAAAACCCAACTGGAGAAAGCCAAAGCCAGCGGCAAGAAGAAACTGACCCGTTCCGCCGCCATGCCCCAGTTCAGCGCAACCAAAGCACGCCGCCTTGTTGAGCTGCTGTGTGATGCCCGCTACATGGGTGTAGTTGATGGTGAAGCAGTGCTGTATCACGATGATAAATATACTGCTGAAATCCGGTCCATCCTCAACGAATACCGCGATGCCACTGAGCATAACGGGGAGGAAGCCTAATGAAATACCTTGCGTATTTAGCGTGGCTTTTGGGTAGCTCCCTGTTTGCTTTTGGCTTGGGGGCCAGCCAACAGGCTGAGATGGTTTCCGGTTCGATTTTGGCTGGCGCATCTCTCATTGCTCTTTCAATAGCGGGGGCCATGAAATGACTTACCAACTCGTCTACGCCGATCCTCCATGGCCCTATAACAACAACATCAGCAATGGTGCTGCTACCGATCACTATCAGACCATGTCTATGGCTGACCTTAAGCGCCTGCCCGTGTGGGCGCTGGGTGCTGAAAACTCAGTCTTGGCTATGTGGTACACCGGCACCCACAACCAGGAAGCGCGAGAGCTGGCTGAATCATGGGGATATCGCGTCCGCACCATGAAGGGCTTCACATGGGTGAAGTTGAATCAACTGGCAGAGAAGCGCTTTAACCGCGCCCTGGAAGAACATTCAATTCACGACTTTAACGACCTGCTGGACATGCTCAACGCTGAAACCCGCATGAACGGTGGCAACCACACCCGCAGCAATACCGAGGACGTTCTGATCGCCACACGCGGCACTGGCCTGCCACGCGCCAGCGCATCGGTTAAGCAGGTTGTGTATTCATGCCTGGGCGAACACAGCGCGAAGCCGTGGGAAGTGCGTAACCGCCTGGAGCAACTTTATGGTGACGTGTCACGCATTGAATTATTCGCGCGTACCGCCGCTGAGGGCTGGGATTGCTGGGGCAACCAGTGTGACAGCAGTGTTCAACTGATCGCCGGGAGGGTGGCATGACAAGCAAAGAGCAGCTCCAGAAACAGGGGAAGCCAAATAGCATCCAGGATATCTACATGAAAGCCGGTGCTGAAGTAGCGCTGAAAATGGCCGAGGTGTGCGCCAAAAAGATACAGGAGGCTGGATGAAATTAACCCTGCCATTCCCTCCAACAGTAAACACCTACTGGCGTAACACGCCAAAGGGAGTATTAATCAGCGCCTCCGGGCGCTCTTTCCGTTCCAGTGCGATCGCGAGTGTGCTGGAGCAGTTAAAGCGCCGACCCAAGCCGATCACCACTGATGTGCAGGTGAATGTGATCCTGTACCCGCCAACTCGATTAAGGCGCGACCTGGACAACTACCAGAAAGCGCTATTCGACAGCCTGACGCATGCCGGTGTATGGCTGGACGACAGCCAGATTAAGCGAATCATCATTGAGTGGGGGCCAGTCATCAAAGACGGCAAAGCTGAGGTGACGATCAGTGAATATCAGGCGGTGGACGCATGAGGGCATTGCTGACACCTGAGCTTGTTCCGCGCATTGGGGTTGTGCTGTTTAAACCTGGCAAAGATTTGCATTCGTTGTTCCGTGGCCGCGTCCTGATCAGCACCCCAACATCAGAAATGGCAGACCTGCCATCAGGCTTAATCAATGACAGCAGCCAGCCATTACTGGACGAAAAATCACTGGCTGTGTTCTTTCAAGATGGCCGGGTGATCAGAGCTGCTGGTGGCTGGGAAGCGCATGATGCGTGGGTGCAAAAAATTAACGCCTGCCAGCTTCAGAAAAAGGATTCGTATCATCATCCGCATTACACTACCTTGCGGACCGAATCGGGAACGGTTTGCCTGTGCTATCACGATGATAATTCTGCCCGTTTGAATGGCTTGCCGGCGCAACTCGAAGAGGTCGCAACCGGCAACATGGCCCGCTGGATTATTGAGTCGGCATGCGTCCATATGGGGTTAGGTTCGGATCATCGGATGACGTTGCCTGAGCTGTGCTGGTGGGCCTGCCTCAATGACGTAACGGACCTGATACCTGAAGCGCCAGCGCGCCGTGTGCTGCGTATGCCAGCGGAGAAACCGGCAACAGGCGAACTGAAGGAATCACGCATACAGCCGGAACGGGCCGCACGGGAAGTGATACAGGAAGCGGCGGAGGTGGTTAAAGCCGTCATCAACCTGGCTATCGACCCGGAATCACCGGAATCATTCATGAAGCGGCCAAAGCGCCGACGACTGGAAAACGAGAAGTACACGCGGTGGGTAAAAGCGCAGCCATGCGCCTGCTGTAATAAGCCAGCAGATGACCCGCACCATATCATCGGATACGGACAGGGAGGGATGGGAACCAAGGCACATGATTTGTTTGTGATACCGCTTTGCAGGGCGCATCACGACGAACTCCACCGCGACCCGGTGGCATTCGAAAACAAATACGGGAGCCAGATAGAACTGCTGTTCAGATTCCTTGATCACTCGATTGCAGTTGGTGTGATTGGGATAGCGAAAAAATAAAACGGTATGGAGAAATAATAATGCGTGACATGTCACGAGTATTAGAACGTTGGGCAGGCTGGGCGCGCTCGGAAAATAGCGGTGTGGATTATTCAGCGATAGCTGCCGGTTTCAAAGGACTACTTCCCCAAACATCAAAAATGACACTTTCTTGCAGTGATGATGATGGGTTGATGATTGAATCATGTTTAGCCCGCTTGAGAATTAAACGACCTGATGAACATCAACTTATTCTGCTGCATTACTTTTACAATGTCCCAAAACGTAAGCTGGCACAACGTGCTAAACGCGATGAGAAGCTGATCAGAATCCAGATTCAGATGGCTGAGGGCTTTATAGAAGGATGTCTGGCCTGGCTGGATGTTAAGCTGGATATGGATGCAGAAGTAGAGACAGAAAAAAATATTGAAAAAAAGCTAACGCGGTCCGCAATATCGTTGTTAGTGTGATAAGAGTCGTTACTACGCAGTACTACTTATCATCGAAACCTCGCCAACTGGCGGGGTTTTTTGCTTTATGGGGCGAGGAATGTCAAAGCCGAATGAACAGCAATTAACTTTCCGTCCGGCAAGCGAACTGCCTACCGCCGAACTGCGTGATCGTGAGGTACTGATATTAAATCCCTGTGATGGTTATCACATTGGATACATCAAAGCGTTTGAGGAAAATGGCGAGGTTTATGACGTTGGAATTTATACGTGGTTAGGTAAGGAATTTGAGCCACATGATTTTTATGTAGCTTGGGCGCTCCTCCCCAATATTGATGACCGCGATTCCATTATTAAGCTCTTTGAAGGAGCAAAAGGCTAACGCCTGAATTAAAAAAGATTATCCCTGCGGCTGACGAGCCAGGTAATTAATCGCCGACGTGCGTCAGGGTCTTAATAACACGCTACAGCAGCGGGGTAGCGCCCGCACCTTTTCAGATGCCAGCCATAGAGTTGGCTTTTTTATTTTCTGACTACAGACAGCACCGACCGTAACTACGGAGGTGAGAGACCATGAAGATGAACAATGACCCGCATTCATGGCCGGATGTTTACGAGCTACTTAATAGCTGGTGGCGCGGTGAAACGCCGGTTGGTGCAGTGCTGCTTGCATTTGTCATGGCAGGCTTACGAATTTATTACAGCGGCGGCGGCTGGAAAAAAGTGCTGCTTGAAGGTTTGCTGTGTGGCGCACTGACGCTCACTGTTGCATCCAGCCTGGAATATCTGTCGTTACCCAAGAGCCTCTCGATTGCCATCGGCGGCGGGATTGGTTTTGTTGGCGTGGAACAATTCAGAAAACTGCTTTTGAACGTTCTCAATATTCGTTTCGGCGGCAATCCAAAGGATTAATTATGACGCGTGACCAGATATTCGATGCAATCCTGGGTAAAGAGGGTGGTTACGTGAGCAACCCGGCTGATAAAGGCGGACCCACCCGCTGGGGAATAACCGAAGCGACAGCAAGAGCACATGGCTACAGTGGTGATATGCGGGTGCTTCCGCGAGAAACGGCGCTGGCTATTCTCACTGCTGATTACTGGACTGGCCCACGCTTTGACCAGGTTGCGGCGGTGTCTTCGGTTATCGCTGCTGAAATATGCGATACCGGCGTAAATATGGGGCCATCAGTCCCTGCGAAATGGCTACAGCGGTGGCTCACGGCTATGAACAGCGGCGGCACACTTTACCCTGACCTGACTCCTGACGGTCAGATTGGCCCGCGTACCATTGTTGCTTTAACAGCATTCCTTAAGGTCCGGGGGAAAGAAGGCGAATCAGTGTTGCTTAAAGCACTGAATTGCAGCCAGGGTGCTCGTTATCTCGAACTCGCCGAACAGCGTTCCGCCAATGAAACCTTCCTGTATGGATGGGTAAAGGAGCGCGTAGGCCTATGAAACTGGTCGATGACTGGAAACGCTGCTGGCGCTGGTTTTCCATCCATTGTCTGGCGCTTGCCGGTGCTATCCCTGCAACATGGGCGACTCTCCCCGATGACCTGAAATCACACATCCCGGCTGAATGCATGGGAACGGTAACGCTGGTTGTTGCTGTGTGCGGGGTTGTAGGTCGCCTCGTAGACCAGAGGAAGCGGCCATGACGGCAGAGATTAAAGCGGCGCTTGTTGTGCTGCTGCTTATCATTCTCCTTAGCCTGGTTGGTGGTGGTGCATATCTGGGTTACCAGTACAAAAGCAACAGTGCTCGCGCCGATGCTGCCGAGAAAACAGCGAACCAGTCCAGCATGGTTACAGCCAACGTTCTGAAGACGGTTTCTATCATCAACAGCATTGTCCAGGCGAATGCAGATGCAAAGCAGAAAACAGACCAGCAATCAGCGGAGCGTATCGTTGTTATTCAAAAGGCCGTTGCTGCTGATGAGTGCGCTAAGCGTCCTGTGCCTGCCGCTGCTGTTGAGCAGTTGCGGAACCACGCGAACCGAATACATGCAGGTGCCACCCGTACAAATACCGGCAAGCCTGCTGATTGACTGTGTGATACCTGAAATCCCTTACCAGATGACGTGGAGCGACAGCCTGACGCTTAACGAGCAACTGCTGGCCGTGATTGAGAAATGCAATCAGGACAAAGCAGACATCCGTACCATTGAACAATCCAGACAGGAACAAGCCAAATGACCTTTTATGAAACTATCATGCTGTGGTTCTCGACCATCGTTTCCGCGCTGTATCTCATCGCTGGTGGCTGGGTAAAAATTCGCGATTATTTCAAGGCTAAGTCGCAGGCGAAAGCAGACGCGATTGAGGCTGAAGTGCAGACGCGTCTGAAGGCAGCGCAGGCGGTTAGCAATGATGCTCCGGCAGCAACAGCAACATCCGTAGCTGGCTCAGTTAATGAATCAGAAGTGGCAGCATAGTTAATTATATGAATCGATTGTATATTTCGGTAGCAACTTTTATCAAAGCGGCGTAGTGAGTTGTGAATTACACTCATTTGGTTACAGCCATGAGGTAATTGAAATGAAAAGTAATGAATCAGCTTACATTGATGACACAGGTAAACTGGCCGTTATCGATATTTTTGACTCAGTCAGACACGTTCCGCTTGCGGAAGTTGATACACCTGAGCAACTGATTCAGCAACTCCAACTGTTGACCTCGCAAAGTAGTTTCAGTCATAAAGCATTGGATATGGCTTTTGAGATAATGGCTGAAAAAATCGGCCTTGGTGCCGGTTGCTGATTCGGTGGGTGAGTTTAATAAGTTTTCATCACAAGGCGCATTCTTGCGAGTGCGTCTGATGATGTAAAAAAAGCCCCCTGGACAGAAGGGGGCTAACCAATTGAGGGAAGGGATCGAAATTCCGTTTTATATTTACGGATA
This sequence comes from Pantoea sp. At-9b, assembly GCF_000175935.2. Lineage (NCBI taxonomy): Bacteria > Pseudomonadati > Pseudomonadota > Gammaproteobacteria > Enterobacterales > Erwiniaceae > Pantoea > Pantoea sp. At-9b. The sequence continues at coordinate 240,223 of NC_014838.1, forward strand.
AATTATAGTACACAGGAACTCAGTTGATGGTGTCATCCGGGGTAAGTTGGACGACCATCTCAAGAGCTTGACGATAAACATCGAGCTTTATCACATCGTTTTCGGATTCAAGCTTTTCGAGTAAGGAATGGATGATGTCTTTGTTGCCAACAACCGCCTTACGAGATGATAAATCCTGATAAATCTCTACTAACACAGCTTTCTCGCTTACGAATTGTGAATCCATACTTTTTAAGTAAACGGAGAGCTGAGATTCCATCGGTGTTATCTGTTCCATCTTAAGCCTCAAATGAGTGGCTGCTTTATGAAGCATACCGGGCTGTGGGAATAGTAAGTTTAGCTGTGTATCTGTTAGTCGTTCAAAAAATAGCCTCTGAAGGTGAAAATCCGTAACACCTTCAGAGGCGATGCAAAGCACCATTCGTTCAAGGAACTTATTGACACCTAAAAACCTATGCAACAAATCTGATCTTGTACAATTTATTTTTGATCATTGTGTGTGGTCATATGAGTTGATAGCAAACTGATTCAGTGCATTAAGAAGAATCCACCGACAAGAGATAACGGTTAGCTATGCTGTGAAGCGTTTCGATGCTGTGAAGTTTATTCTCTTCACTCGGATTATTCCTGGCGTTAATGTATAGCCTCCACTTTGAAAAGGAGGCTTTCATGTCAGTCCAATTCCCAAAAGTTATTGATATTGATTTGGCTAAGTCAACATATGACGAACACCACGGAAACTTTTACTTTAAGTTGGATAAACAGGTAGAAGAACGCTGGAAACAGCATTTTAGAGATGCTTGCCAGCAAGAAGGCGCTGATTGTTTTTATACTAACCAACCTACAATTAATGAGAACGAGTGGGTAGTAGCTTATGCTGAGATAGAAGGCGAGAATGACCTTAAAACTGTCTTGTATCATATCAAGCATGCGGTTGCGGTTGCTAATCAGGAGCTAAGAGAGATTGTTGATGCTGAGAAGGCTGAAGAAGCAAAGAAGAAAGCGGCTCGCAATGAACTTGAACAAAAAGTGAAGAGAATTGCCGGTGGACTTGATTTTAATTAACTCGCTACGCTCTTAACAGACCGCCTTAGGGCGGTTTTTTATTTTGTGCTCAAAACTGCATTCACTGAGTCCACTTTTCAGCATAAACACAATGAATCATCGGCTGACGTTCTCACCATTGCCGATGATTTGTCACGTTCAGAGGTTTGATCATGCCAGCACTTATCCCCAGAGCCTGCCGAAAGCGCGGATGTGGTGGCACAACTACCGACCGCTCCGGCTATTGCGTGGCACATCGCAATGAAGGATGGCAACAGCATCAGCAGGGCAAGAGCCGCCATGAGCGTGGCTATGGGAGTCAGTGGGATATCAGACGCGCACGCATTCTGAAGCGTGATAATCACCTGTGTCAGAGCTGCCTGCGGAATGGCCGAGCTGTTGAAGCGAAGACCGTCGATCACATCTTAGCCAAAGCACATGGGGGAACCGATGATGATTCGAACCTCGAAAGCCTGTGCTGGCCCTGTCATCACGGCAAAACGTCACGCGAACGGCTCAAATGATATCGATTCTCAATTGTATCTGAGGTGGGGAGGGGCGGGTCAAATCTCTGGAGCCTTTCGCGCTCAGGACCGCCGCCTAGCCTTTATTCACACCGCCGCAGGTTAGAGAACTTTTTTTTGGGGTATCCCCACCAAGCATTAATAGGAGTTTTCGATTATGTCTGGACCTCCGAAAACCCCGACCCATCTACGTTTGGTGAGGGGTAACCCATCGAAGCGCCCGATTAACAAAAGCGAACCAAAACCAGTGAAAGGGGTTCCCCCTACACCAAAGCATTTTGATAAGCAGGGTAAGTACTGGTTCAAGCGAATGGCTGAAGAACTGGATGCTGTCGGCGTGATATCACAGCTTGATGCCCGTGCATTGGAAATGCTCGTTGAATCTTATGTTGAATACCGCCATCACTGCGACACATTGAGTCGCGAGGGCTACACCTACGCTGTTTACAGTGAAGAAGGGCCAGATGAAGGAAAAGAACGTGAGATTCGCATGATAAAGGCTCATCCGGCGGCAATCATGAAGGCTGACGCCTGGAAACGTCTCCGCGCGATGCTCTCAGAATTTGGCATGACGCCAGCAAGTCGATCAAAGGTCAATGCGCAAAGCCCTGATGAGGTTGATCCGCTGGCAGAATTTATGAGTGCGAGGGACTAATGGCAAAAGTAAACGAAGGTATACGCTACGCCGAGCGCGTTGTAGCGGGGGATATTATTGCCTGTGAGTATGTCCGGTTGGCCTGCCAGCGATTTCTGGACGATCTCAGGCATGGTGAAGAACGCGGCATTTTTTTTAGTGAACCCCGCGCCCAGCATATCCTGAATTTTTATAAATTCGTTCCTCATGTCAAAGGTGCACTGGCAGGCCAGCCCATCGAGCTGATGGACTGGCATATTTTCATCCTGATCAACATTTACGGATTCGTTATTCCGCTGGTCGATGAAAGCACAGGTGAAGTCGTACTCCGCAATGACGGGAGTGGTCGCCCGGTCATGGTGCGCCGGTTCCGTACAGCTTATAACGAAGTCGCACGTAAAAACGCCAAATCAACACTATCTTCAGGCGTTGGTTTGTACATGACTGGTGCAGATAGCGAGGGGGGCGCGGAGGTCTATTCTGCCGCCACCACCCGTGACCAGGCAAGGATCGTGTTTGAAGATGCAAAAAACATGGTCAAGCAGGCGAAACCAACGCTGGGCCGGTTATTTGAATTCAACAAACTTGCTATTTATCAGGAGCAAACCGCATCTAAGTTTGAGCCTCTGTCCTCTGATGCAAACAATCTGGACGGCCTGAACATTCACTGCGGCATCGTTGACGAACTACACGCACATAAAACCCGTGACGTGTGGGATGTTCTCGAAACGGCGACGGGTGCACGCCTTCAGTCATTATTGTTCGGGATCACCACGGCAGGCTTTAACAAGGAGGGCATCTGTTACGAGCTACGTGATTACGCCATAAAGGTGCTCCGTGGTTATAACAGCGAAGTCGAGGGTGCGGTTAAGGATGATACCTTCTTTGCCATCATATTCACGCTCGATAAAGATGATGACCCCTTTGATGAGACAGTTTGGCAAAAGGCCAACCCCGGATTAGGTATTTGTAAGCGCTGGGATGACCTGCGCCGCCTGGCGAAAAAAGCAAAAGAGCAGGTTTCAGCCAGGGTCAATTTCTTCACCAAACACATGAACATCTGGGTTACAGCCGAATCGGCCTGGATGGACATGATCAAATGGGAGAAATGCGAATATATCGCGCCACAGCATGAACTAAAAACCTACCCGATGTGGGTGGGCGTGGACCTTGCCCACAAGATTGATATCTGTGCCGCTGTGAAACTCTGGCAGGCAAATGATGGCCATGCGCACGCCGACTTCAAATTCTGGCTTCCGGAAGGGCGACTTGAGAAGTGTTCAGCGCAGATGGCGCAGATGTATCGCAAGTGGGCTGATCTTGGGAAGCTGGAACTGACCGATGGTGATGTTATCGATCACGCTCAAATTAAAAGCGACCTTCTGGAGTGGATTGGTGGCGAAAATCTGAGAGAGACCGGATTTGACCCGTGGAGTGCCACACAGTTCAGTCTGGCACTGGCAGAAGAGGGGGTGCCACTTGTTGAGGTCCCACAGACAGTCAGAAACTTTTCTGAATCCATGAAAGAGGTGGAATCCCTGGTCTATGGTGGGCGCTTCCATCACAGCAATCACCCGGTGATGAACTGGATGATGTCGAATGTCACCGTTAAACCTGACAAAAATGACAATATCTTCCCCAACAAATCCACACCTGAAGCGAAGATAGACGGCCCGGCAGCGCTTTTCACTGCAATGAGCCGAATGCTGGTGAATGGTGGGGAGCAAGAGGAAAGCCTGTCTGAACGTCTGGAAAGTTACGGCGTCCGATCATTATAAGAGGCAACTATGGTACTGATTATCCTTGCTCCGGTTATCGGACTGCTGGGGGCTGCTCTGATCGCATTCGGTGCCTGGCAGATATATGAACCGGCAGGGTTTATTACTGCTGGCGCGCTTTGTCTGTTCTGGTCATGGGCGGTATCGCAATACCTTTCAATACCGCGAAAAACGTCTGGTGGGGGTGATGATTAATGTTTTTCCCCGGCATGTTCAGAAAAAGCAGCGCCCCGGTCACAACACCCGCAGAGCTGGCCGAGGCGGTAGGGATGTCTTATGACACCTATACAGGCAAGCGGGTAAGCAGTCAGAAAGCCATGCGGCTGACTGCTGTTTTTGGCTGTGTCAGGGTGCTGGCGGAGTCGGTTGGTATGCTCCCCTGCAACCTTTACAAAATAACCGGCAATGCCAAGCAAAAAGCAGCATCAGAGCGCCTCTCTAAAGTGCTTTCGATGAAACCCAATGACTACATGACCCCACAGGAATTCTGGGAGCTGGTGATCGTCTGCCTCTGTCTGCGTGGAAATTTCTACGCATACAAGGTGAAAGCGCTCGGTGAGGTCGTAGAGCTTCTTCCAATCGACCCCGGATGTGTTGCACCGAAATTAAACAGCCAGTGGCAACCGGTTTATCAGGTGACTTTTCCTGATGGCTCTACAGATGTGTTGGGCCAGGACGATATCTGGCATGTCCGCACACTGACGCTCGACGGTCTTGTTGGGCTGAATCCCATAGCCTATGCGAGGGAGGCAATTTCACTGGGGCTGGCGACTGAAGAACATGGAGCACGGCTATTCAGCAATGGTGCGGTGACTTCCGGGGTATTGCGAACGGATCAGACACTGACAGATGCGGCTTACGGCAGGCTGAAGAAGGATTTTGAGGACCGGCATCTGGGGTTAAGCAACGCGCACAGGCCGATGATTCTGGAAATGGGCCTCGACTGGAAATCAATGGGGCTTGATAACGAAGACAGTCAGTTTCTTGAAACGCGAAAGTTTCAGCTTGAGGAAATCTGTCGTTTATTTCGCGTCCCGATGCACCTGGTGCAGAACACGGACAGAGCAACCTTTAGCAATATCGAAAGTCTCGGTATTGGCTTTATTAATTATTCTCTCGTCCCTTATCTCACGCGAATTGAGCAGCGAATTAACATCGGTCTGGTCAGAGAGAGTAAACAGGGAACCTTTTACGCCAAATTTAATGCCGGTGCGTTGTTGCGCGGGGACATGAAATCGCGTTTTGAAGCCTATTCCACCGGTATTAACTGGGGAATTTACTCGCCGAATGATTGCCGTGAGCTGGAAGATTTGAACCCACGACAGGGCGGTGATGTTTATCTCACCCCCATGAACATGACAACGAAACCATCTGATGGCGGTTCATCAGCAAAACAGGAGGAACCGGGCAATGGTGATGACTAAACAGCGGATGGATATCCCGTTGAAACTGAAATCTGTCAGTGATGGCGGAGAGTTTGAGGGATATGGCTCAGTTTTTGGCGTTAAAGACAGCTATGACGATGTCGTTGTACCTGGTGCTTTCGCCGCTTCCCTCCAGATGTGGAAGGAAAAAAATTCGATGCCCGCCATGCTCTGGCAACACCAGATGGATGAGCCAATCGGTATCTATACGGAAATGAAAGAGGACGAAGTTGGCCTGTATGTAAAAGGGCGACTTCTTATCGATGATGATCCTCTCGCCAAACGCGCACATGCACATATGAAGGCCGGTTCTTTAACCGGCCTTTCTATTGGCTACATGCTTAAAGACTGGGAATACGACCGGACCAAAGAGGTTTTTCTTCTTAAGGAAATTGACCTCTGGGAGGTCAGCCCGGTCACGTTCCCGTCAAATGATGAGGCGCGTATCAGTGATGTAAAAAGCGCTTTTGCGCGGGGTGAAACCCCGTCACAGAAGAGTATTGAAAGAGTCCTGCGCGATGTCGGACTTTCCCGCACCCAGGCCAAAGCATTCATGGCCGGGGGCTATGGCGCACTGTCTCAGCGTGATGCTGGTGGCGTGAATGCCGCACTGGATGCATTGAAAAATATTCATTTTTAATCAGGAGTGAACCATGTCAGTAGACATTAAAGACGTAGAGCAGGTCGCGCAGGAAATTCAGCAGAAATTCAACGATTTCAAAGAGAAAAACGATAAGCGTTTTGATGCTATCGAGCAGGAAAAGGGCAAGCTCGCCGGGGAAGTTGAAACGCTTAACGGCAAGCTGAGCGAACTGGATCAGCTGAAATCGGCCCTTGAAGAGGAGCTGAAACAGGTGAAACGCCCTGGCGGCGGTACGCAGAGTAAAGCAGCGGGTGAGCATAAAACCGCTTTCATCGACTTCATGCGCAAAGGTAAAGAAGACGGCCTGCGTGATCTTGAGCGCAAGGCGTTGCAGGTCGGTGTGGATGAAGATGGTGGTTATGCAGTCCCGGAAGAACTGGACCGCACCATCCTTGATCTGCTGAAAGATGAAGTTGTGATGCGTCAGGAGGCGACAACCATCACTGTGGGCGGTGCGAACTACAAGAAGCTGGTGAATCTCGGCGGCACGGCATCCGGCTGGGTGGGTGAAACCGACATACGTCCGGCAACCGCCGCGTCGAAGCTGGGGCAGATTGAGCCGTTTATGGGGGAAATCTACGGAAACCCGCAGGCAACGCAGACCATGCTGGATGATGCGTTCTTCAATGTTGAAGACTGGATTAACAGCGAGCTGGCGATCGAGTTTGCTGAACAGGAAGAAATCGCCTTCACCAGCGGTGACGGAACCAAAAAGCCGAAAGGGTTTCTGGCCTACGCCTCCAGCCTGGAAGATGACAAAGCCCGTGCGTTCGGCACGCTGCAACATATGCTGTCCGGCGCTGCCGGTGCAGTGACCGCTGACGCGATCATCAAACTGGTGTACACGCTGCGCAAAGTCCACCGTAACGGCGCGAAGTTTATGATGAACAATAACAGCCTGTTTGCCGTTCGTATCCTGAAGGATTCGGAGGGCAACTATCTGTGGCGTCCGGGGCTTGAGCTGGGCCAGCCGTCATCTCTGGCGGGTTATGGCGTGGCTGAGAATGAGCAGATGCCGGATATTGTAGCGGATGCGAAAGCCATCGCATTTGGCAACTTCAAGCGTGGTTATACGATTGTTGACCGTATCGGCACGCGTATTCTGCGTGACCCGTACACCAACAAACCGTTTGTAGGCTTCTACACCACCAAACGTACTGGCGGCATGCTGGCTGATTCTCAGGCCATCAAACTGATGCAAATCGGTGTCGACGCGGGCTAATCCTTTACGGGGCTTCGGCCCCTTTTTTCTGGAGTGAAAGATGCCAAAACTTCTTAAAACCCTGAAGTGGTCCCCGGATGGTTGTCAGGTAAAAGCTTTTAATGCTGGTGAATACGCAGATGGTGAATTGCCTGAACGTGCGCTGGAAGTGGCCGCGCAGTTGGGTTTGCTTGCGTCTGAAGAACAGAAACCGGATGCTGATGAGCAGCCAGAGCAGCCAGAGCAGCCAGAGCAGCCAGAGCAGCCAGAGCAGCCAGAGCAGCCAGAGCAGCCAGAGCAGCCAGAGCAGCCAGAGCAGCCGGAAGAAACTACGGATAAAAAAGCTAAAAAATAACCGTTCTGAGAGTTAATGCGGAGAAAGCAATGATCCCATCATTGGAAGAACTGCGTATTCAGTGCCGGATAGATAGTGACAATACCGACGAGGATGCTCTCCTTGAACTGTACGTCTCAGCGGCACGCGAAGAAGCCGAGCAGTTTCTGAATCGTCGGCTTTACGATGACCCGGTTCCTGATGATGACCCCACTGGGATTGTGATTAATTCATCAATAAAACTCCGGGTCATGCAACTGGTGAACTTCTGGTATGACAATCGTGAACAGCCTGAAGTGGTTCCCGATTTTTTCTTTAATGGCATCAGAAACTACCGGTTACAGCCAGGTACATAAAGGAGGGCGTAATGCAGGCGGGTCGATTACGTGATCGTGTCACCATCAGTAACTTTACATCTACTCGTTCTCCTTCAGGTCAGCCGATTGAGCAGTGGTATGATGGGAAAACGGTCTGGGCTGAGGTCAGAGGCATCAGTGGGCGTGAGTTAATGTCATCTGGCGCTGAATACGCAGAAGCAACAGTGCGCGTGTGGGTTCGCTATCGCAGTGATATTACAGCAGCATCCCGCCTGAATGTTCTTACCGGCCCATTTAAAGGAAAAGTGCTGGAGGTTAGCGGTACTCCAATCCCTGATGATCGAATGACGATTTTGGAAATTCTCTGTAAGCAGGGGGTGAAGACGTGATCGACACCAAACTGGATTTTTCCGGCCTGATGGATTTGAGCAATGATCTTATGGCGCTCAGTAAGGCTGAAAATCGTAAGGTGATGCGTGATGCAACCCGCGCGGCTGCCACCGTTTTTCAGGAAGAAGTTATCAAGCGTGCGCCAGTGAGAACGGGAAAGCTTAAGAAAAATATCGTTGTGATGACTCAGCGCGATCGCAGCGGAAATATTTCCTCCGGCGTTCACATTCGCGGAACCAACGCCCGCACCGGAAACAGCGATAACAAGCTGAAAACCAAAGATTCACGCAATGCGTTTTACTGGCGGTTTGTCGAGCTGGGTACATCAAACATGCCCGCCGTTCCGTTTGTCCGGCCTGCGTATGACGCAAGGCAGGAAGAAGCGGCAAAAGTCGCTTTTGCACGGGCGAACCAGGCCATTGATGAGGCGCTGTCAAAATGACTGAGTCCCAGATTTATTCGCTCATTGGCGATCTGGCTGGTGGTCAGGTTTATCCCTACGTAGTGCCTCTTAACGCCCAGGGAGAACCTTCAGTATCACCGCCGTGGGTTGTATTCACTGTAGTAAGTGAGGTTTTTGGAGACACGCTTTGCGGTCCGGCAGAGGAAAACAGCACTCTTCAGATCGATGTATATTCCCGGACAACGGATGAGGCGCGGAGCATCCGGGAGCAGGTCGCCACCGCACTTGAGTCACTGCAATTCACCCAACTGAACAAAACGAACGGCTACGAAACGGACACCGGGTTATACCGGGCCACGCTGGAAATACAGAGCCAGCAATAATTTACCCTCTCAATAACGACCGGCGAAAGCCGGTTTTTTTATGCCTGGAGAAAACATGACCAGCAAATATGAAAAAACGCAGGGGATGACCATTGGCGTGTCATCCGCGCCGGTAACGGTGGATGAGTTCAACGCCAGCACTTTTCCTGATGAGATCACCTTCCTGGAGGCACAGTGCGCCACGAAGGAAGTCACTTACACAGGTGGTCAGAAAAGTGACATTGACGTTACCACGCTTTGCTCTACCGAACAGGAGCAAACAAATGGACTGGCAGCACCGGCAGAGATGGCCCTTACCCGAAACTGGGTAGGAGATGAAGAAGCCCGCCAGGCATTACAGACGGCCTACGACAACGATGAGTTGCGGGTTCTGAAAGTCGTTTTCGCCTCCGGCAACGGCTATTACGCGCTGATTGAGGTACGTCAGAGTTCATGGTCGGCTGCCACGTCTTCAGTTGTCTCCGCCACCTACTCATTGCGCGTGCGTGGCAAACCGAAACCGATTGTTGTGTCAGGTTCGTAAGCGGCTTAGGCCGCTTTTCACCTCCTAAACCTATTCCATCCGAGATTCTGAAATGTCGAAAACTGCACAACCGAAAGTTTCGCTTCGCGCTCTGGCGCTGGCCCCATCATCAGGCTTTCGCTCGAAAGTGGTCACTGTTCCTGAATGGAATGGTGCAAAAGTTATGCTTCGCGAGCCATCCGGCGAAGTCTGGATGAAATTCCGCGAAATCACGAGGCCACCTGAACCGCCGGAAGGTCAGGAACCGAAGAAGCTCACGCTACAGGAAGAGTTTATCCGCAACAAAAAGGCAGATGTGGTGATGTTCCTTGGCATCCTGCTGGATGAAGAGGGTAACCGCGTATTCAGCGATGAAGACGAGGCCACCGTATCAGAAATTTATGGTCCGGTGCATTCCCGCCTGCTTTCTCAGGCGCTTGAACTCGGCCTTTCTCAGGAAGCCGCTGAGGCAAAGTAAAAGAGCCGCTGACCTTCTTCCTGATGTCGCTGGCGCTCCGTCTGGGGCGCACCCTCCATGAATTACGCGAAACCCTGACCGCCAGTGAGCTGAAAATGTGGCTGGCGTTTGATCGTATCAGCCCGATTGGTGACTGGCGCGGAGATATTCAGGCCGCTCAGGTGGTTACCGCTGTTCTGAATTCGCAGGGCGCTAAAGCCTCGATGTCAGAGATGGTTCTCAAGTGGGGCGTTACTGAAGAAGAGGAAGAGATCAGCGGCCTTGAAGAGTGGATGGGGGGATTATAGCGATTTGTAACATTTTTTATTTTCATGTTGTATCCTATGAAAGCATTGTCAGTCATAGGGAAATAAATATGTTCAAATTCGCATTAATAATTATTCCAATAATATTTTTATCAGGCTGCAAACCTAGTGATAAAGATATGGTCAAATTTGGTGAATCCTTAGTCAAGCAAACGCTTAAAGATCCAGAAAGTGCGAAATTCAACTCCTATTATCGTTCGTTTGGGGATGGGGTTGGATATGTGTGTGGGGATGTTAATGCTAAGAATGCATACGGCGGCTATGTAGGAAGTAGAAAATACTATGTTCACCTGACTGTTAGAGACAATAAAGTTGTTGATAATAGTACTGTCAAAATAATTGATGAAAACGATGATAAAGGTGATAGTAATTTCAGAAGCATATGCCAGTGAATAAGTTAAGCCCGCAAGGGCTTTTTTTATAGGTTAAATATGGCTACCCTGCGCGAAATGATTATCAAAATTTCCGCGAACTCCAGTTCATTTCAGACGGAAATTGCCCGCGCGTCGCGTATGGGCGCGGATTATTACAAAACGATGGATCAGGGCGGCAAAAAGGCCGCTGCCGCTGCACAGAATACCCGGCAGGCCATAGCAGAACTTAACTCGCAGTTGGCGACGGTGCAGTCAACGGTAACCGGGCTTGCCGGTGCGATGGCGGGCGCGTTTGCCACCCATCAGTTGATCGAGTACGCCGACACCTGGAATCAACTGAACGGCCGTCTGCGCCTGGCCTCAACTTCAGCGGATGACTATGTCACCTCGCAGCGCACACTGATGGAAATCAGCCAGCGCACCGGCACGTCACTGGAAGCTAACTCCAACCTCTATAGCCGAATCGCTCAGTCTCTGCGGTCGATGGGGTTTGCATCGTCTGACGTGGCGAAGGTGACAGAGACGGTTGCCACATCGCTAAAACTCTCCGGTGCCAGCACCGAGGAAGCCAGTTCTGTAATCACTCAGCTAAGTCAGGCGTTAGGTTCCGGCGTTCTTCGCGGTGAAGAATTTAACGCCATTATGGAGAATGGCGGACGTCTGGCGAAACTGCTGGCTGATGGCCTCGGCACTACCGTTGGCGGCCTGCGCAACATGGCGAATAACGGAGAGCTGACGACCGATAAAATTGTGCCTCTGCTGACGAATGTTCAGGTATTGCGCAAAGAGTTTGAAACCCTGCCTGCATCCATCAGTGGGTCTTCTCAGAAAGTGCAAAATGCTTTTCTGGCATGGGTTGGCGGGGCTAACGATGCGGTTGGCGCGTCTTCGACTCTGTCAGGCATTCTTGACGGTCTGGCGAAAAACATCGATACGGTAGCCAACACAGCCGGGTTGCTGGTGGGTATCGGGCTTACGCGCTATTTCGGCAATATGGTCGGCAATGTTGCGCAGTCAACGGCAGCGGTGATTTCTAACACCGCTGCTGAGGTGGCTCTCGCGCAGGCTCAGGTCCGAGGCGCTCAGATCAGTGTGGCCGCCGCACGGCAGACGCTTTATCGTGCGCAGCAGGCGAAAGCCGCAGCGGTTTCGATTGAGGCGCAGATTGTCGCCGAACGAAATCTGGCTGCGGCACAGTCCGGCCTAAGCAATGCGATCGCCGGGCGCACATCTGCTGTTACACAGTTAGCCAGTTCAGCTTCGGTGATGTCACGCCTTGGTGGTGGTGTATTACGTATCCTCGGCGGGTGGCCGGGGTTAATTATTGCGGCTGGCACTGCTCTTTACGGTGTATCCCAGCACATGGAGCAGGTGCACAATCAGGCGGTCGGATTTGCTAATAATCTGGATGAGATCAACAACAAGTTGCTGTCGATGTCAGTTCTGGGACTCAGAACAACATCTGATGATGCTCAGAACTCCTTGGCTGCGCAACTCAAGGATTTAACCGCGCTTGATAATCAGATTCAGGATGTTAAAGCCAGTCTGAATGCGATGCAATTGCTTGAGAAGCAATATGATGAGCATCCAATGCTGGCCCGAATTAATAACCTGATGTCTGTTGAAGAGCTTACACGCCGTCAGCAAGAGGCATCAAAAGAGTTGACGCGGCTGGAATACGCCCGCGAACAGGCAGCAGCAAAAGTTGAAGCAACCCAGAAGCTGGTCAACGATGCCAGCGATCTCGCAACGAAAAAGGCTGTTGAGCAGGCTGGAGCCGTTTCTATCCTGAAAGGGGCATATGATCTGCTTAATCGCTCAATGTCTGCGACTGCTGGCGCAACCCCACCTCAGTATCAGGGGCCGATGGTCTCGACATCGAATGCGACACCGCAACAGCAGACCGCTCTGGAAAAGGCCCGGCGCGACAACGAGCTGGCAAGCCTGGATGGTCTGGAGAAGCTCCACCGTCAGTACCAGTACGAAGCTGATGATTTGAAGCTGACCGGCGCACTGTATACAACCTACGTCTACAACAAGGACCAGGCGGCTAAAAAGGATGCTGCCGCCGCTCAGGCCAAAAAGGACGGCACGGCGGCGACAAATGCGCAGAACAAGGCAGAGCGGGAGGCGGCAACGATCGCCGAAAACTATGCCCGCAAGATGGCCGATCTCAGTGTTGCTATTGAGGTACAGAAGGTTCGCGCAACGGAGGGAGAAAAGGCCGCTGATCTTTACGCAGCTGCGCATCAGGCCGGTACAAAGTGGACTCAGGAGCAACTTAAAGCAATCCGGGAGTCATCATCCGAGCTTGCCACATGGACACAGCGCGCTGATGAGAATGTGAAAAAGCAGCGCGATCAGGTTGAAGCCCTCAAAGACCTGACAGACGCCGCCCGTAAATACCGTGATGAAGCCGTTCAGACCACTGACACGGCTGGCATGAGCGACCGTCAGCGCAGCCGGTATGATGAAACACAGCAGGTTGAGCGCGTTTTCGACAAAACCGACAAAGGTACTGCCGCCATTGCTGCGCGCCAACAGGCGCTGGATGCGCTGGAAAAGAAATATCAGGCAATTTCCGCGACGGAATCTGACTGGCTCAACGGTGTTTCGAAGGGCTATGAAAACTGGCTTGAGAGTGCCGGTAATATCTCCGGGACAGTGGCAAGCGGCATCACATCCACGATGGATAGCGCAATGGACAACATGGCCGCTATGCTGACGGGCAGTAAAGCCGACTGGAAAAGCTGGGGCTTGTCTGTCCTCCAGATGATCGCCAAAGTTGCGTTGCAGATGGCCGTGGTGAATGCCGTGTCCGGCATATTCGGGTCTGTCGCCGGAAGCCTGGGCGGTGCCGCTCTCGGCTCAGTTAGCGCGGGGGCTTCTTCGGCTGGCAGCGTGGGCGCGATGGGTATGTCTACCAGTTTCAGTGCCTATGATGACGGCGGATATACCGGCAATGGTGGTAAACATGAAGCCGCGGGTATTGTTCACAAGGGTGAATTTGTTTTCACCAAAGAGGCTACCTCGCGAATTGGTGTGGCAAATCTCTACGACATGATGCGCGGCTATGCTGATGGCGGCTATGTTGGCGGAACGGTGCCTTATTCATCCGGGGTCAACCGCGCATCTGGCAACGGAAATATTAATATTCAGGTGGATGCGCCGGTAAGTATCTCGCAGGGAACTGACAGCGGCAGCGTGAGCAATACAAACACGGCAGCCGCTTCTAAACAGCTGAAATCCATGATGCTGCAAACCATAACGGATTGGGCGAGACAGGCCATTTCTCCCGGTGGCGTCCTTTACCGCTCCTCTTAACTCATCAGACCCGCTACGGCGGGTTTTTCTTTGGGGTGAAAATGGCAACTGACACTTTCGGCTGGTGCGTGCGGATTGGGGCAACCGAGACTGTCACGATCGCAACGTTACAGGCTCAGTTTGGTGACGGATATAAGCAGATTGCTGGAGTAGGCATCAACCAGACGATGGAATCATGGGATTTGTCGTGCAATGGCAAAGTTACTGATATGGCCGCCGTCCGTGCCTTCCTGAAATCACACGTCACCACGTCGTTCTGGTGGCAAAACCCCTGGGGCGAAACGAAGCTCTACCGGGTGAAATATGACTCTATCAAACCCAGCTTTCAGAACGGCCTGATAGCCGACATCTCCTTTACCTTTGAGCAGGCCTTCACATCGTGACATGTCACGGCGTGCAGTTTCGCGCATTCCGTTTATCAGGTGAATTATGAGCTTTACGCAGGACCTACAGCAGCTTGAACCGGGTAGCCTCGTTCAGTTGATCGAGATTGACGGGACCAGCTTTGGCATGACCGATATATTGCGATTCCACGCGCATAATATCGCCGAAACGGACTGGAAAGCCTTCGCATCTGACAATCTCCCGGCCATCATCTGGCAGGGTAATCAGTACGACCCCTATCCATACGAATTGCAGGGCGTGGAGCTGTCCAGCACCGGATCACAACCAACGCCAACACTGTCAGTCGGCAATGTGGGCAACTACGTTACATCGCTTTGCCTTCAGTATGACGATCTGGTCAAGGCAAAAGTCAAAATCCACACCACGCTGGCTAAATATCTTGATGCGGCAAACTGGACAGGCGGTAACACGAACGCCAGCCCGACAGATGAAAGGGTGCAAGTCTTCTATGTCAATTCGAAGAAAAGTGAAACCCGCGCCCAGGTAGATTTTGAGCTGTGTTCACCCTTCGATGTCCAGAGCCTGCAATTACCTTCCCGGCAGATCACGCCGGTCTGCACCTGGTGCATGCGCGGCTTGTATCGCTCCGGCACTGGCTGCGATTACAACGGCACAAACTATTTTCTGAAAGACGGGACGCCAACCGCCGATCCTTCACTCGACGTATGCGGGGGCAGGCTCAGTGATTGCCAGTTGCGCTTTGGATCTGAAAACCCGATGCCGTTCGGCGGCTTCCCGGCTGCAAATCTCCAGGGCAAATAATCATGCGTGAAAAAATCATGGACGCCATACGTGAACACGTAGCGGCGGAATATCCTAATGAGGCATGCGGGGTGATTGTGCAGGTAGGGCAGTCGCAGGAATACATCCGCTGCCGGAATATTTCCGATACGCCGACAACGGATTTCACTTTGTCTCCTGATGACTTCTCTGAAGCTGAAAGCCAGGGTGAAGTGTTGATGATTATTCACTCTCACCCTGACGTGGTGCAGCTGATACCTTCCGAACTGGACCGCATTCAGTGCGATCACTCCGGCATTGAGTGGGGGATCATGTCATGGCCTGACGGAGACTTTTGCACAATCTCCCCACGAGGTGATCGCGAGCTGGCCGGGCGGCGCTGGGTGCTGGGGCATGCCGACTGCTGGACACTGGTCCGGGACTATTTCCGGCAGGAGCACAGCATCAGCCTCAACAACTGGTCAGTCGATTACGAATGGTGGGTAGACGGAAAAGAAAACCGCTATGACGATAACTGGCAGGCTGAAGGCTTCACAGAGGTTGATGCGACAGCCATGAAGCCGGGTGATGTGATCATGATGCGGGTTCAGGCTCCAGTCACCAATCATGCCGCCGTGTATCTCGGCAATAACATCATGCTGCATCACGCTTTCGGCAATCTCTCCACGCGTGTTCCTTACGGTAAATATTATCGCGACCGGACCGTGCGGATTGTCAGACATAAGGAGCTGCTGAATGCTTAAGAAAATGATCCTGTCGGGCAGTCTGGCGAAAAAGTTCGGCAAGGTGCATCAGTTCCACGTAGCCGACCTGAAAGAAATGTTGCGGGCGATGTGTTCTCAGGTTCCGGGCTTCAAAAAATACCTCTCGAATGCGCATCTGAATAAGGTGCGTTTTGCTTTTTACAGCGGCGGGAAGAACATCGCGCTGGAAGAATTCGACATGTCCTCCGGCGCTACTGAATTTCGCATGAGCCAGGTGATCGAAGGCAGCAAGCAGGCTGGCGTATTGCAGATCGTGGTCGGCGCTGTGGCGCTGGTGGCCGCTTTCTTTACTGCTGGTAGCACATTAGCTCTTTGGGGGGCGTATTTAGGTACAACAACGGCGACCGGGCTAACTGTCACCATGCTCACCGGAATGGGCATCAGCATGATGCTGGGTGGCGTAGTCAGTATGCTGACGCCACAGCCCAGCTATAACATCGGTTCAGCATCCAGCACTGACAACCAGCCAAACTATGCCTTTGGCTCCCCGGTTAACACGGTTGCGATGGGTTATCCGGTCCCGATTCTGTATGGCAGGCGTGAAATAGGCGGTGCCATTATCAGCGCGGGTATCTTCTCCAGCGACCAGCAGTAAAAAAACGAATAAACCAGCAAGCCACCTTCGGGTGGCTTTTTTTATGGGTGCGATATGCGACTTCTTGACGGTGCGTTAATCCAGGGCAGCAAAGGCGGCGGCAGTAGCGCACATACGCCGGTCGAAGAACCGGATGATCTGTTATCGGTTGCCAAACTGAAAATGCTGCTGGCGATTTCTGAGGGTGAGATTCAGGGTGG
The DNA here is from genome assembly GCF_000175935.2 of Pantoea sp. At-9b. Classification (NCBI taxonomy): domain Bacteria; kingdom Pseudomonadati; phylum Pseudomonadota; class Gammaproteobacteria; order Enterobacterales; family Erwiniaceae; genus Pantoea; species Pantoea sp. At-9b. Next base: position 256,986 of record NC_014838.1, read on the forward strand.
ACTGACTGCACAGCAAATTTACCTGAATGATACCCAACTGGCGAACGAAGACGGGACATACAATTTTACCGGCGTTGTGTGGGATTACCGCAACGGAACGCAGGACCAGACCTATATTCAGGGCATGCCGGAGATCGATAACGAGTCTTCCGTTGGCGTTGAAGTAACAACGTCATCACCCTGGACCCGGCAGTTTACCGATCTGACGCTGGATGCTGTGCGCGTAAAACTGAGCCTGCCGGTGCAGTATCTGTATAAAGACAACGGCGACATGGTCGGGACCGTCACGCAATATGCGATAGACCTGTCCACTGATGGCGCAGCCTGGGTGAACGTGGTCAGCGGCAGCTTTGACGGTAAAACCACATCTGAATATCAGCGCGATCACCGTATTAATCTGCCTGCGGCCACAACCGGCTGGTCTGTACGCGTGCGGCGCATCACTGCTGATTCAACCTCCACCAAACTGATCAACGCCTTCAAGGTGTATTCCTTTGCTGAAGTTATCGACAGCAAATTACGCTACCCAAACACTGCATTACTTTACATCGAGCTGGACTCCAGCCAGTTCAACGGCAGCGCCCCGAAAATCACCTGTAAGCCGGATGGGAAGCTGATTCGCGTGCCGACGACTTACGACCCGGTTACGCGCACATACAGCGGAACATGGGCGGGTGATTTTAAGCTGGCCTGGACGAATAACCCGGCCTGGATTTTTTACGACCTGGTGCTTGATGAGATTTACGGCATGGGCAACCGTGTCGATGCCACCATGATCGACAAGTGGCAGCTTTACACCATTGCGCAGTATTGCGATGAGATGGTGTCAGACGGTGCAGGCGGCACAGAGCCGCGCTTTACCTGTAACGTCTACATCCAGAGCCAGCAGGACGCTTACACCGTTCTGAAAGATATTGCGGCGGTTTTTCGCGGTATTACGTTCTGGGGCAACGACCAGATTTATGTAAAAGCTGACGTGCCGCAGGATGATGTGGATTTCGTCTATCACTCATCAAACGTCATTGATGGCCTGTTTACGTATGCGGGTGGCTCCTACAAAAACCGCTACACCTCCTGTCAGGTGTCATGGTCAGACCCGCAGAACCATTACACTGACACGGTTGAAGGGGTATATGAGGCCGATCTCGTTCAACGCTACGGCGTCAATGAAACGCAGATCACCGCCATCGGCTGCACCTCACAGAGTGAAGCACATCGCCGTGGCCGCTGGGCCATTCTGTCAAACGCAAAAGACGGAACTATCTCTTTTGGTGTCGGCCTGGACGGTTATATCCCGCTGCCGGCTGAAATTATTGGCGTTGCTGATCCGTTCCGGGCAGGTAAGCAGAACGGCGGGCGCATCAGTTCTGTCAACGGTCTGAATATCGGTCTGGACCGTGAGGCGGATTACGCAGCAGGCGATCGGCTGGTGGTTAACCTGCCGGATGGCACCGCGCAGACGCGAAACATTGCGTCAGTCAGCACGGATAAACGGACGGTGACGGTAAACACGGCATTCAGTCAGACGCCAGTGGCAGGTGCGGTATGGGCCATCGACAGCGATAACCTCGCCATTCAGTATTTCCGCGTAACGTCGATTGCCTCTAACGATGATGGCACGTTTACCATTGCCGGGGTGCAGCACGACCCGAACAAATACCGTTATATCGATGACGGCGTGAAGATCGACCCGGCACCCATTACCGTGACGCCACCGAGTGTTATGGATGTGCCGAAAAACGTGACCATCACTCAGGTGGATTACGTAGAACAGGGGCTTAACGTTGCCTGCATGCAGGTCACATGGGATGCCGTGGCGAACGCCATCAGCTACACCGCACAGTGGCGCAAGGATAACGGCGACTGGGTGAATGTGGGGCAGCAGAGCGCGAAGGGCTTCACCATTTCCGGGATTTATGCGGGAGTGTATGACGTTCGCGTGCGCGCCGTGAATGCGGTCGATGTGTCGTCACCTTGGGGCTATGCGCAGTCAACCACGCTCACCGGGAAAGTGGGCAAGCCCGGAACGCCGGTCAGCCTTCTGGCCTCCACCGATGTTGTGTGGGCTATCGATATTCAGTGGGGCTTTCCTGCTGGTTCCGGCGATACGGCTTACACCGAGCTGGAGGTTGCCACCACGGCAGATGGACAAAATCCGCTGTTTCTGGCCTATGTACCTTATCCCGGCGTCAGCTATAAGCATGGCCCTATGCCTGCCGGTGTGCGCCGCTGGTATCGTGCAAGGCTGGTGGACAAGATCGGTAACGTGGGCGACTGGACGGCGTTTGTTGCCGGTGCGAGCAATACCAGCGCTGATGACCTGATCGGAAACGTTGTAGAGGATTTCCTGCAATCGGAGGACGGCAAAGCATTACTTGACCCTCTGACGACTGACCCTGAAGCGCTGGCACAAAACATCCTGGCAACGTATGGGGCAGCTAATCAGGAATGGGCAAACTTCGGTAATAATCGGGCCGGAATCATTCAGGCACAAAAAGTCGCGGCTGATGCGCAAAGTTCTGTGGCTCAACTGGAAACAGATGTTGTTGCACAGTTTACGGATCAGCAGGCAGCTATCCAGGAGAAAATGACCGCCTATGCCGATGCCTCTGGCGGTTCGGCAATCTACACAATGAAGGCTGGTGTCAAATATGGCGGGGTTAATTATGATGCCGGGTTATCAATTGCCGTAACCATAAATGGCACAGCGGTGACGACCCGCGTCGCGATTAACGCAAACCAGTTCGTCATTATGAGTGGCAGCGGCGATACCGTTTATTCGCCATTTGTGGTTTATAACGGACAGGTACTTATCAACCAGGCGTTTATCGGTGAGGGTTGGATCGAAAACGCAATGATCGGTAGTTATATCCAGTCCAATGGTTATGTTGCCGGGTCCACAGGGTGGCGAATGGATAAAACCGGGACACTGGAAATTAACGGCACCGTTTCCGGTCAGGGACGTGTCATTATTGATAACAAAGGGGTTGCCTGGTATAACGCCAGTGGCCAGCTTGTCTGTTCAATGGGAGCCTCACGCTAATGCCAGCCGGGTTTACAGCATATATCGATGGAACGACATATGATGCCATCAACTCAATGTCTTTTAACTTTGTTGTCGACATTCTGACAGTATCCGGGGCAGGTAGCAAAACTTACAGCCTGCCAGGCTTCTCCCTGACTGCGGCAATTTTGGGTGGTCGTACAACCTATGGCAGTAGCCAGATAACTTTTGGCACATCGGTGTCAGGGCAGGTTGTAAGCTGGTCAGGTGTCGACACAGTATCAAAAGTTGTAGTAGTGGCTACGGCCACTACTACCGGTAATTACGCGGGATTCGTTCTGAATGATTACAGTGTGAATCCGCCTGTATTCAAGATCGCACCGCCATTTACCCCGTTCAGCCTGGCGCAGGTTATTGACCTGACACCAACTGGTGGGCAAATCCTGCAAACCAACGTACCGGCGTCGATGCCTTTCATCGCGTTCCATCGTTCCACTCTCGCATCAGGGTTCAACAATGTGTGGTGGACCGAAATAACGCAGAACGGCTATTGGGCACTTCAGTTCAGGGGTAATTTTGGTTCTGCAATGTCTGCCACTCGTATTTATGTTTTCTCAAAGATGATGGTGAATACTCCGGCTGCTGGATTTTTTATGTATGACAACGGGCAGATTGTCTGGCACCAGAACTGCCTTCCCCTGAAACTGACAGTGGGTTCAACCACGACCTCTGACGTACCTGTAGCAATAACGAGTGGTGTGTCAGTAGTCGTGGCGATACCTGTTACTGGCAATTCAGGATATGTAAGGTACAACTGTTATAGCGCCGGGTTTAATATATCCGGGACAAGCAAGTATGAGGCACAAGGGGGCAATACATATAACCAGGTTTCCTATGATAATCAGCAGGCACCTTATCAGTATTCATGCAGCCCTCCTGCTTATATTGAGACAAATATTTATGACACTTATTATCATCAGGCGCTAGGGGTTTAGCCGGTCACACTGAGTAGTGTCAGTAAACTGAGATTTATCCGTCCAAGTATAAAATGGATAACCGGCGAGGTATCGTCCATTTTCTTTTTTAAACACCTGAATGTCGTAAGTATGGTTTGATATCTTTGCCTTGTTGCTACATATCGGCGGTGTTGATGACGCACAACCTGATAACATAATTGCAGCAAGAATGATTATTTTCTTCATCGATTTTTCCTCTGAGACTCAGTGGTGATAATCAAAACATGTGTCGATTCCTTAATTAAGTGAATAAAAGAGATCTTTAAGATCGATTTATTTAATTAACATCGTAAATATATTAATCAACCCGACCACCGTGTCGGGTTTTTTATTGCCCGGAGAAAACCATGCCAGCAGGCACCATCGCACTAAGTAACGGCTCAACGACTGTTAACGGAACCGGAACCAGCTTTACCACTGAACTGAAAGTGGGTGATTTTGTTGGGGTAATTGTTGGCGGCGCACCTTATACAATTATTGCGGGGTCAATTACATCGAATACCCAATTAACACTCAATGTTGCCTACAATGGCCCAACCGCATCAGGCCTTGCCTGGTATGCGATTCCGGCATCGTTGCAGATCGCTATCACACAAAAAACCATGAATGACATCGCCACAATGGTGCGCGGTATGCTTCTGGAAAAGGCGAACTGGCAACAGATTTACACCGGCACCGGAACTATCACTGTTACCCTACCTGATGGCTCTACCTTCACAGGACCGGCCTGGAATGGAATCACCACCACGCTGGGTACGAAACTGGACAAAACGGGGGGGAATTTATCGGGAAGTATCGCTGTTACCGATGGAACCAATTACTCATCTTTCAGTATGGGTAACATGGAGCTGGTGGCAGCATCACCATTCATTGATTTTCACTATGCAAACAACGCCGTAGATTACGTGGCGAGGATTATCAATGATGGTAGCCTTACGCTCACAGTAAATTTTCACTCAACCCTTTCTACAGGCGGGGGGCTTTTCAGGGTTCAGAATGGCGGCTATTGCTGCAAGGCTGGCACTACAGGGGCATTCTCATCTTATGGCTATAACCTGAACTGGAACAACCCCGGCACAGGGTCTGTAATGACGCTGTATGTCGGAACGACTTCAGTTGGTAATATCACCCTGGCGTCAACATCTGACAAAATGCTCAAAACTGAACCTGTGTATATGACGGATGAAGATGTGTCTTCTTCTCTTGCTGAAGTTATGCAATGGAAGACAGCGAGATTCAGATATAAAGCCCGTGGCATCATTGAAGAATCTATCGAAAAGCTGGGTTTTATCGCTAACGATTTAGTTGAAGTGTCGCCCCAGGCTGTTATAGGTGAAGGTCTGCCGGATGACTATGATATTGAGGCTAACCCGAACGGAATAGATGACGCCTACACCCTGGACCCGATTGCTTTGATAGCTAAGCTCACGATGGCTTTTCAGGCTCAACAGCAGCTTATTGTGGATTTACAAAATAAGGTCGGTGTAAGTGAAGATGTTGGATCATAAAAGCCAGGCTTCTGGCTTTTATGGGGTGAGATGGATTAAGCATGATACCGAGATGAGGGATTCTCCCGGCCAGCCTCAATAGCATCTACATCTTCCTGCAAGTGTGCTATCAGAGCCTTTGCCATCTTAAGCGTTAAAGTCATTGTAACATCGGGAAAATCCTTTGCATCGAAACCGAAATCAGCAAGCGTGTCGCGGTATTGAGTTCGCAGGATAATCTGCTTTGCTCTGACACTGAAGGTTGAACCGAAGTCCACCAACTCAGGCATGCGGCTAACATTTGATTTTTCTTCAGGCATACGTCCTCACCATCATCAGATTAAATTTCCTTTCCCAACAATCCCTTTTCCGAAAGCTCTAACAATTCACTTGATCAATCCTGACGATCGAGAATACTGTATTTATATACAGTAATCAATCGGAGTTAATCGTATGCCTCGCTATCGCGATATACAGCATGCTTTTCGCATGAGCATTAAGTTGGACCCGAGAGGCCAGAAGACTGTGAGGACAGATGATTTCGTTGCCGAGCTGGAGCGGCATAACTGGCACTGGAGCCAGAAAGAGGCCAATAACTGGATAGAGAATCAGATCAGCTATTTCATCGACATCACGCCTGACTTCAGCGAGAACCGGACGTTTAAGCTGAACAGCCAGAACGGACCGTACTGATATGGGTTTTCCATCACCTGCAAAGGACTATCTTGATAATCGTCTCGACTGGAACGAGCTAATGGTTCCGCGCCCGGCTGCAACAATGGTTGTGCCGACAGCTGACGGGTTTGCACTGGTAGATAAATCTATTCGGCCAAAAGAGGGCGATACGGTTTACTTTGAGGCATTCGGCCTTTACCAGCTTGGATTATTCGGAAGCCACTACATCATCTGCCAGGACGGTGATGCACTTGAGGGTGAAACACTGGAGGAGGTGACGATTGTCGGTGTGCAGACGTGGGGAGTTGTATCGGTGCATGACGATAACAGGCCGACAATCTGAACCAGAAAACAGGCGAGTTTTACCATAATTTTGCCATCGTTTTACCATTGCGAAATTCAGGCAACAAAAAAGCAGCCGTAAATGACTGCTTTCTCAGGGAATCTTGGTCGGCACGAGAAGATTTGAACCTCCACCCCTGACCGCTTACTTCAAGAAGGATAAATTTTTCTTATCAGTAAACAATGTAAAAGATGTTTTCATTTGTTCTTGCCTGTTTCATAATCTCAAGAATTTTCCGATTGAAATGGACTTATGTATGATTGGCAAACCTCAAATGAATAATTCAGCTAGTACAGTAGTGTCATCCCAACACTCACTAGACTACTTATTAGTTGCATTAGAACAAACTGACTCCTACTCTTACTTAAGTCAAATTTCTAAGGTTTATGGCTTTCCTGCCATCAGGAACGGCTTTGACTCTGGTATGGATAGCATCAAAGAAACTATCAACAACCCAAGTGCGAATTTTCCAAATGCTAATTTAACCTCTTTAGTGAAAATGATTGATAGAATAATTATTTCTGGGAGTCATTATTATGCCATTGATACATATACAACTAAAGATATTGTAAAGGACATTGGTTTAAACTTAAGCTCATTTAAGCTTGATAAGGAATTTGCCCAGTTATATCCACAAAAAAAATATGATGGGAATTCCACAGGTGCGCTAGTTAGTGGTATCTATTTGACTGAAATAATTGATGTGGGGGATGGGACGGCTTTCATCTTTTCTTACCTTTACAATCAGAAGGTCAAAGGTACAAGGGGCATGGGTTCTACAAACATTCCTCAACAATCTTTTACTACTGCATTTATCCCAAACAAAGGGGAACGAATCGAGTTTCGTGCTTCTAGAAGTCTTGGGAAAAGAGAGTCCTCAAAAGCAATTGGTTACACCCGTGATAAATTTCTCAATTTACTAGATGAGGTTGGCATAAAGCCGGATGTTAAGACTGTGAACTTCATAAAAGCAATTCAGAGTATCCTTAACGACGTCGCTTTCGGACGAGCTGTACAATTGATCTATAACGGAAAAAACACTGGTTATGATGTTGGAATTCATTGTCGTTCTGATGAAAACGATGAAGGACGTGAAATAGAAATAAAGAATACTAAGAAAAAAGATACATTTGTGATAAGATCAATAGCGGTAAGATTCAAGAACCAAAACAATTCTTTTACCGAGTTAGGGCTAGATCCTAACAAAAAGATGTGGGTAGACCATAAGGTTTGTGGGGAGTTTTATGTGGACTTTCCTGACGATACTTTAAATTTAAATAGGTTAATTGAGAATGTCATCGCAAGAGCATGAGTTAAGCTCAAAGATAGTTGACATGGTGGATTGGCAAAAAAACCTCCTCAAGAGTCTTGAGGAAGTTTTGCCGCATAAAGCATATATAAACTATGTTAATTTATTGGATTATGTTTGCGAGAATAAGTTCAAGACATATTACCCAATAGTCACTCTAAGGGAGGCTTCTCAATGTGAGAACGATAAAGAACTCTTAGAGCTTGTTTTGTTTTTTTGTGGTTCTACATCTAATTTTTTCCGCATAACATATTGCTATTACAATGAAGATGATACTGAGGAGCCAATTTCTGCCGAGGGCTACTTTAATGCATTAATTAAAGATGAAGTACCGAGGGGGTTAAATTCAGGTAGGCATATTGAAGGTTTCGATAAGTCTTACATTTCATTTTATTGTAATTTGAACCTAAAATGCAAAACTCAAACTCTCTAAATGTCTCTATTGAAGAGATGGCAAAGATTGTATCTACTCTTGACCCTTTCAATGAAGAACTATTTGTCAGTGAGCTATATGATGTTGTTTTAGAGGCAATAAGAGAGATTGAAAATACATCTGATAAATATTTTTGTGAAGATGAGGATAAAATAACCAACCTCATTGCCATGTATCTTAGAGCCAAAGGATATGATGCTACTGAACAAACAAAATCAAATGGGTCTGTTGATTTAACTGTTAGAGATAGAAATAACAGGTTTAGATGGTTAGCTGAAGCTAAAAGAGGAAATTCCTATAGTGGGGTTTTCGAAGGAATGCTTCAGTTGATGACTAGATATGTAACTAATGATAAAAATGCTGGGTTTTTCATTTACTACCAGAAAAGCAACCCGCAAAGGTTTTTGAATAACTGGTACAACTATCTTAATTTAGGTGAATATTCGGATTATAAAAAAATTGAAAACTGTATGGATGAAGTTGATAAGTATTTTGTTAAGAACCCTTTGGCTAGTGCTTTATCAGAAACTATCAATTATTTTGACTATGTAGGAAGAACCAAGTACGGGAATGAAGTTAAAGTAAGAAATTTCATAGCCAACCTTCACTTTAACCCAGTAGATAAAAGCGGAAGAGGGAATGCATCGATATTGAGAGGTCAGTCGAAAAACAAAATAGTCGAATCTTGCGAAACTTGGTGTTATGACGGAAATCCTCCATCTGACATCAATGAATTTTTGAAGCATTTAATGGTTATTCATCCAGAGTATTTTGAGTGACTGCGTACAAAACATGCATTCAATTGATATTTTTTATATTTAAATCATAATTTTATGTTTTTTATTCCATTTAGCTAAAGAAACGTCGGCATGTAGTCTAGCACTGCAGTCAGTGCGAATTTAATTGTACCGCCTCCATTTTCTCAATATCGAAAGATTTCTCATATTCTCCGCTGTTTTGTTCTGCACGTATTTTGTCGTACTTATCTCTCGGCGTATTGACCATAATTTAGTTCTGGGAAACTTGCGGGCACCAGCAGGGCAGAAGCTAATGCCTAAGTTTGGCTAACTTCATAAACCGTTTCTTCGAAGTTGTTTTTTAACCGTTTAGAATCGGTGCTTCTGGACGATCTTAGTTAATTTTTTAACTCATAAAATCATATTGAAGTTATGAACTTGTATTACTTTGTAACCAACTGATATGTTGGAGCACTCTTAGTGTTTGGATTTATGAATATACTAAACAACACTATGGTTTTCCTCGTATACCCGCTGATTTAAAATCCATTCTCTTCTGATACTTCTTTGAGATTTGCAGTTCGTGTTCTGAAAGGTAAGTACTTTACTGGCACACCGGAGAAGATGTGTCAGTAAAGATAAAGTCATGTACGGAAAGCGGAAGGAAGTGCGAGTCTGTAGGGCTACTCTTCCCCAAAAATCGCGCTAACTTATTGATAATACGAGGCACTTGGATGCACTCAAAAACTTCAAAAAAAGTCACAAGATTAATAATAATTAATTGATTTATAATGTTTTATTTGATTTTTTGACATCTGCAACGCGGGCGACTGTCACAGTGAGACAGATGAGAGATAATCAGAAACCACCGCGCAGGGCTATAGGGTCAACTCAACATGTCGGCCATCGGGCATTTTAACCCCCAACAACAACTCGCCGCCCAATGCCTCAATGTAGCGCTTTAGGGTGGAAATTTTTAACTCAACCCCCCGTGACTCAATCGCTGCCACTGATGATTGCGCGATGGCCATGGCGTCCGCTTGCTGACGCTGAGTTCGGTGTAAACCTTCACGCAGCTGGTACAATTGATTTTCAAGTCGCATTTGTGCATGGCGTGCGGTGACTTGCTGCAATTGTTCGGGTGTTAATGTTGCCAACATTTCATCTAATGTTTTCATTGCATTTCTTCTCTATTAAGTTCAAATGCTTATGATATTGCTGTGCGGTGATGTGCAGCATTTTTTTGTAGAAGCGTTTCTGATCTTTGCCTTGTTTATTCCCGGCACACAAGATAATGGCGTGGCGTAATGGGTCAAAGACAAAGAAAGCGCGAATTGGACGCCCCTTACTCTGTACCCTTAGCTCCTTCATATTGGGCAAAACACTGAAAGCCAGCGTATCGACAAAAGGGCGGCCCAAAAGTGGCCCTTCCTCAGCCAGCAACCGCAACGCAGCCAACATATCTAATCGCAACGGTTCATCCTGCCCTTGCAGCCAATCCCAAAACAGATCGGTTGCTTCAACTTTCCATATCATGATCATCCTTGATAGATTGTAGTCTATTAAATAGATTGCAGTCTATCAAGGCCTGACGAGTCGAAGAAGCGAACAATGTGCTGGGTTATGGAACTTGTGCGCCTGATTCCAGATCATGTCGACTGAGTTGTGCGGTTAGCGCCCGCAGATGGCTGCGCAGCACCTGATGCAATGCGCGAATTGCCGGAGAGAACTGTTTGCGGTGCGGGCAGATCAGATGCAGTGGAGTGCTTTCGCCAGGTTGTTGCGGCAGAACCACTTCCAGCCGACCGGCCTGCACATCGTCACACACATCAATCCAGGATTTATACGCGATCCCCATGCCAGCCACCGCCCAGCGGCGAGCGATGTCGGCATCATCACACAATAAGCGGCTTTTCACCGTAATCTGACGACGCATACCTTCCTGCGGGAAGGTCCATTTGTCATAGACGTGGCCGTTCATCACAAATAACAGGCAATGATGGTGGGCGATATCCTCCAGTTTTTCGGGACGGCCATGCTGATCAAGCCAGGCGGGGGCGGCCACCAACACGCGGCGATTATCTTCCGCCAGTGGCAGTGCCACGTAGCTGCTGTCGTCAAGTTTGCCGTAGCGGATGGCGATATCCACCGGATCACGGAAGACATCGCTGATCTGATCGGAAAGTGACAGGCGCACTGACAGAGAGGGGTGTGCGCGGCAGAAGTCAGTTATTAACGGCAGCAGGATATTGCGGCCAATATCGGAGGGCAGCGCGATTTTCAGCTCGCCAGATAAGGCATCTTCGTGGCTTTGCAAACTGTCAGCACCGGCCTGCATCAGTGCCAGCATCTCCTGGGCGTAGGGCAGATATTTCTCCCCCTCTGCCGTCAGACGCAGGCTGCGGGTTGAGCGCGCAAACAGTCGTTTATCCAGTTCGCGTTCCAGGCGTTGCATGGCAGCGCTAACCTGGCCAGGCAACAGATCGGCTTCGCGCGCGGCACGGGAAAAGCTACCCAGCGCGGCAGAACGTACAAACAAGGTTACATCTTCCAGTCGAATCATGTTATTTCCCCAGCGACAGAGGATTTTCACTCTAAAAGTGAAAGTGTTGCTCTGCAAGAGGCGTTTTTAACTGCGCAATGGCGGCGTAGGCTACGCGTTATTCGCTAAAACCCTTGATGAATAAGGAACCACAGCATGAAAGCCATTGTTTACAGTCAAAACGGTTTACCGATTTCTGATGAAAATGCCCTCTACGACCTGAATGTCGCACAACCGCAGCCGGGAGCGCGTGATCTGCTGGTCAAAATCAATGCTATCGCCGTGAATCCGGTGGATACCAAAGTGCGTGCCGGTGCACCCACTGATAAACCCCGTATTCTTGGCTGGGATGCGGTCGGGGTGGTGGAAGCGGTGGGCGAGGCCGTAACCTTATTTAAACCCGGTGATGCGGTGTTTTATGCCGGTGATATCACCCGTCCCGGTAGTTACGCCGAGTATGGCCTGGTCGATGAACGTATTGCCGGGCATAAACCGCAATCGCTGAACGATGCCGATGCCGCCGCGCTGCCGCTGACCGCATTAACCGCCTGGGAGCTGTTGTTTGACCGGCTGGAAGTGCAACCAGCAGATGATGCGACGCTGTTGATTATTGGCGCAGGCGGCGGTGTTGGCTCGATGCTGACGCAACTGGCGGCGAAGCTGACCGGGCTGACAGTAATTGGCACGGCTTCACGTCCTGCAACCGCAGAATGGGTGCGCTCGCTGGGTGCACATCATGTTATTGATCACAGTAAACCTTTGGCTGAGCAGTTGACGGCGCTGGGAATTAGCCAGGTTCGCTATGTTGCCAGCCTGACCCACACCGACAGCTACTATCCGCAACTGATTGATGTGTTAGCTCCGCAGGGTAAGCTGGCGTTGATTGACGATCCTGAATCACTGGATGTGGTGCCGCTGAAGCGTAAAGCGATCTCACTGCATTGGGAGTTGATGTTTACCCGCTCGCTGTTTCACACCGCCGATATGCAACGTCAGCATGACATTTTGCAGCAGGTCAGCAGCCTGATTGATGACGGGCGATTGCAGACCACCGCCGGGGAACATCACGGCACCATTAATGCCGCCAATCTGCGTAAGGCGCATGCGTTAATTGAGAGCGGTCGTGCACGCGGTAAAATCGTACTGAGTGGCTTTTAACGTATTGAAACACAAAACGTTAACCGCCGGGTTAGCGAAGCGGATAGGGTAGTGCCATCTACACTGTGACTGTTGGGGGAAAAAATATGACGCTGAATGATGCTGTGGCCCGTCGCCACACGGTAAAAGCCTTTGCTGCGGGTAAAAGCCTGCCGGATGCGGAGATCCAAACGCTACTGAACGTGCTGCGCAACAGCCCGTCATCGGTCAATTCACAGCCGTGGCATTTTGTTGTGGCTGCCACGGCGGAAGGCCGTGAGCAAATCGCTCAGTCAACGCAGGGGGCGTTCGTGTATAACGGGCCAAAAGTGCTGAATGCTTCGCACGTTATCGCGCTGTGTATGCGTACCGATCTTGATGAAGCACATCTGCAAAATGTGCTGGCGCAGGAAGAGAAAGACGGTCGTTTCCTGAAGCCAGAAGCCAAGGCAGGCCAGGATAAGAGCCGTCGCGGTTATGTCGATATCCATCGTTATGAGCAACGTGATATTCCGCAATGGATGGAAAAACAGGTCTATCTCGCCCTGGGCGGCCTGCTGCTGGGTGCGGCAATGCTGGGGATTGATGCGACACCGATGGAAGGTTTTGACCAGCGAGCGTTGGATCAGGCGCTTGGCTTGCGTGAAAAAGGCTTGACCAGCGTGGTGCTGGTGTCGCTGGGGTATCGTAGTGACGAAGACTTCAACGCGGCGCTGCCGAAATCCCGCCTGCCGCAAGACGAGATTTTCACCTTTATCTGATGCAGGACGCCATCCGGCATCGCCGGATGGCTGCAGTGAACATTATAATGGGTAGTGCATTTTTACTATCTCCGCTATTTTGCTGCCAGCCGCAATATCAGGAATATATTCACGCATTATATCGGCCAGAATCCCCGTGCAGGGAAACGCGTCTGTTTGGTTGGGAAACAGGCGATTCCGCCAGTCCTGTGCTGTTACCGTGTCTATAAAGCCGGGCCAAACCGTGGCAAGATCATCAAGGAATTCCTTTGCCAGCTGGCGGAAGGGCTGTGGAGAGTCACGTGCATTACCGCAATAGTCTGCAGAAGAAAGGTCTACCATCATCTTCATTAAGATGAAGAGTGACGTCACCTTTTGCTCTTCGGGCGAGAGGGAGACATTCTTCTTTTGCAGTTGCTGCTCTACCAGTTCAACCAGATATTCCCGCTGTCTTATCCGCGTTTTATTGTCATCAGCGTCCTTCGCGTCCTCCGAACAATATTTTTTTACGACTTCCCCTAACCACAACTGATCCTGATAACCCGTCAAGTCCATGGCTCTGGTTGTCTTCCGATGAAGGCACAAAATCAGTAAGTGTGTAATTTCTTGAATGCGCTCAAACTTATTTTTATTACCTGAGCGGATGTCTAAGAGTTTTGTAATAACAGGTGCCAGGTTGATTGTCGAAAGCGTCCAAAGCAAGTGCAGCGTAGGAAAGTAATTTAAGATTCTGCCAAGTTCTTTGTTTTTATTGTCGATAAACCTGACACTGTCTTGCCTATGTGGCTTGTATTTAAGCAATGCAAACGCCGTGGGTATGTGTTTGCACGCCAGCATTGCGTTGAAGTCTTCTTCTGCAATGTACAAGGCAGTTTCTGAGTCTTGGTGATAGAAAATGTGATAGAGGTTTTCTGTTTTAGGGGTAAAAAATCGTGCAACATGGTTTTTTATTTCGCTTAGTGGTTGCTGGCGATAATAAGCATGACGTAAATTTTCATGATCGCCCATTAACTGATTTACGGCAAGTTGATAATCAATTAAATGATTTTCATCAAGTGAATCCAGAAAGTGATAAGCCTCTTTATGCAGAGGCTGTGGCAAGAATGCATCTTTACATATAGCCACTAATTGACTGCTAAAAAAATCGTGTATTAATGTCGAGTGATGTAAGCGGGGAGAGCATAACCAATTAATCAAGGAGTAGCGGATCGTCGTTGAATGAGAAAAAGCGTGCGTCAGCGAGGGTTTTGTCGTGATCATGTCCACAATTTGTTCAGCAAAGAGAGTCAGTATCGCCGGGTCTTCGCAGGTATTTAACGTATTAAGTAACCTGGCATTGCCATCCATATTTTGACTCGGGAAAAGATTCAGAACTATCTGTTCTGTCGTGTTTTTCTCGATATTTTTTTCAGTCAAGTCGGTATGATCTTTCAATGGATTTAACGTGATGACGTTGCTTTTACTATCAACGGGTGCCTTAATTTGGTCAAGGTTCAGGATGATATTTTCTTGGTTACTCACCATATCAGCATCGAGAGTGATTCTCCCTTGCTGCAGCTCACCGAAATTGACACCCTTAAGGTTATTTTTCCGCTTAAAGTTAAACCCTTTGATCGTTACATTGGTCATGTTTACGTTATGGGTACAATTTACAGAATCCCACGTAAAGTTTTTCGCCCGCATGCCAGAGAAATTAACCTCACGCATCATCATTTGACTTCCTTCACTACCAGAAATAGTCACGTTTTCAATGGTGGAGTTCGTTAAATCAGCAAGGCTGATCAAATCTTTATCACTATCGGTAATGTGTAAGTTCTTTAATGTTCCACCAGACATTTTTATGTTGGAGAAATTAACGCATGTGAATTTTGATACCATGCCATAATAATCACCATCAATACTTGTACCTTCCCAGTTAAAACTATCCATGGAGAATTTTAGCCAACTCAAACAGCGCTTGCTGGTGCTTATTTTACTGTTGGTGAGGATGTTGTCGGTTGATAAGTGAATGCACCAACTAAAATTCAAGTCTTTGAAATCATCATTGTTGAATCTCATCTTCTTATTGTACTGGCCGGGTTGGTCTTTTTTATGGTTTGAAAATGATATACCGATAAAGTATCTTACCTCGTCATCTTTATTTTTATCTTTATAGGCATATTTTTCGAAACCCTCTTTTCGGAGGGTTTCCTGATCAATAATTAACGTTGTTGAGGTAGGTTTATTGCTGTTGCTTGAGAGGGTTGCGGATGAAGAGCTAATGTCTATTACAGGAAGCGGAACCTCGGGGGTGTTTTGTGACGTTGATGGCATACTACCGGATGGAATATTAATGGGTGGTATCATGTTTTTCTTCCCTAAAAGTCTATCGTCCATTTACTGGTGATGTACAACCCGATTAGCGTGGCGGTTGACCTGCACAAAATATCACAGAGATCATTGATAAATTGCTTGATACAGCACAGAAAACGACGATGCTAAAAAAAATTTAAGTGGGTATAAAGATTCTCTAAACACCTGACAACTATAAGATTTTACTCTGAGTAAATGCAGGTAATTCGCTGGTGGGAATAACAGCGCCATGTTATTTAATTTGCATGTCGTGCTGAAAACCACCTGCATTTCGGAGCTTACAATGAAAAAGAGCCTGTCCATTGCCTTGCTGCTTTCCCTCTCGGCGTTCACCCATTTTGCTCAGGCGCAACAAACCCTGCGGCTGGGGGTTGATCCCACGTTTCCCCCCTTTGAATCAAAGGCGGCTGATGGTTCTCTTGAGGGGTTTGATATCGACCTTGGCAACGCGATTTGCGCGCAGGCGAAGGTTAAGTGCCAATGGGTAGAGATGGGGTTTGACAGCAGTATCCCGGCGCTACAGGCGAAGAAATTTGATGCCATTCTGTCCGCCATGTCGATGACCGAAAAACGCCGTCAACAGGTGGCGTTTACCGATATGCTTTACAACACCCCGAGCGCGTTGTTGGCCCCCGCCGCCAGTAAACTGACCACCGATGTGGCCACCTTGCGCGGTAAAACAATCGGCGTGGCGCAGGGCACCATCCAGGAAACCTATGCCAAAACCAAATGGGCACCGGAAGGGGTCAATGTGGTGTCTTATCCTAACCAGATGGAGGTCTACCCGGATCTGATTGCCGGACGTCTCGATGGCAGCCTGAGCAATGCCGTCTCGGCTGAGCAGGGTTTCCTGACCAAACCGGAGGGCAAGGATTACGCGATTAAAGGGACGCTGACCGACAAAAAGATCTTTGGCGATGGCGTCGGTATTGCGTTACGCAAAGGCGATGAGGCGAACCTGAAGATGATCAACGCGGCGCTGGCAGAAATACATAAAAACGGCACTTATGAAGTGCTGACCAGGAAATACTTCAAATTTAACGTTTATCCCTAATCCCTCACGGCGCGGCTTTGCGCGCCGTGACCTTTTCCTGGAATCTGAACGCTATGTCACTACCGCACTACCTCCCCCAGCGTAGCCGCTTTTTGGTTGCTGCCGAACGCAAAGGCGCAGTTATCACATCCTATGCCCATCCGTTGCCTGGCCCGCAGGGAGAAGCGCTCTACACCGATGTCGCGTTAATCGGTTCGCCCTCCGCTTCACGTCTGATGTTGGTGGTGTCAGGCACCCATGGCGTTGAGGGCTATTACGGATCGGATTGCCAAATTGCCTGGCTGGAGGCGCTGGACGTTAATGCCTTGCCCGATGAAAGCGCCGTACTGCTGATCCACTTGCTCAATCCGTGGGGGGCCGCGCATTTGCGTCGGGTCAATGAAGACAATCTTGATTTGAACCGCAACTTTGTTGACTTCAACCAACCACTGCCCGCCAACCCGGATTATGCGCAGTGGCACGGAATCTACCACGGCGATCGTGCCAGCGCCGATCAGCAGCTGGCGGCAGCACTGCATCATGATGGCTGGCACGCGGTAAAACGCGTCGTGGAAGCGGGGCAATATGTTGCCGCCGACGGCTTCTTTTTTGGCGGTTATCAGCCAAGTTGGTCGTACCGCACCATGCAAACCATCATTGCGGCACATCTGTCGCGGGCTAACACCATCCTCAGTTTTGATCTGCATACCGGCGCGGGGGCGTGGGGGCATCCCATGTTGCTGTCGATTGCCGAACAACGTTATCCGGCTCACGACTGGGGCAAGGAGATTTACGCTGAGTGGCTGACACTGCTGTTCACCGGTGCCGGACGTGATAGTGCTACCGGCGTGACTGCCACGGCGACCGGTTATCTGTCGCAGTTTCTGCTGACCGCATTGCCCGCGACAACCCTGTTGCCGCTGGTGGTGGAGTGCGGCACCTATGCCGGAGAAGAGATGCACGGGCGGGTGCGGGATGATCATTGGCTGCATTTATATGGCGATCCTGGCAGCGTTGCGGGGCAGGCAATCAAGCAGGCGCTGGTGGAAGGCTTCTGGCCTACGGATGCAGACTGGCGCGCGCTGGTGGCGTTCCGTACTCAGCAGATTTTTCAGCGGGGTTGGCGTGCCCTGAATGACACGCCGGTTGTTTATAGCCGCCCGTAAAAGGTCATGCGTGCGGTTTCTGATAAGGCAATCCCCGGAGCGGTGTTATACGCCAGCACCGCCAGCATCCGCGTAACTTCGCCCTCGGTCGGGGTGACGCGATGTAATGAGTTGCGACCACGAAACAGCACCAGGTCGCCTGCATCAATCGCCAGCGCATCCACCGGCTGGCGTTCATCCAGCACGGCGGCGACACCGTCATAGTTCATCTCACCGCCATCGGCATCGCGCAGATCCTTCACGTACTGGAACACACCGCCCGCCAGCGGTTTCTGCACCAGCAGGGTGATAGCAAATGATGAATTATCGAAATGCCAACCCAGCTCCTGGCCGTGTGGGGCGTAATGCAGGTTGATGGAAGACAGCGGATCGGCATACGGATAGAGCGCCGCTTCGCCTAACACCTCGCACAGAAAGGACTGAAATACCGCATCATTATAGAGTCGACGCAGCGGGGAATCCGCCCTGATGGCGTCATCGGTAATACAGCCTTTGGTACTGATCACCTCACGATTGCGTGGATGATCGGCACTTAAGGCGTCATCCGGTTTCATCAGATAGACGTTATGTTTGCTGACGGTGTGATAAGCCAGATGGCGTTGCGCGTTACCTTCCTCGATGATGGCTTGCAAGGCGGCGGGTGATAAAAACTGGCGTAACACCAGCGCGCCATGTTGGTTTAGTTGTGCACGGCAGTGCTGACGCCAGTCGTGATCGGCCAGCGGGTGCAGGTCCAGACGTACCAGAGACTCAGGCATAACAACAATTCTCATGATTAGCAGGTGTGATGTTACTCTAACTGCGGCCAGCGTGGCCGTGTAACGATAAATACTTAATACCCTGATAAGGAAGCCTTAATGCCTGCCCAAGCGCCGCGTCTGCCAAAAATCAGTGTCATCCAGTCATTCAAGGTGGCGGCCGAGTTAGGCAGCCTGGCGAAAGCGGCGGCACAACTGGCGCTCACCCCGGCAGCGGTCAGTCAACAGATTCGCCAACTGGAAGAACAATTGGGTAGCGCGCTGTTTTTGCGCACGCAAAGCGGCGTCATGCTGACCGATACCGGCAAGGAGTATTTACGCTATGTCACTGAAGCATTTGATATTCTGCATCTCGGCCAGCAAAATATTCGCCATGCAGCGGTGACACCCAAACTGACGGTGTACGCATTGCCCGCGTTGGCGTCGAAATGGTTATTACCGCAACTGGCCGCCTGGCGTGCTCATTGCCCGGATATCGACCTCTCGCTGCACGGCACGCACGCGCAAGTGGATTTCACCGCTATGCCTGCTGATTTTGTCATTTGTTTTGGCGAAGATCGCTATCCGCAACTGGATAAGCAATGGTTGTTTCATGACGAAGTACTGCCGGTTGCCAGCCCGGCGCTATTGCAGCGCTACGCCAGTGCCGACGTCTTCAACCATGCCCCGTTAATTCACCTGGACTGGGGCAATGAGGGGCGATTTTTGCCCGACTGGCGCAGCTGGTTTCAGGCGAAAGGCCGGATGGAACCGGCACCGCAACCGGCGTTTAGCTTTAACCTGACTTCACTGGCGATTGATGCGGCGGTAGCCGGTGCCGGGCTGCTGCTGGGGCAGCGACGTTTGATTGCGGCAGAGTTGGCGCGTGGGGACCTGGTGGTGGTTGATGAACTGAGCCTGCCACTTAGCAAACCTTATTTTCTTGCCTGGCCACAGCGTACCCTGAGCCAGCCAGGCTGTGAGGCGATGATTAACTGGCTCCGTGCATTGGGCGCGGCGGGCGGTTAGTGATCGCTGGCGCAAAAATTTCTGCCAGCATGCAGCGAGCGCCACCGCCACCATGTTGCTCGATTACCGCGATCGGGGCGCGCACGATGCGGGCGTAAGCGCTCAGCATCTGTTGTTGTTCCGGGGTAAAGGCGTCCCAGGCCTGCTCAGACATGGCGATCACCGGATGTCCATCGCCATCATGCAGTTCGAGGATATTGCCGCAGAAGGCCTGCATTTGTGCCTGGCTAATGGCGATAAGGGTTTTCCCGCTCGCTTGCAGGCTGGTGATCAATCGATCACGCGTTTCAGGGTCAACCACGGCCTCCAGACACACCACGGCGTAACGGATGCCGACACTCATCATGACATTGGTGTGGTAAATCGCCCGACCTTGCGCATCCTGTGCAGTAAATTCAATCACCCGGTAACCGCTCTGCTGCTGCCACGCCTGCAAGACGCGCGCCGAGCTGCGTGACGATCGGCAGACCCAGGCGATGCGGTGCTGATGATCGCATACCAGTGACCCGGTGCCCTCCAGATATTCTCCCTGCTGCTCCCAGCCGCTCAGATCGAGGGTGGGGAGCAGGTGGAAGCGCTGTGCCAGCGCGGCGATGATCGCCGGATGGCGTTCACGGCGACGGTTGGGGGCTTCCATGGGAAACAGTGTCAGGCTGCCGTCATGCTGCAAGGTGATCCAGTTATTGGGGAACAGCGCATCCGGCGTATTATTGTCGGGGTGATCGTGCAATACCAGTACCTCAATACCGGCGGCGCGCAGGGCACTGACATAGCGATCAAAAGCCAGCTCCGCCTGTTGCTGTAGCTGCGCAGGGAGCAGGCTGGCATCCGCATGCTGAAAAGCATTGCTGCTGGCGGTTTCTGGATTCAGGCAAAAACGCCCTGGCCGCACCATAAATACGCGATTGGTGGTTTGCATGTTATTTCTCGTTATTTAACGTGGTCGAACCGGCGTGATGGATCACGCCGATTCGGGTAGCGACTAAGGCTGCTGGCTACCGTACACCGCGAAGGTAAAGGCCAGATACGCGGCCAGCGTGGAGGTCATATCGCCGACATCTTTCGTCGGATTCACTTCTGTAATCGCCATCGCCGCGCAATGGGGGGCCAGCATGCTCACCATCTGTAATGCCTGATCCGAGGTGATACCGCCTGGCTCATGCGCACCGGCACCTGGCGCATAGGCGGGGTCGACGGAGTCAATATCAAAGGAGAGGAAGAGATGGTCGGCGTTTTTTACCCGTTCCAGCGCTCGGCGCACGGTTTCTTCTGGACCGATTTTCAGCACTTCACGGGCGCTGAGGTGGATGAGATCGTTATCGTGCTTAAATTTGCCGGAAGCAGGGAAGTTGAAATGCCGCTCGCACAGTTGAATACAATCCGTGGGGGCGATGCGTTCCAGCTCCAGTGAACGGCGCATCCCGCTCGACTGACTGTGGCGGCCCTGCATTTCACTCTCATCCATCAAATCGAGATGGGCATCAAAATGGATAATGCCGATACGGCCTGGCAACGCATCATGAACGCCATGGGCCACCGGGAACAGCAAGCTATCGTCACCGCCGATCATAATAGGCACACGGCCCGCCGCGATGGAGGCCATCACCGCTTCGCGGGTGGCAGCAAAGGTTTTCAGGGTATCGCTGGGCACGACATCCACGTCCCCCCGATCCACCAGCAATTGCTCGCCCACCGTCATTTCACTGTCCGTTTCCAGACAATATATTTTTCCCTGCTGAATACGCATATTGATCCAGCGTGCGCACTCGCGCACTTTAGCCGGTGCATAACGCGATCCCGGCCAGCCCAACGTGGCTTCGCCATCAAAAGGGATACCCCACAAATCAAATTGTCGTGTGTTTGTTGTCATATTTTCCTCGATCCTGATTAACGACGTTTACCGTTGAGATAACTCGCGTAGCGTTTTTCTAAATAACGAAATGCCAGCACCAGACTCAGTGTCAGTACTAAATAAATTGCGCCAGCAGTGACATAAGGTTCGAACTGAATGTAATAATTAAGACTAATATTACGCGCCACGCCAGTTACCTCCATCAATGTTACCGTACTGGCCAGCGAGGTGGCGTGCAGCATCATAATGGTTTCATTGCCATATAAGGACAGTGAACGGCTTAGCATCGCCGGAAATAATATCCTTCGTGCCAGCGTGGGGTAACTCATGCCAAAAGCTCTGGCGGCTTCAATTTCTCCCGCAGGCAGGTGGCGCAAACCGCCGGCGAAAATTTCCGTGGTATAGGCGGCGGTATTCAGAATAAAAGCCAGTAATACGCAAATCAGTGGGCTGGAAAGCCACGGCCAGAGAAAACTGGCACGTAATAAATCAAACTGCGCCAGACCGTAATAAATTAAAAACAGCTGGATTAATAACGGCGTTCCGCGAAAAGTGGTGGTGTAGAGAAAAATCAACCCGCGCAGGGGACGTGGCGCACTGTCACGCGCCAGCGCCAGCAGTACTGAAATGACAAAGGCGATGGCCAGCGAGACCACGGTGAGCAGCAGGGTTAACGCCGTGCCGTGCAGGTACATGGCGAAGTTGTCAGCGATAATATCCCAGCTCATGGATTCGCTCCCCGCACCGCCAGCGTGTAACGCAGGCTGAGACGGTGCAACGCGGCGACCGACAGCAGGGTAACCGCCAGATAAAATCCGGCTGCCAGCAGATAGAAGGTAAAGGGTTTGCCGGTGGACTCCGCCGCCCCTTTGGCGCTGAACATGATGTCCTGTAATCCTAATAATGAAGCCAATGCCGTCGCCTTAACCAGCACCAGCCAGTTATTGGTAAAACCGGGTAATGCCAGACGGATCAATTGCGGCAGAATAATACGCAGGAAAATTGCGCGCCCGGTAAAACCAAATGCCTGTGCGGCTTCAATCTCGCTGTGGGGAATATTGGTTAAGGCATAGCGAAACGTTTCCGTCATATAAGCGCCAAAAATAAACCCCAGCGTCACCAGGCTGGCAATAAAGGGGCTGAATTCGACGGAATAATTCAGCCCGATATTTTCCAGGCCACTATTTAACAGGGCAGGCACGCTGTAAAAAACCAACAGCATTAACACTAAATCTGGAATACCCCGAGCCAGCAGAGTATAAGGCGTGACAATGGCCTTAACCCAGCGGATGCCAGATTGTTTTCCCAGTGCGCCCAGCAGTCCAAGAATGACGGCTAATAATAGCGAGGCAAACGCCAGTTGTAGCGAAACCCATCCCGCATTCAGGACCATTAAATAGTAATTACCCGACATGACGTTTACTCAGCTGTAAAATACTTCTTATTAAGTGCATCCAGTTCGCCATCGGCGCGAACCTTTGCCAGTCCCTGATTGATCTTTTCGACCAGCGCGGTGTTTTTCTTATTCATCGCGATCCCCACCCCTTCACCAAATTCCGGCGCGTCTTTCCCGGTCAGGCGCGGGCCAACCAGTTGATAATCTTTACCGTCGTCTTTTTTCAGGAAACTATAAATAATCTGCGCTTCATAGCTCATGAAGATATCAGCACGCCCGGCGGTTAAATCGAGGTAGGGTGCGCTGCCGCCGTCATAACGTTTGATGGTACTGCCCGGATAATGTTTGGTGACGAAGGTGTCCATCGGTGTGCCGGTCTGGACGGCGATGACTTTTCCTTTCAACGCTTCCGGGCTGGTGTCGGTGAGGGTGCCTTTTTTCGCGACAAAGCGGAACACCGGATGATCGTAAATGTCGCTAAAAGCCATGACGCGGCGGCGGGCATCGGTGACGGTCAACTGCGAAATGAGCGCGTCGTATTTGTTGTTCATCAGGCCGGGGATCATGCCGTCCCACGGGGCGCTGATGACATTGCAATCCAGTGCCGCCGCTGTACAGATGGCGTGCATCAGATCGACGTCATAACCCACCAGCTTGCCGTTGGCATCAATCGATTCAAACGGCGGGAAGGTGGCATCAGTGGCGATGGTGATCGTGCCGGGAGCGGCATACAACGACCCGGCCAGGCCCGCAGCGGCGAGGGCCAGCATCAATTTTGCTATTTTCATCATTATTCCTCTGGTGTGGTGTTAAACGCTGAACAAAAAACAATGACAGCCATAGGCACGCCCTAATTGCCCGACGGTGGCGGCACGATGACCCAAATGGCGGTACACATCTGGTCCGGAGAGATGTTGTGCCAGGTATGGGGCAGTGAAGGTTTAAAGGTGAGGGTATCGCCTTTGGCGAGCAGGTAGCGCTGCTCCTCCACCACGATTTCCAGTTCACCGCTCAGGACATGCACCATATCGGCGGCAGCGTTCAGGGTGTAGGGTTCCGCGCCGGAACCGCCCAGCGGATCGATCTCGGAGTACAACACCATCATGTCGTCGTTAACCCCACCGCTGATGAGATATTCACGCATCTTTTCGCCGCCGAGGCTGATGGGGGTGCCTTGCCCGGCGGGCACAAAACTGGTCGACGGCGGATCGAACAGTTTGGCAGGCGTAATGCCAACGACTTCGCAAACCTTAAGCAGGGTGGCGATCGATGCCTGAGTGACGTTGCGCTCAAGGCGACTGATAAAGGACTTACTGACCCCGACTTTTTCCGCCACCTCTTCAATGCGCATTCCACGCGCTTTACGTACTGCACGCAGGCGTATCCCGACGTTAAAGTCTGGGGTATTATTTGCTTCCTGACCGTGATTATCCGCTTCGTCTTCTGCCATTTTCTGAGCCTGAGTTGCGTATTAGGTAACTTTTTACCTTAAGCAATGCTTGTGCCAGAGAAGTGCGTATCAATGCATTTTTTATTATCTATCTGATTTTATTGTTTAATGATCTATCCCTTCAATTTTCATGCTGCGGATCTTCGTCTCTAAAAAGTTACCTATCAGGTAATGCGATCATTTTATGTGCGCCTTTTGCACTAAAAAACGGCATCGCCCATAGCGCAACGCAGCAGGGATGTTGTAAAAGTTGCAGCAGAGGAAACTTTCTTTCCCACCCAGAAACGGAGTTCAGCGGCGATGATGCATATCTCAGATATCACCCTTACGGCACTGGTTGTCGGCATCACCATCTTGCTATGGGCCAGCGCCCGCTTACCTGAATATGTGACGGCTCTACTATTTTTCGCTGCCGCCATGCTGTTGCACATTGCCCCTGCCGCCAGCGTTTTCAGTGGCTTTTCCTCATCAGCGTTCTGGCTGGTGCTGAGTGGTTTTGTGCTGGGGGCGGCGATCCGCAAAGTGGGGTTGGCACAGCGCTGGGCAAATTGGCTAGTGGTGCCATTGAGCGTCAGTTGGTTGCGCATGGTGACTGGCGTGGTGCTGGTGAGCTATCTGCTGGCCTTTATCATGCCGTCCAATATGGGGCGTATTGCCTTGTTGATGCCGGTGGTGATGGCGTTGGGTGAGCAGGCGGGCATCCGTCCCGCCAGTCGTGGGGCGATTGGCCTGGCGCTGGCGGTGGGGTTTGCGACTTTCCAACTTTCCGCCAGTATTCTCCCGGCAAATGTACCGAACCTGGTGCTGAGCGGTGCCGCAGAGAGCGCCTGGCAACTCCACCTGCAATGGCTACCCTGGTGGTTGCTGCATATGCCGGTGTTGGGCATCGGCAAAGGAATATTGCTGATTGGCTGCATCACGTTGCTGTTCCCGGCCCGCCCCGAGGTGGTGCATTGTCGCAAAACGCTGCCTTCCTTTAGTGCCAGCGAATGGCGTCTGGTGATGCTGCTGGCGTTGACGTTGCTAATGTGGATGACTGACAGCCTGCACGGGATTTCCGCTGCGTGGATTGGCCTGGCAGCGGCTTGCCTCTGTTTATTGCCGCGCTTCGGTTTTCTTACCGGTGACGACTTTGCCAGCAGCGTGAATTTCCGTACCTGCCTGTATGTGGCGGGTATCCTCGGTGTGGCGGCAGTGGTCGTGGAGTCTGGCCTGGGAAACCGTATCGCCCATGCCTTGCTGGCGTGGTTACCGCTGCATAGCGACACGCCATTTAGCAATTTTGTCACGTTGAACGGCTTGGTATCACTGTTGAATTTTCTCCTCACTGCCAATGGTGTACCGGCGTTGGTGACACCAATGGCGCAGGATTTAGCTACGGCGTCGGGTTTCCCGCTTTTGACGGTGGTGATGTTACAGGTGTTCGCTTATGCGACACCGTTGCTGCCTTATCAGGCTTCACCGGTGGTGGTGGCGATGGGATTGGGCAACGTACCGGCAAAGGCCGGGTTGACCTTGTGCGTGGCGCTGTTTGTCCTGAGTACGCTGCTGTTGCTGCCGCTGGATTATTTATGGTTTCAGCTGTTGGGGTATTTTGCGTAGTCCCCTGATATAGTGGCCGCTTTCCCCTCCCACGTCTCAGGAGCCGCTATGTCAGCCAGAAATGCCAAAGCCAGCCGTAGCGACTGGGTGGATTTTCGCCGTGATGATGAGACCGGTATCGAAAGCGTCAACGCGCATTTTTGCGGTCATGCCTATGACCCACACGATCATGACGAGCTGCTGGTTGGTGTCACTCAACAGGGGCTGCAACGCTTCAATTGCCACCGGGCGTTGCATACCAGCACGCCGGGCAGGTCCATCCTGATTGAACCCGGGGCGGTTCATGATGGTCATGCACCGAATACCGAAGGTTTCACCTATGTGATGCTTTACCTGCCGCAGGCGTGGGTGGCGGAGATGATGCAGCAACGTGGATTCGGTAATATCGCCAACATTGAGGCCGCTTTCCGTTCAACGCTTAATGATGATGCGCTGCTTGCCAACGCCATTCAGCAGGCGTGGTATGCGGTACATCACGCAGAAGGGCGTCTGGCGCGTGATCAGGCGTTGGACCATTTACTCACCATGCTGTCACGTCATCTCGATCCTCAAGCGCGTCAGCAACGCCCGGTGGCACAGGCCTCAATGCAGCTGCTGCGCGACTATCTGCACGACTTTATGGCCGAGGATATCGGGCTGGAGGATCTCGCGCGTTTGTCAGGCATTGACCGTTTTCGTCTGACGCGGCAGTTTAAGCAAGCTTTCGGCCAGTCGCCCCATGCGTATCTGGTGCGCCTGCGTTTGCGCAGTGCCCGTAACTTGTTGGCGCGAGGGGTAGAACCGGTGCAGGTGGCGTCACAGGTCGGTTTTTCTGACCAGAGCCATCTTGGACGCTGGTTCCAGCGTGCCTATCGCATGACTCCGGCTTCTTATCAGCGACAGTGCACAAACGTTCTAGATCGTTTGCTACCAACTTGAAGATGATAGGGTTTTGACCCTTACGGAGAGTTGTTGCAGATGTTTGATACAAAAATCGCCCTGATCGTTCGTGATGATTTGGCAACCTGGCAGCGGTTAAATGTGGTGGCGTTTCTGGCAACGGGCATTGCTTCTGCTGCGCCAGAGATGATGGGCGAACCCTATGTTGATGCGCGCGGGCGGCATTACGGCAATATGGCCGGGCAGCCGATGCTGATCTTTGCTGGTGATCTGCCAGGTTTGCAACGCGCCCATCGTCAGGGGCTGGAACGTGAATTGACCCTTATCCCCTATGTTCACGCCATGTTTTCCACCGGCCATGATGCGGCTAACCGTGAAGTCTTCCTGGCGGAGGATGCCGATAATCTGGACCTGGTGGGGATCGCCTTGCGTGGGCCAAAGAAAGCCGTTGATAAAGCGATAAAGGGATTATCGTTGCATGGCTAATCAGTCATGCTAACGCACAACAGATAAATATCCTGTGGCGCGTGCTGATTATTTTTGGCTGGATTGCGGGTGTCATCCGGCAATCCGGCTGGTTATTATTTTTCCATGGTGGTTGTGAATGTGAAATCACCATGGAAAATGATAATTCAAAGCAGGTTAAAAGCAAGAAAGAAGAGGAAAAATATTTTTTATCTTAAAAATCATGTCATTGATTGATGCGTATGGATAAGAACGCGCTTGCTGTTTTAACATTATTTTTTGTTGAAAAATAAATCTCCTTAAGATAATTCCTTCATGCCTCCCTCTGAAAAGATAAAGATTATTCGTAAACTTCGACTTCTTTAAAGTGCCAAAAAACCCCAAAGCTCGATATTTATAAATTAACATCACATCGGATGGGTGGTGAAAATATATTTGCACAATTAAAAAATGCGACAATAATAATGTCGTTCCAACATGGAATGTCGTTGTAAATAGATCGTGGATGCAGATGTTATTATTCATTTACTCTGAAAGGAAAATCCTATGTCTTCCTATTCTATCTCTGTGTTAAATTCCAGCGGCGCTGCCGCCAATATTGCAATTTATCAAACCTATCCCAGCCTGTTGGCCGCAGGAGGTTTGCCTTTAGTCTGGCTTACGCAAAATGTTAATGACGGAAATACCAACACCTACAATTGGTCAATCAATTGGGCGATGAACTGGGGTACATCGGAAGATGTGTTGTCTCCGGGTATTTTATGGAGTTCCGGTGGGCCGATTCAAAATATGGATCCTGTCACGTCCAGTGGCAACAATGCAATGGGTGTGACTTACTCGAATGGCCAGTTCCAAACTTCACCGACCGCCTACCATAATGCTCAGGTAGCGAGCGGAAGTATGCTGGTGGCAACGGATACCACCTTCACCGTGGCACAATCGAAGAAAATGAGCGTTGCTGTTTACATGAACTCTCTGCCAACCTTTGCGATGCAAGGCAAGCCTAACGGGAACTATCTCTTTGATACACATCCGACTTACTGGATTTGTACCACGGATTCCAAACAAGGCGTGGCCGTGTCGGGCAATTATGTGAGTAGTCCTACGCAGTTCTCTTTTGCCGATGGTGTTACATCATTGAAATTTGAGCTTAACGAAACGCTGCAATTTGTTCAGATTTCTTAAGTCTGATTTCACACAGCGATTGTTTCCGAAAACCAATCTGCGTTGTTGCAGATTGGTTTTTCGAAAATGGCGGCCATCCTTGTTTGCCTTGAGAAGGAGCTCGTGTTGTGACTTATTCTGTGCAAGTGACCAATAACAGCGGTGCATCACAATATATCGCGATATTTCTGGCTAATGCATTAGGTGGCAATGCGTTTTCTCTGGTCTGGCGCGTCAGAGGAACAAATAATGGTGGAAGTGTGTCATTTGACTGGGATCAAACCGCTGTCA
Organism: Pantoea sp. At-9b; assembly: GCF_000175935.2. Classification (NCBI taxonomy): domain Bacteria; kingdom Pseudomonadati; phylum Pseudomonadota; class Gammaproteobacteria; order Enterobacterales; family Erwiniaceae; genus Pantoea; species Pantoea sp. At-9b. Next base: position 285,825 of record NC_014838.1, read on the forward strand.
GTTTAGGTTGGGGGAATACATCGCAGCCGCTCGATGTGAATGTCCTGTATACCTCCGGCCAACCTGCAGTAGCCGTTTATCCGTCCAATATCGGCGGATTGAATGTTTTGCCTGTGCAATATAATAACTATGGGTTTTTCTCCGGTACGCCTTACGCAAAAAGTGGTATATATAATCAGGCAGAAATAATCACCGACAGTAGCTTTACTGTGTCTGATGCAACCAATATGAGTGTTGCTCTTTATATGAGTGAGTTTCCGGCGTTAGCATTACGCGGTGCGCCGAATACGCTTTATTATTTTGATATGACACAACTTAGTTATTATCTGACGGTGACAGATTTCGCGCAAGGGGTCGCATTGCCACAAATGAATGATCCCCTCGGGAGTCGGCGCTTAGCTACCTCAGGTACCAGTATGAGTACGCCGGTTAAAATTGCCTTTGATCAGGCCAATACCGAGCTTAAATATACGCTTAATAGCAATTTGAATTTTGTGAAAGTCTGACTCTTTTCATCATTATTATCTGCGCCGGGTAAGCAAAATTAAAGATGTTGTGATGTTGCAACAAGCCGCTGCACTTTTTGCAGATTATTATGGAAAAAATAAGGACGCTAATAGTATGAACACAAAACAACGCTCTGGTTATCTGGTGGCGGGCATCATTTTCAGTAGCTTTTCTGCCATGTCTCTCCCTGCTTTTGCCGTTGATCTGCCATTTAGTGCCAATTGCACGGCCTATCAGCAGATTCAGGTGACGGCACCGAATACCGGCATTACTTTCCGCAAAAATCCGAATAGCCCTGCAACTCGGGCTGCCACTGCGACTGTGTTTGCTATTCAGGGAATGCATAACATTAGTTTCCCGGCAAACGCCTCATCCTGTTTCTTCGCCGTTCAGGCACCAAACACGGATAGCTACTGCTTCCAGGCCTCCAACAACGCGGCAGCCTTTACCAATATCAATGCGGTTGCCAACACCAATGTGGCTGGCGCACCCAACTGTCAGTAATGCCTCGAAGGTTGAGCCTTGCCCGCTGCGGCGGCAAGGCTCAATTTGCTTATCGGCCAATAGCCGCCATGCGTGCTGCCGCCTGTAATAACAGGTCCTCCCGACCACGCAATGCCAGCAGTTCCATACCAATCGGCAAGCCTTGGGCAGTAAAACCCACGGGGATACTGATCGCCGGTGCACCTGTGACGGCGGCGAGCAGGGCGTTACTGCCTGGCTGTAACTCACCATGTTTGACCGGCGGATGTTTCACCACCGGATAAGCCAGCAGGTTAATTTTGCGTTGGGCAAATAACTGTACCAGGGTTTGATACAGGGTGCGTTGACGCAATTGCTGAACGGCATAGCTGTCACTGGCTTTGCCGGGATGATTGGCTCGCGCGGTGAACACTGCCTCTAGCTGCGGATGATGACGCCCGGATGTGACCACCTCCGCGAGTGTTTTACTTTCTGCCTGCGGTTTATCCGCCAGCCACGCGGCCAGTGCTTCAGCAAACTCCCACGGGATGATATTGGCATCGGTAGCCAGGGTCTCAAGCTGGGGGAAGGCGATCTCCTGCTGATTGCCGTCATCACTGGTCAGGGCCGCCACGGCGGTAGACACGGCCTGATTGATCGCTGTTTCTTCAGCGGCAAACCCCTCCAGCCACAGGCCGATACGCAGCGGTTCATCATGTTGCGCAAAACACTGTCCACTCAGGATCTCACTGACAATACGCAGATCGGCAGGATTGCGTACCAGCGCGCCAGGGATATCCTGGGTAGGCGAGAGCGGCACAATCCCCTCGATACTGATTGCGCCGTGTGTCATGCGCAGACCGTAAAGATGGTTGAACGCGGCAGGAATACGTACCGAACCCGCCGTATCGGTGCCAATCGCCAGCGGGACGTATCCTGCCGCCACGGCGACGGCGGAACCGCTGCTGGACCCCCCCGGCGAATGTCCCGCCAGCCAGGCGTTGTCGGTAAAACCGCTGAGCGACGACGCTCCCGTAATACCAGCCGCCAGTTCATGCATGGCGGTCTTACCCAGCAGCACCGCACCTTCCGCACGCAGTGCTGTGACCAGCGGGGCGTCCTGCTCTGCAATCACGTGACGCAGCAGCACCGATCCGGCGCTGGTGGGCCAGCCCTGCACATCAATGTTGTCTTTGATCAGCACCGGGATACCCTCCAGTTTGCCTGGCGCTGCTCCGTTGCGACGACGTGCGTCACTCTCAGTAGCCGCCACCAGCGCCTGATCGGCAAACAGCCAGGTGATGGCGTTGTAGCGTGGACCATGTTGATCGGCTTCGGCAATGCGCCGCAGCGCGAATTCCGTGAGCTGACGGGCCGTCGTGGCCCCTTGCTGTAATGCATTGTTCATGTCGCTCAGCGACGCACGAAGATACTCAGCGTATTGCATCCGGTTCAGCCTCCAGCGGCATCCAGTGGGGCAGCCCATGATCAGCAGCGATGACTCGGCCACATGAGCTGGCAGAAAAATGCGAACTGAACCAGATTGCCTGATGTTGCAGGCACCAGTCTATCGCCAGTTGCCTTGAACGTACCGCCTGCGCTTTATTTTCACAAAACACCGAGTTCCATTGGGGGTAGGTGAACTGAATCGGATGGTGCATCACATCTCCGGAAAAAATTGCCTGCTGGTTGCCACTGGTGAGCAGCAGCGAGGCGTGATCCACGCTGTGTCCGGGGGTCGGCAGGTAACGCAGCACGCCGGCAAACAACGGTGAATGCGCAACCTCTACCGTTTCAAGCTGACCGCTGTTGATCAGCGGCAAAATGCTGTCGACGTATAACGCCTGCATGGCTGGCGTATGCTGACAGCGCACCAGCTCTGGTGCGGAGCAAATATAACGGGCATTGGGGAACATCGGTTGCCAGCGGCCGTCCTGCCAGTGCGTGTTCCAGCCAACGTGGTCGGTGTGAATATGGGTCATCAGTACCAGTGTCACCTCATGCGGCTGAACCCCTGCCTGGGCCAGATGTTTGGCATAGTCAGTTTGCAGTTGATGAAACAGGGGTTTATGGTCGCGATCGCGCTGATTACCGGTTGCGGTATCGATAATAATGACGTCATCGCGGGTACGTATCACCCAACTGTGGATCGACAATTCTGCCGCTTGCTGTGCGAGGTCCACGGGCATCTCAGCAAGGTGATCCGGATACAACGCAGCAAAGGGTAGCGCGGCGGTTTGTTCAGTGACTTTTTCGATCAGGCAATTGCCGACGTGAATGTGCATTTTTGACTCCCGGCCAGTGTGTATCACCACTATACTGAGACCCGTTTCATTATTTAAATCGATTGGAATCATGGAAATCATCAATGAAAATGATTTAAGTCGGGTCGATCTTAACCTGCTGGTGGTGTTGCTGGTGATGTATGACACCCGCAGCGTGACGGGTGCTGCGCAGCGGCTCTACCTCGGCCAACCGGCAGTGAGTGCCGCCTTGAAACGGCTGCGCGAGCTGTTTGGCGATCCGCTGTTTGTCCGTTCCTCGCAAGGGATGATGCCGACCCCGCGCGCGGAACGGCTGGTGCAGCAGTGCGCTCCGCTGTTGCAGGACCTACATCGCGTTATCTTCAGCACACCAGCCTTTAATCCGCGCACCGACCGCTACAGTTTTCGGCTGGGCATGAGTGACTGGATCGAGCAGTGGCTGATGCCCGATTTACTGGCGGAGTTGATGATGGAAGCGCCGGGTGTGGATATCACCGTGCTGTCTGCCGATCCCTGGCAGGCCGTCCCTCTGATGGAGAAACAACTGGCCGATGTGGTGGTGACGGTCGGTAACCCGGTCAGTCGTGACCTGACACGCGCAGAAATTGCCCATGCCGGATTCAGTACCTTATGGGACAGTGAGCAAATCCCCCTCACTACAACACTGACGCTGGCGGAGTTTGTTCGCTACGAACATGTGCTGGTCTCTTACCGTGGTGCGAACGAAAGCGCCCTTGATGAACAGCTTCAGCAGCAGGGTGCTGCCCGACGGGTGCGTTATGTCACGCCGCATTTTTCCGCGCTGCCGATGATGCTGAAGCGTTTACCCCTTTTTGCTACGGTGCCACAGGGGCTGGTACGCAACTGGTGTGAGCGTTTTGCTTTGCGTGCGGCTCCCGTACCGGTGGTGATGCCGGACTACAGCTTGTCGTTACTGTGGCACAATGCGCGCCACGAAGATGACGCGCATCGCTGGATGCGGGAAAAGCTGCGCCAGTTGGTACTGCGCAAACTTGCATAGTGTGCTTACCACGGCACCTCGCGTCCGAGATAGTCGAGGTAATGCAACCCACTACGGCCTTGCCAGGCTTCCATGGTGTTGAGCAGGTTGGGGATGCTTTCATCGATGCTCAGCCGCGCTTCAGGCCCGCCCATATCGGTACGCACCCAGCCGGGTGCCATCAACAATAAGGTGCGACCATCACCCTGATGGCGTGCGGCAAAGCTACGCATCAGCATATTCAGGGCAGCTTTGCTGCCGCGATAGACTTCGTAATTGCCATTGGTGTTATTGGTCAGGCTACCCTGGCCGGATGACATCACCGCAATGGTGCCACTGGCAGTGACGTTGTCTTTGAAGGTTTCAATCACCCGTAACGGGCTGAGCGCATTGGTTACCATTACGCGAATAAATTCATCGGTGGTGACATCGGCGATGGTTTCGCCATCGTTATTTTTAACCCCGGCGTTAACGAACAACATGTCAAACTCGCGCCCCGCCAGCCGTTGATGCAGTGCCTCAACCTGTTCGGGTTCGTTGATATCGACACTTTCGACACTCAGTGCCGCCGGATAGCGCGTTGCCAGCGCCTCCAGGCGCGCCGTGGAATGCGCACGTCCGGTCGCGACCACCTGATAGCCACGTTGTAACAGGGTTTCCGCCAAGGCAAAGCCCAGCCCGCGTGACGCGCCAATCAGCAGCACACGCGGGGATGATGATGTGGTCATAGCAATCTCCTGTAATGAGGTTTACGACAACCAGTGTAGCGTGGGGGCATAGCTGGCGGAACGCGCAGGATATGCATTGATTACCTGCATCAAACGCCTTGTCTGATGACCGGCAATCAGCGAGGATAAGCGGATGAATGAACCTGATTTGAATCTCCTGCTGGCCCTTAATGCGCTGCTGGCGGAAGGCAGCGTCATCGGTGCTGCTCGTCGTCTTGGCTTGAGCGAATCCGCCATGAGCCGCACTTTGGGCCGTTTACGCACCACCACCGGGGATGCGCTGCTGGTGCGTGCCGGGCGTAATATGGTGCTGACCCCTTACGCCGAAGCTATCCGGCAACGGACGCAGCAGAGCTTGCGTGAGGCGCAGTCGTTGCTGCAACCGGCGACGCTGGCGTTGGATCTCACCACCCTGGAACGTCACTTTGTGTTGCGCACCAACGAAGGGTTTGTCGAGGCTTTTGGCGGCATGCTGATCGGGGCGGTGGCGCAGCTTGCACCACGCGTCAGGCTGGATTTTGTCGCCAAACCCGAGAAAAGCGCCCGCGATCTACGCGAAGGACGTGTTGATCTCGAGATCGGCGTGCTGGGGAATATGGGGCCGGAAATTCGCATGCAGGCGCTGTTTCGGGATCGCTTTATTGGCGTGGTACGGCAGGGACATCCGTTGGTGCAGCAGGCGACATTGCACCAGTTGGCGGCCTTCGGCCATATCGTTGCTTCACGACGTGGTGAACTGGGTGGTCCGGTGCATGACGCGCTGGCAGCAGCAGGCTACACGCGCCAGATCGCCGCCGTGGTGCCCGCGTTTTCCACCGCAGTGGCTATTGCTCACGACTCCGATTTGGTGGCGCTGGTGCCGCGTTCGCTGTTTCTGCATCACCCTTTGATTAAAAACAATCCGGCGCTGGCCAGTTTTGAATTGCCGTTCAGCGCCCCCGAAATGACCGTGTCACAGTTCTGGCATCCACGGCTGGAAAACGACGCGGCGCACCGTTGGCTAAGAGGGCAGGTACACGCGCTGATCGCCGCCGCTGGCAACAAGTAGCGGCGCAATAACGTGCGCCGCTACGGCGAGTTACACGCTGAGCACCCGGCTGTTGGCTACATCCCAATTGAGCGATACCGCGTCACCAATGGCACCCGCAGACACACCGCTGCTGCGCACGATAAAGCGTGCCCCGCTTGCAAGTGTCACCACCACCCGGGTTTCCGAACCGGCATAGATACGCTCGCTGATCTTACCGTGCAGCAATGCCTGGTCGGCAGCGCACAACTGAATATGCTCCGGGCGAATCACCAGTGCCGCATTGCCGCTGGCCGCGGTCGGCAGCGCAAATGCCCCCTGAGGCGTCACCAGGCTGCCATTACGCGCTTCTCCCTGCAAAATGTTCGACAGACCAATAAACTCAGCAACAAACGTTGAGTTCGGCTGTTGATAGATCATTTCCGGTGTATCCACCTGGGCGATTTTCCCCTCATTCATCAGACAGATACGGTCCGATAACGCCAGCGCTTCCTCCTGATCATGCGTGACGAAAATGATGGTCGCGCCGGATTCACGGTGAATACGTTTGATCTCCATCTGCATGGTTTCACGCAGTTTACGGTCCAATGCGCCGAGCGGTTCATCCATCAGGATCACGCTCGGTTGATACACCAGACAACGGGCCAGCGCGACACGCTGCTGCTGCCCACCCGATAGCGCACGCGGAAAGCGCCGGGCGGCATGGCCCAGTTCGACCATCTCCAGTGCCGCTTTCACCTTGCGGGCAATCTCTGCCGCAGGCATCCGCCGCATGCGCAAGGGAAAGCCCACGTTCTCTTCCAGTGTCAGATGCGGGAACAGCGCGTAGTTCTGGAACACCACGCCAATATCGCGTTGGTGAACGGGCGTCCAGGTCTCATCACGGCCATCGATCAGCAAGCGTCCGGCGGTCGGCTCAGTCAGGCCGCTGATAATTTGCAGCAGGGTGGTTTTACCCGAGCCGGATGGCCCGAGCAGGGTCAGCAACTCCCCGCTATGCACCGCAAGATCGAGATTTTGTAACACCGTGGTTTGGCCGTAGGTTTTGCCGATCTGTTCAGCCTGTACTTTGGTGGTTGAGGACATATTTTTCTCCTTACAAGGCTTCGGCTTTACGGCGCGAGCGTTCAGCAACAATAAACAGCAGGGTGACGACGGTGAGGATCAATACCGACGCGGCGGCCAGCGTTGGCGTTACCGACAGCAATACGTCATCCCACATTTGTTTCGGCAGGGTTTGCTTCACGCCACCACCGACAAACAGCGCTACCGTCAACTCCTCGAAGGAGTTCAGGAAGCCAAAGATAAAGGCCGCCACCATGCTGCTCTTGATCAGCGGCAGGGTGATACACCAGATCACCCGCAGGCGATTGGCACCGAGGGTGCCCGCTGCCTGATCGAGTCGCCAGTCGTAGTGTTTAAAGGTGGTAAGGATGATGATAAACACCACCGGAATCGCCATGACGGTATGACCGAGGATGATACCGAGATCCGATCCCACCAGCCCCAGCGTGGCAAATAAGTAAAACAGTGCCACGGCGGTCACGATATTGGGCACGATCATCGGCAGCAGGAAGGTCATCACCACCAGGCTACCACTCTTACCTTGATGCCGGGCCAGACCAAAGGCGGCGGTGGTGGCAATCAGCACCGCCAGCACCCCGGTCACCAACGCGATGCCAAAGGAACGCGCGGTGGCACCCATCCAGATGGGAGACGCCAGATAGGTTTGCATCCAGCGCAGAGAAAAGCCCGGCGGCGGAAATTGCAGGAAGCTGGAACTGCTGAACGCCATCGGTAAAAACGACACCACTGGCAACACCAGCACGGCAATCACCAGCCCGCTGAACAGCGTTAGCAACCAGCCAAAGCGCGGTTTACCCGGAAGCCGATACAGCACCCTCGCCACACCATCAAACAACCGGGCCACCACGGCAATCAGTGCATAGCCCAATGCGCGGACGCGTGGGCTGCTGGCATGGCCTTCACCTCCGGTGATCGACGACATCCCAAACAATTTGTCGTAACAAAAACACACCACCAGCGTTACCACCAGCAGCATCATGGCGATAGCGCCCGCCAGTCGCCAGTTGAGTAACTGCTGGACCTGGGTGATTAACAGCTGTCCGATCACCGAATCCTGCGGGCTACCCAGCAGCGCCGGGGTAATAAAGAAGCCTAGTGAACCAATAAAAATCAGCAGACAGGCTGCCACTAAGCCCGGCATTGAGAGGGGAAAGAAGATGCGCCAGAATGCGTTGACGCGTGATGCGCCCAGCGTATGAGCGGCAGGCAGCAGCCGACTGTCAACGTTGGTCATGGTCGGCAGCATGGTAATGATCGCCAACGGCAGCATGCTGTGTACCATCGCGAACACCACCACGCCGCGCGTATACAACACGTTGAGCGGCTGGTCGGCACCCAGTCCCATCAGGATCTCGGACAAAATACCCCGGCGGGACAGCAGCACCATCCATGCGAAGTTTTTCAGTAGCGCGCTGGTCCAGAATGGCAGCAGAATCAGCCACATCAGACGGCGACGGGCATTTTCACTGCGTTGCGCCAGCCAGTAAGCCACCGGATAACCGATGAGCAGGCAGGTCAGGGTGGTCTGCAAGGCGATGATAAAGGTATTCAGCGTCACTTTGACGTAGATACCCGCGCCAAACATTTGGCTCCAGACATCCAGTGAGAATTGCCCCTCGCTGTTCTGGAAACTCAGCAACATCAGTTTGAGCGTTGGCCAGGCAAGAAAAATCGCCAGAAACAGCAGGCCAGGCGCGGTGAGCCACAGCGGGTGCAAGCGTGGCCGCTGGCGACGGGCTTTGTTTTTCGCGGCAGGTGTAGCAAATTCAGTCAAGAAAAATTCCTCCAGGGTAAGAGGGCGCAAGGCCCTCTACCGGATCAACTCATTACCCATTTCTCGAAGCGTTCGGTCAGTGCCACCTGGTGTTCACCCCAATAGTCCGCACCGAGCAGCGCCAGCTGCTTGATATGGTCCGGGGCGGTGGGCAGCAGAGCGGCCTTCTTCTTATCAATAAACTCATAGGCTTTGATGTTGGTCGGGCCACAGGCCAGATCGTTGGTGTAAAGCGACTGACGTTTAGCATCCATGCAGAACTGGATGAACTGGCGTGCTGCTGCCAGTTTCGGGCTGCCGTGCGGAATGGTGAAGCCGTCGATGTTGTACAAACCCTGATCCCAGGCGATAGCGGCAGGGGCACCACCGTCGATGGCGGTCTGCGCGCGCGAACTCCAGATACTCAGCATATCCAGTTCGCCGCTTTGCAACAGCTGCGTGGCCTGCGCTCCGCCGGTCCACCAGATATCAATGCTTTTGCGGATCTTATCAAGGCTACGGAAGGCGCGATCCACATCGAGCGGATAGAGTTTTTTCGGATCGACGCCATCAGCCATCAGCGCCACTTCCAGCGTACAGATGGGGCTGCGCCACAGGCCACGACGGCCTTTGAATTTTTCTGCGTTCCAGAAATCGACCCAGTTCTGCGGGCCATTATTGTTGGCGAAGGTATCGGTACGGTAGCTGAGCGCCAGCGCAAAGATACTTACGCCGCCGAATTGTTTGGTGATGGAGCCCGGTACGTAGTCCTGCGGGTTGCTCACCGTCACATTGATATCTTCGAGGTAGGGTTTGGGTTCTTTGTTCAGGCGTACCAGATGTTCCGGGTTCAGCAACGCCACGTCGAAGAGATAATTTTTGGTATCCACCATCATCTGGAACTGCGGCACCGGGTCGGGGCCAAGCACGGTATTGATGATTTTGATTCCGGTGGCTTCTTCGAACGGTTGATAAAATGCCTTGCTAAAGCCGGTGCCATACGCGCCGCCGACATCAGCGACCGTCAGGGTTTTCACCTCGGCGGCCCGCGCCGGGCGGCTAATGATCATCGGTGCCAGTGAAGCAACGGCCGCCGCTCCCAGCCCGAGTTTCAGCGCATCGCGCCGGGTGTACTGACCTTTCTCTGTCATCTTTTTCATTATTACCCTCTGCATAGCTTGTTGTTATTAGTGTGTATCCCCGGTGTTGGCATGTTATGCCTGCTCCGCCGCCAGAATGGCCTCGTTCACTTCGGCAATCAGCGCATCCATTGCCTGCGGGTCAAAACGCTGGCGGAAGCGACGGTCAAAGGTGGTAACGATACCGACGAACGAATTGGTGCAATGCTCCAGCATGCGATCCGCATCCTGTTCAGAAATATGCAGGTGTTGTTGTAGAAAACGATTGAAGTAGCCGCGTGCCAGCGGGTTTTCCAGAATGAAAATCGGCTGTGTATCACGGGCAATCAGGCGGTAGCGTGCAACCTTGTTCTGTGCGGCGACGGTGATCTGCAACGGCAGGTCGCGTGAATGCGCGCCAACGCTCAACTGCAATGCCCCTTCTTCCAAAATCCATTGCTGGCGGGCGGTGTCGTAGTAACGCAGATCATCTACCGCGACGGTGAAGCTGATGCGGCGCGATTCACCGGGTTGCAGTTCCACTTTGCTGAAGGCGCGCAACTCCTGTACCGGGCGTTTCTGACGTGATTGCAGATAGTGGCTGTAAAGCTGGCACACCTCTTTGCCGCTGCGGTCACCGGTGTTGGTTAAGGTGAAACTTACCGTGACGTTGTCACCGACTTTAATGGCGTCGCGGTCAATCGCGATATCGCTATAAGCGAACTGGGTATAGCTCAGTCCAAAGCCGAACGGGAACAACGGGGCGATGCGGCGCATGTCATACCAGCGATAGCCGACAAAAACACCTTCGCTGTACAGATGACGACCATTTTCTCCCGGATAGCTATGCCAACCGGGGATGTCTTCAATTTGCTGCGGGAAGGTCACGGTCAGTTTGCCGCTGGGATTGACCACGCCAAACAGCACATCGGCCAGCCCGCCGCCCATGGCTTGTCCAGCGTAGAAAGTTTCCACCACCGCGGCCACCTCGTTCAGCCACGGCATGACCACCGCATCCGGGTTCGCCAGGACCACGATGACCTTGTCATTGACTGCCGCCAGGGCACTGATTAAGGCATCCTGTCCGGCCTGGAGGTTAAGGGTGCGACGGTCAGAGCCTTCACCGTCATAGCCGTCTTCACTGTTAGCAAACACGATGACGCGGTCGGCTTCACGTGCTGCGGCACAGGCGGCATCGCGCAATGCCACGGTCTGCTGTTGATCCAGCGAATCACCCTGACACCAGCTCAACGTTACGCCACCGGCGGCGAGTTTTTCCATCTCATCCCACGGAATATCGACCTGGGTTGGTAGCGTGGTGGCGCAGCCGGAACCCTGAATGACCGGGGTTTTAGCCCCGCTGCCGACCACCAGCAGATGTTCACCGCTGTGGTTATCCAGCGGCAATGCATGATTGTCGTTCTTCAGCAGTACGATGGATTCGGCCACCATGCGGCGCGCCAGCGCATGATGCTCAGCGTGATCTACGTCGGTGGCGCGCTGTTCGCTGTGCAGCGCGCGATGTACCATTTCCAGCACGCGCACGGCAGAGGTTTCCGCCTCGGCACGCGGCACGCGTTGATCTGCAATGGCGGCGACCAGCGCGGCTTTGCGCGTTTCACTTTCTGGCATGTCCAGATCGTTACCTGCCAGCAGAGATTGCGGACGATCTTTCACCCCGTGCCAGTCAGCCACCACCACGCCGGCAAAACCCCATTCATGACGTAGCACATCGGTCAGCAGCCAGCTGTGCTCGGCGGTTTGCGTGCCATTCAGGCGGTTATACGAACTCATCACCGTCCAGGGGCGCGCTTGTTTAATCGCCCGTTCAAAACCACGCAGATAGATTTCGCGCAGCGCCCGTTCATCAACAATCGAATCCATGCTGGTGCGTTCAATTTCGGAGTTGTTACAGGCGAAGTGTTTCAGCGAAGCACCGACACCGCGTTGTTGCAGGCCATTAATCACGCCGGTAGCGATTTCACCGGAAATCAGCGGGTCTTCGGAATAGTATTCATAGCTACGGCCTCCCAGTGGAGTCCGACGGATGTTAATGCCCGGGCCAAGTAGCAAATGGACGCCCATCTGTTGGCACTCTTTACCCAGCGCATCACCCAGCGTCTGCGCCAGGGCGCTATCCCAGCTACAGGCAAAACTGGAGCCATTGGGGAAACAGGTGGCGGGTTTCATCGTGCCCCAGGCCACTTCAACATCTTTGGCGCGTTGGTTGACGACGTTAAGAAAACCGGCGAAATCCTGGCCGCCTTTCTCGTCCTGATCAATCTGCTGGATCGAATAACGCACGCCATAGGTACCATCTGTCATCACCATGCGTGGAATACCCAACCGTTCATTGGCTTCTGTTTTCCACATCCCGTGTCCACTGAGAATATCGCCCAGCTCTGCCGGGGTCATGGCCTGGACCAGAGAGACAAATTCTCGATTTTCGAACCGTTCTGAACGCATCGTGTTATTCCAAAGTTAGAGGAGGGTGACTGCCTGTTATCAAATTGTCAGACACTATGGCGGCAGGCTACGGCACGAGGCAATTATTAAATTTGTGGCCTTTAAATTGAAAAAAACTATTCAGGTGAGTGATGAGTTTTAGAATCTGGCGCACAGACATTAAATATTTCCCCTCGCCCCTCAAAGGTGCAGGCTATGCTTCAGGATCGCGCAGGGAGAGCGTGGATGGTGCAAAGTGGGGGCCATTGCGGCCAGAATTTAAGAAAATCATTTCAGAATGTTGTGCAGTTCAATAATAAATGGCATGCCGCTTGCTTTATTGATTCTGAATAGCTTAAAGCTATTTAATTCTTTCACCTGGCAATATTCTCTAAATGGTTTCCTCATGACACATTTCACACTCAAGCAACTCAAATACTTTGTCACCGTAGTTGAAACCGAAAGCATCGCCGAAGCGTCTCGTCAGTTACATATCGCTCAGCCTTCCATTTCGGTCGCCATCAAAAACCTCGAAGACGCCTTCGAACAACAGCTGTTTATCCGCCATCATGCACAGGGCGTTTCCCTGACCTCCAGCGGGCGGCGTTTCTACGAAAAGGCCAGGGAGTTGCTGCGCTTATCCTACGAGTTTGAGCAAAGTTCACGCGCGGAGAACGAACTGGTTTGCGGCACTGTCGCGGTGGGTTGCTTTGAGTCTGCGGCTCCGCTCTACATGCCGAAACTGATTGCGGGCTTCAAAAAGCTCTACCCGGAAATCAACATTCAACTGTATGACGGTGAACAGCATGAGTTGATGCATGGTTTACATCGGGGACGTTTCGATATGGCGTTTCTCTACGACCTCGATCTGGATAATGCCATTCAGAAAGAGCCACTGAATGCCCCGCATAAACCCTATGCGCTGCTTCCTGCGGCCCACCCGCTGGCGCAGAAAAAGGCGGTGACGTTGCAGGAACTTGCGCGTGAACCGATGATTTTGCTGGATGTGGTGCCGAGCAAAAACTATTTCATCAATATCTTCAAAGAGAATGGTTATTACCCGGAGGTGGCTTACAGTTCACCGTCGATTGAAATGGTGCGTTGTATGGTGGGCCAGGGCTTAGGTTTTTCCGTGTTAGTCACCCGACCTTGTTCCGATATTACCTATGATGGCGAACGGTTGGTCCAACTGGATATTCTCGATGAAATGGCTGATTCAACGTTGATTATGGCGTGGTTGCAAAATAATGAGCCGACCCGACCGACGCGTTTATTTATGGATTATTGCCGCAGCATGGAATTAACCCCGAATCCGCAGGCGCATTGAATGTCCTGATAGCATGCCGCGCAGGTTGCGGCATTGTTATGCTGTTACCGACTGGTTAAATATTTTCTATTCAGACACTCACTTTATAATATTTTACCGTCATCATTCGCTCCCCTAGTCTTGGGTCCTTCTTAAGTCGTTAATCCCCGTCACCATGCGGGACGAAGGACATCTAAATGACATCATTAAAAACTGCAACAGACACGCTGGTGATTGGTGCGGGTCAGGCCGGGGTTGCCATGAGTGAGCACCTGACGCGCCTTGATATTCCGCATCTGGTACTGGAAAAAAATCGTATTGCGGAATCCTGGCGCAGCCGTCGCTGGGATTCGCTGGTAGCCAATGGCCCGGCCTGGCATGACCGCTTTCCTGGCATGGAATTTCCCGGTTGCTCCCCGGACAGCTTTGTGGCGAAAGAACAGGTTGCTGATTATTTTGTCAGCTATGCCGCCATGAACCAGTCACCGATCCGTACCGGTGTCGAAGTGCTAAGCGTAGAACGTCATCAGGGTCAGGCTGGCTTCATCGTGACAACTTCCGAGGGCGTGATTCATGCGCAGCGTGTTGTGGCGGCCACCGGTCCGTTCCAGCGTCCGGTCATTCCGGCGATTGCGCCGCAACTCAGCCGCGTACAACAGTTACATTCAGCCGATTATAAAAACCCGCAGCAACTGCCCGCAGGCGGCGTATTGGTAATTGGTGCCGGTTCTTCGGGTGTGCAGATTGCGGATGAACTGCAACGCGCCGGTAAGCCAGTATGGTTGTCCGTGGGGCCACACGATCGCCCACCACGAGCCTATCGAGGCCGGGATTTTTGCTGGTGGCTTGGGGTGTTGGGATTGTGGGATGCCGCCGCCAGCCAGCCAGGGAAAGAGCACGTCACCATTGCCGTCAGTGGGGCGCGTGGCGGGCATACCGTTGATTTCCGTCGCCTGGCAGCACAGGGGGTTAACCTTGTCGGTCTGACCGCCAGCTTTAGCGGTGAGACGGTTCGTTTCCAAAACGATCTTGCGGTGAATATTGAACGCGGAGACGCAAACTATTTGGCGCTGCTCGATGCTGCCGATGCCTACATCGCACGCAACGGCCTCGATTTACCGCCAGAACCGCAAGCGCGTGAGTTCCTGCCGGACCCGGCCTGTGTCACCGATCCTCAGTTGTCCCTGCATTTTGCCGAGGCGGGCATCACCAGCATTATCTGGGCCACCGGTTACGTGACCGATTACAGCTGGCTGAAGGTCAATGCCTTTAATGAACAGGGTAAACCGCAGCACCATCGCGGCGTGTCCAGTGAACCGGGTGTCTACTTCCTCGGCTTACCGTGGTTGTCACGCCGTGGTTCCACCTTTATCTGGGGCGTCTGGCATGATGCCAAATTTATCGCCGACCAGATTGCCATTCAGCGCCAGTACCAGCAGTACCGCGCACCTTCAGATTCGTTTTGATAGCGACAGGAACCGTTATGCCAACTCATCAACGTATTCGTATGTTTAACACCAAAGAAACCTATCCCAACCAGACGCTGGACAACGATTTGTGCCAGGCGGTGCGTGCAGGCAACACTGTCTATGTGCGCGGCCAGGTTGGCACCGACTTTGAAGGCAACCTGGTGGGACTGGGTGATCCGCGTGCGCAAACCGAGCAGGCGATGAAAAACCTCAAGCAGTTGCTGGAAGAGGCGGGCAGTGACCTCAGCCATATCGTCAAAACCACCACCTATATTATCGACCCACGTTACCGTGAGCCGGTTTACCAGGAAGTGGGGAAATGGCTGAAAGGGGTCTTCCCGATTTCCACCGGCCTGGTGGTCTCGGCCCTGGCACAACCGCAGTGGCTGATGGAAATCGACGTGATTGCGGTGATCCCGGACGACTGGGAGGCAAAATGACGCTCTCGATTGCGGCCCGTTGTACCGAGTCTGGTCAGTTGGGGATCGCCATCAGTTCGTCCAGCATTGCCGTGGGCGCGCGCTGCCCTTGGCTGGTGGCTGGCATTGGTGCGGTGTCCAGCCAAAACATCACGCTGCCCGCGCTGGGGCAGCAGATCCTGACCCATCTGGAAACGGGCCTCGCCCCGGACCAGGCGCTGAAAAGCGCGCTGGCGGAAGATCGCTTTAGCGAATATCGCCAGGTGACGGTGATTGATGCCAGCGGCAGGATCGCCGCGTTCAGCGGCGATAAAACCTTGGGTATCTATAACGTGGTGCAGGGTGACAATTGCGTGGCAGCGGGGAATATGCTGGCGGATAAGACGGTCATTAACGCGATGGTGGCGGCATTTGCCACCGCAACTGGCGAACTCACCAGCCGCCTGATTATGGCGTTGCAGGCCGGGATCAACGCGGGTGGTGAAGCCGGGCCAGTGCACTCGGCGGCGGTGAAGGTGGTGGATGATTACACCTGGCCGCTGGTGGATCTGCGTGTTGACTGGGCGGAGGAAGACCCGCTGGCGGAACTGCATGCATTGTGGCTGGCGTATGAGCCGCAGATGCAGGCCTATGTGACACGCGCACTCGATCCACGCGATGCCCCCAGCTATGGCGTACCCGGCGATGAGTAGCGCGGTGCGCGAGATTCTGGCGGCCCTGCTGGCGTTTGATACCACCAGCCGCGAATCCAACCTGGCGCTGATTGCCTGGATTGAGGACTTCCTCGCCCGGCGCGGGATCGCCTCTCAGCGCATCATGGATGACAGCGGGCGCAAAGCCAATCTGTATGCGCGGCTGGGACCGCCCGGTGAGGGCGGGGTGATGCTCTCAGGTCATACTGATGTGGTGCCGGTGGACGGCCAACACTGGTCCGTCCCGCCCTTTGAGCTGACCGAACAGGACGGTCGCTACTATGGGCGTGGCAGCGCCGATATGAAAGGGTTTATCGCCTGCGTGCTGGCGGCGCTGGATGACTTTCTGGCGCAGCCGTTACGCATGCCGTTGCACCTCGCCTTCTCCTACGATGAAGAAGTGGGTTGCCTGGGAGTGCGCAGCATGGTGGATTACCTGCGTGCGTCACAAGATAAACCGGCGATGTGTATCATCGGTGAACCGACCAGCATGCACCCGGTATATGGGCACAAGGGCAAGATAGGGATACGTTGCCAGGTGCATGGGCACGCCTGTCACTCGGCTTATGCACCGTCGGGGGTCAATGCCATCGAGTATGCCGCCAGGTTGATTAATCGCCTTGGCGAGGCGGCGCAACAGCTCCGACAACGCCAGGATACTCGCTTTGATCCCCCGTTCAGCACCGTGCAAACCGGGGTGATTTACGGGGGCAGTGCCCTCAACATTGTGCCGCAGGATTGCCAGTTTGATTTTGAAATCCGTTATTTGCCGCAAGATGATGTGCAAGGGGTGATTGCTGAGGTTGAACAGTTTGCGCAGCAACAGTTGTTACCGCAGATGCAGGCGGTAGCAACCGAAAGCGCGATCCGTTTTCACACGATCAGCCAGTATCCGGGGTTATTGACCGATCCTCAGTCGCAATTCGCGCAGTGGCTGGCGCAGTGGAGCGGTAGCGATGCGTTCTCTACGGTGGCCTTTGGCACCGAGGGCGGGTTGTTTGATGAAGCAGGCATCGCCACACTGATCTGTGGGCCTGGCAGCATGGATCAGGGCCACAAGCCGGATGAGTTTATCGCGGTTGCGCAGCTTGAGCGTTGTATGGCGATGCTCGCCAATTTGTGCCAGTGGATGCGCTAAAGTACAGCCTGCGTGGTGGTCAGCCCCCACGCACCGACCCGCGCCATACCACATCCGCCTGATACAGGCGGGTGTCGTGCTGCTGACCTTCCAGCGCTTCCTCGCATTCCGCCTGCATCAGCCAGTCCACCGCATCACGGGCAAACTGTTCCACCGGCTGAGCAAAGGTGGTGAGGTGGTACGAAGACCAACCCGCCTGCGCAATATTATCGAAACCGATCAGACACAGATCTTCAGGAATGCGTAGGCCAAAACGATGCCGTGCCTCGTCCATAAAGCCGCAGGCGACCAGGTCGGTGACACAAAATACTGCGTCCGGGCGCTGATGGCGCGTCAGCAGGCGATGCGCCAGAATCTGACCGCTTTCATACGAGGTGGTGCCGAAGCGCTCGACCATCACCGGCAGTCCGGCAGCCTGGGCCGCCGCCAGAAAATCGCTCTCGCGCTTCATCAGGCTTGGCGTACCCGCCAGCGAGTTGGCAAACGCGAGACGGCGACACCCGGCCCGGGCGAAGGCCATCACCGCGGTGGCCGCTGCCGCCGCCGAATCCAGGTTGATGCATAACGAGCCGGGTACGTTTTCATCACGGTTAATCAAAATGATGCGTTGCCCGTGTTTGTAGCATTGCCGGGTAATCGCGCTGTCAGGCATGCCGGACAAGATGATTGACGCATCGGCACGGAAATTAATCGCCTGTTGCAGCGCGCCAGAGACGCTATTGTCGGAACGGTCAGTATTAATCAACATCGCCACTTTGCCCGCTTCCTGCAAAAACTGCGTTAACCAACGCACCAGACTGGCACGGTAAGGCGTGGCAAGTTCAGAGACGATCAGGCAGACGATACCGCTGCGGTTACGCACCAGGCCGCGTGCCAGGTGATTAACGTGATAACCCAATTCCTCCGCTGCTTTCATCACCCGGGCACGGGTGGTGGCAGAGACGCTGGCACCCGGCGTAAAAGCGCGGGACACCGCCGAGCGGGAGACCCCGGCGCGCTCTGCCACATCCTGAGCACTGACCACCGTTTTCTCGTTTTGCATCGTTAATCTCCCAGCATCAACTGACTGGAAAGCAGTCTGCCCGATTTTGCAAAGCTGTGCAAAATGATTCGCGTCGTAATTGTTTCAATTTTGTGACACAGCCTGTCAATTGCTCTGCAAGCCAATTGACAGGCTATTTTATGTTCTCTACAAATTTGCACACATGTGCAAATAACAAGGTGCCAGTGAAGCACCACCCTGCAAACCAAGGAGAACATCATGCGCTACACCCCTCTGTACGTCGCACTATCCGTCTGTTGCACTGCACTGCCGTTCACCGCCGCTGCGGCGGGTAATCTCAATATGATTTGTTCTGCGGATGTGGTGGTGTGCGAACACATGACGCGCATCTTCAGCCAATCGCACCCGGATATTCAGGTCAATATGGTGCGGCTCTCGGCGGGCGAAGCCTATGCGCGCATCCGCAGTGAAGCACGCAATCCGCGCACGGATATCTGGTGGGCCGGTACCGGCGATCCCCATATGCAGGCCGCCGATGAGGGATTGACGCAGGTCTACAAATCGCCGCTGCTGGACCAGCAACAACCGTGGGCGCAGAAACAGGCGGAGAACTCCGGTTATCGTACCGTCGGTATTTATGCGGGTGCACTCGGTTGGGGTTACAACACCAAATTGCTGGCGGATAAAAAACTGCCTGCGCCAGCCTGCTGGAAAGATTTGCTCAATCCGGCCTTCAAAGGCGAGATCCAGATCGCTAACCCCAACTCTTCCGGTACGGCTTACAACACCCTGGCGACACTGGTGCAGATCATGGGTGAGGATCAGGCGTTCGACTACCTGAAAAAGCTCAACGCCAATATCTCGCAGTACACCAAATCGGGTTCTGCCCCGGTGAAAGCCGCCGCGCGCGGCGAGACCACGGTCGGCATCGTGTTTATGCACGATGCGGTGGCGATGCAGGTGGATGGCTTCCCGATCAAAACCGTCGCCCCCTGCGAAGGTACCGGCTATGAAATCGGTTCGATGTCGATCGTCAAAGGGACGCGCAATCTGGCGAACGCCAAAGTCTGGTACGACTGGGCGTTGAGCGCCGACGCGCAATCGCATATGAAAGAAGCCAAATCCTTCCAACTGCCGTCCAATCGCAACGCGGCGATCTCCGAATATGCGCCACGTTTCGAAAACATCAAACTGATCGATTACGACTTCAAAACTTACGGCGACTCCGCCAAACGCAAAGCGTTGCTCAGCCGCTGGGACAAAGAGATTGGTGCCAGCGCGCAGTAACTCCATGCTGAGATGCGGTGGCTCCGGCCTGATGTCCGCTTCAGCCTGAATTTTCAGGTCGAGGTGATTTATGAATGCGAACAATCGTCGTTTCGTCGGCGCGTTGCTTGCCGGTGCGCTAGCCCTGACGCTGCTCCCCTGGTACAGCCTCGAAAGCGGTTTCTTTTCCGGTAGCTGGCTCCTGTCCTTGTGGAGCGATGCGGCAAATGCGCCGGCACTGTGGCAGATGGTGGCCTTTCAGCACCCGTGGCTGGGGGGCGCGGTGGCGCTTTATCTGCTGTGTGCCGCCTGTGGCTTGTTGGCCCCGGGCGGCCTGCGTAGCCGTTTGCTGCTGTTGTTCAGCGCCCTTGGCGTGCTGTTTCTGATTATGGAAGGGCATGCGATTGGCTACAGCGGCTGGAGTTGGCTGTGGCTGGAAAACCAGTTTGGTGCCTTGCAGCAGGGGCAACCGGCGATGGGAGCCGGTGCGTTGCTGATGTTGACTACCTTTCTGCTGCTGTTCTCCTTTGCACTGGCTGAGCGTGGGGTGTTGAAAGGCGATGCCTTTGTCGTTTCCGCGTTGGTGCTACTGACGGCACTGGTCAGTCTCTTTGTGCTTTATCCGGTGCTGAGCATGTTTGTGGTTTCGGTGCAGGACGTTGACGGCAGCTTTAACCCCAATGGCTTAATCAGCAATCTCCAGGACCCTTCCATCTGGAGCTTCGGTTGTCTGAGCGGCGGCAACTGCGGCACGGCATGGCGCACGTTATGGCTGGCGCTGATGACCGCCAGCGGTTCGACGCTGCTGGGACTGGCTTTTGCACTGGCCGCGACGCGCACACCGCTGCCGATGAAAAAAGCGCTGCGCATGTTAACCATCCTGCCGATTATTACGCCCCCCTTTGTGATTGGCCTGGCATTGATTCTGCTGTTTGGCCGTTCTGGCGTGGTGACTGAGCATCTGGCAGCGTTGTTTGGCATCGAACCGGGACGCTGGCTCTACGGCCTCACCGGCATCTGGATCGCTCAGGTGTTGTCGTTCACCCCCATCGCTTTTTTGGTCTTGATCGGCGTGGTGGAGGGCGTTAGCCCGTCGCTGGAGGAGGCCTCGCAGACGCTGCGCGCTGATCGCTGGCGTACCTTCACCCGCATTTCGCTCCCCTTGATGGCCCCCGGTCTGGCAAACGCCTTTTTGATCAGTTTTATCGAGAGCATGGCTGACTTCGGCAATCCGATGGTGCTGGGCGGGAGCCACGGCGTGTTGTCGACGGAGATCTTCTTCTCGGTGGTCGGGGCGCAGAACGATCCCAGCCGCGCAGCGGTGCTGGCGATGATTTTGCTGTGCTTCACGCTGGCGGCTTTTATCCTGCAACGCCTGTGGCTGGGCGGGAAAAACTTCGCTACCGTTACCGGCAAAGGCGATGGTGGCAACCACGGCCAGCTCCCGCGTGCGCTGCGCTATGGCGTTTATGGCATGGTGCTGCCGTGGGGTCTGTTTACGCTGGTGATCTACGGCATGATCCTGGTGGGTGGCTTCGTGCAGTCGTGGGGGCTGAACGATACGTTGACGCTGGAACATTACATCCGCGCGTTCCGCATTACTTTTACCGACGGCCATCTGTTGTGGAGCGGGGTGGCGTGGAACTCCTTCTGGACCACGCTGGAGATCGCGCTGATTGCCGCGCCGTTGACGGCCATCGTCGGCCTGCTTACCGCCTGGTTGATCGTGCGTCAGAAGTTTGCCGGTCGTCAGACCTTCGAATTTCTGTTGATGCTGAGTTTCGCCATTCCCGGCACGGTGATCGGTGTCAGCTACGTGATGGCTTACAACCTGCCGCCGCTGGAGATCACCGGCACCGCAATGATCCTGATTGCCTGCTTTGTGTTTCGTAATATGCCGGTGGGCGTGCGCGGCGGTATCGCGGCGATGAGCCAACTGGATAAAAGCCTCGATGAAGCCTCGCTGACGCTGGGGGCCAACAGTTTCCGCACGCTGCGCAAAGTGGTGCTGCCACTGCTGAAACCGGCGATCAGCGCGGCACTGGTGTACGCCTTTGTGCGCGCCATCACCTCCATCAGCGCGGTGATCTTCCTCGTCTCCGCCCAGTACAACATGGCGACCTCGTACATCGTCGGATTGGTCGAAAACGGTGAATACGGCGTGGCGATCGCCTATTCAACGGTGTTGATCGTGGTGATGCTGCTGATCATCGGCGTGTTTCAGTGGCTGGTGGGTGAACGTCGTCTGCGCCGGGTGGCGCGTCCGGTGGAAGCGGCCACACCGCCCGCTACTCCCTCATTAACTCAGGAAGGTGCTGTATGAACACAGGTTCCGTGGTGTTTGAACACGTCTCGAAATGCTTTGCCGGATTTACCGCGTTGCCGGATCTGTCGCTGACCGTGGAACCCGGCAGCCTGGTGACGCTGCTGGGTCCCTCCGGCTGTGGCAAAACCACCACGCTCCGCCTGCTGGCGGGGCTGGAGCATCCCACCTCCGGGCGCATTCTGATCGGCGGTAAAGATGTGACCCATCTGCCTGCCAACGAACGCGATGTGGCGATGGTCTTTCAGTCGTATGCGCTGTTTCCGCATATGAGCGCGCTCGACAACATTATGTATGGCCTGTTGTCGTCAGGCATCAGCAAGCGGGAAGCGCAGGACCGCGCGCGCAATGGGTTGAAACTGGTAGGGCTGGAAAATCAGGGGGCGCGCTTGCCGTCGGAACTGTCGGGGGGGCAGCAGCAGCGCATAGCAGTGGCGCGCGCCCTGGTGCTGGAGCCGCAGGTATTGCTGCTCGACGAACCTCTGTCAAACCTCGATGAGCGTCTGCGCCGTCGGGTGCGTACCGATATCCGCGATCTGCAACAACGACTGGGTTTTACGGCGGTGTACGTCACCCATGACCAGGAAGAGGCGCTGGCGGTCTCCGATAAAATTATTGTCATGAAAGAAGGGGATATTGCTCAGCAGGGCGCGCCGGAAAGCCTGTACCTGACACCCAACTCGGTGTTTATCGCCGACTTTATGGGGGAAGCGAATATTTTGCCGTGCGAAGTGGAACGGGTCGAAGGCAGCGAAGCACTGGTACGTCTCGGCAGCCAGCGCTTTCGCGTGCGGCATAGCGCCGCGAAAACCGGCAGCGCGCAGCTTTCTGTCCGCCCGCAATTTATCACGCTGGGCCAGCAGAACGGTGGCGCGCTGCGTGGTGAGGTGACCCACTGCACCTGGCTGGGTGATCACATTGAATATGAAGTGGCGACCGAATTAGGTTCGTTGTTTATCGTCGATGCACAGATGGAACAACAGCACCCGCTGGCGACCTCGGTTGCGATTGATTTTAAACCCCAGGGGCTTGCCCTGATTGCCGGATAACAAGGAGCAACGATGAGTAACGTGGAAAGTAACGCCTTGCTGACGCGGTTGGCGCTGGCAGAAGAGGTGGCGCGCGCAGGCGGTGCAGCCGCGCTGCACTGGTTTGAACAGCGTGACAGCCTGGTGGTGGAAACCAAGCACGATTTACAAGATGTGGTGTCGCGCGCGGACCGCGAAGTGGAACAGATGATCGGGCAGCGTATTCGCGAACACTTCCCCGATGACGGTTTTCTGGGTGAGGAGTATGGGTTACAGACGGGTAGCTCCGGCTATACCTGGGTGGTGGACCCGATTGATGGCACCAGCCCGTTCCTCAATGGTATGCCGAACTGGTGTGTCTCGGTGGCGGTGTTGCATGAGGGGCTGCCGGTGATTGGGGTGATTTTTGCCCCGACTTATCAGGAGTGCTATGTGGCGGCGCTGGGGCACGGAGCAACACTCAACGGCAAGCGTTTGCAGGTGGACCCGGCACGCACGCTCCAGAATCACGTCACCGGTTTTGGTGCCAACAGCTACGTTAGCCCGGAAAAGGTCGGCGAAATCCTTGCGGCGTTGTTGGCGGCAGGCGGTAATTTTATCCGCATCGGGTCGGGCGCGTTGATGCTGGCCTGGGTGGCGGCAGGGCGTGTAGTGGGTTACTACGAACCCTATATGCATGCCTGGGATTGCCTGGCCGGGTATTGCCTGGTGAAAGAAGCGGGAGGCTGGTATCACCCGTTCAACACCGAAGGTGAA
Source organism: Pantoea sp. At-9b (assembly GCF_000175935.2). Classification (NCBI taxonomy): domain Bacteria; kingdom Pseudomonadati; phylum Pseudomonadota; class Gammaproteobacteria; order Enterobacterales; family Erwiniaceae; genus Pantoea; species Pantoea sp. At-9b. Next base: position 309,615 of record NC_014838.1, read on the forward strand.
CGGTTGTTGAAAGGTGCACAGGTACTGGCGGTGGCACCCGGCGCGGAAGCGGATTTGAAACGTATTGCCGGGTTGTAATCCGGCGCTGACGATGCTGTTATAACGCACTGTCTCTGCAACCGGATGATCCTTGTGCCGCTGTCTGCCTCTGAATGGTTTGCCCGTAATGGTATTGAATGTTCGCGCGTCACCGCCAGCGACAGCGCTTTCCCACGTCATCTGCATGATGAATACGTGGTGTGTGCCAATCTGAGTGGGCGTGAGACGATCTGGCTGGATGGCAAGTCGTGTGAGGCACTGGCCGGGCAAGTGACGGTGTACAATCCGGCTTCCGTTCAGGCGTCACAGTTCAGTGTAGAACCGGTGAGTTTTATTAGCGTGCATCTGCCGCAGGCGGTGCTGGCCGGTGCGCCCGCATTGCGTGAAGGCGCATTCCATCACGCCGCGCTGTTTGCCGCCATCTGCGATTATGCGGCGGCAACGCGGCAGCCTGATGAAGGGTTACAGGAGCAGCAACTGATGTGGCTGTGTGGCGAACTCATGGATGATTCGGCCAGTCGCCAGCAGGGGGATGCCCAACTGATGGTGCAGGTCAAAGAGTATCTGCGCGCTAACCTGAGCAGCAAACCGCAACTGGCGACCCTGGCGCAGCAGGTCGGGCTGAGCAAGTACCACCTGGTGCGCCGTTTTACTCAACTGACCGGGATGCCGCCACTGCAATATCATATGCAGCTGCGGTTGCATCATGCGCGCGATTTGCTGCGGCGAGGCGTGCATGCGCAGGATGCCGCGCTGCAACTCGGCTTTTATGACCAGAGCCATTTTATTAATGCTTTCCGCAAAGTGATGGGGACCACACCCCATCACTATGCGCATCAGCTCAGAATAAATTCGCGATAGCCGGAGCCAATCACGTAAATCGCGAAGTAACAAAAGATCAGCGCAGAGGCGAGATAGGAATATTTCAGCAGGCGCTGGCCCAGCAGTTTCCCGCCCATGCTGCCCACCAGACACAACACGCAGGTCCAGAACACGCCAGCGATAAAGAAGCCGCTGAGGAACCATGACGTTGATCCGGCGCTGCCCTGGCCCATGCGTGAGATCAGTGCGCCGCCCACGCTGGCAAACCACAGAATGGCGGTGGGTGATGACATCGCCAGCATCACACCACGGCTGAATTCACGCAGCAGCGAGCGTCGTGGTTGCTGTTCTGACATGTTGATGGCGGTGACGGAACGATACGCGGCCAACAACATTTTCACCGCAAACCACATCAGTAGCGCGCCACCCCCAATCCACAGCACCCAGCGCACCGCCGTGAATTGCAGTACCACCGCCATCCCCGCCAGTGCCAGCAGGGCATAGATTAAATCGCCAATGCAGGTACCAATCCCCAGCCAGAAACCGTGAAAATAGCCGCGCTGCATCGCCAGGGTGATCATGGCGATATTCGCCAGACCGATATCGAGGCATAACGACAAACTTAGCAGAAAACCATTTGAAAACTGCAACATAGCTAAACACGCATCCCGCGTTAGTAAGAGTGGCGTTATTAAACCATGTTGCTGCGGACAGGTATTGGAAAGAATTGCGCGAGCAAGTGTCGCGCAGCGCCTTTTTTGGGACGGGTAATTCACTAACGTGGAGGCATTACTCAGCGCGGAAAAGCTAACGATGAACAACAGCAACCACGAATTCTACCGCTACACGCATGAAGGCTCTCGGGTCGTTAAATGTGCCCGCCAGCAAAGCAGAGCCAGTGAAGGTCAGCGTCAGGTGCATTATCTGACGGGACTGGAAATCCGTACCACGAGGCATGCAGACAGGGAAATTGAAAATGTGCGGGTGATTAGCGTCACGGGTGTGCGTATTCATGATTGGCTGCGGGGGAAACCGGAAGATGTTGCTCGCCATCAGCTGCGTTTTTGCATTAAGGATCGCGCGGACAGCAGCACGCTGGAGCTGGACAGTCAGGGTAAGATCATCAGCCGGGAACAGTATTACCCGTTTGGCGGAACGGCCCTGTGGGCAACACGCCAGCAAAGCGAAACCCGCTTTAAAACCTTGCGTTATTCGGGCAAAGAACGCGATATGACTGGGCTGCTGTACTACGGATACCGCTACTACGCGCCCTGGTTGCTGCGCTGGTTGAATACCGATCCCGCCGGAAATATCGATGGGTTAAATCGCTTTCGGATGGTGCAAAACAATCCTGTGACCCTGAGTGATCCCTGCGGATTAGCGCCCGAACGAAAACGGCGGCTTTCATTGCCGGCGGGTTTTGCAGCGAGTTCTCCCGCTAAAATAAGCCGAACTGAATCGCCCCGCCAGGCGGAAAGGGTGGTTAACAAGCTCGATCAACTGAAGCAGGTAATGAATCCTTTTCTTTCTGGTCCACCTGAAAGCGGTATGGAGAGTGGCGTTTTTCAAAGTATCAGCGAGGCGCTGAATAACAGACTGGTGCAGATTCAGGCATTACAGCACAACCAGGAAAATCCCGTTCATAATCATTTGATCCAGGTGCTCTCAATTTATGAAAAACCGCTCGCTAAGTATCTCGATACTGCCGATTTGCAACGTCTTTCACAGGTTTCCCGAAGCCTGAAACTTACCATTGATCCTCTGCAGCCCAATTTAGCACCTTACGGCGAGGTACTTTTTGGTACAGCCGCAGGAGGAGGGAAAATCCCAATGAATATTGACCTTGTCAGGGATCTTCCCACCGAAGTCAGCATTCTCGATAAAGTCCACAACGACGGGAATACTGACCATTTCGATGCAAGTAAAAAAGAATTTTACGCCATGGTTCATATTTTACAGAAGGCAGTGATGGGGAAAACGGAATTTTTTCCACGGCAATTGACCAGTATTTATCATACTGCTCATCCCATCAACCCGCAGGCATTGCAACTGACGGGTTTTCCCCTGGATGATATTAGCAGTATGTTTGAGGCGCTTCAGGAAATGGTCGAACCAAGCCTCAAAGATCAGGTTGCCCGTGAATGGTACGGGAAGGTCATTGAATTGGACAAAGTGTATAAACAATATATCAAAACACATTATAAATAGCGCACCGTCCTGGTGCTGGTTGCTACGGAAAAGTGCAAACCAGTTAGAGGCATAATCATCACTGCTGGTGATGAACCTTGAATATTCTGCCCGGGCCAGAAAAGTTAAATCTGGCCCGCTTATTGCTTGCTAAATCTTATTGCCCCAGCGTTGTGGCAATCACATCTTTTTTATGCAGACAGCGTTGTCTGCCAGCTGCTGGTTACACCCTGGCCGGATCTCACCGGAAACCCATTCTGTTTTTCTTTCTTACTCATCACTTCTTTAAGAGGGTGCTATGGCTATTAGTCGTCGTTCATTTCTTCAGGGATCTGCATTATCGGCATTAGGTCTGGCTGCGGGCGTTGCGCCGAAACTCAGTTTTGCGGCAGAGAATAAAGACGCCATTAAAGTGGCGACCATTCTTGACCTGTCGGGTGGTCTGGATATTTACGGTAAACCGATGTCGAACGCCATCAACCTGGCGGCGGATGATATCAACGCCGCCGGTGGTTTGCTGGGCCGCCCGTTACAGATGATTAATTACGATGCCCAATCCAATATGCAGCTTTATGCGCAGTATGCGCAGCAGGCGGCATTGAAAGATAAAGTGGCGGTGGTGCAGGGCGGTATTACCTCAGCCTCGCGTGAGGTGATTCGTCCGGTGCTGGACCGTTTTCGTTCGCTCTATTTTTATCCGGCACAGTATGAAGGCGGCGTGTGCGATCGCAATTACTTCTCCTCTGGCTCCACCCCGGCGCAAACCGTGGAGAAACTGGTGCCTTACGCCATGAAAAAGTGGGGTAAAAAAATCTATGTGGTGGCCGCAGATTACAACTACGGCCAGATCGTCTCCGCGTGGGTGAAAAAGTCGGTCCATGACAACGGCGGAGAAGTGGTTACGGTGGAGTTCTTCCCGCTCGATGTGACCGATTTCGGGGCCGCGATCTCGAAAATCCAGAGTGCGAAACCCGATATCGTCTGGTCTGCGCTGGTGGGGGGCGCACATATCTCGTTCTATCGCCAATGGCACGCGGCAGGCATGAGCGGCAAGATCCCCATCGCGTCGACGGTGTTTGGCGGCGGTAACGAACATATCATCCTGTCGCCGGAAGAGAGCAACGGCATCCTGGTGGCCGCCAACTATATGCAGGAAATCCCGACGCCAGAAAATCAGGCTTTCGTGCAGAAATTCCACGCCAAATATGGTGCCAACACCCCGTATATCAGTGACCTGGCGATGGGGGCTTACCAGGGCATGCTGATATGGGCGGAAGGGGTACGCAAAGCCGGATCGGTTGACCGCATGAAGGTAATTGAGGCGCTGGAGTCCGGTATCACAGTGGCGTCGCCAAGTGGCAAAGTCACGGTCGATCCCGCCACGCATCACTGCACGCTGGATGTGCACATCGCCGAAGTGGAAAACCATCAGATGAAGATTCTGGAAACCTTCACCGATCAGCCACCAAGTGATACCGCGATGGTGTGCGATCTGAAGAAAAACCCGCGCGATACCAAACAGTATCAAATCGAGCTGTAACAGGAGCCACTATGGATCTGTTGATTATCTATGGCATTGAGGTGCTCAATGCTATCGCGGTGCTGATTATCATGAGCCTCGGGCTGGCGGTGGTGTTTGGCATGATGAAAATCGTCAATATGGCGCATGGCGAATTTATGATGCTCGGCGGCTACAGCGCGATTCTCGCCACCAATCATCTCGGTGTGCCGATCTGGATTGCCATGTTGGTGATTGCCCCGCTGGTGGTGGGGGTGTTCGGCATCGTCATTGAACGCGTGATTATCCGACACCTCTATGGCCGGATGATTGACACCATGCTGGCGACCTGGGGACTGAGTCTGGCGCTGATTGGGGCGGCCACCATGCTGTTCGGTAACACCACGCTGGGCATCAGTTCACCGCTGCCCAGCGTCAGTGTTGGTAGTTACAGCACCAGTGGGTATTCGCTGTTTACCATCCTGTTTGCGCTGTGCCTGGTGGGGGCGCTGTGGCTGCTGTTGCGCTACACCACCCTCGGGTTATGCGCGCGCGCCACGATGCAGAATGCGCGCATGGCGGCGGCGCTCGGCACCAATCCCGGCAAAATCTACAGCCTGACATTCGGTCTGGGTGCGGCGCTGTCAGGACTCGGCGGGGCGTTGCTGGCACCGATCACCGGGGTGATCCCGACTATCGGCATCAGTTTTATCGCCAAAGCGTTTATCACGGTGATTGGCGGCGGCAGTGCCATCATCGCCGGTACGCTCTCCTCATCCACCCTGTTTGGCACCATCTCGCAACTGGCGACCTACGCGTGGACGCCGGTATTCGGCGCAGTGGCGTTGTTATTAAGCGCGATTGTGCTGCTGCGGCTGTTGCCACAGGGCATCACCGGACGCTTTTTCAGGAGGTCGCTGTGAGGAAATTATTATCGGAACGGGTGCAGATCATCGGCGTTGCGCTGGTGGTGATGTTGGTGGCGTTCTGGCTCTCCGGCGCGCTGGAGCTGTATACGCTGCTGTCGGTCACGGTGTTTCTGGTGATGGGGCTGCTGTCGCTCAGTCTGGCATTTATCTGGGGCTACGGCGGTATTCTGTGCTTTGGTCAGGCGGCGTTTTTCGGCCTGGGTGCCTATACCTACGCCATCTGCGCCATTAACTGGGGGGATTCCACCTGGGCGGTGGTCATGGCGGTGCTGCTGCCCACCTTGTTCTCGCTGCTGCTGGGCTATGTGATCTTCTATGGCGGCGTAAGCGATGTCTATCTTGGCGCGATTACCCTGGCAGTGAGTCTGGTGCTGTTTAACTGGGTGAACTCAACGGCGGGCAGCGAATATCACATCGGCCAGGCATTGCTGGGTGGTTTCAACGGCATTCCGTCAGTGCCAACCCTGAATCTGCCCTTCCAGCCCGATGCGATCCTGGCACCAGAAGCGATCTTTCTGGTGACGGCGGGCTGTCTGGCGCTGTGCTACGTCCTGCTGAAATTCACCTTACTCAGCCGCTTTGGCAAAACGGTGGTGGCAATCCGCGAGAATGAACAGCGCGCGGGGTTGCTGGGCTACAACGTGCCGGCGCACAAGCTGGCCACCTTCGCCATCGGGGCGGCGATAGCCGGGCTGGCGGGGTGTTTATACGTCAACTGGGGCGCATTTGTCAGTCCTGGCGTGTTCAGCATCAGCCAGTCAGCGCAGATCATTATCTGGGTGATTGTGGGCGGGCGCGGCACGCTGATCGGGCCGGTGATCAGCTGCATTCTGTTGCAATGGATGGTCACCCGCCTCGGTGCGCAACAGACGGTGGACGTCAATCTGGTGCTGGGGGTGATTTTGGCGGTGTTTGTGTTGCTGATCCCCGGCGGCCTTTTGCCAACGCTGCAACGTGTGTGGCGGCGTAAACGCCAACCGACCGCGCAGCCAGCCACCGCGCAGGTGAGTGAGGTGAAACAATGAGCGCAACGGTGCTGTTACAAACCAGAAAAATGGGTGTCAGCTTTGGCGGCGTCCATGCGGTGAAAGAGGTGGATTTCACTCTGCACGAGGGCGAATTGCGTTGCCTGATTGGCCCGAATGGCGCAGGGAAAAGTACCTTCTTTAAAATGCTGAGTGGTCAGGTGACACCCAGCCGTGGCGAGTGTCGTTATCGCGACCGGGTGATTTCCGGGCTGCGACCCTGGGAGATCGCGCGCCTCGGCATTGGCATCAAGACCCAGGTGCCCAGCGTGTTCGACGGTTTGAGCGTGCGTGAGAATCTGTGGCAGGCGGCGGCCAATCGCATGGCGAAATCCGCGCTGCCTGCGGCGATTGATCAGGTGTTACAGGATATTGGCCTGCTCCAGTTTGCCGACGCCACCTTATCTGAGCTGGCGCACGGTCAGCGGCAGTGGGTGGAGCTGGGGATGATCCTGATTTCGCGTCCGCAACTGGTGTTGCTGGATGAGCCCGCCGCCGGGATGACGCACCACGAAGTACGCAAAACCGCTGCGTTAATCAAAGCCATCAACCAGCAAAGTACCGTGGTGGTGGTGGAGCATGATATGGAGTTCATCAGCATGATTGCGCAGAAGGTAACGGTGTTTAATCAGGGGGCGGTACTGGCGGAGGGCAGCTTTCGTGAGGTGACCAGCAACCCGCTGGTTAAAGAGGCCTATCTCGGTAATGTGGAGATTAAACATGCTTGAAATCAAAGAGATGGTCTCAGGGTATAACAAAATTCCGGTGCTGCATCTGTCTGAATTGTTTGTCGGTGCCAAATCCTTCACGGGCGTACTGGGACGTAACGGCATGGGCAAAACCACGTTGCTGCGCGCCATCATGGGTGAGCTGCCCGCCTGGCAGGGTAGCATTGCGCTGAACGGTATTGATATCACCGCTTATCAGGCACACCAGCGGGCGGCAGCAGGGATCGGTTTTGTGCCCCAGGGGCGGCAAATCTTTCCACTGCTGACGGTGGAAGAGAACTTGCGCATGGGCTGCGTCAAACACTTCTCCCGTGCCGGACAGATTATCGAGCAGATGCTGGAGATCTTCCCGCGTCTGAAACGTCTGCTGGCGCAACCGGGAGGATCGTTGTCCGGTGGGGAACAACAATTGCTGGCGCTGGCGCGCTGTTTATGTGGTCAGCCGCAACTGGTGCTACTGGATGAACCCACCGAGGGGATTCAGCCGAATATCTGTGAGGAGATCATCGAGACACTGCAACGGCTCAGGCATGAGATGGATATCTCCATCATCCTGGTAGAACAGGATATTGAGTTTCTCTATGCGCTGTCAGATCGTATCCATGTGATTGAGAAGGGGGAGATTATTCACCACATCGATCCGCAAACCACCTCCAGCGCCAGTATTGCCGAGCAGTTTTTGGGTTTTCATGCCTAGTTTTCTGCACGCAGTAGCCCTCACCCTAACCCTCTCCCGCAAGCGGGAGAGGGGATCGATCGAGCACTATCTCCCTCTCCCGCCTGCGGGAGAGGGCCGGGGTGAGGGTACAAACACACTTGTCCCAACCGACACACTTCCCGACCGCCCAAACAAAGCAGTCGTTGCTCTGTGGGCTTAGTGTAATGCTTCACACTCCATCAACTCAGGGTGACGCATGACTGAGCAATCCTTACTGGCGACGCTGGCAGGCGTCCGGCTGCATCTCTTCCACCCGGATGTACAGAGCGCGCGGGCCTTCTGTGCTTCACTGACGCAACTTGGCTGTCACGCGCAACACAGCTGGCCGCTGCCCACCCAGGCCCCCGGTGACGCCCATCTGGTGATGGTCGCGGTTGAACCGCATTATCAACAGGCCCTGCAACCGTTATTCCGGGGCTGGCGGCAGGCAAAGATACCGGTCATCGCACTGGCCGATGGCCAGAACGCGCGCCTGTTTCCGCTGTTGATCGAACTGCAACCGACCGCTATCGCCGAACGCACCCTGAATCCCTTTGCGTTGATTGTGCAGATCATTGGCACATTGCAAGCAACACGCCAGTACGCCCGCCAGCGAGTGCCAGCCAAAAGTGAACGTCTGGCGCAGGCCAAAGGCATGCTGATGCGGGAATATGGGCTGGATGAGTCCGGGGCCTACCGTTTTATGCGCAGCGAAGCAATGAACACCCGCAGCAGCATGGAATACACCGCTGAACGGGTGATCAACAGCCTGCAAAAATAGCTAATTTTGTGGCTGACGGATCAGGCTGCTGGGGGTGTAACCAAAGGCTTTGCGGAACGCGAGGCTGAAGTGCGACATGTCGCTGAAGCCGTGATCCATCGCCACCTGGGTGACATTACGCGCTTTGCCTTCGGCCAGCACTTTGTGGCTCGCCAGCAAACGTTCCTGCCAGACAAAATTCATCGGCGTGGTACCGTGGGCCGCAAACACCCGGCTGACGGTGCGCGGGGAGACATGATGGGCGTTGGCGATCTGCGCCACCGACAGATCGTGTTCGTGCAGATTCAGCCGCAGATAACTGACCACGCGTGAATACAGGTCGGGTTTCAGTGCGGCGTCGCTTTTCTGCAAATTCAGGCTGACGGCAATCATGTTCAGCAAGGTATTGGCGAACTGCTCGGTCAGAAAGGCATTCTCGCGTTCGGCATTAAAGGCAAAAGCTTCGGTCAGCATTTGTTTGAGCGAGGTCATGCCCGGACGGCTGAGATCCAGCGTTTTACCGGCCAGCCGGGCGATGGACGGCGCCTCTTTTTCAATCATCTGGCGCGGCAGATGGACGATATTGATGGCAACATTCTCCATGGCAAAATCGAACGGTGTCGCGGCATCATAAATCACCACATCGCCAGCGCTAACGCAGGAATGGTTGTCATTCTGGCTCAGGGTGCCGGAACCGGCGCAGATATACCCCAGATAGAAATCATGATTAGGATGACGACGAATGCACTCCTGGGTGCGCTGCCACACCAGCGCGGTGCGTGAGATATGGTTGGCGATGTCCACATGTCCCAGCATCGAATAGCCGAAACTGCCGGAGAATTCACCGGCGTGCGTTTGCCGTGCTTCAGCGTTGATCAGACGCGAACAGACGGCGTCGCGCCAGGCATCAAAGCGATGGCGGTTTTCCAGGTTATCGGTGGTGAAATGTTCTTTCATGACAACGTTCCCTAAACATGGCGAAAAGGGCGGAAGTGGAAAAAATAAAGCAATTATTGGGCCATGAAAGCGACAGAAAGGCCGCCGTGGCGGCCAGTGAGGAAAGTTACAGCGTCGGGTGTTTTTTATGCCAGTCAGTCGCCTGCTGGTAAGCCCAGGCCCCCTGTATCATGGTGGCCTCAGCGAAGTGCGCGGCAACCAGTTGGAAGCCAATCGGTGCACCCGCCGCCGTCATGCCACAGGGCAGCGTGATGGTGGGATGGCCGCTGGCGTCGAATGCACTGGTGTAGCGCAACACGCCGTTAAACAGTGCCTGATCAGTACCAAAACGGGTCATGGTATCCCAGGTTAAACCGGCAAAAGCCGTGGCCGGTGCCAGGACCAAATCCACGTTGCTAAACAGGGCGGAAATATCCCCACGCAGTGCTGCACGACTCAGCAGCAGGCGCTGATACTCCAGTGCCGTCACACTGTGGCCGAGATCCAGCAGTCCTGCCAGACCGGGGCCGTATTGCTCCTTCTGCGCCGGGTACGTCGCTTCATGTGCCAGCGCGGTTTCGACGGCGCACAACGCGCTCCACTCCGCAGCAGCTTTCTCCGTATCCGGCATGGTGATATCCACAAAGGTGGCACCGAGTGCACTCAGGGTGGCAATCGCTGATTGCAACGCAGCGCGCGTATCATCATCGACTTTGTCCAGTGCCCAGGCCTTATCGAGACCGATGCGCAACTTGCTGATACCACGCGTCATCAGCGCCAGATAGTCCGGTACGGGTTCGCTGCTGGAGGTGGGATCTTTCTCGTCACGCCCGGCAATCGCCTGCAACATTGCGGCAGCATCGGCCGCGGAACGCGCCATCGGCCCGATATGATCGAGCGATGCCGCCAGTTCACAGGCTCCGTGGCGGGTGACGCGGCTCCAGGTGGGTTTGATGCCCGTCAGGCCGTTGGCGTTGGAGGGGAAGCGGATCGAGCCACCGGTATCGGTGCCGATCGCGCCAAAACACAAGCCCGCCGCTGTGGCAACACCAGAACCACTGGAAGACACACCGGTCCACAGCGCACTGCCCCAGGGGTTAGACGGGCGGGTAATTTCCGGGTGGTGATCGGCAAAGGCGCTTTCGGTTTGCGCCAGCTTGCCGAGGATCACCGCACCGGCCGCACGGAAACGTTCCACCACCGTCGAGTCTTCAGCCGGGTAGTGATCTTTATGAATGATCATCCCGTGGGTGGTGGGGGCGTCTTTGGTCCAGATCAGGTCTTTCAGGGCAATCGGCACCCCGTGTAACGGGCCACGAATCGTGCCGCTGGCGATTTCACGGTCTGCATCGGCCGCCTGTTGCAGCGCGCTATCACGCATCAGGTAAAAATAGCTGTGCAGTTGCTGATCCAGCCTATCGATACGTGCCAGCAGGGTGCGGGTGACATCAACCGAGGTGATCTCACCAGACTGAATCAGGCGGCCAATTTCCAACAAACTTTTGTAATGCAGGTCGTTCATCCGTTGCTTACCTCGCAGAGAAAGTGTTGCTAAACAAGCTAAAGCAGACGTGATGGACGGGCTTTGTTAAGCAGGACAATCGTTGTGTCGGGAGTGACAACGCAAATCAAGCCACCCCTGCCTGCTGGTGTCGCCACTCCTGAGTGCGCCCACCATAGCCATAAGCGGCTGCGCGGGCATCGATCAGATGGATATAGCTGACGTCGTGCAGATCCGGACGCAGCGCAGCCAGTGCCTGATACAGCTCACGCACAAAACGCGACTTCTCCGCCTTGGTGTTGGTCTCATCGGTGATGCTGATATCCAGGTGAAAGGCGCTACGCGCCAGCGTTTTCAGCGTTTCACCGCCAATGAACCATTGGTCGTCGGCAATAAACTGCACGCTGATGGCCATGACCGGGCGATCTTTCCCCAATACGGTCGCGGTCAAATCCTGAATGACCTCGACAGCTTGATGCATCAGGGTGGCGTTGTGCTCGCCGGAAAACTGTAAAACGATATGCGGCATGTTTTCTTCCTCTTCATGTGAACAGGGAGGCAGTATTCCGCTTTTCTTTTCATCACAAAAGCAGGAAGATTGGTTGTTATCCATCAATAAAACCGTTAGATAAAAATGAATACCTTCGATATGGAACAGTTACGCAGCTTTGTCACGGCGGTTGACGCCGGGAGCCTGACGGCGGCTGCACCGCAGCGCTGCCTGTCACAATCCGCACTGAGCGAGCAGTTGCGTAAGCTGGAGCAGCGGGCCAACCAAACGCTGCTGGTGCGCAGTAAAAGCGGTGTGACGCCAACCGCAGCCGGGGAAAAGCTGTTGCATCATGCGCGCCATCTGCTGGCGCTGGCGGATGTGGCGTGGCGCGATTTGCAGGGGGTGACCCTCAGTGGCGAGATCCGTCTTGGCATCACAGACTATTGCCGACCGGATGCTATCGTCGCGCTTCTGGCACGCTATGCGCGTGACTATCCTCAGTTGCGCCTGCGTACCACGATGGGTAAAAGCGCCGAAATCGATGCGGCATGGCAGCGCGGTGATCTCGACCTCGCGGTGGTGATGCGGGTGCCCGGTCTTAGCCGGGTCGGGGAGGCCAAAGCGGAAACGCGGCTTTTCTGCGAACCGCTGCTGTGGGTAAGCGCCAGCGCATTGTCGTGGGTGCAGCCGCTGCCGCTGGTGTTGCTACCGGAAGGATGCATGCTGCACCGTGCAGCCTGTCAGGCGCTGAGTCGGGAGCATCATCCCTGGTTTGTGCGTCATATCTCGTCAGGTGTACGGGGACTCCAGGATGCGGTGGCCGCAGGCCTGGGTATCGCGTGTCTGAATCGTTCAGCAATGCCCCGAGAGGGTGTGGTTGTGGTGCAGCAACCGTCGTTGCCGCGCCTGCCTGAAGCTGAATTTGTGCTGTTGAGCCGACCCGCTGACCAAAGTGAGTTCGGGCAAACCTGTGCCGCTTTTGCGGAGATTTTGCAACAAACGCTGGCTTACTGATCGATCAGAGAATGGCTCAGGTGGAGGCGCAGATGGTCAACATAATGGCGAATCTTCGGCAGTTGTTGCCGGTCCGCAAAGGTAAGCAGATGCACCGGTCTGGCGGGCGTGGTCATCTGGTTGAACAGGCGTATTAAGTGGCCGGATCGCAGATCGTCCGCCAGCAGCACCTCGGGTTGCATGATGATACCGCAACCCTGCAATGCCGCCCGACGCAGCGCCTCACCGTTGTTGATCGACATCACCAGTTTTACCGGTACCGAGAAGGGTTTGTCGGCATCGATAAATTGCCAACGGCCGCTGGCTAGCGGGTGGGCGAAGCCCAGACAGCGATGATCAATCAACTGCTCTGGATGCGCGGGTGTGCCAAACGCCTCAAGATAGGCGGGGGAGGCACAGACGACCGAACGGTAATCGGCTAATCGTCGTGCTACCAATGAATTAACCTGCTCCAGTTCACCGATTTTCAGCATCACATCAATGCCATCCTCGGCCATATCCAGTGGGCGGTCGCTCAGACGGATATCCAGCGTGACGTCCGGCCAGCTTGCCTGAAAGCGGGCATTTAACGCCGCCAGCACATGAACCCCCAGTGAAACCGGGCAGGCAACGCGTAATAATCCTTGCGGCTGTTGATGTTGGCGTGAGGCGAGTGATTCCGCATCACGAATATCGGCCAAGATTTGCTGACAGCGTTGATAATAATCGTGACCAAAGTCGGTCAGGCTTTGCCGTCGCGTGGTGCGGTTTAGCAGACGCACGCCTAAATGCTGCTCCAGACCCTTAATGTGCAGCCCGATCATGGTACTGCTGATGCGCATTTCCTCGGCGACGGCGGTAAAACTGCCTTTCTCCACCACGCGAACGAACACCGCCATACTGTCCAGTTTGTTCATGATTACCAAATATAGCTTGATAGTGATGCAAGTTTTAGCATGTTTTTCTAAGTCATACATTGTTATTCAATCAACGCTTCCCTCAAATGGAGAAGCAACATGATCACGCAACCTGAATTACGCCAGCGCGGGCTGGTGCTGTTTAATCAGCTGTACGGCAATGGGGCGGGCGAAGCCCTGCGCCAGGATATGGCTGATATTTGCCCCGACTTCACCGATATCACCATTGAATGGGCCATGGGCGGCATTATGAGCCGCACGGGTCTGGACCCGATAACGCGTGAGCTGGTGGTGATTGCGTCCTGCGTCACGCTCGGCCATCCGGTGCCACAGCTGAAAGCCCATACTCAGGCGGCGCTCAACGCTGGAGCCAGCCGTGAGCAGATCATTGAAACCATTTTGCAGTTGCTGTTTTATGCAGGCGGTGCGGCGGTTAGGAATGCGCTGGTGCATATTCGCGAGATTGTGAATGCCCCCGGGGTGCAAAAATGAACCCTACGCGACCGTTATGTTCTTTATTTATAAAATGACATTAGATTGCCATATTTCTTCTTAGGAAAAGGGTCACGCTGAAATAGCTGTTTTCAGCGTGCTTCCATTGTTCGCATATATTTATCTGCATAATAAAAAACCTTGTGCAGATATAGCATAACCCCGCTATTTACTTGCCTCAGACCGTCTGATTATTATCCCTGCCAATCTGTTATTTCTATTGTGAAATAAACCATGACGCAAATCTCTGGCAAAAATAACCCCGCTGCGGCGGTGTTAACTTATGATGCTGACGCAATCGCCGCGGCACGCCATCTGGCGGAACAGGCAAAAGCCGGTGCGGTGGAGCGCGATCAGCAACGTATTTATCCGCGCGAGTTGCTTAATCAATTTACGCAACTGGGCTTGGGCAGTATTAGCGTGCCGCGCCAGTTCGGCGGTGGTGGATTGTCATTTCAGACAGTGGCGGAGGTATTTCGTGTTATTTCCGCCAGCGATCCGTCGCTGGGACAAATTCCGCAAAATCATTTTGGCCTGGTTCAGTTTATTCTCGGCGAGGGGACGGCGGACCAGCAGCAGCAATTATTCAGTGCCGTAGTGAGTGGGCAGCGTCTGGGCAACGGCGGGCCGGAGAAAAATACCCGCCATACCCGTGATGTACAGGCGCAATTAGTGACAACGTCACACGGGTTGCAACTCACTGGCGAAAAGTTCTACTCAACCGGGGCGCTGTTTGCCGACATCCTGGTGACCACCGCGATTCAGGATCAACAACAGCCAGTGATGGCTTTTATCCCGCTGCCTGCGGCCGGGGTGGAGATTGTTGATGACTGGTCCGGTATCGGCCAACGCACCACGGCCAGTGGTACGGTGCGGCTGCATCAGGTCGCGGTTGATGCGCAATGGATTATGCCGCTACCTGCGCCGGAAAAGCCGACGTTGCGTGGCGCGGTGTCACAGTTGATTCAGGCCGCGATTGACGCCGGTATCGCGCAGGGCGCACTGGATGATGCGCTGGAATTTGTGCGCAGTAGCTCGCGTGCGTGGGTCGATGCGGGTGTCAGCCGCAACGCGGATGATCCTTATATCCTGGCCGATGTTGGTCGTCTCAGCACCGAACTGACAGCGGCCAATGCGCTGCTGGTCCGCGCGGCGCAGGTACTGGACAGCATCGACCAACAGTCACTCAACGCGGAAAACTGCGCCCGGGCGTCGATTGCGGTAGCAGAGGCCAAAGTGCTCACCACGGAGGTGGCGCTGCGGGCCAGCGAGAAACTGCTCGAATGGGGCGGGAGTCGCGCCACTTTGCTGCGACACGGTCTCGATCGTCACTGGCGCAACGCGCGCACCCATACCTTGCACGATCCGGTGCGCTGGAAAACCCACGCTATCGGCAATTACTACCTCAATGATGCGCTGCCTGCGCGCCATGCCTGGATTTAAGGAGCAACCATGACGCAGGTTCAGCCCAAACAGACCGCCGCCCGCATCACCGACGCGCAGCAGGCGCTGGCGGTGACACAACAGCTGGCGGAACAATTCCGCCGTGACGCCGCGTTGCGTGACCGCGAACGCCAGTTGCCCCACGCGGAACTGGCACAGTTTTTCGCTGCGGGTCTTGGTGCGGTCACCGTGCCGCGTGCCTTCGGTGGTATTGAGATCCCCTCGGCACAACTGGCGGCAATGGTTGCCATCCTGAGTGAAGCCGACGCGGCTATTGGCCAGGTCCCGCAAAACCATTTCTATGCACTGGAAGTGCTACGCGTTAACGGCAGCCCGGCGCAGCAACAGCGGCTGTACGGCGAAGTCCTGGCCGGGGTACATCTGGGCAATGCACTGGCGGAGTTTAATTCGCCGACCGCGCACCAGCGCAGCACCCGTGTTGCAGCGGGGCGGCTTAACGGTTCGAAGTTTTATGCCACCGGCGCGCTGTTTGCCGACCGCATACCGACCGCGGCGCGCGGGGATGATGACAAAGAACAGTTGGTGTTTGTGCCGCGTCACCAGTCGGGGGTCAGTGTGATTGATGACTGGAGCGGTTTTGGTCAGCGCACCACTGGCAGCGGCAGCGTGCAGTTTGTTGATGTCGCCGTCAGTGACGACGATGTGGTGCCGTTTCAAACCGCGTTTGAGCGGCCCACTGCGGTTGGCCCTTTTGCCCAAATTCTGCATGCGGCGATCGATCAGGGTATCGCCCGTGCAGCCTTCAATGACATGCTCGATTTCCTGCGCCGTCGTGCGCGTCCGTGGCCGGACAGCGGGGTCGAACGCGCGAGCGACGATCCGCTGACGCTGGATCGTACCGGCCGCCTCGCTGCCCGCTTATCTGCGGGTGATGCCTTGCTGGCGTTGGCCGGTGATGCCGTGGATCGTGCCCAACAGCAGCCCAGCGCCGCCCAGGTGGCGCTGGCCTCGGTAGAAGTGGCGAAAGCGCGTGCCTGGACCACGGAAGTGTCGCTGGAAGCAGGCAACCTGCTATTTGAACTGGGCGGATCGCGTGCCAGCCTGCGCGAGCATAATCTCGACCGGCACTGGCGCAATGCACGCACCCATACCTTGCATGATCCGGTGCGCTGGAAATATCCGGCGATTGGTAACTATCTGCTGAACGGCGTGTTACCGCCGCGCCGGGGGACGATATGAGCCACAAGCAGATCCTGCTCAACGCCTTCAATATGAACTGCGTCGGCCATATCCATCATGGCATGTGGGCCCATCCGCAGGACAAATCGATTGATTTCAACTCGCTGGCGTACTGGACCGATTTGGCCCGGCTACTGGAGCGCGGCCTGTTCGATGGCATTTTTATCGCCGATATCCTCGGGGTGTATGACGTCTATCAGCAGGGCATCAACCTGACGGCCAGCGAGTCGATTCAGTTGCCGGTGAATGATCCGCTGATGTTGGTCTCGGCGATGGCGAGTGTCACCCAGCATCTGGGTTTTGGTGTCACCGCTAACCTGAGCTATGAAGCGCCGTACCCTTTTGCCCGCCGTCTCTCCACCCTCGATCATCTGACCGAAGGGCGTATCGGCTGGAATATCGTCACCGGTTATCTCGACAGCGCAGCCCGAGCGATGGGGCAACGCGAATTGCTGGCGCACGACCGTCGTTACGATCAAGCGGATGAGTTCCTTGATGTGACTTACCAATTGTGGGAAGGCAGTTGGCAGGATGATGCGCTGGTGGTGGATCGTCAGCGGCGGCGGTATGCCGATGCGCAGAAAATTCATCAGATCAATCATCTGGGCGAATTTTATCAGGTGCAGGGCTACCACCTCAGCAGCCCGTCACCACAACGCACGCCACTGCTATTCCAGGCGGGCAGCTCGGCGCGCGGGGTGCAGTTCGCGGCACGTCACGCCGAATGCAGCTTTGTTAACGCCAGCTCTCCGGCCTTGATGCGTCAGCAAAGCCAGCGTCTGCGTCAGGCCGCCGTGGATGCCGGGCGGCGCGCCGACGATCTGCGCATCTTTATGGGTGTCAGCGTGATTGTCGCCCCCAGCGAACGTGAGGCGCAGGAGAAGCATCGTAGCTACCTCGAATATGCCAGCCCGGAGGCGGGTATCGCCCATTTCTCCAGCTCGATTGGCCTGGATTTGGCGGCTTTTGGTCTGGATGAACCGATCACCAGCGGCGACACGCGGGCGATTGAATCCGTCAGTAAAGCCTACAGTGGCTGGACGCGTCGCCGTTTGCTGGAACAGCACGCGATGGGCAGTCGCTACCCCTTGATTGTCGGCAATCCGTCGCAGGTGGCGGATCAGCTAATCAACTGGATCGACGAGGGGGATATTGATGGTTTTAACCTGACGCGCATCCTCAACCCGCAAAGCTACCGTGACTTTATTGATCTGGTGGTGCCGGAATTGCAACAACGTGGGCGATTCAAGACCGCTTACCAACCTGGCTCACTGCGTAAAAAGATTTTTCAGCAACAGGACCGTCTGCCTGATCGCCATCCGGCGGCCCGCTGGCGGCCTGCGGCCAATCGGCATTAATCCATTTACCTCAGGGAATTATCATGAAAATTTCATTAAAACTGGCGGCAGCGTTGCTGGCCGTAAGCTCGCTGGCGAGTGCCGCCAACTACAGCGGGCCACTGAAAGTCGGTACTACCGCGGCCTTTGCGCCACCGCTGGAAACCGCCGTGGCAGAAGCGAAAAAACAGGGGCTGGAGGTGCAACTGGTGGAATTCACCGACTGGACCGCGCCGAATGTCAGCGTAGAAAACGGTGACATTGACGTCAACCTGTTCCAGCACAAGCCGTTCCTGGAGAACGCGAACAAAGAGGGTGGTTTCCATCTGGTGCCTTATGCGCCAGCCATCATCAATAACATCGGCCTGTACTCGAAAAAACACACTTCGATCGATCAGATCCCGCAGGGCGGCACGGTGGCGATTGCCAACGACCCGATTAACGGCGCGCGTGGTTTGCTGCTGTTGCAAAAGGCGGGTTTGATTACCCTGAAACCCGGCGTCGGGCTGAAGGCCACTGTCGATGATATCGCCAGCAACCCAAAAGATTTGAAGATTATCGAAGTGGAAGCGGTGCAGTTATCACGCTCACTGGACGAAGTGGATCTGGCACAAGGCTATCCACACTATCTGCGTCTGGCGAAAACCATCGATCCGGAAAAAGCACTGCTGTTTGATGGGCTGGAACACCCGGAATATGTCATCCAGTTTGTCATCCGCGACGGTCATCAGGACGATCCGCGTCTGGCGAAGTTTGTCGATATTTACCAGCATTCGCCGGTGGTACGCGCCAAACTGGATAGCTTCTACGGCAAGCTGTATCAGCCGGGCTGGAGCCAGTAATCATGGTGAGCCTGACGTTGCCCGGTGAACAGGATGCCTTGCTGGAGCCTGCGCATGAAGGATCGGGTAAGGCGCATGTACAGATCGTCGGCCTGACTAAACGCTATGCCGGACAGACCCAGGACGCGCTGAAAAACATCAATTTGCAGGTCAAGCGTGGCGAGATCTTCGGCATCATTGGCCGCAGCGGAGCCGGTAAATCGACCCTGATCCGCTGCCTGAACCGGCTGGAGGCACCGAGTGCCGGTCAGGTGGTGATTGACGGCATGGATATTGGCACGCTTAGCGACCGGGAGCTGGTGCAGTGGCGACGCCGTACCGGGATGATTTTCCAGCACTTTAATTTGCTGTCGGCGAAAACGCTGCGAGAAAATATTGAACTGCCGAT
This sequence comes from Pantoea sp. At-9b, assembly GCF_000175935.2. Lineage (NCBI taxonomy): Bacteria > Pseudomonadati > Pseudomonadota > Gammaproteobacteria > Enterobacterales > Erwiniaceae > Pantoea > Pantoea sp. At-9b. The sequence goes on from NC_014838.1 coordinate 328,842, forward strand.
GAAAGTCGCCGGGGTGCCTGCTGCACAACGCCAACGCAAAGTGGACGAGTTGTTGGCACTGGTGGGACTGGAGCAGCGTCAGCACGCCTGGCCCGCCCAGTTGTCCGGGGGGCAAAAACAGCGCGTCGGTATTGCGCGCGCGCTGGTACATGACCCGGAATTGTTGCTGTGTGATGAGGCGACGTCAGCGCTCGATCCGGAAACCACGCGCGCCATTCTGGCATTGCTGAAGAAAATCAATCAGCAGCGTCATATCACCATCGTGCTGATCACCCATGAGATGGATGTGGTACACGATCTTTGTCATCAGGTGGCGGTGATTGATCAGGGCGAAATCATCGAACGCGGTCCGGTATGGCAGGTGTACAGCGATCCACAGCAGGAAACCACCCGGCAGCTGCTTAATCCACAACATCAGACGTTGCCGGAAAATCTTGTACCGCTGCTGACGCCGCAACGGCAGAACGCCGCATCCCGTCTGCTGGTGCGACTGCGCTATACCGGTCAGGGGGCTTCCCCCGATCTGGGTGCTCTGAGTCGCCAGGCCAGCGGTGAGGTGACGCTGCTGTTCAGCGCCATTGAATGGGTGGACAACAAAGCCACCGGACAATTGTTGCTGCTGCTGGACGCGCGCCATGACCGCACGGCGGCACAGCAGGCATTACAGGGTATTGCCGACCAACTGGAGATTGCAGGTTATGTCACTGGGCTTTGATCGGTTATGGACCGGACTGCTGGACACCTTGTTGATGGTGGGGGTGTCGTCGCTGTTTGCGCTGGCGCTGGGATTACCGATGGCGGTGATTCTGGTGGTCACCGGACGCGGCGATCTGTTCCCTAATCCGCTACTGAACCGGCTGCTGGGCTGGGTGGTGAACCTGTTTCGCTCTATTCCGTTTCTGATTCTGATGGTCGCACTGATCCCCTTTACCCGCTGGGTCGTGGGCACCACCTATGGCGTGTGGGCGGCAACAGTACCGCTTACGCTGGCGGCTACCCCATTTTTTGCGCGTATTGCCGAGGTGAGTTTACGCGAGGTGGACAAAGGGTTGACCGAAGCGGCGCAGGCGATGGGGTTTCATCGCTGGCATATTGTCTGGCATGTATTACTGCCAGAAGCGCGGCCCGGCATCGTCAGTGGTTTCACCATTACCTTAGTGACGATGATTAACGCCTCAGCGATGGCCGGAGCGATTGGCGCAGGGGGCTTGGGGGATCTGGCGTACCGCTACGGTTATCAACGCTTTGATATGCAGGTGATGCTCACGGTGATTGTGGTGTTGGTGGCGCTGGTCACGCTGTTGCAGTTCTTCGGCGATCGTCTATCGCGCCGCCTTAATCATCGTTAACGAATGGGTAACTGGCTGAGCGCGTCGAGCAGCGCATCGACTTTTGGCAGCAACTGCTTGCGGCGCGGCCACACCAGCGTCAGCATCAGGCCATCCGGTTGGTGGCTGGGCAAGAGAATTTCCAGTTCACCGCGCGCCAGTGGTTCGCGTATCAGCCAGGAGGGCATTTGCGCGATGCCAAGCCCGGCGCACACCGCCTGTACCTGTGCGTCGACATCCCCCAGTGCCATCCGGTGCGGCACGCTGCGCCATTGCAGATGACCATCCTCAGTTTGCAGCAGCCACGGCTTGGTGCTGCCATCCACGCGCTCGTACAAAATTGCCGGATGTTGTAGCAGGTCGCTGATATGGTGCGGGCGACCGGCGCGCGCCAGATAATCCGGGGCCGCGCAAAACACCATGCATTCTCGCCCCATCTGGCGGCAGCCAAGCGAGGCGGAAATATTCGGCGTGTCACCAATCCGTACCGCCACATCAATCCCTTCATCGAACAGGTCGACCATCCGGTCAGAAAAACGCAGGCTTAATTCCAGCTCGGGATGCTGCTGGCAAAATGGCATCAGCAGTGGCATCACCGCCAGACGACCATAGGTGTTGGGCACCGCCAGGCGTAACTTGCCGGACGGAATACTGCGCTGTGCCGCCAGTACCGCTTCGGCCTCTGCCAGTTCTTCCAGAATACGAATACAGGTCTGGTAGTAAGCGTTGCCAGCATCGGTCAGCTTCAGGCTGCGCGTGGTGCGTTCCAGCAAACGGGAGCCAAGGCGTGTTTCCAGCCGGGTGACGCTTTTGCTCACCGCCGAGCCGGTAATATGCAGGCGTTCGGCCGCCGCAGCAAAACTGCCGCACTCGATACTGGCGACAAAGGGGGCGATATCTTTCAGACGTTGATCGTGCATCGATTCATGAACTCAGGTTAGGAATGATGTGAATTAATGCCAGAGATGCGAATTTAATTCTCTATTAGGCTAATGATTACGCAAACTGAGGAGAATTGAAATGCAAAAGCAGGCGCTAATTGTCGGCATCAGCGGCGTGATTGGCCGTGCACTGGCAGAAAAGTTGTTAAGCGAAGGCTGGGAAGTGACCGGTCTGTCACGCGGGCGAGGTGCGGTACCCCCCGGCTGTCGTAGCCTGACCGCCGATCTCACCGATGCGGCAGCGGTACGTCAGGTATTGACCGGGGTGAAGCCGGATGCGTTGTTTTTCAGCGTTTGGGCACGGCAGGCCAATGAGAAAGAGAACATTCGCGTTAACGGTGGCATGGTGCGTAACGTGATTGAGGCGTTGGGCGAGCGGTTGCAGGGCGCGCATGTGGCACTGGTCACCGGGCTGAAACATTATCTCGGGCCATTCGAAGCTTATGGCAAAGGCGCGGTGCCGGTGACGCCGTTCCGTGAGGAGCAGGGACGTCAGCCAGTCGATAATTTCTATTACGCTCAGGAAGATGAGATCTTTGCTGGTGCAGAACAATATGGTTATCGCTGGAGTGTGCATCGTCCGCATACCATCATTGGTTATGCCCTCGGCAACGCGATGAATATGGGCCAGACGCTGGCGGTGTACGCCACGTTATGCCGGGAACAGGGCTGGCCGTTTATTTTCCCCGGCTCGCCGGAACAGTGGAACGGACTGGCTGATGTCACCGATGCCGGATTGCTGGCCGAGCAGCTGCTGTGGGCGACGACAGCACCGGCGGCAGCCAATCAGGACTTCAATGCCGTGAATGGCGATGTGTTTCGCTGGAACTGGCTGTGGCCGCGCCTGGCAGCGTATTTTGGCATTGAAGCCGCTGATTATCCGGCACAGATGATGCCGTTGGAAGGACGCATGCAGGCAGCAGCTGACGCATGGCGCGAGCTGGCGCAACGTAACGGATTACGCGAGGCGGATATTACTAAGCTGGCCTCCTGGTGGCATACCGATGCCGATTTAGGCCGTCCGATGGAAGCCTTTACCGATATGAGCAAGAGCCGTAAAGCCGGATTCACTGGCTATCGCAGTACGCTGGATGCGTTTGTCCAGTTGTTCGAAAAGCTCAAAGCGGAGCGGGTGATTCCATAACGTTACATAAGAACTTGTCACGGATAGCATAATGGAGAAAAAAGAGTGAGTCAGCGCAACGGAATGGCTAAAAATTTAGGATAAGTCAGGCGGTTGGAATAGAATCGCAGCGGGTGCTTGAGGCTTTCTGCCTTAAGCATTTGCCAACGGCAGAAAGAGAAAAGCCCCAGTTAACATAGAACGTCTAGCAGGACGTTTTACATTAAACTGAGGCCACTTCCAAATGCCAGACGCATTTAGAGTAGCCTCTTACGGACCTTCGGGTCAAGGAGAAGTAGGCTATGAAGCAGCATATGGCGCGAATTGTCGCCCTGATCGTTATCTGTACCGCCGTTGTAATGGCGGTGCTGGTTTTGAGGAAAGACCTTTGTGAGGTCCGCATCCGAACTGGCGATACAGAGGTTGCTGTTTTCACAGCTTGTGAATCTGTCAAGTAAGAGAGCAGGCGGGGAGTGATCCCCGCCAACTCTTTAGGTTGTTACGGCTGGCCTCAATGCACCCGCTCCTCAACATTTACCTGATCGCCACCCAGCGTTTCCCCACCAGTACCGTCAGGGCCACAATGCTGACAATCGCTGCCAGATGCATAAAAAAATCCGCCTGATGCAGATGCACCGGGTGACAAAACGCCAGCAGCGTCACCGCCATGCAGGCAACACCGAAGCCGGCCATGGCCAGGCTGCGCACCGGGTGCAGCGTGCGGGTACGGCGCAGGCTGGCAATCATCATCACCATCATCGGCGTGCTGACCACCAGCAAAAAGGTGTAGCAGTTGGTGCCATCACCCACATGCAGTGGCGCTTCGACGCGCGGAATACTAAGGATGCTGAGTGCCAGCCACAGCAAACCCAGCGGCAGCAATGCCTTCCAGCTGAGGCTGCGACGTCCGGCAATGCTCATGGTAAAGGCGTTACGAATCGCCAGGGTACCCAGCACAAACGCCAGCGCCAGTTGTACCATCGCCCAGTGTGCACCCGGTTGTGACCAATCCGTCAGGCTACGTTGTACCAGCAGGCTGGCAAGTACACCACAGGGCAAAGCGGCTGCCAGCCATGCCGCCACTCGCCATCCGGTCGGCAGCGGACGTTTCACCGGCTGCGCAGCCTGGCTGAGTTTTTCAATCAACACGTTGTGATCAGTCATGATGTGCTCCAAAGCGGCGTAAATTGGTCAGCGCACGATGCAGCAGCGATTTCACCGCAGCGACGCTCAGGTTGTTATGGGCAGCCGCTTCCGTCAGGCTCATTTCACGTAAATGGACGTGTTCGACAATTTCCCGTTGGCGTGAAGGCAGCTGGCGCAAATAGCCTGCCAGCTCCTCCTGCGAATCCTGACGCGCTGGAACCAAAGGGGCAGGGGCTTCAGCCAACTGATCCTCGGCCACTTCCCAGCGCTGATGGCGTCCACGACGGCGCAAGGCATCCACGGCGCGTGCCGAAATGATCGCCATCAACCAAGGTAAGAACGGATAAGCAGGATCGTAGGTATGACGTACCCGATGCACTGTCAGCAGTACATCCTGAATCACGTCTTCGATCAGCGCGTCGTCAGCGAGCTGTTTTCGTACCTGCGAACGAATCACCGGCACCAGCGCTTTCAGCAGTCGCGTATATGCCGACTGGTCGCCCGCCTGCGCCCGTTCCATCAGTGCAGGCCAGCTATCGCGCCCGGTATCGCTTGTATCCATATTCCGCCTTGTTGGGTCAGGCTTTTTTGTTCGCCGCCTGAGTTAGCGCATCAACCACAATGCCGGGGGTAAGTACCTGCGGCAGCACTTTTGGCGGTCCGCCATCGGCCGGATACACCAGATACATTGGCAGACCGCCCTGACCAAATTGACCGAGTGCGTCATCGACATCGGGGTTAAATTTGGTGGAATCAGCCACCATGTACACGGTGCCGGTTTTTGCCAGCGCCTCTTTCACCGCCTCGGTTGAAAGCGAGGTTTTCTCGTTAACCTGACAGGTTATACACCAGGAAGCGGTGAAATCGACAAAAATAGCTTTGCCGTGCCCGCGCTGTTCGGCGAGGGTTTGCGGTGTCCATTTTTCTTTGGTGAGGGTGCTGGCAACCTGATCACCGGGCAATCCAGCCCCTGGCTTGATCATCCCCGGTAGCGGGGCCAACACCGCAATCACCAGTACGGCGGTGACGGCAAACAGAACCTTGTGGCCTTTACCGGCAAAACGGCGTTTCTGCGCCATGCCGTATAACCATCCGGCGAAGCTTAACACCACCGAACCGGCGAGTAGGGTTGCCAGCGCGCCGCTGCCTGCCTGCTGCGCCAGAATCCACACCAGCCAGGCGTAAGCGCCAAACATCGGGAAGGCGAGGCCACGTTTCAGAATATCCATCCAGGCACCAGGACGCGGCAGGAATTTTGCCAGTGCCGGAAACAGCGATATCAGGGTAAAGGGCGCGGCAAAACCGAGCGCCAGCGCAAAGAAAATCACCAGCGCTACGGCCGGGGGTTGCACCAACGCATAGCCGATGGCACTCGCCATAAACGGCGCGGCACAAGGGGTGGCAACGATAATCGCCAGTGCGCCAGTCAGGGCGGAGCGCACAAAAGCCCCGCGTCCGATATCGATCGCACCGACCTGCTGCACCGACAGGCCCACTTCAAACACGCCCAACAGATTAAGCGCTGCCGCGAGGATCACCAATGCCAGCAAGGCGATCACCAACGGTGATTGCAGCTGGAATCCCCAACCGACCGCAGCCCCTCCGGCGCGCGCCGCCAGCAGGATACCGGCCAACGCCATCATGGTTACAACCACACCGAGCAAAAACGCCAACCCTTCACGGCGTGCGCTGGCGCTGTTATCAGCGTGGCGTAACAGACCCAGCGCCTTCAGTGAAACCACCGGAAAAACGCAGGGCATAAAGTTAAGAATGATGCCGCCAATAAAGGCGGCCAGCATCGCGGTTAACATCGCTGGCCTCGTCGGTTAGTTGGTCGCGGTTTGCGGATGGGCGTCGCTGTACTGCTTCACGGCTGCAAGGGCTTTTTCGATATGGGTATCGGGGTTTCTGTCAGTATAACTCAGTAAAATGTCGCCATTTGGCGCGATCACGTAGGAAGTACGATCGGACAGGGTTTTGCCTTTCATCTGCATGGTGGTCTGATACTCCGCCGCGACTTTGGCACCCGGGTCGGCCGCGACCGTGAATTTATCGCGACATTCCAGTTTGGAAAAGTCACTTACCTGATCGGTGTTACCGGCGGTGACACCAATCACCGTTGCGCCCATTTTTTTGAAGTTATCGGTTGCTTCAGCAAAATCATGCGCTTCAAGGGTACAACCCTTGCTGAATGCCGCCGGGAAGAAGTAGAGCACGACCGGGCCTTTCTGTAATGCCTGTTGCAGCGAGAAGGTCAGCGGTTTACCCGCCAGCGCACCTTGCAGTTCAAAGTTGGGGGCTTTGGCACCGACCGGCAGCGCGGCGAACGCCGTGGTGGAGAGGCCCAACGCGGCAGCCATAGTCAGGGTACAAACGAGGTTTTTCATGCGTTTCATTATCTGCTCCTGCGGAGTTGAGGGTGTTCCGGTTGTGTGACGCTACTGATCAGTTCGCTGGTATTGACGGGAAAGTTTCGGTCTGGGGAAAAATTTTTTCCAGGGCGTCAATTTGTTGAAAAAATTGCCGATAACAGGGCTGTGACGTTTTATGCAGACGGAAAAAAGGAGGAAGTTTAATGCGTGCTACTAACAAAATAACCTTGGCAGCGTTGGCGTTGTTGTCTTCATCAGCCTTTGCTGCCCCGATCGCGGGAGTGCCGGGGGAGCCATTTAAGGTCGGTAATGAGGTGATCTGTCTGAAGGAAATACAGCAACAGATGACGCCGTATCTTAAATCCTTTGAGGAAGAGAAAGGGGTTAAATATAAATTTATCGTCAAGTCTGGATTGAGCGCTAACGACATGGCGGGTTTGCGTCTGGAAGTTAAACGCGTTGATGGCGGCTTGAACGATCATATCGCGGATATGGATTATTACTGGATTCAGGAACGTGGCAGCATGTGCCAGCCTGCTTACATTATTCTCGACAGAATTGCGCAATAAACCCCTCACGGTTATCACTGGCGCGAGGTCACGGGCATATATCTATTGCTGTAAACGCGCCAGCATTCGCAGGCTTTGGGAAAACAGTACATCGGCGATACGGGGCGGGAAATCAGCGGGTAACATACGTTCTACTTGGCGGATGGCGTCTGGGAATTGCGTAATAAAGAAATCCATAATTTCCACCATGCGGTTCTGGTCAAAATTTACTGCCTTAGCCGTTGCCATAAAATGCCGTGGGAATATTTTCTCAATCTCCATCTTTTTACCTTTCGTGGCTTTTAACCCCATCGCCAGTTTCAGATCACGGATGTTCAATCCGGTTCCACCCAACACGGGGTAAGCCGAAATGACATCATAGAAAGGTGTCAGGCGATAGCTGCCCCCTCGCTCAATAAATACCGAGAAGTTTTTCGCATGTCCGTCGGTGGCACCATTCATCCACGCCACCAACTCCTGCTTCACCAGTCATTCTCCTGATCGTAACTCGCCGGAGTCTCGTTTGCGTCCAGCTTCTCGTGAATATCCAGCTTTAGTTCAAGGGACTGCAGGATCTTAAACAGCGTCGCCAGGGTGGTCAGGTCGGGATTGTTTTCGAAATGTGAGATCGTGGCCTGTTTCAGCCCCACTTTTTTGGCGAGTTGCGTCTGGGTCCACTGATTTTTCTGTCGAATTAACCGGATGTGATGAGCAAGCTGTCTTGGGCTATAAATCATCGCAAATCCTCACGGGATGTAGGGCAAGATAGCGCAAATGACGAATTATCCCTTAATCGGGATAATGATTAATTTATCCCTTATAGAGGGTAAAGTCAAAATTATCCTCGATAAAGGATAACCACGCAATTATCCCCAGTGAGGGATAATTGCAACTGGCACTTTTTGCTTATAACCCCAACTAAACTCCCTATGTCCTGTGCGGCGGGCCGCTCTGCTATAACAACTCCCGTTATGTTAATGAGCACGGAACCCCGTCTATGGATATTCGTAAAATCAAAAAACTGATCGAGCTGGTGGAAGAGTCCGGCATCGCTGAGCTGGAAATCTCTGAGGGCGAAGAGTCGGTTCGTATCAGCCGTTCTCCGGCCAATATTGGTTATCCGGTTATGCCGCAGGTGTATGCGGCTCCCGCAGCGCAACCCGCAATCGCCCCCTCCGTGGCAACCCCGGTAGCCGAGCCTGCTAAGCCGGAAATCAGTGGCCACATCGTGCGTTCACCGATGGTCGGCACTTTCTACCGCACCCCAAGCCCGGACGCGAAAGCCTTTATCGAAGTCGGCCAGAAAGTTAACGTTGGCGACACCCTGTGCATCGTTGAAGCGATGAAAATGATGAACCAGATCGAAGCCGATAAATCCGGCGTGGTGAAAGCGATTCTGGTGGAAAGTGGCCAGCCGGTTGAATTTGACGAGCCGCTGGTTGTCATCGAATAACGAGGCGAACCATGCTGGATAAAATTGTCATTGCTAACCGCGGTGAGATCGCGCTGCGCATTCTGCGTGCCTGTAAAGAGCTGGGCATCAAGACTGTGGCGGTGCACTCCACGGCGGACCGTGACCTGAAGCACGTGCTGCTGGCAGATGAAACTGTCTGCATCGGCCCGGCGCAGTCGGTCAAAAGTTACCTCAATATTCCGGCCCTGATCTCCGCCGCCGAAATCACCGGCGCGGTAGCGATCCATCCGGGATATGGCTTCCTGTCTGAGAACGCCGATTTTGCCGAGCAGGTTGAGCGCTCCGGCTTTATCTTTATCGGCCCGAAAGCGGACACCATCCGCCTGATGGGTGACAAAGTGTCGGCGATCACCGCGATGAAAAAAGCGGGTGTCCCGACCGTACCCGGTTCTGACGGCCCGCTGACGGAAGACATGGATAAAAACCGTGCCTTCGCCAAACGCATCGGTTACCCGGTGATCATCAAAGCCTCCGGCGGCGGTGGTGGTCGTGGTATGCGCGTGGTGCGCAGCGACAAGGATCTTGAGCAATCCATCAACATGACGAAAGCGGAAGCCAAAGCGGCTTTCAACAACGACATGGTCTACATGGAAAAATACCTTGAGAATCCGCGCCACATCGAGATTCAGGTCATGGCTGACGGCCAGGGCAACGCCATCTATCTGGCGGAGCGCGACTGCTCAATGCAGCGCCGTCACCAGAAAGTGGTGGAAGAAGCGCCGGCACCGGGCATTACCCCGGAACTGCGTAGCTTTATCGGCGACCGCTGTGCCAAAGCCTGTGTGGATATCGGCTACCGCGGTGCGGGGACTTTCGAGTTCCTGTTCGAAAACGGCGAGTTCTACTTCATTGAGATGAACACCCGTATTCAGGTAGAACACCCGGTCACTGAGATGATCACCGGTGTTGACCTGATCAAGGAACAGCTGCGTATTGCTGCCGGTCAGCCGCTGTCGATCCGTCAGGAAGACGTGGTGATCCGTGGTCATGCGGTGGAATGCCGTATCAACGCCGAAGATCCGAACACCTTCCTGCCGAGTCCGGGCAAGATCACGCGCTTTCACGCACCGGGTGGTTTCGGTGTGCGCTGGGAATCGCATATCTATGCCGGTTACAGCGTGCCGCCGTACTACGACTCCATGATCGGCAAGCTGATCACCTACGGTGAAAACCGTGACGTGGCAATTGCACGCATGAAGAATGCGCTGGCGGAACTGATCATTGACGGCATCAAGACCAACGTCGAGCTGCAGATGAAAATCATGTCCGACGAAAACTTCCAGCAGGGTGGCACCAATATCCACTACCTGGAGAAAAAACTCGGGCTTAGCAACCTGTAAAACCGGAGGTCAGTTTTGTCAGCACTTTCCTATGTGACGGGTGACCGTCACTCTGCCTGGTCAACCTATCTGACCCAGGTCGAACGCGTATTGCCGTTATTAGGTGATCTCAGCCGCTGGGCCGATACCCTGACACACCCTAAACGCGCACTGATTGTTGATATCCCGCTGGAAATGGATGACGGCACGGTACGCCATTTTGAAGGCTATCGCGTGCAGCATAACCTGTCACGGGGGCCGGGCAAGGGGGGCGTGCGTTTCCATCCGGACGTGACCCTTGAAGAAGTGATGGCGTTGTCGGCCTGGATGACCATCAAATGTGCCGCACTTAACCTGCCGTTTGGTGGTGCGAAAGGGGGAATTCGCGTCGATCCGTCGCAGCTTTCCCGTAAAGAGCTGGAACGCCTGACACGGCGCTACACCAGCGAGATTGGCAACATGATCGGCCCGCAGCAGGATATCCCGGCACCGGACGTTGGCACCAACGCGCAGGTGATGGCATGGATGATGGATACCTGGTCGATGAATGTCGGCGCGACCACGACCGGTGTGGTCACTGGCAAACCGGTACATCTGGGCGGCTCACTCGGACGTGTTAAAGCGACCGGTCGCGGTGTATTTGTTACCGGTTGCCGTGCGGCGGCGATGCTGGGTCTGGAGGTGGCGCACAGTCGCGTGGCGGTGCAGGGCTTTGGCAATGTGGGTAGCGTCAGTGCCGAGCTGTTTCATGCGGCAGGGGCGAAAGTGGTCGCGGTTCAGGATCACAGTGCCACGCTGTATCTGGCCAGCGGGCTGGACATCCCGGCATTACAGGCATGGCAGCAGGCACACGGCAGCATTAAAGGCTTCCCGCAGGCGGATCATCTTGCTGACGACCGCTTTTGGACGCTGAATTACGACATCCTGGTACCTGCCGCTTTGGAAGGGCAAATCACCGCCGAACGTGCGCGTGATCTGGCTTGTCGCCTGGTGATTGAGGGGGCGAATGGTCCGACGTTACCCGAAGCGGATGATGTCTTGCAGCAACGCGGTATCGCTGTCGTACCCGACGTAATTGCCAATGCCGGTGGTGTCACGGTGAGCTACTTCGAATGGGTACAGGACTTCTCCAGCTTCTTCTGGAGCGAAGAGGAGATCAATCAGCGGCTCGACGGCATTATGCAAGGGGCGATTGATACCGTCTGGCAAAAAGCCGAGGCGTTGCAGGTCACGCTGCGCACGGCTGCGTATGCGCTGGCGTGTGAACGCATTTTGCTGGCGAGGAAAGATCGCGGGTTATATCCGTAAAATACCGGGTTCGTATTACGCGATAAATCGCGCCGCTACAACTCTCCTCATGGGTAGCGGTGCGATTTTTAAGCAGAGTGCAGGACATCTCCTGCACTCTCTCTTTACATCAGAACTGATACACCACACCCAGCGCTAATTGGTCGTCATTCGGCAGGCCGAGTTTGTTATTGTCTTCGAGCAGGTTGATTTTCCATGCTACAAACGTCTTCATATTTTTGTTGAAGTACCAGGTCAGCCCCGGTTCGAGGAACTTCAGCAGATACGCATCGCCAACGCCTTCAATATCTTTTGCTTTGGTCTGTACCCAGGCAATCGACGGGCGAAAACCGTTGATGAATTGATACTGCAAGGTGGCTTCAAAGCTTTCCGTCTTGTTGGCGAAACCGCTTTCGCCTGTCAGGCTGTTGCTGATGGCGTAAGCGTTACGTGTCTGACCGTAGAAGGTGCCGAAGTACCACTGATTGTTGTCATATTTTGCACCAACCGCCCAGCTCTCACCATGCGCGCCATGACCATAAACGCCATCGGCATTCTGGGCGTTGGTGCGATCCAGGTTGGCATAACCACCCACCACGCTGATACCTGAATCCAGCGCGTACCCGAGCGAAGTGGCCCAGCCGTCGCCGTTGGAGGTGCTGATGGCATCACGTTCGTTTTTGCCCTGATATTGCAGGCCAAAACTCAGACCATCCACCAGGCCAAAAAAGTCGCGGTTGCGGTAGGTTGCCACACCGGTAGAACGGCCTCGCAGAAAACCATCCGCACTGCCGGTTGCACCACCAAATTCCGGCAGAACGTCGGTGTAGGCAATGGCGTCATATACCAGCCCGTAGTTGCGGCCATAATCGAAGCTGCCGTACTGACCCACTTTTAACCCAGCAAAACCTAAACGACTCTTATTGCCTTTCTGCGCATCGCTACCGCCTTCACTGTTGTTCAACTGAATCTGTTGTTCCCACTGACCGTAACCGGTAATCAGGTCGTTAATCTGCGTCTGGCCTTTAAAACCAAAGCGCATATAGGATTGATCACCATCCAGACTATCGTTGTTGGAAATATAATTTTCTCCCTGCACCTTGCCGTACAGATCGAGTTTGTTGCCATCCTTGTTATAAATTTCTGCTGCATGGCCCACTCCAGAGATTAACAGGGCACTGGCGATGCAGGATTTAATTGAAAGCTTCATCATTTATTCCTCGTTTTTTGCATTTGTCATCTTGTTGGGATATCACCCCGGTTAATTCATCGCAGTAACTTAATAATTAGCGATGAAAGTAAATTCGAAAAAAAGCGCCGCTGGCAGCGAGCCAGCGGTGAAGCGCACACACAGGTTTTACCAATGACGACAGATGACGAGGGGCGAGGTTTATTATTTTTCGTGATTTAATCATCCGCAAAGCGCGTTAACGAAACGTGCTAAATTCATCACTACCATAGGGTGAGAAATAAAGTTGCCGATAAGATAATTTTGTTTTGGCCGGATAGTATTTACTTATTGACCGCTGAGGTCTTTAACCATGGGCGCTCATATAAAACGCCTATCAGGCGAAAGGCATTCCTTCTTACCGGCAGGAATATAAAGCCGATATAGTCGTGAAAATAACCGCGCAGGCGTGTACCAGCGATGAGAACAAGATGAATATACGGCGTTTGAAGTCCTTCATTACGATTGTGGATATGGGGAGCATCACCCGTGCGGCGGATGCGTTGCATATTGCACAACCCGCCCTTAGCCAGCAACTGGTGGCGCTGGAAGAGCACTTTAAACGGCAATTGTTGATTCGTAGCCAGCAGGGCGTGGTGCCTACCGAAGCCGGCAAAGTGTTGTATGGCCATGCCAACGCGATGCTGCGCCAGTTTGCGCAGGCAGAGGTCGACGTGCTGAGCGCCGGACAATCACTGTCGGGGCGCGTATCGGTTGGGCTGGCACCATTCAGTGCGGCTTCCACGCTGGCAATGTCGTTGCTGAGCGAGATGCGCCAGCGTCATCCGGGTATTTTGCTGCATCTGGTGGAGAGCGTCGGCCAGGCATATAGCGAACTGGTCGCCAATGGGCGGCTGGAGATGGCGCTGCTGCATGGTTGTGGTGGCATCAAAGGGCTGCATTACGAACCGCTACTGGAAGAATCCTTTTATTTTGTGGCCCACGCTGATTTTGACTTCGATGATGACGGCGGACCCTTACAGGTCAGCCAGCTTGGTGCGTTGCCGATGTTGCTGCCACCAGCCTACAATTTTGTCCGCCGGGCGATTGATGAAGCCTTCAGCCTGCACCACCAAAGCATTCATGTGGTCGGGGAGCTGGAGGCGGTGAAAAGCATCGCGCGCGCGGTGGATGCCGGTCTTGGCTGTACGATTATGCCGAAGGCGATTGCCGAACGGATTCAGTCAGAATCACGCGATGTGATCATTCGTTCCATCAGCGGCCCGGCCATCAGCCAGACATTGTCGTTGTGCGTTTCCGATCGCACCCCACTTTCCGAACCGGCAGCGGCGGTGCGGGAGCTGTTGATTGAGCTGACCTCAGGTTTAACGCAGGCGGGAAAAATCCTCGCCTGATGTCTTATCACATCGTTTCTTTACAACTGATCTCCGTTTCATCCTGCGCGCCGTCAGCCCTGCATTCCTGCCGCCACAACGCCCGGTCCAACTTAGACGCTGCGGGCTTTTGACGATTTTCGTTCCTTTGACCGGCTGATAATAGAAAAAGCCTGGGGCGGAGGACGATACGGCGGAAAATAGTGACTTTCTGTAGTGGCATAACCTGAAACGATTACGGAAATATAAGAAAAATATTGCCCATAACCGGAAGCAATATGTGCATCGTAAAATTGTATTGGGTGAGCTTGAAATAATCATATTAACGTTTTGTGATGTCGGAAAAATTAAAATAAAACGCAGTCATCTCAATTTCTTATATTAAAGGTTTTTGCTCTCTGATTATTTCCCTGTGGTCGTTATTACTGACGAATAACGTTGTGCGAGATTTTCCCGGAGGAGTTTCATGACCGCTATTCCCACACCGCTGCCGCGTATCAAATCGGCGAGTCGCTGGCAATCGCCCGCGTTGCTGATTATTCCGCTGCTGGCATTTCAACTTTTTTTCTTTTTTGCTCCGGCAATTAAGCTGATGTTATTCAGTTTGATGACCCAATCTGCCGATGGGAATATCAGTACGCCCTGGACCTTCAGTCATTACTGGCACTTCTTCACCGTCGCTTTGTATAGCGATGTGTTATGGAACACGTTACACATCAGTGTGATTACCGCGCTGATAGCTGCGGTGCTGGCTTATCCGGTGGCGACGGTTCTGGTTCGCGGTCAGGCGTGGGTGGCACGTATTCTGACGTTGGTGATCATTGCGCCACTGGCGGTCAGCGTGGTGGTACGTGCCTATGGCTGGCAGTTAATCCTCAATAATGGCCCAACGGGTCTGCTGAATTATGTGTTACTGCATCTCGGCCTGATCGACCGACCCAATACGCTGATGTTTACCGAATGGGCGGTGATTATTGGTTCCCTGCATATCTTCTTTCCGATGATGGTGCTGCCACTGGCCTCGGCGCTGGGCAAAATTGACCCCAATCTGCCGTTTGCCGCCCGTACTCTTGGCGCGCCACCGTGGCAGGTATTTTGGCGTATCACACTGCCACTCAGCCTGCCTGGCCTGGTGGCGGGGATGACGCTGGTGTTCTCATTGGCCGCAGGTTCGTATGTCATCCCGGCATTGATCGGCGGCCCGCGCGCGCAAATGTTGGGCAACCTCGCCGAACAACAAATTGTCGCGGTATATGACTGGCCGTTTGGTGCCACCATCGCCACCATTCTGGTGTTAATCGTGATTGCCGTGAACACGTTGTCAATGAAGTTGCTGGGTGGACGTCGTCTGCCGGGAGCGTCCAAATGAATGCGCGTTTAACCGGCTGGAGTGGGGCGGCGTTGTATGCCTTTGCGGCGGCGATGATGGTATTTATCCTCGCCCCGATTCTGTTGATCATGGCTATTTCGTTTTCTGATGGTTACTTCGTTAGCTTCCCACCTGGCGGCTTTACCCTCGACTGGTACAGCAAAGTGCTTGGCAACCGTGAATTTACGGATGCGCTGCTGTTCAGCACCCTGTTGTCGCTTGGCACCACCTTGCTTGCCTTGGTGCTTGGCATCCCGGCGGCCTTTGCGTTGGTGCGTGGCAAACTGCCGTTTGGCTCGTTGTGCAAAGGCTTACTGTTGTCTCCCCTGATCTTCCCGGTGCTGATCACCGGCCTGGCGCTGTTGCAGCTGTTTACCGGTTATGGCTGGAGCAACGCCAAACTCAATCTGCTGCTGGCCCACACCGTCGTTACTGCGCCCTATGTGGTGCGCACGGTGATCACCAGCCTGGAGCTGGTGAACCCCAGTCTGGAAGAGGCGGCTCGGACCCTCGGTGCTACGCGCTGGGCCACATTCCGTCAGGTGATTTTTCCGCAAATTGTACCCGGCGTGATGTCCGGGGCGATCTTCTGCTTCATGGTCTCATTTGATAACTATCCGGTTTCGATGTGGCTGGCCGACTCGGAAAACACCCCGGTGCCGGTAGTGCTGTATCGCCAGATTGGCACGGTATTCGATCCGTCGGTCGCCACCATGTCGACCCTGATTATTTTGCTCGCCACCGTGGTGGTGGTGGCACTGGAAAAATTAGTCGGCCTGCGTCGCGCAATGGCCGCTTAACCTTCACACCAGAGGATGCTCTATGACTGCTATGAAACGTCGTACTTTTATTAAAGCGGTGGCCGGTGCAGCGCTGTTGCCTTACATCCAGGTGAAAGCCAATGCCGCAGATCGCGTATTGCAGGTGGGGGTCTATAACTCGGCGCAAGGGGCATTGATCAAGCAAAAGGTTCTGCCGGAATTTGAGAAAGCCTACAACTGCAAGGTGTTGACCACGGAAGGGGCCACGCTGGCGAATATCGCCGCGTTGCGCGCGACTAAAGCGAAACCGATATTTAGCGTGATGTCGATGGATGATATCGGTGTGCCGCAGGCTAAAGCAGAAAACCTGATTGAACAGCTGCCAGTTGACGGCATTCCCAACCTGAAAAATGTCTTTGATCGTTATCTGTTGGGCGATCGCTATGGCGTCGGCTTTTCGGTCTCAATGGCCGGGTTGTTTATCAACCCGCAAATGTCGCAACCGATCGCCAGTTATAACGATATCTTTACCTCGAAATATGCGCACCAGATGATCCTGAACACGCCGAAAAATACCCAGAGCATCCTGATGCTGATCGTGGCGGCGGCACTGGCGACCGGCAAGCCATTGCAGGAGGCTCAGTACGAAATTGACAAAGGCTGGGACAAACTGGCTGAGCTGAAGAATAACGTAATGACGGTGTATGACGGCGAAGCTCAGGTGATGATGGTTGCGCAGGGCCAGGCGATGGTGGGCGGTATTGAATATTCCAAAGCCATTTATCCGCACACGAAAAAAGGCGTGCCGCTGGATATGACCTATCCGAAGGAAGGCGCGTTCACCGGGATTAATGGTTTGGCGTTGGTTAAGGGGGCACCGCAGCGTGAATTGGGGATGGCGTGGATTAACCGCCTGCTGGATAGCGATGTGCAGAAGATGCTGGCGGAAGTGACACTCAGTGCGCCAACGGTACGCGGCATTAGTTTTGACGAGGCTACCCTGAAATATCTCGCCTATCCGGAAGAGAAGATGAACCAGTTGAAGTTGTTTACCCCGGACTGGACCTACATTATCCCGCGCCGCGCTGAACTGTTGGAGCGCTACAACCAGACATTCAACGCCTGAGGTTAACATGCAGCGATCTTTTGAAGTCCGCCTCGACCGGCTCAGCAAGCATTACGGCAAAACGGTGGCCGTAGACAATGTCTCCTTGCAGGTTAATGCCGGGGAAATACTCGCACTGCTCGGGCCGAGTGGCTGTGGCAAAACCACCTGCCTGCGCATGGTGGCGGGTTTGGTGACACCGACTTCGGGCGATATTCTGGTAGGAGGTCGGTCGATTCTTGATACCGCCGTGCATCGTCGCAATATCGGTTTGCTGTTTCAGAACTACGCGCTGTTCCCGCACATGACGGTGGCAGAGAACGTGGCTTTTGGCCTGAAAATGCGCGGCCAGTCACGCAGCGCATACGCTGATCGGGTCGCCAAAGCGCTGGACATGGTGCAGTTGAAAAATTATCGCGACCGTTTACCGGCGCAGCTTTCCGGCGGCCAACAACAGCGCGTATCGCTGGCACGTGCGCTGGTGATCGAACCCGATATGTTGCTGCTGGATGAGCCGCTCGGTGCGTTGGATAAAAGCCTGCGAGAAAGTATGCAATTGGAGATCCGGCAACTTCAGCAACGGCTGGGACTGACCACCATTATGGTGACGCATGACCAGGATGAAGCGCTGACGATGGCCGATCAAATTGCTGTGATGCGGGATGGAAAACTGGAGCAGGTTGCCAGTGCTACGCAGATCTATCAGAAACCGGCCACCGCCTTTGTCGCCGGGTTTATTGGGGCATCAAACTTTCTCACCGCCAGTGTGGTACAGCATGATGCGCAGCGCAGTGAATTACATACCGCCAGTGGCCTGCGGCTGGTGGTGCCAGGGGCGCTGAACACACGTTCGGCGCAAACCGTTACGCTGCGTCCGGAAGCGATTCACCTGTCGCCGTTGGAGGCACAGTCAGCGAGCACGGCGTGCAATGCCACGCCTGCAGAAGTCACCCAGGTGGTATATCGGGGCTTTATGTTGCACTACAACCTGAAATTACCGAGCGGCGAAACCCTGATTGCTTGGCAACAAACCCAGGGCGACGCTAATGTGCAGCCTTTTAGCGCCGGGGACCAGGTGTATGCCCAGTGGGCGAGCGAGAGCAATCATGTGATTGCCGGTTAAGCAAAAAAGACCAACCGGCCAGCGGCGCAATACTTCGCGCCGCTATTCCGGCCTGATCCCACGGCAAAACAAACTCAATGTATGCGCGACAATCTTTTCACGGTTGAACGCCGGATCGTTGGCAAAGCGCGTGAAGGGCACCAGCACCATACTGAGAATTGACGTCATCAGTAGCTGCGGTTCCAGATCCGGGTTCAGCAGTCCCTGTTGCTGCCAGCCCTCAATCAGGCTTTTCACCTTATCGCGCTCGGCATGACCGAAGCGGTGTTTGATATGCTGGCCTAATCCCCCCTGGCCCTCCGTCACTTCCTGCATCCATAACGGTCCAAACCAGTGATGGGTGGCGATGATGTCGGCAATCTCACGAATAAAGGCGCTGAAGGTGGTGACAGGGTCACGCGGTTCATTGACAAAATGCGCCACCAGACGCTGACGCAGCGGCAAAAAACGCTCCTCAACCACCACATCCAGCAGGGCTTCCCGCGACTTGAAGTAATAATTCAACATGGCCGGACTGACGCCCGCCTTACGTGCAATGGCGTTGAGGGAAGTTTCCGCAATGCCGTGTTCGGCATACAGCGACAGGGTGATATCCAGTAAATGTTCCCGCTGTTGCGCATTGATCGCGCCACCCCGGGGACGGCCGGGACGACGGGGTTCGGATTTTGCTGATTTTCCCTCAGAAGGGACTTTCTGTGCGGTCATTTTTGCGCGCTCACTTGTTTCCTGTCAGACTTCGATCAATATTAATTGTGTATTTAATTAATTTCAATGTGGTGTTCCCTATGAAATCCGATTCTTTGGCACAGCAGGTTGCCAGCACCGCGGCACCGCGTCAGTCTTTCGGCTGGCTGCTGGGCGCGTTGCTGCTGGTGATGCTGCTGTCTGCCCTCGACCAAACCATTGTTTCCACAGCGTTACCGACCATTGTTGGTGAGTTGGGTGGGCTGGATCGTCTGTCCTGGATCGTAACGGCATATATGCTGGCCTCGACCCTTGTTGTACCGCTATACGGTAAATTTGGCGACCTGTTTGGCCGTAAGCGGGTGCTGCAAATCTCGGTGATCCTGTTCCTGATCGGCTCTGCGCTTTGTGGGCTGGCGCAAAACATGGAACAACTGATTTTCACCCGCGCCTTACAGGGATTGGGCGGGGGCGGCCTGATGGTGGTGAGCATGGCGGCTGTAGCCGATGTGATCCCGCCCGCCGATCGCGGTAAATACCAGGGGTTGTTTGGCGGCGTGTTTGGTCTGGCAACGGTGGTGGGGCCGCTACTGGGTGGTTTTATCGTGCAGCATGCTTCGTGGCGTTGGATCTTCTATATCAATCTGCCGCTCGGCCTGTTTGCGCTGCTGGTGATCAATGCCGTCTTCAGAACTGACAGTAAACGCAAAGCCCATGAGATCGACTATCCGGGCGCGTTTTTCCTCTGCCTGGCATTGGTGGGCATTACGCTGTTCACCAGCGAGGGCGGCTCGGTGCATGCCTGGTCTGATCCGCAGTTATGGTGCATCCTCGCCTTTGGCGTGGTGGGGCTGATTGGTTTTGTCTACGAAGAACGTCGCGCCTGGGAGCCGATTATCCCGCTGACGTTGTTCCGCAATCGCAGCTTCCTGCTTTCCAGCCTGATTGGCTTTATTGTGGGCATGTCGCTGTTTGGTAGCGTCACTTTTCTGCCGCTGTATTTGCAGGTGGTGAAGGGTGCGTCGCCGACCGGTGCCGGGTTGCAGTTGCTGCCGTTAATGGGGGGCTTGCTGGTGACGTCGATCATCAGTGGCCGCATTATCAGCCACACCGGGAAATACCGCCTGTTCCCGATTGCCGGAACCCTGTTGGCAACCATTGGCATGGCGTTGATGACCACGCTGACGTTGGACGACCCGACCTGGCACATCTGGCTGTTCTCCAGCATCCTCGGGATGGGCATGGGGATGGTGATGCAGGTACTGGTACTGGCGGTGCAGAATACCGTATCCCCGGATAGCATCGGGGTGGCGACGTCTTCGGTGACCTTGTTCCGCTCGGTGGGCGGCTCAATTGGCGTGGCGTTGTTTGGTGCGATATTCAGCCAGGTGCTGAAATCCGGGCTGACAAAGCTGGTGGATAAGGGGGCTGAGCTGCCGCGTAGCCTCGACCCGGAAGCCATCCATCATTTGCCGATCGATGTCCAGACGCCATACTTGCAGGCATTTGGTGATGCGGTGCATGCGGCGTTTCTGATGGCGGCGGGGGTCATGCTGGTGGCCTTCTTGTTGTCGCTGTTTATGCCGGAATCGCCGTTACGCAACAAAAACGCCTGATAACTTTGCAGGCCATCGCTTTTGCGGCATAGTAGTGCCGCATCGCGATGCGCCTGGATCAGCAGACAGGCAATAACTGAGCTGGCTAACCCTTATGTTTATCAACTGAGAGGAGCCAGCCATGTGCGCTGCCCGTATCTGGATCAAAAACCCCTTAGCCGTATTCCTCCCTGAACATCTCGATGGCCGTGGCGGCCTGGTGATTGAAGATGCTCGCATCAGCGAAATTCTTCCCCTTGGCGCGTTGCCGTCGCAACCCTGTGACAGCGTGGTTGATGCCACTGATCATGTGGTATTGCCTGGCCTTATCAACGCCCATCATCATTTCTATCAAACTCTGACGCGCGCCTGGTTGCCGGTGGTGAATCAGCCGCTGTTTCCGTGGTTAAAAACCCTCTATCCGGTGTGGGCGCGTTTAACGCCGGAGGCGCTGCATCTGGCCAGTCAGGTAGCAATGGCGGAGCTGTTGCAGTCCGGCTGTACCACCGTCAGCGACCATCACTATCTGTTTCCGCAGGGCATGGAGCAATCGCTGGATGTGCAGGTGGACGTGGTGCAACAACTGGGCATGCGCGCTTTGCTGACGCGTGGGTCGATGAATCTGGGGGAAGAACAGGGCGGCCTGCCGCCGCAGCACACTATCCAGGATGCCGATACCATTTTGCAGGATAGCCTGCGCCTGATTCAGCGCTATCACCAGCGCCACGACGGCGCGCAGATTCAGATTGGCCTCGCGCCCTGTTCCCCGTTCTCTGTCACCACCGATTTGATGCGCGAAATCGCCCGTCAGGCGGAGCAACAGGATGTGCGCCTGCATACCCATCTTGGCGAAACCCTGGATGAAGAGGCGTTTTGCCAGCAAACCTTTGGCATGCGTACCGTCGATTATCTGGAGCATGTGGGCTGGCTGAGCGATCGCACCTGGCTGGCGCACGGCATTCATTTCAATGACGACGAGATCAAACGACTTGGCGCTGCCGGAACCGGCATCTGCCACTGTCCGGTATCCAATATGCGGCTGGCGTCGGGAATTTGTCCGACGGTGGAACTGGAAGCGGCAGGCGCGCCCGTGGGGTTGGGGGTGGATGGTTCAGCCTCGAACGATGCGTCAAACCTGATGTACGAAGCCCGTCAGGCGTTGTATCTGCAACGCCTGCGCTACGGCGCGCAACAGATCACGCCACAGCGGGTATTGCGCTGGGCGACGGCGGGGTCGGCACGCCTGTTAGGACGCCGGGATATTGGTGAGCTGGCGGTCGGAAAGCAGGCCGATCTCGCGCTGTTCAAACTGGATGAGCTGCGTTTTAGCGGCAGCCACGATCCGCTCTCGGCGTTGATTTTATGTGGCGCGGAGCGCGCAGACAAGGTGATGGTAGGGGGCGAGTGGCGCGTGTCGGACGGTGAAATTATCGGCCTTGATAGCGCAGCGTTAATGGTGAAACATCGCGCGGCTGCTAAAGCGTTGATCGCCGAAATGTAATCCATACCACCCGTAGCGGCGCGATAAATCGCGTCGCTACGTGGGGCGTTACCCTGTCACGCCAACGCGGCGTTGCAGCGTTTTCACCGCATCGGCGGCGTCCTGTCCCAGCGCGCGTAAATCCAGGCCCGGAATCTCATCGTCCTGCATGATGATGTTGCCCTGGCAGATCAGCGCCTTGATGCGCGCCCGGCCACCGCAGGCAATTGGCCCAATCGCCCTATCGTGCAGGCCAAAATAGCGCGGGTCATCCAGTTGATAGATCGCGATATCTGCGGCCATCCCAGGGGCGATTTCTCCGCTATGCAGGCCGAGCACCTCAGCGCCGCCGCGCGTGCCCCAACGCACCACATCTTCGATACTGGCGGCATCGCCACCCCCTTCAAAACGGCCTCCGGCATAGCGCGGCTGCGCCAGCATCCCCTTGCGGGCGCGTTGCAGTTGCCAGGCCGCATGGGTTTCGCTTTGCATATCGGCAGCTTCGTTCGAGGCGGCACCATCAACACCAATCGATACCCGGACGCCAGCCTGTTCCAGCGCCACCAGGTCGGCAATACCGCTACCGAGACGGGCATTGCTTTGTGGACAATGGGCGATGCCACTGCCTGCGGCACCGAGTAAGGCGATCTCCTCGGGTAACAGTTTGACCAGGTGGGCAAACCACACATCGCTGCCAATCCACTCATGTTCGGCGCAGAACTGTAAAGGCGTCATGCCAAATTTGGCCTGAGCGGCATCAAGATAATCCACGGTTTCCGACAAGTGGCTGTGCAGACGGATACCCAGCTGACGCGCCAGACGGGCGCTGTCGCGTAACTCCTGTGGTGTGGTGGAGTGTAAGGTGGTGGTGGGAGCCATCACCACCTGGCGCATGGCGAACACATCCCGCTGATGATATTGCGCCACCAGACGTTCGACATCGGCCATCATCGCGTCAAATCTCTCCGGGCGGAGCGCGGTCGGCAAATCACTCTCCAGGCCGCGGCTTTGAGTCGCACCACCCCGGCATAAGACAAAACGCACGCCGAGTCGCTGCGCCTCTTCAAACAGGATCTGTGCGCCATCGAACGGCATGTCTGGCCAGTAAAGATAGTGGTGATCGGCAATGGTGGTACAACCGGATCGCACCAGTTCTACCAGCCCGATACGTGCCGCAATGCGGAAGGTCTGTTCATCAAAGGCCCCGCGAAAACGGTAGGGTGTGGCGGCCAGCCAGGCACCGAGGCTGTGATTTAATCCCTGGGGTTCAGCTTTCAGCAGCGACTGAAACAAATGATGGTGGGTATTTACCCAACCGGGGTAGACCACACAGTCGCGCGCGTCGAACACCTGTTCATCGGCGTGTGGTGTCAGGTGTCCCACCTCCTGAATCAAGCCCTGGTTGATACGGATATCCCGCGCGTTGCTGCGGGGGTGTTGGCGGTTACCGGTGAGAATGGCATGACAGTTCTTGATCAGCATCTTGCTCCCTACCTTACATCGATGCCTGACGATAGAACTGGGTGGTAAAAGCGTGTTGCCACGGTGTGGCGGCATCGAGCAAGCCAGCTTTCACCATAAAGTCGCGCGTGGTTTGCCAGCGTTGTGCCGTCATCACCCCCAGCCCCTGTTTTGCCGCATCACCACCATCAATCAGATGCAGCGCCTTCATCTGGGCAACGCCAAACGCCAGGATGGCATCGGTCATTTGCGGGTTCTCTTTTTTGATGAGCGCGTTTCCGGCGGCGGGATCGGCCAGATAGGATTTCCAACCTTCCATTGAGGCTGCAACAAAGCGTTTCAGCATGTCCGGTTTCTGCTGTAACAGATCATCGCGGGTGACCAGAATACCGCCGTAGGCCGGGTAGCCGTAATCGGCAAACAGATAAAACTTGCTGTCGGGCTGGGCGGCTTTGATCTGCTGAACTTCCGAGGTGGCATAAGCCTGTTGCGCGGTGTTCTTATCGGCGAGGAACGGCTGCATATTGAAGGTATAGGGGCGAACCTGACCATCGCTGAGTTTATATTTACCCTTCAGCCACGGCCACCAACTGGCCTGGCCGCTGGCGGACACCAGTACGGTTTTACCTTGCAGCCCGGCGAGATCCTTGACGTCACCATGGGTCATGATGCCCTGTGGATCGAACTGGAACGGCGCAGCAATGGCTTTTAACGGGAAATTGCGCTGGATGCCCTGCAACACCTGAAGATCGTAACTGACAATGACATCGGCGCGGTTAGCCAGCAGCAACGTCATATTATTTAACTGCGGCCCGCCAGATTTCACCTCGACATCTAAGCCATATTTTTTATAGATGCCGGTCGCCACAGCCTGGTAATAACCCCCTTGCTCGGCCTGTGCCACCCAGGTGGTTTGCAGGACCAGTTTATCCGCCGCATGGGCGAGGGCAGTGGCGCTGATCAGCGCAGTAAACAGGGACAAACGGAAGGACGACATTGACATAACAAACCCCCAAAGCAAACGTTGTGTCTGTTATCAGGGGAGGTGCGGTGGCTGAACCTGCTCACGATGCATAGCACCGTCCCCTGACGAGGTACAGCCGAAGCTGTAGAGCAATGTTCTGCATGGCAACGCTGCCACACTCACCGCTTATACTCTGTGTCGGTTTTTGCAAAGCCCATGCCATTATCCTGTTTATTGTTTATCTGAATGAATTTACTGAATAAACGTTATTATGGGGCGGGAATGTTGACGTGAGTTTGCTTTTTTGTGATGCACTAGTTGCTTGATTGCACTGTTATGGTGCAGTTTCGCTCGTAGCGGCGCGATTTATCGCGCGTTTTGTGGTCGCGACAATCAACAACCGCGCGATAAATCGCGCCGCTACGGGGTGTGCGGGTTTTGGCATAGATATTGCCTGCTTTGAAAATGAGTAGAAGCTGTCAGCCGCGGTCATTACCCGGTAGGTCATTGCTCGATCGCCCGATCAACGGGCGCGGGGATGGCCTGTGCGTTGCGGTGTCAGGTCATCCGTTATCGGTTTTTAACGAGGTGCACCAATGGAAAAGACCACAGCTTACGCTATGCATGAACTCACCAAAGAATCGCGCATGGGCGCACGCGGCAGTGAAGCGGCGCGCGAAGTGCGTATCATCGATCTCACCGATTTTGAGCAACGCAAGCACGACATTGCTGACCAACTGTGGCAGGCCGCCACCGATATTGGGTTCTTTCAGGTTTCCGGTCATGGCATTCCGCTCGACGATATCAACGCCGCCTTTGCCAATGCGGAACGTTTCTTCGCGTTGCCGGAAAGTGAGAAGGCGCATTATCCGCTCAGCCGCAATGCGGGCTGGGAATACCGGGCGCAGATCCGTCCTTCCACCGGTAAACCCGATCATAAAGAGTCTTACCAGATCACGCTGCCACGTATGGCGGGGTTGTGGCCGAATGACAGCACCTTGCCCGATTTTCGCGCAGAGGTGATGCAATTCGAACGTCAATGCTGGACGGTGGGGATGCAGTTGCTCTCTTGTTTTGCGTTGAAGCTCGGTTTCCCGGAGGATTTCTTTACCCACGCGCATGAACCCTCGCATCAGACTTACCAAAGCACGCTGCGCATGTTGCATTATTTCGCTATTACTGGCGAGGTGGATGGCCCGTGGCGTGCGGGTGCGCATACCGATTTCGATTGCCTGACGCTGTTATTCCAGCGCGATGGGCAGGGCGGTTTGCAGGTGTGTCCCGGCAAAGAGATGGAAGACCAGGTCTGGACGCCCATCACCCCGTTGGAAGGGGTGATCACCTGCAATATTGGCGACATGCTGATGCGCTGGAGCGATGATAAATTGCCGTCGAATTTCCATCGCGTCGCGAATCCATTGCCGGGGATTTCGGTTCCGGCACGATATAGCCTGGCGTTTTTCTGTCAGGCAAATGAAGATGTGATCATTGAAGGTCCGGAGAAAAAATATCCACCGATATCGGCGCAGGATTATCTGGCCCAGCGCATCAGTGCGAACTTTTCCGGTAAATATTGACAATAATTTGAGCTAAGTTTTATTTCTCCCCGGCAGGATGGTGATAATCATCCTGCTGCTGCTGACTATTTCACCAAAATAAGATTTAACTATTTACCGCAGGAAATATCCTGGTATTGTGGTGTAAGCTGTAGTAAGTCGAAGGTAAGGTCGTGTAAGTCCGGTGGGTTCTGATTTTCCGGTAATCGAGCCTGCGGTATAAACCTGAATCTTTATTGAGTGAGTGACATATTCAGCCATGAACCCCTCAGCCATCACCCAAGCGCTGGCCGCTATAATTCTTCTCTCTGTCGCGGGGTGTTCATCCCATCGTACTGAGCAGGTTAATAATGATTCAACTGAGCAACAGCCCGATCTTATTCCGGTAATTGCTGCGTTGCACGATCAAATGCATTCCTGGCAGGGAACCCCTTACCAGTGGGGCGGTACGCAATTGTCTGGCGTAGATTGTTCCGGCTTCGTTTGGCGCACATTAAAAGATCGTTTCAATATTCCCATGGAACGCGTTACCACCCGAGAATTAATTCAAATGGGTGAACGGGTACAGCCGGGCCATATGCAGCCGGGCGATCTGGTATTTTTCCGCATAAAAAATGAGTTGCACGTGGGTTTTTACGACACCGATCAACAATTCCTGCATGCTTCTGCCAGTCAGGGTGTGATGCGCTCCTCACTCAACAATCCGTACTGGAAATCGGTATTTATTCAGGCACGCAGATTGCACAAAGAATACAACGCCGAGATTACCCTGAATAAAACTACCTAGTTCCGGCTGAAGCGATAAACTGTTTATCAATGCGTCAACATTAAGGATGCTTGGTGAACCGTTCTCAACCGCAACGTCGGCGTGTTTCGCCGGAGCGTACTCTGTTCTGGTCCGATCGCGATGCCATGATCCGGCAGGCATTATCACAAAGCCTGCCGTGGTTCGCCTTCGTTAATATCAGCTTTGCGCTGCTGATTATTCTGCGTGACCAATTGTTTGATCAATTTGATGCGAGTTTGTCGTCGCATCAAACGTTGCTCCCGGTTATCGAGAGCGGTATTTATCTGATCATTGCCGCGTCATTGCTGTTGCTGGTGCTCCCGGCACTGCGCCTGACGCTGTTAATCGTGATCAGCCTGATTTGGTCACTGTGCTGCTACTGTTGCGCAGTCTACTGGCAACTGCCGTTTACTTATCCGCTTGGGGTTATTTTGTTGCTGACAGCTATGGCGGCGCTCTATTTCTACCCGAAAGGCTTGTTGGGTTACCTGTTGCCACTGTGGCTGACGTTACCGATTGTCAGCGTTCAGCTCAATCAGGGTATCAACCCGCGCTTCGCCATTATCTGGCTGATTTTTACGCTCATCCTGCTGTATGGCCGCTACATGTTGCTGCGCTGGTTCAATGAAGCCTGGCAACGTTACGAGCAGAACCAATTGCTGATCTCACGGCTGGATATACTTGCGCACCAGGATGGCTTGACCGGCACCGCCAATCGTCGTGCACTGGAACAGCACCTTGCCCAAGCGATCACGCAGCAGCGCCCTTTTAGCCTGATTATGCTCGATGTTGACTACTTCAAACGCTACAACGACCACTATGGGCATCAGGCGGGTGATGAGTGCCTGGTTGCGGTGGCGGCAGTGCTGAAGGAGGCGGTGCGTACCCCGGAAGATGTGGTGGGACGTTACGGTGGCGAAGAGTTTGTGGTGATGTTACTGGATGCCACCGCAGCACAGGCAGAAGCGGTGGCTGAACGAATTCAGCAACAATTGCAGCAGCGCGGCTTGGCACACGCGAAGTCTGAGGTGGCAGCACAGGTCACCGTCAGTCAGGGCATCGCCAGTGCCGCCCCCGGACGCACGGCGGATCAACTGATTGCGCAAGCCGATCAGGCGTTATATCGCGCCAAGCAGCAGGGCAGAAACCGCTGGGTCAGCTGACATCCTGATCGGGCTTGCGCGCTGGCGGGGGGAACCAGTTCTCGGGTTTAACCCCGACCGTACCTTCCGGCTGTGCGATGAAGTTCGGTGACATAATCTGGACACCAAACTCGTTGAACACATCCTGGATATGACTGTGTAACTCCGTTCTGGCGGCAGCCAGCGAAGCACCCGGTGGCAGTCGGACCTGAAGTTCATAAGCAATGTACCAATCCATCAGCGCCAATTGCCGCACCAGCGGTGGTTCCTGATGATCGATGATGCGCGTTCTGCTGGCCGCCAGTTCCAGCATGCTATGAACCTGACGCCATGGCGTGTCATAGCCGATGGTGACGCTGGTGGTCAGGTTAACGCCAGCCCCTTTGATCACGGCGCTGAGATTGGTGATTTTGCCGCTCACCACTACGGCATTGGGAACGGTGACTTCGTAGTTTTCCCGCGTCACCAGTTTGGTCGACAGCATACCGACTTCGGTGACCACCCCTTCGTTGTCATTGATGCGGATGACATCCCCTTTGCGTAACGCGCGTGAATAGGTTAGCACCAGACCACTCATGGCGTGGTTCATGATACCTGCCGACCCCAGCGTCAGCATCAAACCAAAGAAGACGCTAATGCCTTTGAAAGCCAGTGAATTGGCCCCCGGCAGAAAGGGATAAGCCGCCGACAGGGCAAACAACCAGATGGCCACGCTGATTAATCGCCGGGTGACGCCAACCGTTGCCGGATGCAAGCCGGGAATATGCAGATTGCCGTGTTCAACGCGTCGCAGCACCAGGCGAATGATGCGGGTGACAAAAGCGGTAATCAGGAAAATCACCGTGACAATAAACAAGCCTGGCAATGCCGCCAGCATGGCAAGGCCGACGCCCTGCAACAGGCCCAGCGCGTAGTTGCCCAGATCCATGCCCCAGACACGCGTATAGGGAAACATGCGCAGTACCCAACTCAGCCACACATAACCGGCACCGAGGCAGATGATCACCAGCAAGGTTTGATACGTGCGGATGCGCAGCGGTCCGATAAAGCTGTGTACCGACGCAGGCAGTAACGGTTTGCGATTGGCCGGGCGGGCGATGTCACTGCGCATCAGCCATCGAGCAAGACGCCAACACAGGACGATAAGCAGGGTCAACGCCGCCGCACCCGCCAGACTTTTTGCCACCGAAGTCAGGATGTAGCGGGGGGAGTATTGTTCCTTTAGCGACAGGCGTAAGTTTTCCAGACGCTGGCGAACTTCCTCTGCGGCCTGCGTCAACGTAAGGTCATCGCCTTCGTCGAGATCGGCCTGCACCAGCACCATAAAGGGCTTCTGATTGATCGAAAAGACCACCGCCTGCTGGTGATAACGGGTCAGTAATTGGGTGGTGACTGGCTGTTGCAAATCGGTGATGGTCAGGGCACGCAACTGTTTGACGATGCGCTGTACCCGTTCTTCCGGGGTGGTCAGGCCAAAACGTGCCTGTAACATGACGACGGGTTGGTTCAGTAAGGTCAGGGTGCGCGCCTGCTCCTGGGGCGTGGGTGACTGTCGGGGTTCCGCACTAAACAAACTGAGTGGAATCAGTAAAAGCAGCCCGCTAAGAAGATAAATGCCGCTTTTCATCGCCTGCTCTCCATCAGAACTGATAGCTGTAATTCATGCTGAAAAAGTAAATGTTGGGGTCGTGATAATCCCCTTTCACCAGCGGCGTAGCGACGGACGATGACGCCATATTGAGGTATTCAAAGGCAGCACCGATATTGCTGGAGGCGGTGAGTTGATACTGCGCGCCAATCCCGTAGCGCCACGCCGCCCCGGAAGGCATGGTCAGCGAGGTATCATCCTGATTTTTGTAAAAGCTGCTGTCGTAAGCAATACCGGCATTGAAACGCCACTGCTCATCAGGGCGAAATTGCACACCAAAAGCGGTATGCCAGGTATCCTGCAATTTATTGTCGCGGCTCAACGCCTGGCCGGTGACTGCGATCTGATTTGCACCATAAGCGCTCCAGTCCTGCCAGCCAAGATCGCCCAATAACGACCATTGTTGATTCAGGTCGTGTACCACGCTGAACATCAACTGCGCCGGGGTATTCACCTGCGCATCAATGGGCAACGTATAGGAAACATTGTCCAACTGCGGGAATTGGGCCTCGCCGTTGATAGTAAAGTGGTATTCGGTCTTGCTGGTATAGGCCAGGCCAATACGCGTGGCATCCGTCACTTGCATCAACAGCCCGGTGCGAAAATTCAGTGCCCAGTCATGATCGGTCGCTTTCTCATCCTGCCCATCCAAGTTGCGCGTCAGTGACAGAAAACCGTAATTGATCCCCAGCCCCAATCCCCAGGAGAGCCGATCATTGATTTTCCAGGCAATTGCCGGGCTGAGCGTCATTCCCACCAGGGTGCTTTTTTTGATCAGTCGGTCACCGGCCCAATCACCAAAATCCAGCCCGAGGCCATAGTTACCGTACAATCCGATGCCTGCCGACCAGCGGTCATTCAGCCGCTGGTGGTAAAAAAGACTGGCACCGGGAAACCAGCCAATGGTATTGCCGGGGCTGTTACCGCGCAGGGTAGCATCATTGTCGAGTGAGTAGGGGGTGTCGCCATACAGCGCCTGTAAGCCACCGGTAATCATCCGATCCGGTAGCCGCGTCATACCGGCCGGGTTGGTCATCAATGTTGCGGCATCCTGCGCGCGGGCAGCTTGTCCGGCTCCGGCCAGTCCGATATCTTCTGTGGCGATTTCGTAAAGATAGAGGCCACTGGCCTGGCTGGCCCCGGAAAGTAACAGACAGCACAAGGATAAATTAATACGCCACATGATGGCCTCCCCGGTTAATGACTCATAAACGCGGATTTATCGGGGCAGCGAACGCGCGCAATCTGCTGCTGGTAGCTGTCATGGTGCTGTGCTTTTAACGCACTGGCGGCATCAATAACGGCATCATGATTGTCTTTGCTGTTAAGAAAGACTTGGCGGATATGTTCATCCGTGACGCCCGCTGGAATGTGGCAATGCAGTTTTAGATCGCCAATGATCTGTTGTTCTCTCAGGGCATAAGCAAGATTGTCATAAGCTGATTTCGCCATACCCGGAAACGGGCAAAGGTTGATGATTAAAACCAACAAGGTTAAGTAACGCATGATATTTCCTCCTTCACGCTTTTAACTCGCGGAGTATTTTGGCGATGTGCTGTAGTGCTGGCGTGGCCGAATGAAAAAAGGCTTTGATACCAGGGCATAAATAATTCAGCCCCAGCTCACCATCTGGGGCACGAACGATACGGTTTTTCGGGCATTCGCCCCAACATAACGTCAGATAAGGACAGGTTTTGCAGTAGACGGGCAGGGTGTCACGCTTCCCCATGCCGAATTGCTTCTGCCGTTCGGAGAAGACCATGTGTGCCAGTTGATGTGTCGTGACATTGCCCAGACGGTATTCGGGATAGACGTAATGATCACAGGAAAATACATCCCCGTTCTTTTCAATTGCCAGCCCCTTGCCACAGAACTCAGCGGTAATGCAGAGCTGGGAAGGCAATCCCATGGTTTGCACCACGGCGGTTTCAAACAGATTGACCTGTACCCGACCGAGATCTTTGCTCACCCACTCCTGAAAGGTGGCAATTAAAAACCTGCCCCAATCATCAGGATCAACTGACCAGTCGGTGACGATGGAGTCGAGGTCTCCCGGGCGCGCGCGGCGCGAACCTGTTATCGGAATGGTGTCATCCTGCCAGAATTGGGGAGCAGTCTGTTTAAAATCAACGGGTTCCACACAGGGATTGAACTGGATATAGGTTGCACCTAACTCCAGGGTCAGAAAGCGATAGACTTCCAGCGGAAATTTAGCGTTAGTGCGGTTTACCACCACCAGGGCATTAAACGGCACCTTGTGGCGTTTTAAGGCATCAATACCTTTCATCACCCGATCGAAAGTGGGTTTTCCGCTACGCGTCAGCCGATAGCGATCGTGTAACTCACGCGGTCCATCAATCGAGACGCCGACAAGAAAGTGGTGTTTTTTCAGAAAACTCGCCCACTGGTCATTAATCAGTACCGCGTTGGTTTGCAGATCGTTTTCAATTCGCTGACCGCGTGGTTGATATTTTTTCTGTAAAGCCACCACCTTCTCAAAAAACGCCAACCCCATCAGGGTGGGTTCGCCCCCTTGCCAGGAGAAAATAATCTCCTCTCCGTCCTGACTGGCAATGTACTGACGGATGAAGTTTTCCAGCATGTCATCGCTCATGCCGGTATCACGATGTTGGTGCAATAACGCTTCTTTATGCAGATAAAAGCAGTAGCTGCAATCAAGGTTGCAGGTAGAGCCGGTGGGCTTCGCCATGACGTGATAGCGACGTTTGTAGTTCACCCCCAACTTTTCAAATGTCAGCAGTGGGGTGAGCGGTATAGTGGTACTGTGCTTCATGGCAGGCCTCACTGAGATTGCGGGAACACGGTATTCCAGTCAGATTTCATACTGACCACCGGCCATCCTTGTTTTTTCGCTTCATCCAACCCTTTGTCTAAGCGACCAAAGCTGGATTTACGGTCATAGGCATATTCACGTTGCGCATCATCGTGATGCAGATAAAGAACCAGGGCGTTTTTTGCGCCTGCGGAGACATATTGCAGCATCGGTAAATCCCCATCGGAATTGCCAAAGGCGAAGATTGGCATGCGGCCGATATAGCGATTGATCGCCACCGGCTTGTTGTCGCCATCGTCGATAAAGTTGATCGCCCCTTGTTTGATCAGTCGAGGTTTGCCGTCTTTGCCGATGTCAAATTTGACCTTGTCAGTCGAACCAATGACCTGTTCGGGCGGGATACCGTAGATCTTCTCCGTCCATGGACGCATAAAGTCCGTTCCGCCGCCGGAAACGATATAGGTTTTGAACCCATTGGCACGCAGGTAACTCAGCAACTCCAACATGGGCTGATAAACCAGTTCGGTGTAAGGCCGGTTGAAACGCGGGTGACGCGCGGTTTGCAGCCACTGCGTCACACTGGCTTTGAAGTCTTCGGTGGTCATACCGGCGTCGGCGGCGTGCTCAATCGCCATCAACCCTTGATTGCCGGTTGCGGCAACGGCGTGCATATCGTTTTCCAGTATCCCTTTAAAAGGTTGCTGGTTTTTCCACTCCGGGTGGTGTGGGGCTAAGGCTTTCACGCGGTCGAGCAGGTACACCAACTGGACGTAGGCAGGTTGCTCGCTCCACAGGGTGCCGTCGTTATCGAACACCGCGATACGCTGCTCAACTGGCACATAATCTGCGCTCCCTTGTTGCGTGACTTTCTGCACGAAACTGACGATGCGCTCTTTCGCCGCAGAATCGCGCCACGAGGGCAGATCTGCTGCGGCGAGCGCGCTGTTGACGACACAGAGCGTCAGCAAAATAAGTGTGGCGATTGAACGGGTTAACTTAGTCATTACGACACCTCAATGGCGGACAAAACTGGCCCGGTTCATACCGGGCCATGCTTTTGGTGATCAGTTACCGGTGGGTAAGCCTAATTCGAAGCCATTTTTGTTGAGTTGATCGCGTACATTCTGGAAACGTTCGTACTGACTGATGGTGATCGGTCCGGTATAGCTTTCGCTCTGTGCTTTACGCGGCGGATATTTGGCGTAGGTTTTCATCAAATCGCCAATGGCCTGATTGAAGGTCACTAACGTCCAGGTGTGCTCGGTATAGTTATTCATAAAGATGTCGTACCGTTCCTGCGGGTCCTGCCACAGGTCAAAAATCTGTGGCACGGTGGCGACATAGGACGACGGGCCTTTCCAGCCAAGGTTGCTGTCCACGGCCAGACCACCGGTGGAGGCACCATTATCACCACGCAGATTGAACTCGGCTTTGTAGTGCCCAACCCGCACCGCCCCCGGCGTCAGTTCATTTTCGGTGAAGTAGAACCAGGCGGTGCGCGGATCGGGGCCAGTACCAAACAGCACCGGGGAGATGTCGTAGCTGTCGAAGATGATGGGCTTGCCCGCGCGGTCATTCTTCGGCAACTCTTTAATGCCCGCAACAGAGGCAAAGGTGGCCATTAAATCAAGCCCACCGACAATGTCGTGGTTTTTGGTATCGGCTTTGATTTTTCCTGGCATCCACGCGATGGCCGGAACACGGCTGCCACCTTCACGATCGGTGCCTTTGGTGCCACGGAAGGGGGTATAACCGGCATCGGGATAGACATCCTGCCAGGCGCCGTTATCGGTGGTAAACACCACTAAGGTGTTTTTATCCAGCCCCAGTGCACGGACTTTGTCCATGATATGACCGACGCGGGCATCCATTTCTACCATTGAATCGGCGTATTTGGTTTTCGCCATGGATTTGCCGACAAAATCAGGGTCGGGCATGTTGGGCTGGTGGTTCTTCATAAAATTGATGCTCATAAAGAACGGCTTAGTGTCCTTCGCATGCGCATCAAGGTAGTCGAGCGAGGCTTTCTCCACATAGCGGTCAAAGAACGGAATCCCGACCACGCCCTCTTTGCCATCAATCTCTGGCGTATTGACGTATTGACCGTTGATTTTGAAATCCTCATGCGGCGCTTCACCGGCTTTGCCCGATAGCGCCCCGCGTGTCACCCGGGCGAACATTTCACGCAATTTAGGGTCCATGTCCGGGAACCAGGTGGGATCGGCGTAGGTATAGGCATTGAGGTGATAAAGCCCGACATAGCGCATTTCGTCGTAGCCCTGGGCGTTAGGCAGCGCATAGTCTGATTCGCCCAAATGCCATTTGCCGGTAAAAAAGGTGTCGTAACCGGCGGTTTTGAGCACGGAAGCCAGCGTCCATTCCTCTTTTGGCAGGCCGCCCCCCTGACCCTGGAACGCCACGGTGGTCATGCCGCTACGATTGGGGATGCGTCCGGTCTGCATCGCCGCCCGCCCTGGGGTACTGCTCGGTTGACCATAAAAGCTGAAGAAGGTCATCCCTTCCTGGGCTAACCGGTCGAGATTAGGAGTGGGCATCCCACGACCTTCGCCACCGCCGTAGGCGCCAAGATCACCGTAACCGGTATCATCCGCCACAATCAGAATGATATTGGGCTTGCTATTACTCCCTTGATTTTCAGGTGCATTTTGCACCGGGTCTTCAGCCCGGAGGTAACCGGGCAGCAACACTGAACCAGCAGCAAGCGCTAAAACACCAACGCCTCGATAGGATCTGTTCATAGTTTACATCCTTAGAAATAGCAGTTGTTTAACGGTGCTTACTTCAACAGGCAGGTATTGAATAAAACAGAAAAAACGGGCCACCGGGCCAGGGGTAGTCCGCAGAACCTTTAGGGCGTCACGATGTTGAACCAGAACTCAAACTTATCCATATAACTCAACAATTCATCCACTTTCGCGGGATTACCGCTGATGTTGACTTCGCTGTTATCCTGCGCCTGTTTCAGCGTCTCCTCCTTCAGGATAATTTTGTTCAACGTGTCACGATTCAGGGTGAGGGTGGCGTCCGCATTTTGCCCCTGGGCATTGGCGGTGTGGTTCAGCACGCCGTTTTCCAATTCCAGTTTGTATTTACCGCCATCTTTGCCGAGGTCGACATTGATCAATGCCTTCGCATTGGCGGCTTTCTCGCCGTTGATATGTACTGCCAGGAAATCAAAGAACATCTCTGGCGTCATGGCTTTCACGGTATCGCCACTGGCCGTATTCGGCGTCGGGCCTTTGATTACCCCATTGCGTAATTCCTGTGCGCCGGTGAGATAGAAGTTACGCCACGGACCGGACTCAGCCTGATAACCTAGTTGTTCCAGTGCATCGGCTTCCAGATCGCGCGCCGCTTTATTTTCCGGATCGGCAAACACCACTTTGCTGACCACCTGCGCGACCCAACGATAGTTGCCCTGATCGAAGTCGGTTTTGGCTTTTTGCAGGATGTTGTCCGCACCGCCCATATATTCGACGAATTTTTTCGCCGCTTCTTCAGGCGGCAACTCGTCCAGCGTAGCCGGGTTGCCGTCGAACCAGCCCAGATACAGCACATAGGTGGCTTTCACATCGTGGCTGACTGAGCCGTAATAGCCGCGGTTAGCCCAGGTTTTTGCCAGGCCATCCGGCAGTTTGAACTTAGCGGCGATTTCGTCACGCGTCAGACCTTCGTTCGCCATGCGTAATGTCTGGTCGTTGATGTAGCGATAGAGATCGCGCTGGGTTTTCAGCAGTTTATTGACGTTGTCATTGCCCCAGGTCGGCCAGTGATGCTGGGCAATAATGATTTGCGCGTTATCACCCCAGCGGGTGATGGCGTCGTTGATATATTTCGACCAGGGCAGCGGTTCACGAATTTTCGCCCCGCGTAGCGAGTAGGTGTTGTGCAGGGTATGGGTGACATCCTCGGCGGTCTCAATCATTTTTTTCTCTTCGACGTACCACAACATTTCCGAGGGCGCTTCTGATCC
Source organism: Pantoea sp. At-9b (assembly GCF_000175935.2). Classification (NCBI taxonomy): domain Bacteria; kingdom Pseudomonadati; phylum Pseudomonadota; class Gammaproteobacteria; order Enterobacterales; family Erwiniaceae; genus Pantoea; species Pantoea sp. At-9b. The sequence goes on from NC_014838.1 coordinate 365,405, forward strand.
CGGGGCCATCATAAATTCATAGGTCAGGCCGTCGATATTGTGTTTTTCCCCGGTTTTGCTGATGGTGACGGTGGGGGCAATCAGGGTGACGGTTCCGGCTGAGGTGGTGGTGCCCAGTCCGGCACCCACCTGTCCCTGAGGATCGGCTTTCAGCAAGTTGCCGTACATATAACTGGCGCGGCGGCTCATCACGTTGCCCGCCATGATGTTCTCGGAAACTGCTGCCTCCATAAAGCCAGCCGGGGCGTAGATTTTGACTTTGCCGGATTTCACATCTGCCTCGTTGACTACGCCGCGCACCCCGCCGTAATGGTCAACGTGGCTGTGGGTATAAATCACCGCCACCACCGGTTTTTTACCACGGTTTTTAAAGTAGAGGTCCATCCCCACTTTGGCGGTTTCGGCAGACACCAGTGGGTCGATCACCGTGATGCCTTTTTTGCCTTCGATGATGGTCATATTTGACAGATCCAGATTACGGATCTGATAAACCCCTTCGGTTACTTTAAATAGCCCACTGATATTAATCAGTTGCGATTGTCGCCACAGACTGGGATTAACGGTGTCCGGTGATTTTTCACCCTCTTTGATAAAGGCATATTGTCCCGGGTCCCAGATAACATTTCCCGCTTCGCCTTTAATGACGCCTTGTGGTAGCGCAGCGACAAATCCTTTGTGCGCATCGCTAAAATCAGTTTGGTCAGAAAAGGGCAGCTGATTATAAAGGGCGTCATTAGTTTGTTTTGTCGCTGCGGTGGCGTCTTTGCGCGCCTCATCTGCGGCAAAAACGTTAAAGGCATTGGTCAGTAATGCAGCAAGTACCATGCAGTGAAGATGCTTCAGTTTCATTCTGTAACCTCGGTATTGTGGGCTAAGCAATTAGAACAGCGTGATGCATCTGCTATGTATTTAAGGCCAGCTAAAAATAGAGAAATCAAGCTTGTGATGTATGTTAGGGTGGTGTGAATATATTAATATTTCGTAATAACCGTAGTTAAACCTTTGCGTTAGGCAAGCGAAGCGTTAATATTTTCTCTTGGCTTTTTTATGCTTTTTGAAGCGGATCATAAATTGTGAGTTGCCGTAATTTTATTTTTTACTGGCACCGTAAAATAGAGTAATTTATTGATTAATAACAAAATAATCTGTTTTTACGATGCATTTCGCTTCGCTAATTACACGATTTTTATCGGAAATCAGCACAAGGCAATGTAAATAAACCTGGAGGGTTGTTGTTCGTTTTTCTGTCGCTAACCATCTAATTATTCAGTAACTCTTTAATTTGTTTTTTAATTTTTTGCAATTAATCTTAAGTGTGCATTAAATCGTCTGGTTGCAATATTTTAAACGTCGTCTAAAAATTTAATGGCTATAGTGAACCGTCAATTCCCCAATCATCTCCGAGGTTTGATAATGAAAAAAACGATGGCAAGTATGATAGCGTTGGTCACCGCTTCGTTAATTTGTGGCTCGGCTTTCGCGGCAAAGGAAATCAGTAAAGCCGACGCGAAGAAATACCATAAGGTCGGGACGGTCAGTTCCACCAAAGAACATACCTCACCACGTGCAGCAATGGAGGAGATCTCTAAAAAAGCGGATGAGATGGGAGGGAAATATTTTGTCATCACCTCTGGTAATGAGGGAGACAAAGTCCGTGCGACGGCAACGGTTTATAAATAAATACGCCGCGCCCGGTTTATGCCGGGCGCGGCTATTTATTATCAGAACTGGTATGAAACGCTGACCGAGAAATTACGCGGCTCGCCGTAAACATAGTTGTTCATATAGGTATAGTAGGTACGATCAAACAGGTTATCCACGTTCGCCTGTACCGCCACCTGCTTGGTGACCTGATAACGGGCAAACAGGTTTGCCAACGGATAGCTGCCCTGGTAAACGCGCTGGGTGCTGCCATCTGGCGCGGTGTCATCCTGGAACACACGGTTCTGCCAGGTGATGCCGCCACCAAAGGTGAGGTCCGGCAGCATCGGCAGCTGATAGCGCGTGAACAGCTTGAACACGGTTTGCGGTTGGTTGGAGTTATAACGTCCATCCGAATCGCGTGCGACGTAACGTGTGGCACCGAAGGTCATTTGCAGGTTATCGGTGAGTGCGCCATTCAATTCAAATTCAGCACCTTTGCTACGGGCACCTTTTGTTGCTTTATATGCCTGTTCGCTGCTGTTGTTGACGTAGACGTCATCAATGGCTTCACCCACGTTATTCTGCTCAATGCGGAAGATGGCCATGGTCGCGGTCAGGCGGCCATCAAACCAGGCGGATTTCAGGCCAGTTTCATAGCTTTTGCCGGTAACCGGTGACAGGTAGTGACCGCTGCTATCACGATAGGTTTGTGGCTGGAAGATCGAGGTATAGCTGGCATAGGCTGACCAGGTATCATTAATGTCATACACCATACCGGCATACGGCGTGATGTTGTTTTTATCCATATTGCCGCTGCTGCCATTGGTGCTGTATTGGGTGTAACGGGCACCAATAATCAACGACAGCGGATCGGCCAGTGAGAAACGTGCAGCGGTGTAGGCTGACTTCTGGCGCACCACATCATCGGCGTTCAGATACCAGTCGCCCCAGTTGGGTTCAGCGATACTGCCATTCCAGCTGTTATTGAAGATGCCGATATCGCTGGTCGCAATGTCACCGGCGTCTTCATCGGTTATACCGTTGCTACTGTAGGTCACGTTATGCTGACGGCTGTAACTCACGCCCGCCATCAGTTGGTGCTGGCGTCCGAACAGTTCAAACGGACCGCTTGCATAGCCATCAACCGAGGTCAGCTCACGTTTGCCACGGTCCATACTGCCGAAGCCATCGGCACCCTCGCCGGTGTCCTGATCGGGTAATGACAGATAACCGGTGTACAACAACTTGTCGCTGAAGGTATTTTCAGCGTGAGTACCGTTTAAATGAAAGGACCAGCCGTTATCAAAGTTATGAACCAGGTCGGCATACAGTTTACGCACGGTGGTGTGGTACCAGGTCCAGTCTGCCGAGGAGTTCAGGCTGCGATTGTAATGGGTCAATGCGCCATTGCTGTAAAACACCGGATTACCACCCCAGGTGGGGTTTTTGGTGTCAGCGTCCTGATAGTCATAAGCTAACGACAACGTGGTGTTATCGGTGATATCGGCATCAATCGCGCCATACAGGAATTTGGTATTTTTACGATAACGATCCAGCCAGCTGTCCTGATTCTGATAACCCGCGATAACGCGACCACGTACCGTTCCCGATTCATTTAATGGGGTGGAGATATCTGCAACATAGCGCTGTTTGTTCCAGCTACCATAGCTGGCCGTTAAATTCCCGGTGAACTCTTTGCTGTCGGCGTGTTTACGCACCATGTTAACGGATGCCGCCGGGCTGCCTGCGCCGGTCATCAGGCCAGTCGCGCCGCGCACCACTTCAATACGATCATAAATCGCGGTATCTGAAGCGGTATCCCCGTAGTTCCATGAATCCCCCATTGAAGTAGGGATGCCATCATAGGTGAAGTTGGTCAGCAAGAAGCCGCGCGAATAGTAATAAGAACGTTCGCTATCGTCCTGCTCGCTGGTAATCCCGGTGGTGTTTTTCAGCACATCACTGATGGTCTGTAGCTGCTGATCCTGAATACGCTGTTGAGTGATGACGCTGACGGATTGCGGCACATCGCGCGGCGTCAGCAGCAGCTTCGTGCCGGCACGCGTGGTTTTTACCTGGTAATCGGTCTTGTCCTGTGCACTGGTGTCGCTATCGGTATTGGCATTAACCACCAGATCTTGCTGGGTCGTGGTGGTCTCTGCTGCCAGTGCCGGATTAAGAAGGGCGTGTACCGCCATTGCCAGCAATGACACGGTGAAAGTCTTGCGGATACCCGACGCGCTTGATCCCGCCTGAGTTTCCCTGCGATTCGAAGACATAATATTTCCCGCCAAAATAAACGTGGTCTGCTGTTGTGTCGCTTCTGATTTTTATTACGCCGCGCGCTGCTGCGGCATTTAACGCTAAGAAGCGCATAAATTGAGAAAGCCAATGATAATCATTTGCTTTAAAAATTCGCCAAAGGTTTCATTCGATTGTGTAAACATTTGTATAGATGATTTAAATCAATCAGATAGGATCAAATTTAACCCTTTAATTGCTGTCGTTTACTTATATCAGCTGGCTATTTAGCGGCAAAATCGGGCTTTTTATCGCTTAAAATCGCGTTTCTGCTGACGGTGATGTCGGTCTGCTAAGCCATTGTTTAGGGGGGATTTGCTTAGTTGTCGTTAATGCGTATGATTCTCATTCTTTCTACGTTCCTTCCGTGCTGGCTATCGCCTGCGGGAATCCGTTTATCCATTGATGGAGTTCAGAATGAAATCGTTGTTCAGCCCGCGTCAGGCCGCCATTGCCGCCGCAGTTATCGCTGCCTGTAGCCTGACAGCCTGCCAGGCTCCGGCCAAAAAAGCGGAAGCGCCTGTTGCTGCCGCCGCAGTGAAGCCAGTCGATACCCAGTTGACCCAGCGTGTATTGGGCGATGGCCTGTATGAACTGGCGTACTCACCCGCAGCGAACGCCTTGTTTGTGGCCAGCGCTCAGGGCTTCAAAGATGTCAATGGCGGGATGATCTACCGTCTCGATCCGACCACGCTGGCGACCAAAGGCGAAACCCATACCGATCTGAAAAACTTCGGCATGGCGATTGAGGGTGAAGGCAGCGTGTTCTACACCACCAACTCCCTGGATGGCGGCGTGTCAAAAGTGGATGCGCAGAGTGGCAAAGTGTTGGAGCGCCTGATGTTGGGCGGCAAGAAAGATAAAGAAGGCGATGTACCGGGCGCACGTGAAATGCTGCTGCTGGGTAACGAACTGTACGTTGGCCGCGTAGCCGATCCGGGCTTTATCTCGGTGGTTGATACCAAAACCTTCAAACTGAAAACCACCATTAAAAACGCCGGTAAGTGGGTAACAGGGATTATCTACTCCCCGCTGACTGAACGCGTTTATGCCGCCAATGGTGCCGGTGAGATTGTGGTGATCAACCCACGCACCCACAAAATTGAGCAGCGCTGGACAGCGGGTGATGGCAAGGAATATCTGTTCCTGAATATGGCGGAAGATCCGGCCACCGGTCGTCTGTTTGTCACCGATGATTCCAAGGGCAAAACCACCCTGGTCTTCGACGAACATACCGGCAAAGTGATCAAACGTCTCCCGGGCGACGCACTGGGCATCAAGTTCAACGCCAAACGTAACGAGATCTACATTTCTCAACGTGAGTCGAAGAAAGTGTTGCAGTTGGATGCCACCAGCTATGCGGTGAAAAACAGCTGGTCATTCGACACCAACCCGAACAGCCTGCTGGTCTCCGCCGATGGTCAAACCCTGTATGTTTCTCTGAAGCAGGCGTTTAATAAAGATAACTCAACCCAGGGTAAAGACAGCGTGGCCCGCATTGCGCTGAAGTAAGTTTACCTGCACGTAACGGCGCGATTTATCGCGCCGTTTGCGTATAATGCGCGCAATCCTTCACCTCACGACTCAGGGTGTCATCTGGCAATGCCGCATCAATACTTCTCTCAACATGCGTTTGATATTCGCCTCGAATGGGGTAGCGCAGCCGCAGAACATCTGGCGCAAGATGTAGACTGTGTGATTGTGGTGGATGTGATGTCGTTTTCCACCTGTGTCAGTCTGGCGAATGAGCAGGGGGCAATGATTGCCCCGTGGCCGTGGAAGGACGATTCGGCCCAACGCTATGCCGCTGAAATGGGGGCTCAGGCCGCCAGTATTGACCGTCGTTTCTCTGATCACGCGTTTACCTTATCCCCTGCATCGTTGTTAAAAATACCCGCCGCAACCCGGTTGGTGCTGCCATCACCTAATGGTTCAACGGTTGCGTTTAAGGCGCGGGAGAAGGGGGCGCAGGTATTCACTGCGGGCCTGCGCAACCGGCAAGCCACGGCGGTTGCCTGTCGGCATTTCCAACGCATACTGGTGATTCCCTGCGGTGAACGTTGGCCAGATGGTAGCCTGCGCCCGGCGATCGAGGATTACGTGGCGGCGGGGGGGATTATTGCCGCATTGGGCGAACGTCAGCGCTCACCGGAAGCGGAAATGGCGCTGGCGGCGTATCAATCTGCGCGGGAGCAGGATTTTGCCTCGTTATTTCAGTGCGCATCGGCGCTGGAGTTGGTTGAACGAGGCTTTGCTGCCGATGTTGATCTTTGTCTGAGCGTGGATATGGCCCAGCATGCCAGTCGTCTGGTGGACAACTTTTTTGTCCCCCACCAGACGCCATCCTGCCATCATCAACCGGTATAGCTACGCATATTATCCATCACCTGCTGCGCCAGCACCGCATGGTCCCTCTCCCAGCATGCCGGGCTGAACAACTCCGCAGACCAGACGCCATCAAACCCGGTGGCTTTCACCGCGTCGGTCCAGGCCTGGACGTCGATATCACCTTCACCAGGCATATAAGCCCGCAACACCGTCTCTTCCCAGGCTTCACCGGGTTGTGGCTTGCGGCCATCACAGAAGTGCACGCCAAAAATCAGGTCCGGGTCTAACGCACGGATATCATCGGGCGTGGTGGCCCCGGTGGCAAAAAGGTGCCAAAAATCGATCACCAGACCGACATTGGGTTTGCCAATGCGCCGGATGACCTCCAGAGCCTGATTCAGGGTGTTAAATTGCGTATGCGCAATCACCTCGATCTGGTAACGCACACCGTATTGCTCGCCAATGCTGGCGATGGCCGAAATGTTCTCGGTCATGATGTCCATGATCTGTGACGGTGGCAGATGGTCGATGCCGTGCTGCGCCAGGATCTGGATGGTCGGGCACGCCAGGTCTGCGGCGATTTGTGTCAGCTGCGTCGCTTCTGCCAGCAATTGCTGCTTCTCTCCCTCACGGTGGCGTTCAATATCAATCAACGCATTCAGACAGGCGGTTTGCAGACCATATCCCTGTACCTGTTTTTTCAGCGCGGCGGTGCTGCCACCGTTAGCGAGATAGCGCAGCAACTTATAGTGCAAAAACTCCAACCCGTCATAGCCGGTTTCAGCGGCAATACGTGTTTCGGTGACGACGTTACAGTAGTGGGTAGAGATACCGTGTAGAGCCTTGATCATGATTTACCTCGCAGACTGGCAGAAGGAGAAGCGGCCGCAGACGGAGTGGCGTTTTTTGTCATACGGCGGGCAAGCAGTTGTTCAATATCATCGAGGGCAACGCCACGCGTTTCCGGCACGAAACGCACCAGAAACACCAGGCAAAACAGATTGAGGATGGCGAACACCCAGAATGAGAAGGCACCATGAAACGCCTGTTGCAAAGCGTGGATTTGGTTCAGTACCGGGAAAAACTGTGTCACCAGGAAGTTGAAAATCCACATCAGGCTGACGGCTAATCCCATCCCATAGCTTTTGATGCGTGGCGGGAAAATTTCGGCAATCAATACCCAACAGCCTGCGCCCCAACTGATGGCAAAAGTCACCATGAACAATAAGGCTGAGGTGATGGCGAGATAACCGCTTTGCTGGTGCAGCATGCTCCAGGAGAGCAGCAGCAGGGCGCAGATTGAACCCAGGGTGCCCAGTTTCATCACCGGCAACCGGCCAAAGCGGTCATACAGATTCATGGCGACAAAAGCACCGACGGCGTTGAGCAGACCGATAAAAATGGTCTGGAATAACAATGTATCTTTACTGACATCACCGGTATTGAGAATCATGGGCGCGAAGTACATCACAATACTGGCACCGGTTAATTGCTGTAACACGGCGATGGCACAACCGACCATCAGGGCATAGCGCAGAACCGGTGTCTGCCAGATAGCGCTGAGCGAATGGTTGCCTTTGCTGGCATCCTGCGGCTTCTGACGCACGCGAAGAATGTCCAGCGTTTCACGCTCATTAAGGTCGGGGTAAATTTTCTTGAGTACGCGTAGCGCGCGCTCGCCCTGCTGGTGGTTAATACACCATTGCGGTGATTCAGGCAGGATAAAGGTACAGATCAACATCATAATGACCGGAACAAATTGCGCGCCCATCATCCAGCGCCAGCCCTCATCAATCAGCCAGACTTCGGACATGCCGCGTCCGATAAGATAGTTGATCAGAAAAACCAGCGTCTGAGAGCCAACCAGTGACAGATTAAAAATGCCGGATGCTTTGCCGCGAATACGGGCAGGCGAAATCTCGCTCATATACATCGGGGCGACGGTTCCGGCGAGGCCAATGCCCAGACCCGCTACAATACGAGCGGCGGAAAACAACAGAAACGAGTCGGCAAAGGTAGAGCCGACGGCGGAAAGCGCGAAGGCCAGTGTCGCCAGTAGCAGAACCGGTTTGCGTCCCAGTTTCTCAGCCAGCCTGCCAGCGGCTAACGAACCGAGGATGCAACCCACAAAGATGCTGGAGACCACCCAACCGGTTTGTGAGGGATCAAGGTGAAAATAAGCCTGAATAGAGTCGACAGTCCCCGAAATAACGCCGGTAGAATAACCAAACATCACGCCACCGAGGGTAGCAATACAACACAGGGAATAGACATAACGTGCATTACAACGTGAGGATGAATGCATGATTGCCTCCATATAACCGCAAACGGGAACACAAGGTCACCAAAGACATATTGAGTCCTTATTGAGAGCAAAGGGATATCTGCAGGCTTATGGTATTAAGCCTGAACAGGACGAACGGTCGGAGGGGCTAACCCATTAGCTTTTAATTTGCCCGGTCAGCCAGAATTTTTTATAACGCGCAGGTGGAATGCCGATCAGATTTAGAAATATGCGATGGAAATTATTAACGTTATCGTAGCCGACGGCGTTAGCCACTTCCGTGACGCCCAGATTGGTGCTGAGCAGTAACGATTGTGCTTCGCCAATACGTCGCCGGGTTTGGTATTGTTTCGGTGAGTAGCCGGAATAGGCCTTGAAAACGTGCGCCAGATAAAACTGGTTCATATTCAGGGCTGCGGTAATGGATTTTAATGCAATCTCATCTTTGTAGTGGTCGTCGATATAATCCTTGATGCGCTGGCCAAGCAATGTATGGTTATTCTGCTGATCCTGCTTGTTTTCAATCCAGATATTGCGACACAACAACAACAGAATACTGATGAGATTATCGCCTACTTCGGAACTGAATAACCGTTTGCTACTGACGTGCGACCACATCTGGTCAAAAAGCTGGCAAATTTCGTCATAAAATTCACCACTCGGCATCACCGCCACTTGATGGCGCGTCGTCAGGACATTTTGCGGCAAGCCTTCGACTTTCAGCTGTTCGACTCCGCAACTAAAAATAAGCAGATCGTCCGACGGGGCTGGATTTTCATCGTGCAGCACGTTGGCGTTGAACAGCAGTAAATCACCACGCTGCACTTGATAGCCGCGGCCATCAATGTTGTAGATGCCGCTACCCGCGCGGATAAACATCAGTTCGAAGCGATCATCGTGCTTATGCATCACGCGTGGGATCGCTGCCTCAATGCCTTCCGCTTTGCAGATAAAGGTGAGGCGCGGACGGTGACCATTCTCGAATCCGCGAGCCGAAGGATGTTCATTAAGGCAGTAGGTCAGCATGATGTCTCCTTTTATTGTGTCGCTATTCTTACATGCCATTGACGCCGGGTAATCATCAATTTTGCTTTTTAGTCATATTTAACTGACTGATTTTTAACAACATCGCTAAAACTGGCTGTTTCCGGGTGCAGATTATTGTTATTGCCAGACGGCGGGAAAATTTAAATTTGATCCCCATCACATTTTAACCGCAGGGCAGTCATTCCGGTTATCAAGATAATCGGGAAAATCATCCAGTCACGGCATTTGCCATCAAAGTGGTAATACTTCATTGCATGAAGGCGATACAAATAACATTCATATTTCCCTGCCAATTAAAGGAAATATCGACTTCCACTCATCGCCGTTTGCCAATAATAGTTTTTTTTGAAAGTCTCTATTCTTGCTATGTCAATAATATAGAAATTATTCGTGATTAATATCACATCTTTTTGTGCTTTTTAATCAGAATTTATGATCGTCCGCACGCAGTGAAACGGTGCTGGCATAGGCATATAGTTTTTCGATTTTACTTTGATTAACGTTGTCGCAACGATAAGGGAACTGAAGCATTAAACCAATGCGGCAGTAAATATAAAAATGCCAATTATTCTGGCTAAAAATTAGTCATAACCGATCTGAAAATAACAGCTTACGTCGTTGTTACCTTACAACCAGATGGAAAAGTTATGTACAACAAAACTCACCTGCAAAATCCTCAGCGTATGAGGTTAATCACTATCGTCTCAACGATAGGAGGATTATGTTTTGGCTACGATACCGGGGTTATTTCCGGCGCATTGATCTTTATGAAATACGATCTCAATCTGACGCCAACTCAGGAAGGATTTATTACCTCGTTTTTATTATTTGGCGCAGCACTTGGCTCGCTGTTTGGTGGTTATTTATCGGACAAGCAAGGGCGGCGGAAAAATTTGTTGTGGGTCGCCGCGATATTTATGTTTGGTGCATTAGGTACGGCCCTGGCATGGAGTGTGCCTTCTATGATTGTGGCACGTTTCATTCTTGGGCTGGCAGTGGGATGTGCCTCGGTGACGGTGCCGATTTATATTTCTGAACTGGCGCGTGCCGATCAACGCGAAAGGTTGGTGACGGTAAATGAACTGATGATCGTCACCGGACAATTTCTGGCTTATAGCGTCAATGCGGCGATTGTAAACCTGTATCCGGAAATGGCGCACAACTGGCGAATTATGCTGGCGATTCCGGCATTGCCCGGGGCGTTATTATGGTTTGGTATGTTGCTGATGCCGGAATCCCCGCGTTTCTTTATGCGCCGTGGTGAAACGGATAAAGCCATCAAAGTGCTCAAAGCGTTACGTTTGCCAGAAGAGGTTGACCGGGAAGTCAAAGAGATCCAGCAAATCATTAAAGCAGATGCAGTGAAGTTCCACCTGCTGGCTGAACTGAAGAAAAGTTGGGTCGTGCAACTGGTATTAATTGGCCTGATGATTGTGCTTGCCACCCGCGTGACCGGCGTCAATACCATCATGTATTACGCCCCGACCGTATTGAAAGCCACAGGATTGGGCGATGCGGCGGCCGTTACGGGCGCGGTTGCCAACGGCGTCATCTCCATTCTCGCAACACTGCTGGGTATGGCGTTAATCGGTAAACACTCGCGTCGCAAAATGTTTTTCACCGGCCAGGCTGGCGTGACGCTGAGCCTGGTAGCGATTGGCCTGGCATTTAAATTATTTTTCCATAATGAAATCGTTAATGGGAACGACATTTTACAAGCTAATTTCGCCGGGGCCAGTTATGTAATTCTCGGATTGATGCTGGTATTCCTGGTCTTTATGCAAGGTTGGATCGCCCCGGTATTCTGGCTCATGCTGGCTGAAATTTATCCATTGAAAATGCGCGGTATCGGGATGGGTTTTGCCGTATTCGGACTATGGATTTTTGATTTTATTATTCAATCCATTTTCCCGTTCCTGCTGAACCATTATGGCGGCGGTATGACCTTTGGTTTCTTCGCTGCGACCAACGTCATGATGTTAATCCTGCTGGTTAAATATCTGCCGGAGACGCGCGGCATGACGTTAGAACAAATCGAAAATAAATTCCGTTTTTAATATACCGCTACTGAGGATGTAACAATGACAGTTAAAATCGGCTTGATTGGCCTGGGTATGATTGGCCGTGACCACCTGAAGCGTTTTAAAGACGTTATTACTGGCGCGCAGGTGACAGCGGTGTGTGATATTAATAAATCAGTCGCAGATAATATTGCCGCTGAATACGGTGCGACGCCATTTTACGATGCGGAAGCGATGATCCATTCTCCGCTGGTCGATGCCGTGTTTATTTGCTCGATTGGTCCGGTACATAAAACACAAATATTGACGGCATTTCAGGCCGGGAAACCAGTATTTTGTGAAAAACCGCTGACACCGACCGCCGACGAAGCCAAAGAAATCATTGATGCTGAAGTGAAAGCGGGTAAACGCCTGCTGCAACTTGGCTTTATGCGCCGTTTCGACCCCGGTTATCAGGCGCTTAAGCAATCGATTGATCGCGGTGAACTGGGCGAGATCCTGCTCATGCACTGCGCCCACCGTAATCCTGCGGTACCCGAAAGTTACACGCTGGAAATGGCGATCAATGATTCGGCGACTCACGAAATCGACATCATCCGTTATCTGCTGAACGAGAATATCGTGGCTGTGCGGGTCGATAAACCGCGCAAGAAAACCCGTCGTGCGCTGCCGCATTTGCAGGACCCGCTGATCGTGATTTTTGAAACCGCCTCCGGGGTGCGCATCGATGATGAACTCTTCGTGAACTGTGATTACGGCTACGACATCCGCTGTGAAGTGATTGGTGAGAATGCGATTGCGGCACTGAACGAACAGGCGCTGATCAGCACGCGTTCGGCGGCAGGCAGCGCGCATCATATCAGCCAGTCCTGCATGGAGCGTTTTGCCACCGCATATGACCGTGAGGTGCAGCATTTTGTCGATCGCGTGCGTGAGGGACTGGCGATGAGTGGCCCCTCATCCTGGGACGGCTATATCGTCGCGCTGGTCTGCGATGCCGGGCTGGCGTCGTTGCAGGACGGCGAAAAACATGCGGTGGCTATTCCACAACAACCGGCGCTGTATCACTAAGCCACTTTCCGTGAGGAACACCCGATGTTGAAACTGAATGAAAACGATCTTTTCCTGCACTGCCAGGCGGCGAATAAAAACGAAGCGATGCAACTGGCGGCTGCGGCGTTAGAACAGGGTGGGTATGTCAAAACAGGTTTCTTCCACGCCATGCAGGCTCGGGAGGAGAGCGTTTCAACCTATATCGGCGCAGGGATTGCCTTTCCGCATTGCGCCAAAGCCGATACCCACCTCGTGATTAACACCGGGTTTCAGGTATTCCAGTTTCCCCAGGGGGTGAGCTGGGGAGCGGGCAAAGTGGTTTTTATCGTCGTCGCGGTGGCGGCGCAGCAGGATGAACATATTCAGGTACTGGCTGCGATAGCGGATTTATTGGGTGATGAGGTGAAAACCACCTTGTTAGCCAATGCCAACACTAAAGCCGGATTTATTGAACAGTTTGAAAAAGCCTAATGATTAAGGAATCGCGATGAAACTGGCGTTATGTACCGATGTACTGGGTGATTTACCCTTTCCGGCCATGCTGGATAAAGTCAAAAGTTATGGCATCAGCGGTGTCGAAATGACGGCGGGCGGCTGGTCGCCCTGTCCGCATGTTGATACTGAGGCGCTGTTGTCGTCACCCGAGAAACTGCAACAGTTTCAGGCGGAGCTGAGCCGCCGTGAGATGCGTATTGTGGCGCTCAACTGTTCGGGTAATCCCTTGGCTCCGGGGGAACTCGGCGAAAAGCACAGCCTGAGCAGTTACCGCGCGGTAGAGCTGGCGGGTAAATTGGGTGTGAAGAAAATCGTGATGATGAGTGGTCTGCCTGGTGGCGGCCCGGAAGATCGCGTACCGAACTGGATTACGTCAACCATTTCCTGGCCCGACTACATGCCCGGCGTCATTGATTATCAGTGGAATGAAGTGGCGATTCCGTGGTGGAAGAAATTTGTACAGCATGCAAAACAGCATGGGATTGAAAAGATCGCCATTGAAGAGTTTCCTTGCCAGTTGGTTTACAACCCGTCGACCTTGCTGCGTTTGCGTCACGCAGTAGATGAAATGATTGGTATTAATCTTGATCCGTCACATCTGATTGCGATGGGTGCCGATCCGATCGCCGCAGCACGTAAGCTGGAAGGGGCGGTTTTCCACGTACACGGCAAAGATGCGCGTATTGAACGTGGTCTGGCCGATGTGGACGGATTAATGGAATACCAGCCGGTGACCAACACCAAAACCCGTACCTGGAACTATGTCGCAGTAGGCTGTGGTATGGATCTGAAGTGGTGGAAGGAGTTTTTCTCGGTACTGCGGATGACCGGATATAACGGTGATGTTTCGCTGGAGATGGAAGATCTGACGATGAGTGTTGAGGCTGGATTGCAAACCTCGATCGATGCACTGAACGCAACGTTAAGCCGTTAATACCCTGCATTAAAACGTCGCGGCGTGCCAGCTCGCGCCGCGATGCACAATTTCTGAGCAACTCCACTCATCACTGACTTAAAAAATTCATCTCGTATGGCTTTTGTTTAACTTTCATTTAATATATTAATAACCAGCGCAATTATGAGTTATTTAATTAATGTTGCGTTGTGTGATTGTTAATATTCGAAGCAAATCAATAACAGCTAACAATGATGTCTTTCGCCACCGCAAATGCAGTGGTGTTGAGTAATGTGAAAAGTCAGGGAAACAATATGTTGCAGTCAGACGATCTTTCCGTCGGAAAGATCCAACTCTCACGCCGGAAAGTGCTGCTTTCTGGCGCGGTGATCATTGCCAGTGGGCTGGTCACCTCGGCGTTACCGTCGTTTGCCTTAGCGCAACCGTCACCCGGTTTTGCCCCTTTTATGCAGATCTCCCGCCTGCTGGTGAACCATCAACTGGATGATGCCGTCGGTCAGCGCATGCTGGCGCTGTTGGACAGTGAAGAACAGGGCTTGCTGGATAACATCAACCAACTGCTGGCCATTGCCCGTGCACACAATGCCTTCAAGGTGGAAGATTTCTTCCCGGCGATCCCGCAAGGCAAGTTGCAAGACCTGGCGCACAAAATCATCTTTGGCTGGTACACCGGCAGCCTCGCCCCGACGCGATCCGCCAAGACCTTCGCCTATGAACAGGCACTCACCTGGCACACCACGCTGGATGTGATCACTATTCCGTCTTACGGCATCAGTGGTCCCAACAACTGGCAACGCGCTAATACTCCGGTCCTTCCCGTACCGCAATTCTGAATCTGATAAGAAGACAATTATGGCAGCCCCAAATCAGTCACCTGTGGTGATCGTCGGCACCGGCGTGGTCGGTGTGGTGATCGCAGAACAACTGCTGGACGCTGGTATTCCGGTGCTTATGCTGGAAGCTGGCCCGCGCGTCTCACGTGCGGAAATCGTGGAAAACTTCCGTAACTTGCCGTTGGCGGCGAAAGGCAATCCGATTGAGTGCTATCCCTCGCGCGAGTGGGCACCGCACCCGGAACCGGCTGGCGCAGGCAAAGGTTATCTGCAACTGAGCGGCAATGATTCTTACGCGCAAAGCTACGTGCGTTATGCCGGTGGTTCAACCTGGCACTGGGCGGGCACCTGCTGGCGTCTGACCCCTGCGGATATGCAGCTGCATACCCGTTATGGCGTGGGCCGCGATTGGGCCTTTGACTATGACACGCTGGAACCGTACTACGTCCGCGCCGAGTATAAGCTCGGCATCTGTGGTCCGGATGATCCGGCGCTGCAATGGCCGTCGCAGCGTTCAAAACCCTATCCGATGCCTGCGCTGCCATTTGGTCCTGGTGAGGCGCGTTTTACCGAGGTGGTACGCGAGAAGCTGGGGCTGCATAACATCCCAACGGCGCAGGCGCGTAACAGCGGCACGTCATACGATGATCGTCCCGCCTGCTGTGCCAATAACAACTGCGTCCCGGTGTGTCCGGTCGGGGCCAAATATGATGGTGCGACGGCGTTATCACGCCTGGAAGCTAAAGGCGCAACCATCCTCGATAACGCCGTGGTGTGGCGCATTGAAACCAATGCCAGCAACCATATCGAAGCGGTGCATTACTATGACCAGCACAAGCAAAGTCATCGCGTCAGCGGCAAGCTGTTTATCATCGCCTGTAACGGTCTGGAGACGCCCAAACTGTTGCTGATGTCGGCGGATGCGCGCAACCCGAACGGCATCGCCAACAGTTCTGATCAGGTGGGGCGCAATATGATGGACCACCCGCAGATCACCATGACGGTCACGCTGGAAGAACCTTACTGGGCAGGTGTTGGGCCGGTGGTGAACAGCGGCATTATGGAAACGTCACAAGGGGATTTCCGTTCCGAGCATGCCGGGGCCTATTTCCGCTTTAATAACTTTGCCCGCAACCGGTTTGTCACCTTTGGTGCATTGCAGAAAGGGCTGGTCGGCAAAGCGTTGGATGAAGAGATCCGCCGCATGACCGCCTGCACCGCCGATATCGTGCTGGCGCATGAGATCCTGCCGGATGCCAACAACCGTCTGACGCTCTCCGACAAAAAGGACTGGCTTGGCCTGCCGAAACCGGCCATCCATTATGACGTCGGCGACTACGTCCGTCGTTCGTATAACGACTACTCAAAACCGATTGCCGACCGCATTGCCGAGGCGATGGGCGCGATCGACAAGAAGTATTCCAAACAGTTTAACCAGAGCAAGCACATCATGGGCGGCACCATCATGGGGAATGACCCTGCCAATTCGGTGGTGGATAACGTCTGCCGGGCGCACGATCACCGCAACCTGTTCCTGCCAGGTGGGGGTGCGATGGCGAGTACCGCATGCGGTAACAGCACCCTGACCATGGTGGCACTGGCGTTCAAAGCCGCTGATGCCATCGTCAAACAGGCACAGGAGGCGTGATGATGCGGAAGTTAAAACCTGCCGCACTGGCACTGATGCTGGCTTGCGTCGCGGGTGCGGTACATGCCGCCAGTGATGATGCGCTGGTGAAGAAGGGGGAATATCTGGCGGTGGCCTCCGACTGTACCGCCTGCCATAGCGCATCAGCGGCGCAGCCATTTGCCGGAGGTAAAGCCATTGCTTCGCCGGTCGGTGAGATCATTGCCACCAATATCACACCGTCGAAAACGGACGGGATCGGCAACTACAGTGAGCAACAGTTTGCTGATGCGCTGCGTAAGGGGATTCGTGCCGACGGTGCGCATCTTTATCCGGCAATGCCCTATACCGCTTACGCCACGCTGACCGACGAGGATATTCATGCCTTGTATGCTTATTTTATGTCAGGCGTACAGGCGGTCGATCGTCCTACGGCGCAGACGCATCTGCCGTTCCCGCTGAACCTGCGTTTCTCCATGATGTTCTGGAACGCGTTGTTCCTGAATGCACCAGGCTATCAGCCAGACGCCTCGCAAACCGCCAGTTGGAACCGGGGCCGTTATCTGGTGGAAGGGGCGGCACACTGTAGCACCTGCCATACCCCGCGTGGTTTCCTGATGCAGGAGAAAACCGCGGCGGCCTTTACCGGTGCGCAGGTGGGGTCATGGTACGCGCCGAACATTACCGCCAATCCGGTCAGCGGTATTGGCCAGTGGTCACAGCAAGAGTTAGTGACTTACCTGCGCACTGGCCGTCTGGCTGGCAAGGCACAGGCGGCGGGCAGCATGGCGGAAGCCATCACCCACAGTTTCCAGCATCTGTCAGATGCCGATCTGACGGCGATCGCCGAGTATATGCAGAGTGTGCCGGATCATACCGCCTTTGCGTCTGGCGCTACACGCTTCACGCAGGGAACGCCTGGCAACAACCTCGCGGCCTTCCGTGGTGACGCGTTTGCCACGCCAGTCAGTGATGAAGGTGCCCGGCTGTTCTCGGGTAACTGCGCCTCCTGCCACGGCAGCAGCGGGCAGGGCACCAAAGATGGCTTCTATCCCAGCCTGTTCCATAACAGCGCCACGGCAGAACATAATTCATCTAATCTTATTGCGACTATTCTGTTTGGTGTCGAGCGCGATAGCGCGCAGGGCAATGTGTTTATGCCACCCTTCGGTGCGCAGCCTAACGCGCTCAACCATCTTAATGATCAGCAGGTTGCCACCCTGTCGAACTGGATTTTGCATCGTTACGGCAACAAAGATGTGACAGTGTCACCTGAGCAGGTAGCGGAGATCCGGCGTGGCGGCCCTGCGTCACCTCTGGTACTGCTGGCGCAACTGGGTGTGGCTGTAGGTGTGCTGGCAGCGATCGCCATAGTCCTTTGGCTGCTCTGGCGGCGTAAACGTTCAACCCTTACCACTGGAAAATAATATGAAGCACTACTCACGCCGTCGCGTGCTGAAGATGGCCGGATTGGTGGTCATCACCAGCGCTGCGGGGCATCTGTTGCCGCTGCCGCGCCTCAATGCGGCGCAAACCCTGGCTAATGCGGCGACGCAGGCGGATTTTATCCAGGTTTCCCAATGGCTGACCCAGCAGGAGAACCTGAATAGCGCCGTGGCCCATGCGCTGCTGATCGCCCTGAATCAGACCCAAAAGGATTTCACTGCCGGGCTGACGCAACTTAAAACGTTGCTGCAAAGTCAGCCAGGTTTGCTGCAACAGGACCACTTGACCTTTGCTGCCAGTGACGCCGCCAGCGAGAAGCTGGCAAAAGCGATTCTTGGCGGCTGGTACAACGGTGTGGTCGGCAAAGGCATACATGCGCTGTACGTCACTTATGTCAACACGCTCGCCAATCAACTGGTGAATGACAAACTGGTGCCACCGAGTTTTTCGTATGGCGAATGTGGCAGCTGGGCGCAACAGCCCTGATTTTTAAAGAGCAATGTCGTTAATGAATAATAAAAATTCTGCCGATGTGGTGGTGATTGGCGCGGGCGTCAATGGATCACTGCTGGCAACCCGACTGGCAAAAGCCGGCAAATCTGTGCTGTTACTGGAATCAGGCCCGAAAGTAGGGCGTGACGAGTTGGTTGAGCGTTTTCGTGCCTCGGCGTTCAAATCTGACTTTATGTCGCCATATCCGTTTTCCGAGCTGGCACCGCAGCCGCGTTACACGCCGGAACCCAATGATTACCTGCACCAACTGGGGCCGCACCCGTTTGCGGCGCAGTATATTCGCATGTTCGGTGGCACCAGTTGGCACTGGGCGGCCCAGCTGTGGCGCTTTGTTCCCAACGATTTCCGTCAGCAGACCCAGTATGGCGTGGGTAAAGACTGGCCGTTTGGTTACGATGAGCTGGAACCTTACTACTACGAGGCGGAAGTGATCGCCGGAGTAGGCGGTTCGCCTGATAACGGCTCTCCACGCAGTAAACCTTATCCGATGGAGCGGGTACCGGCGTCCTGGTTGCAACAGCGCGTCACCGCCCGCCTGGCACCGGATTTTACCGTGCTGGATGATAGCACCGGACGTAACAGCCACAGCTACGATGGCCGTCCGGCCTGTTGCGGCAATAACAACTGCATGCCGCTGTGTCCGATTGATGCGCAGTACCACGGTGGTCTGGCGGCGCAACAGGCGCAGGACAGCGGCGTACAGGTGATCACCGAAGCGGTGGTGTACCAGCTTGAACACGATGCGCAGGGCAAGATTGTTGCCGCCAACTACTACGACTGGAACAAAGTCAGTCATCGCGTGACGGCAGAGACCTTCGTGCTGGCGGCCAACGCCATTGAAACGCCGAAGCTGCTGCTGATGTCCGTCAGCGACAAATTCCCCCAAGGGATCGCCAACGCGCGCGATAACGTTGGGCGTAACCTGTGCGACCACCCGGCGATTGGTGTTACCTTTGATGTGGATGAAGAGATCTGGCCTGGCCGTGGGCCGGTCAGCCCATGCTCGATTGGTCAATTTCGTGACGGCGATTTCCGCCGCGAACATGCACCGTTCCGTATCGATATCTCCAACGCCTCACAGGTCGCCGCAGTGACCAAAGAGGTACTGGCAGAAGGCTTCTTCGGTAAGAAATTGCAGGAGGAAATTCGCTTCCGTGCGGCGCGTCGTTTGAGTATCAAAAACGCGATGGAACAGTTGCCCGATCCCAATAACCGCGTCACGCTCAGCAGCAATAAAGACGCACTGGGCCTGCCGACGCCAGCGCTGTACTGGAACGTCAGCGACTATGAGCTGAAGGGCACCGAAAAAACCCGCGCATGCTACGACGCTATCGCGGCAAAACTGGGCGGCACCCATATCCAGCACAGCAAAAGCGGCAAATTTTCAAACCGTCAACATATCACGGGCACGCTGTCGATGGGCCTCGATCCGGCGACCAGCGTCACCGATGCGTGGGGACGCGCCCACGACCACCAAAATCTCTTTATGGTTGGCACCGGCGTGATGCCGACGGTCGGCACCTGTAACGTGACCCTGACCGCAATGGCGCTGGCACTGCGCACCGCTGATAAAATTTTGCAGGAGACGCAACATGGCTAAGCAATGGCAAACATGGCTGGCCGCGGGCGTGCTGGCGGTGGTCGCGGGTCAGGCCCAGGCGGCCGATCAAAACGCGCAGATCAAACGCGGTGAGTATCTGGCGATTGCCGGTGACTGTGGTGCTTGCCATAGCGAGGAAGGCAAAGCGCCGTTTAGCGGTGGGCATGCCATCGCCAGCCCGCTGGGTACCATTTTCAGTACCAACATTACCCCGTCGAAAACCGCCGGAATTGGTCACTACAGCGAAGCGCAGTTTGCCGCCGCGCTGCGTGAAGGGGTGCGTGGTGACGGCAGTCAGCTCTATCCGGCGATGCCGTATACCGCTTATGCTAAGCTGAGCGATGACGATGTGGCGGCGCTGTACGCTTACTTTATGCACGGCGTGCAACCGGTGGATGAGCAGCCGCAGAAAACCGCGCTGCCGTTTCCGTTCAACCTGCGCTTCAGCATGGCCGCGTGGAACTGGCTGTTCCTCGATAAACAACGCTTCCAGCCAGACGCCGCACAATCAGACGAGTGGAACCGTGGTGCATATCTGGTGCAGGGGTTAACCCATTGCAGTACCTGCCATACACCACGTAACTTCCTGATGGCGGAGCAGTCGGCGCACAACCTTCAGGGCGCATCGCTCGGCACCTGGTTTGCGCCAGATATCACTGCGGCGACCCTACAGGGTAAGTCGCACTGGACACGCGCCATGTTAGCTGACTACCTCGCGACCGGACATGCCAGCAATGGTGCGACGGCAGGTGGACCGATGCTGGAAGCGATCGATAAAAGTTTCTCGCGGATGACGCCGGAAGATCGCCAGGCGATCGCGACCTATCTGCTACCGGCAGAGACAGGCACCGCGGCGGCGGTCGTGCAGCCGGGTCTGACGCCGGTACAAGGTGATGATACGCCCCAGGCCAGCCTCAGCAGTGGCGCAGTGTTGTATCGTAACAACTGCGCCGCCTGCCATAACCTGCAAGGACAGGGGTTACATGGCTTACCGGCACTGCAAAACCATCCGGTACTGAATAAGCCAACGGCAGATAACGTGGCGATGGCGGTGTTGCAGGGGGTTTGGCCGGAAAAAGGTCAGGGCATGATTGGCTTCGCCGCTTCGCTCAGCGATGCCCAGATTGCCGACATCACCAATTACGTGATGCAGGACATGGGGCACAGCCAGGTGCAGATCACCGCCGATCGGGTGAAAACCCTGCGTGCCGGTGGCGCGGCATCGCCGCTGATGCTGCTGGCACGCGTGGGGATGGGCGTGGCCGTGGTAGCGATCCTGCTGGTGCTGTGGTGGTGGCGGAGAAAACGTGCCATCAGTCAGTGAATCTGTTAGTTGCAAACCGGGCAGGGAAGCCAGGTTTGCAAACCGCAGGGTAAAGGGGGCTGCCTGTATTGAACAGGGAAGATGTGGCATACTGCACTTTCTTAAACTGAACGGTTTGGTAAACAGATCCATCTGAGGAAAAAATGAGAACGCTGACTGAAGAACGCCGTCAGGCCATCATCGACGCCGCTTCCCGTTTATTTCAGGAAATGGGCTATGAACGTACTTCCATGAACGAAGTCGCGAAGCGGGTGGGAGGGTCGAAAGCCACGCTTTATAATTACTTTGTCTCGAAAGAAGCGTTATTCGAAACCGTCGTCCGTACTTACAGTACACGTTTTCTTAACGAAGCGGCGGCACAGTTAAGCGACACCGCCAGTGCGGCGTTAAGCCTTGAGCAGACGTTGATTCAGTTTGGTGAAGGCATGCTCAAAGTTCTGGGCGGTGACAACCAGGCGATGCAGATTTACCGTGTCGTGGTCGGTGAAGCAGGGCATTCAGATATTGGCCGGTTGTTTCTCGATGCCGGTATTGACGAAAGTATGCTGAAACTCGCGCAGGTCATGGCCGACGCAATGCAGCGCGGGGAACTGACCGAAGCGGAGCCGATGCTACGAGCGCAACAGTTTACCTCCCTGGTCAAAGCTGAAATTGATGGAATTTTTCTGCAACGAGAATTGCCACGTTACACTGAGGCGCAGATAAAAAGCATGGTTATCAACAGCGTCGATTTGTTCCTGCGCGGTGCGAAACCCTGACTGAAGGGTAATCTGCTGTGTGCCATCGCCCCTCTGCTGCTGCCGGGCAGTCCTCGCGCCGCTGACGCGGTGCCTTCGGCTTCAACGCCGTGCCGACGGACCGTTCGGGGAAGTCCATCCCTGTCCACCCCGAACTGACTCACGCATCCCTGCGTGAGTCTCCTGGCCCAACGTCAAAGCCTCAGCGCTGCGGATAGCCCTTTGCAGCAGCAGAGGGGCGATGGCCTTCACGATTGTGCCCTTTATGACACCACGCACCAGACTGCGTCATCACCGATTGCTTAACTGACCAGCATTAGACTGAAGGGCGGTTTTCTCTGACACGCCCGCACGTTCAATTTTTTTGATTTATTTCAGCAAAACACCCGGCTGTTACTCATCGGGTGACAGGTCTATTCTTTCTCACATCGGGGCACAACGCTCCACAACTTAAAAAATCTCGCTGAGGAAATGACCATGAAATCTATCAAAACTTTCGTAGTAGTTGCGGCTCTGTCACTGGTTTCTTTTGGCAGCTTCGCGCAAAGTATCACCGCCTCTGCCTCTACGCTGGATGGCGCGGAAGCCAAAATCGCCGCTCAGGCAAAACAAGCAGGTGCATCTTATAAAATTACCGGCGCTCGCGTGGATAACGGTGCTTACCTGTCCGCTGAATTGACAAAATGATCGTGGTCGCCAACGGCCGCCGTGGTGCGGCCGCTTGCGACAGACATCATCCGTGAGAGGACCAGAATATGCATCACAATCATGAAATCGCGGTCCAGGCGGCGGCATTTGTTCAGTCGCTCAAATCGCATCGCCATGCCAATATGCCCGCCATTCGTTTCCGTCACTGGCCGCAATTTATCTCAACGGTGCGCGAATTAATGGAAAAAAATTAACACAACCTGACCAGAAACAATAATCTCTGCGTCTTGATTTGCAAATCCGTCAGAAACTTCCCAGACTTTAAGCTCTATTTGAATGTTTCTTAAGGATAAACCATGCGAAGTTTTTTGGCAGCTTTGTCTATGGTACTGCTTTTCTGTGTGTCACCGGCTAAGGCTGAAGGAACAATCAGTGACGGCTGGAACTGGTTAACCAATGATATTTCCCAGACCTGGGAACAACCACAAAATTACGATCTCTACTTGCCATTCATTGCCTGGCATGCCCGTTTTGCTTACGACAAAGAAAAAACCGATAAGTACAATGAAACCCCCTGGGGCGGTGGATTTGGCGTCTCCCGTTATAATGAAGAGGGCAACTGGAGCGCGCTCTACGCCATGATGTTCAAAGACTCACATAATAAATGGCAGCCGATAGTCGGTTACGGCTGGGAAAAGGGGTGGTATCTCGATAATGCGCGTGACTTCCGCCTCGGACTGGGCCTGACGGCCGGGATTACCGCGCGCGATGACTTTGCGAATTATGTGCCGCTGCCGATTGTGTTGCCGCTTTTCTCTGTGGGTTATAAACGCGCTACCGTGCAATTTACGTATATCCCAGGTACCTACAATAACGGCAACGTGCTGTTTGCGTGGCTCCGCATTGGTTTTTAACTAACGGAAAATGCTATGGCGATGGCACGCGTAAGACAGTGGTTGAATCGGCCTGGGCCGACCCTGATCGCGCTGTTGAAATTTTTGCTGGCGGGCCTCGTGCTCATCGCCATTATTTTCTTCGTTGCCCGGATCTATCAGTCAGAACGCGGCGCGCCATTGCATCGCTGGCATACCTGGTCAGCCGATGAGATGAGCGAACAAGAGATCGATCACGCCACCTTTGCCGATTATCAGGCACGCGAAACCCTGATTTTTGCGCAGATGAAGCGCGACATCTCCGACACCCTGAGCGACGATGAAAAAACCCCGCTCAATCGTTATTACGCGCAGAGCTTGGTGTATCCGGCACGTTTTCAGCCTGACTGGAATCGATCGTTTATTTTGCTGCCGCAGGGTACACCGCGCGGTGCGGTGGTGCTGTTGCATGGTCTGACGGATGCGCCCTACAGCATGCGCTATCTGGCAGAAGATTATCGCCAGCAAGGATTTGTGGCGGTGGTGCCGCGCCTGCCGGGACATGGTACCGCCCCTGGCGCGTTAACCACCGTGAACTGGGAGCAGTGGCTGGCGGTGACCCGACTGGCGGTGCGCGAGGCAACCCGGCTGGCTGGCACGGACGTACCGCTGCATCTGGTGGGGTATTCCAACGGGGGCGCATTGGTGATGAAGTATGCGCTGGATGCGCTCACTCAGCCTGAGTTACGGCAGCCACAACAGATCGTGCTGTTGTCGCCGATGATTGGCGTGACAACGTTTGCCCGCTTTGCCGGCCTCGCAGGACTACCCGCAATCCTACCGGCATTTGCCAAAGCGGCCTGGCTCAATGTCATGCCGGAGTTTAACCCGTATAAATACAATTCGTTTCCGGTCAAAGCGGCACGCCAGTCATGGCTGTTGACCCAGGCGTTACAGCAACAGATTTTGCAGCAATCACGTCAACAGGGACTGGCTCACCTGGCACCGATACTGACGTTCCAGTCGGTGATGGATTCCACCGTCAGTACTCGCGCGGTAGTGGCGTCGCTGTATCGCTATCTGCAAAGTCGCGGTAATCAACTGGTGATCTTCGATATTAATCAGGCATCAGAATTGCGTGCATTGTTACGACCGGATCTCAACAACGCCGTCAGTAATCTGTTACCCGCCGCACCACGTCCCTGGGCAACAACCGTCATCACCAACGTGACGCCCGGCACCGCTGAAACCGAGGCGCGCACCACCCCTGCCGACCAACTGACCGCAACGGTACAACCCTTGCATATCGCCTGGCCGCCAGGGATGTATTCCCTTTCTCATGTGGCGGTGCCATTCCCCCTGACGGATTCTTTGTATGGGCTGCAACCCACGGAAAAAAATCAGTCAGGCATCAGTCTTGGTGCGATCGCATTACGCGGTGAAACCAACACCCTGACTGTTGGGCTGGATACGCTGATGCGTGCCAACTCCAATCCGTTTTTTGACTACATGATGACGCGGATTAATCACCACATTGCCTGTAGCCAACAACCTGATTTTGCTGGCTGTTTGGCCGGACAATAAAAAAAGCACATTTTTTCCGAATAGAAATCGATGCTGAGGTGTTTACTCGGTATCAAGGTCATTAATCGGGAAAATCACATGTCGTCTCCAGCGATCACCGTTCAGCGTCAGCGCTATGATGTTATTAGCTTGTTGCTGCACTGGATCACCGCATTTAGCGTTATTTTTCTCTTTGCCTCGGCACATATCTGGGAACAGCTCGAACGTGGCACCCCGCTGCGTAAAGGCTTACAGGCCTGGCATATTTCATTGGGTATTTTACTGGCTCTGGTGATGGTCATTCGCCCCGTGTGGCGTATCTACAGCCAGCGCAAGGCTGATCTTGCCATGCCGCCGTCAGGAGAGAGCCTGGGATTGCGCCTGATGGCGCATGCCGTACATGGCGCGTTGTATGTGTTGCTGTTTACGCAGGTGGCGCTGGGTTTTCTGTTTCGTTGGTCACAACAGGAACCGTTTCAGTTTTTTGGTCTGTTTACGATTCCGCCCTTTATCACGGTTGATACCGCATTGCGTCACACGCTGGCGGGTTGGCATAACAATGTTGCCTGGGCCTTGATTCTCCTGGCGGGTGCACACGCGCTGGCTGCCTTGTTCCATCACTATGTTCTGCGTGACAACGTGCTGCGCCGTATGCTGCCGTTGCGCGCCACCACTGAGGATGAATGATGAAAACGATCAACGCTGTTCGCTGGCTGGTCCTGCCTGCTTTGCTGGCGGTATTGCATCTGCCCGCAGCCTTTGCTGCCGGGGATGATAGCAGTGAAAGCAAAACGCCGGATTGTCCAAAAGGCCAGGTTTGGGACAGTAAATCCAAAACCTGTGTGCCGGATAAAACCAGTTCGTTGAGCGATCAAGACCGCACCAACTACGCTTACCATCTGGCGAAGAAAGGTGAGTATCAGGCGGCGCTTAACTTGTTGGATACCCTGAAAAATCCAGACACCAAAGAGGCGTGGAATTATCGTGGTTATGCCACGCGCAAACTGGGCCGCACCGATGAGGGGATGCGCTATTATCAACGTTCGATCGCGCTCGACCCGCATTACGCCAAGGTACGTGAGTATTTGGGGGAAGCCTGGATGACCAAAGGCAGGCCGGATCTGGCGAAAGAGCAACTGGCGGTTATCAAAACGTTATGTGGCGTGAATTGTGAAGAGTATCGCGACCTGCAAGCCGCTATTGATGGGCATCCGGAGTCGTGATGATGCTGTTCAGCGGAGGATGGGAAAATCACCAGTACTGAAGTCCGCCAGCATCTGGCTGCGCATCTGGTACGTTTGTGGCGTTACGCGATGGTGTTGTCGCGTAACCGCGATGTGGCCGAAGAGCTGGTGCAATCTACCTGCGTGCGGGCGCTGGAGCGCAGCGCCCAATTCTCTCCGGGAACACGCATCGACCGCTGGCTGTTTAGCGTGTTGCACTCGGTATGGATCAACGAATTGCGCGCGCAACGAGTGCGGATGGGGCAAGGGTTTGTTGCCAGTGAAGAGTTAATCGCGCCGGATCAGCAGCAACAGAATGAGGAACGTATGCAGTATGTGAAGGTGATGCAGCGCGTCGGTCAACTGCCGGAAGCGCAACGCAATGCGGTGTTTCTGGTGTATGTCGAAGGATTTACTTATCAGGAAGCGGCGGAAACGCTGGCTGTGCCGGTGGGCACGATCATGAGCCGTCTGGCTGCTGCGCGTGCCATGCTGGCGAACGCGGTGCATGGCGGGCCGTCGGCACAGGAGCAACGGTTGTGACAGCGATCCGATTTAGTTTTCCCTATTCTGATGAAGCCATCGTTGCCTGGCTCGACGGTGAAATGCGCACGGATGATGCGCAGGCATTCGAAAAAGAGCTGAAGCGCAATCCGGAACTCTCTGCCCGCACCGCAGAACTGATGAAAAGTAATCAACCTTTTGCTGAGGCGTTTGGTCTGATGCTCGATCAGGCACCGGAACCCCGCATGCAGCAACAGTTAGCCCAGTTGCTGGCACAGACACCCCCCCTCCCGGCACAGTCCACGGCACAGGTGAGTCGCCGTACCTTTATCGCCGCATCGTTAGGTTTTTTGCTGGCGGGGACGGCGGTAGGGTATCTGGTACACCCGCTGGCAAAACCGGATGAAAGCGCCGCCATTCGTGAGCTGGAGGCGCAGTATATGTCGCTGTATAGCCCGGAAACGCTGGCGGATGTGGATAATTCACCGCAGATGTTGCAGCACTCCCTGGCACGGACAGCCCGTGAGCTGGACATCAATCTGACGTTGGCGCAATTAACGCTGCCGGAAGCGGAGTTAAAAAGCGTGCGCATGTTGCGTTATGACGATGCGTTGATCTCGCAGATTGCATGGAATCACCACAATTATGGCCCGATGGCGCTGTGCATATCACGCGACATGCAGATGCCATCCAGCGGCCTGATGGAGGAAAAACGCCACGGGATGAATCTGGTCTGGTGGCGTCATGGGGGGTATCAATTTGTACTGATTGGGCGCAATCCGGCAGCGCAGTTGATGAAAACGGCGCAAACCGTCACGACACGATTGAATGCACCCGTGTAGCTCCGTCCGGTGAGGACGGAGCACTCCGGGTTTACAGCAAGCCAAGTTCTGCACTCAGACGGGTGATTTGCTGTTGCCACTCCGCCTGGAGCGTGGGTTTCTGATGTTTCGGTTTGCGCTGTAGGTCATCTGCCAGTTTCTGTTGTAAATCCAGCAACGTGGCTAACAGAACGTCCTCATCCCCGGTGACGTTAGGTGTTGCTGCAACCGGGACGGCTGGTGGAGACGGCAAAGGCTGTGCGGCGGTCATTCGGTCGGCCACGGCCGCCATACTCGGCCATTCTGTCAGTTGTTGCTGTTCAATTAACCAGAAGCGATTGCAACTTTGCGTCATCAGGGCACGGTCATGGGTGACCAGAATGACCGCCCCCGCGAAGTGGTTCAGTGCAAGCGCCAGCTCCTCTTTGCCCGCCATATCGAGATGGTTGGTGGGTTCATCCAGCAACAGCAACGAGTAACGGGACAGAGAAAGGCCGACAAATAACAGACGAGAACGCTCTCCACCGCTTAACGAAGCCACAGATTGTTGATGACGCTGAAACGGAAAGCCTGCGGCGATCAGTGCCTTTTTGGCCTGCTGGTGATTGAAAGCGGCAAATCGTGCCAGCGCAGCGATCAGCGTGTCTTCATCGGCTAACTGCTTCAGGCTTTGGTCGTAGTAGCCGGACTGGACGCGGGGATGGAACCACGCCTCTGGCTGCTGTTGATATCGTTGCCATAAATGGCGTAACAGCGTCGATTTACCACAACCGTTGTGTCCCACCAGAGCAATACGGTCGCCACTTTTCACCTGTAATTCGGGCAATGAAAACAGCACCTCACCCGCAGCGGATGGTCGAACCGCCATTTCCGGCAGTGCCAGCACGCGGTCGGCATCCAACGCTGTACCGTGCAGCTGCAAGCGCCATGGGCTGCCACGGGTCACGCTGGTCTGAACCTCTTTCAACCAGTCGACCCGTTTTGCCATCTGCTGGGCTTTGCGTGACAAACCCTCGTTGTCATAAGTCCGACCCCAGATCGCCAGACGTTGCGCACTTTTCGCCAGCCGATCAATCTCCTTTTGCTCCGCCTGGCAACGACGCGCATCGGCTTCATCCTGCTGTGCCTGTGCCTCACGTGCGGCTGAGCACGGCAGCGCAAAGCATTGCAATGTCTGATCGCGCAAAAACCAGCTGCTCTGGGTCACCCGATCCAGCAGGGTGCTGTCATGCGATACCAACACAAAGCTGCCATCCCACTGTTGCAAGAAGCGCTCCAGCCACAACAGCGTCGGCAAATCGAGGTGGTTGCTCGGCTCATCCAGTAACAGCAGGTCGGGCTGCATAATCAACGCGCGTGCCAGCAATAAACGCATATGTTGGCCGCCACTGAGCGTGGCGGTGGTTTGCGATTGCTGTAGCGGGCTAAACCCCTGGCTGGCCAGAAGCGCCTCCGCCCGCCAGCTTTCGCTTTGCCGCTGTGCGGGCGGGAGTTGTGCGACCACCGCGTCCAGCAGTGACACCTGCAACAGCGGCGAGGGTAATTGTTGTTCAATTCTTGCCACCTGACAGTGGCTGGCCTGCGACAGACTCCCGTGGCTGGCATCCAGCTCCCGATTGAGAATTTTCAACAGGGTGCTTTTGCCGCAGCCGTTTGCGCCCAGCAGGCCAATACGATCGCCGGTTTTCAGGCTAAATGAGATGTTGTCAAACAGGGTGCCGAAGGCATTATCAAAGCCCACTGCGTGTGCGGATAGTAATGTGCTCATGTGCTTACTCATAAGTTGCAGGCGAGCAAACGCCTGACGTCAAAAACCGCTGACGACAACCCGGTAAGCCGGAGGGAAGGGAATTAAATTTTCAGTAACTTCGCTCAGGGCGG
Source organism: Pantoea sp. At-9b (assembly GCF_000175935.2). Classification (NCBI taxonomy): domain Bacteria; kingdom Pseudomonadati; phylum Pseudomonadota; class Gammaproteobacteria; order Enterobacterales; family Erwiniaceae; genus Pantoea; species Pantoea sp. At-9b. Next base: position 395,086 of record NC_014838.1, read on the forward strand.
ATTATCGCAGCACGATACCGGTAAGGCCTGAGCGGGACCAATTACTGTAGAGGTGTGAGAAAAGAAACAATTCACACGTCAACATAATTATCCTCCTTAGTTATCAATGGGTGACAAGTCAGGCTGATAATAGTCGGGGATGGCGGTATTTGCCAGATAAAAGCGTGGCGGCGTGAAAAGGTTAAACAGGTACCCGCGTCTGGCGGCTACCTGTTTTTATCGGTGGTGCTTATGAGGCTTTATTCAGTTCGATACGTTTGATGGGGCCAACAATCACCACGAAGCTGAAAATCGCAATTAACGCGTGAATGGCCACAAATACCAGCGCCCATTCAAAATGTCCGGTCGCTTTGACGATGTAACCAATCACCACCGGTGAAATAATCCCGGCGAAGTTGCCACACAAGTTAAAGAGGCCACCGGCAACCCCAGCCATTTCTTTGGGCGCGGTGTCGGACATGACGGCCCAACCCAAGGCACCAATGCCTTTACCAAGAAAGGCTAAGGACATAAACAACACCACCAGATAAATCGAATCGACATAATTACAGAACACCATCACCATGGACAGCAGCATACCAAGAACAATCGGGGTTTTGCGGGCGACAGACAGAGATTTGGTGATGCGCAAAATACGGTCAGAAATAACGCCACCCATCAGGCCACCCAGGAAGCCACAAATGGCTGGAATGGCGGCAATAAAACCGACCGTTTTGATGTCGAGTCCTTTTTCCATCGCCAGATAGAGTGGAAACCAGGTAATAAAAAAGAACGTCAACACGTTGATGCAATACTGGCCGAGATAAACGCCCAGTAACATACGATTGGTGACCAATTGCTTAAATGCTTTGAGGTCGATCCCCGGACGCGTTTTAACATTGCTTTGATCCATATCCACCAGTGCACCACCCTGGCGAATATAGTCAATCTCTTCACGGTTAACGCGCGGATGATTTAACGGGTTATGTACCACGCGGGCCGCAGAAAAGGTAATCACGATGCCCAGCACGCCCATAAAGATAAAAATTGATTGCCAGCCATAATTCAGAGTCAACCATCCCATGATCGGTGCAAAAATCGCGGTGGCGAAGTATTGTGCCGAATTAAAAATTGCGGCGGCGGTGGCGCGTTCTTTCGAAGGGAACCAGTCAGCGACGAAGCGGCTATTACCCGGCATCACCGGGGCTTCACACAGACCAACCAGAAACAGCAGCACGGTAAAACAGACAGTGGCGCCGAAGCCGTGAAAAATATCTACAAAACCCTGCAATAAGGTAAAGATTGACCACAGACACAAGCCGGATAAATAAACTTTTTTCGATCCTAAATGATCTAACAGCCAGCCACCGGGAATCTGCGCCAGACAATATGCCCAGGCAAAGGCGGAGAACACCCAACCCATCTGACCGGGGTTGATGCCGAGCGCGGCAGACATATCTTTACCGGCAATAGCCAAGGTTGAGCGGTCACCTACGCTGACCGCCGTGATGATAAAAAGCGTAATGACAATATGCCACCTGATATTGGTCTTTTTTGCGGTCGCAATAGCCGCGACATTATTAAGCTGAACCATGATACACCACCTTGAAATTAAAAATGCAAATAATGAATTCTTCAAGTCACAGGCGGCTGGAGTAAATTAATTATTTACATTCTGGCAACGTTTTTAGCGTTTGCATAAAACAGTGTTTAATTAAAAGTCGTGAGTTATTTTTCAATATGAAAACGATAAGGTTGTTTGGCTTATAAGGCAATGTGCATTTGCATAACAAAGAAGGGGGTTTTCACAACGATTCTTGTCAGATAAATAATTATTTGAAGTGGATCACAGAATTCTATGAGCAATGCGTGCGGTTTATAATTAAATAAACACGCCAGGGTTTTACCGCCGGGTGTTGATAAAAAGTAAATTCAGGATGCCAGGGCGGTTCGCGTTGCCCTGACATCTCGTCAAGTTAAAAACGCAGGGACAGGCAAGTCAGTCCACCGTCCATCTTGCGGATTTCACTGGTATCCAGTTGGACAATCGGCATATCCAGGGTGCGCAGCTGCGCCAGCGTGGCGGGGTAACCGCTTGGGGTAATCAGGGTGCCATTGATCAATAAGGTATTACCGGCATAGATCTCATCATCGGGAATAACCAAATGATTGTATTGAGAGAATTGCGGCAGACGGGCAAATTTTTCTGTTGAGATCAGCGTGTTTTTACCGACATAGTTAATCGCCGATTTCAGGTGTAGTCCTTCATCCACCTCTACCGCAGTGACACTGTAACCAAAGGGTTCGACCAGACTGGCAAATTCGCGGATACCGGCTTCGTTGGTGCGCGTGGTCAGCCCGATATAAAACGCTTTATCAATCAGCATCACATCGCCGCCTTCCAGCGTGCCCTGATCGCTCATCAGTTTAAGTGGGCGAAAATCTTTCAGCACCGCTTTCATTGACTCAACTTCGCCTGCCCGTGCAGCTGCACCAGGATGGGTAATCACCGCCAGTTCAGGCAGCACCACCGCAGTATCTTCAACAAAATGCGCGTCAGGGAAATCTGTCTCGGCGGGTAGCAGCGTCACCTTTAATCTGAGCGTGAGCATGGCGTTAAGATAATCCCAGAATTGCCGACGGGTTAGCTCTGCATCGGGTGCCCCCAGTGACGCAGTGGTGAGGCCTGCTGCGCAATTGTCAGCCGGAAGTCGGGCAATGATTTGTGTAAAAGCCATCTATCTGTCCTTAAGTTATGGTTTTTGTCTGTCACAAATCTATCTCGTCCGGCAGGCTAAAGATAGCCACGCGAGAATATTTAATAACGGCGCGCTGCTGGTTATAATGCGGCAATATAAAAAGTAGAAGGATTTACACGATGAGCACTCTGGCGAAAAGAATAACCCTGGTTTCAGAATTTCTTGCTGCTGCCGCAATATTTTTCTCTGGCATGGCTTTTTTGGCGGATAAATTTTATTTCAGTAAACAAATTGATGTAGGCGCGTCAATCGTCAGCAGTTCACCTAAAAATTTATCGCTATTGATTTCCAATCATGGACAAGTGGATGTTGCTATCAAACGCGTGCGCATCCATGTTCCTGGCTACGAAGTCAATAATATGGCGGAGATTGATGAGGGGGGTAAGTTGCTAATAAAAAATACCTCTATTTTACTGCCGTCCGGCCCTTCATTCCTCAACAGTTCGGTCGTTGCCGACGACAATGACCCTGCAATAAATCACTCGATAATGTCCACGACGAATTGTGTCATTTCCGTAGAGTATATTGCTGCCGGAGAGAAGAAAGCAGACATCTTGTCGCTCAACACCCAATGTTATGCGGCATCCCTCATTGATAACGATGCCATAAGAAAATAAGTTTTACGGTGGCGAGTTTTCGTTACTTGACACAGAGAACGCAAAGGTGGTTGTATGATACAACCTTTTTTTGACCTTTGTTGATTAACATGACTGACTCAGCCCTTATTCAAACGATTCGTGCTGCCTCGCGCCTGATGGTACGCGAGCTGGGGTTTATGCAAACCACCCTGGCGGCGACCGACTACTCCGCTTCTGCGGTACATACCTTGCTGGAAGTCGCCAGTCATGAAGGTATGACGGCCGCGCAATTGGTTCAGACTCTTGGACTGGAAAAATCCAGTGTTAGCCGCATGCTGGCTAAGCTGATTAAATCCGGAGAGTTAGCCGAGTTACCTTCAACCCAGGATGCGCGGATGAAGCAACTGGTGCTGACTGAGCAAGGCAAGGCCAGCGTCGCCAGCATAAATGCCTATGGCACCACGCAGGTGGTGGAGGCACTGGCGCAACTGAATCAGCAACAGCAACAGGCGGTCGCACAGGGACTATCTGCTTATGCCCGGGCGCTTCAGGCTCGTCGTCATCAGGTTTCTGTCACCCCGGAGATCACCATTACCACCGGCTACCAACCCGGATTAATCGGCCGGATCGCTGAGATGCATGGCTGCTACTACGCGCGTCAGCATGGGTTTGGCCATTTTTTTGAAGGCAAGGTCGCCAGCGGCCTGGCGGAATTTGCCGGACGTCTGGCTGCGCCGCGCAATCAAATCTGGGTCGCCTGCCAACAGGGACGTATTGTGGGTTCAGTAGCGATTGATGGCGAAGGTCTGGGCAATAACGACGCGCATCTGCGCTGGTTTATTCTGGATGACGGTTGTCGCGGCGCAGGTGTGGGGCGGCAACTACTTAGCGCAGCGATGGCATTTTGTGATGAACAGGCATTCAGCGCCGTGCAGCTGTGGACCTTCAGCGGGCTGGATGCCGCTCGTCGCCTGTATGAATCTTTTGGTTTCACCCTGACCGAAGAATGGCAGGGCGATCAATGGGGACAAACCCTGCGGGAACAAAAATTCACCCGCCTGGCTAAATTACGCTGACGTGTTTTTTCGCCAGCAACTGTGCCATCTCTGCATCCAGCGGTTCGTCAACAATCAACGTACTGGCAAGGGAGAGATCGCCAATGGCAAAGGCTGACGCTGAATTCATCTTTTCTTGCGAGACCATGACCACCGTTTCAGCGGCTCTGCCCGCCAGCGCACGTTTCACACCCGCTTCTTCGTAATCGCCGGTCGTCAGGCCGGCCGTTTTATGTACGCCGGTCACGCCCATAAAAAACAGATCCGCATTGATGCGCGCAATCGACGCCAGCATCTCTGCGCCGACGGTCACGACGGAGTGCCGAAACAGGCGGCCACCGATAATGATCACCTCAACGCGCGGGAAATGCAGCAACCCCATCGCAATACTCGGACTGTGTGTCACTGCGGTGAAGGGGAGATCCTGGGGCAGCAGTTTGATCATCTCTGCCGTGGTGGTGCCGCCGTCAATGATCACCACCTGACCCGGTTGAATCAGTTGCACCGCCTTGAGCGCAATCTGCTGTTTTGAGCTTATTTGCACGTTTTTGCGTGTTTCAAACGGTGCAATCGCGGGCGAGACCGGCAACGCGCCGCCATGCACGCGCTGGATTAACCCCTCGGCGGCCAATTCCCTGAGATCACGACGAATAGAGTCTTCAGAAACGGCAAAGCGCTGACTCAATTCGCTGGATTGCACCTGCTTTTCCGTGGCGAGCAGGGTGAGAATGTGCTGTTTTCGTTGACTGGATAACATGCGTCTTTTTTCCTGATTGTGCTTGTATGTGCACGATTATGCATGCTAGCGTAAAAAATGTCACCTTCACAGGAGTAAATCATGCAACCCACAGCATCGCGAGTCAGGAATCTTCGGGAACAGCTGCTCTCGGATAACTGGTACACATTAAAAAAATACACCTTCGAATTCTTACGGGCCGATGGCCACTGGCAGGAACAAAGCCGCGAAGCCTACGATCGCGGCAACGGCGCAGTGGTGTTGTTATTCAATCGCGATAAAAACAGCGTCGTGCTGACGCGTCAGTTCCGTTTACCGATCTACCTCAATGGTCACGATGGATTTCTGATTGAGGCGGCGGCGGGGCTGCTGGACGATGCATCACCCGAGGAGCGCATCATCGCGGAAGCGCAGGAAGAGACCGGTTTTCGCATTCAGCGTATCGAAAAAGTGTTCGAAGCCTTTATGAGTCCGGGGTCGGTGACAGAAAAACTCTATTTCTTTCTCGCGGAGTATCAGGACAAGGATCGTAGCGGTCAGGGAGGGGGATTAGCCGAAGAAGGCGAAGATATTGAAGTACTGGAATGGCCGCTGACTCTGGCTCTCCAGGCCATTGAACGCGGGGAGATAATGGATGCAAAAACCATCATGCTGCTGCAACACCTGGCGTTGCGCCTGCAGGGGGAGCAGACAACATGCTGATTTTATTAGCCGGTCCGGTACGCAGTGGCACTAATGGCGATCAGGCATTGATTCATGCCAACCTGCGCAACATGGAGCAGGTCGCGTTGGCGGTTTATCGTAAGGGGCATACGCCGGTGATTGGCGAGTGGCTGGCATTACCGTTGTCTCGGGTGGCAGGGTCAGCATTCATCGGTGATGAGATCAGCCAACAATTTCTCTATCCGGTTGCTCATCGCTTAATTCATTGCTGCGAGGCGATTCTGCGTCTGCCGGGTGCCTCGGCGGGGGCGGATAATGATGTGCGGATTGGGCGGGAGGCGGGCTTGACTATCTTTAGCCATGTCGAATCGATCCCCACTCTTCAGTTCTAATTATCCAGACACACAGAAACGAAAGGTTTTTGTGTGTCCAGTCGTGGTGTTTATATTTTCCTGCCGATACGGCGATGGCCCTATCATTTTCCTGCTGAATAGCGATGATAACTCTCCAGCAAAATATGCGAAATACCCATTGCGCCATGCGCATAAAAATAGATTTCAATAAAGGTGGTGAGAAATTTATGCCAGTGGAGCAGGGAATGCGCCAGCGTGGAGGATGCGCCCTGGCTATTGTAAACGGCAAACCATAATCCGCCGGTAATGGCTACTGCCAACAATGAAACCACCCCCAATCCCTGAATGGTGGCGGCAATTCCACCTGACTGCGCCTCCGGGAGTCGACCTTTTACCAACGTCAGTAAATCCTGACGGATAGCGCGAAAGTCAGCCCTCAACCAGGCAAAGTACCAGCGAAATCCGCGTTGGGAAAACATCCACGCCAGCATGACCACTCCCAGCACAATTAATCCCAGACCAGAAACAATATGCAACCAGGTAATAACCGTTACCAGTGAGTGTTCATCCAGCGCTTCCCGCTCGGTGAAATTGGAGTTAATAATCTGTGCGAGAATTAATACCGCCACAATAATATGTAATAAGCGGAAGAATGGGGCATCTTCATGGGGGAGACTACGCCAGAGATTGACTTTCATACTATTAACCTTCATCAGACGGCAGGGTGATGGTATGAATTTTTTCAGATGAAGATTAATCGAACCTTAATATAAAAATAAAGGCGTGATGGCTTCAGCGTAATTGATAATATTTATCATTAACGCCTGATTATTTTACATCAATCTCAACAGCCACATGAGAGCGATTCCTGTTATGATTTGGTTAAAATCGACCTACAGGAGCGCCCCATGCTGGACATCATGCATTTCCCTCTTTTTCTCGCCTCGGTGTTTTTACTGTGCATTACGCCCGGTCCTGATCTGGCATATGTGGTGGGGCAAAGCGTGGCGAACGGACGACGTTCCGGGGTGATCTCGGCGGCCGGGGTGGCGCTGGGCAGTTGTACCCATGCGATTGCCAGCGCCATCGGCTTGACCGCGCTAATTGCCGCCTCGCCGCTGCTGTTTACGGTGATCAAGTATATCGGTGCCGCGTATCTGATTTTTCTCGGCAGCAAAATGGTATGGGGCACGCTGATGCGGCAACAGGCCGCATCCAGCGCTGACGAACCGGTCGCTAAAACCACCGCCAGTACCCGCAGCCTGCTGTCGCGTGGCCTGATTACCTCCATCACCAACCCTAAAGTGCTGCTGTTTTTTATCGCCTTTTTCCCGCAATTCGTGGTGATTGACGGTGCACATCATGCGCAGTCCTTCCTGATTCTTGGTTTAACTTATGCACTGATCGGTTTTGCCACGGATACCTGTTTTGCCCTGGTGGCCGGTGGCGCGGCCAGCGCAGTAGCGAAAAATGCGGCGATGCAGCGTCTGCTGGATCGGGTGGTGGGCATCACCTTTATTGGCCTGGGGATTCGTCTGGCGTTGACCCGTCGCGGCTAACCTTTTTTCTGGAGAGGCAATTCATGGCAACAGCGGTTATTGGCATCGTCAGTGACGAGTTCACCAATCCCAACAGCGTAAAAATGCTGAATGAAGTGACGCGGCAACTGAACGCGCGGGGTTGTCTGAGCTTGCTGCTCAACATCGATTCACGCGAGCATTACCTGAAGTTACTCAATCAGGCTGGCGAGTTGGGGATCACGGGGTTGATTTTCCTCACCGCCCTGTATGGCGAGGAGACGGCGTCGATCCCGGCTATCTGGCTAAGTGGCGAGCGGGCGCTGCGCGAGGATGGCTACGCGGCGGGGGAAGAAATAGGTCGCCTGTTATTGGCTCAGGGGCATCAGCGCTTTGGTTTTATGCATGGACGTGAAACCCAGACGCCACCGCGTCAGATGCAGGGTTTCGCCGCCAGTCTCAAGGCGGCAGATAAAACGCTGGATCAACAATTAGTGGCGGGTAACGACGACCGCGAGTTGGCGTACCAGGCGATGATGACCTACCTGAAAAAAGCGCGCGCTGCTGAACGTATCAATGCGTTGTTCTGCGAAAATGATGTACTGGCGTTTGGTGCTATGCAGGCGGTGCGGGACTTCGGTCAGGGCGTGCATATCGGCGTGGTTGGTTTTGATGATGTTGATGAGGCACGCTCTTCAGCCTGGCACCTTACCAGTTGGGCACCGCGCCGGGATTTGCTGGTGGCTGAAGCGATAAATCGTCTGCTGGAACAGCGTGTTGATGCCAGCGGGACATGGCAGCAGGGCGAATTGCAGGTACGTCATTCACATCACGGTAAACATGTCCATGGTGAAATGTCGGAATGCGGTTGTGCCAGCCGCCATTAATCGATAAAAAATCGCGCTCCTGTCTGTAGCGGCGCGATTAATCGCGCGGGTTTTACGCCAGCGCGATTGGAATAGCGTGATAAATCACGCCGCTACAGATCCTGAGGGTTAAATCGCGTCAATCATCCCGCCATCGACCCGCAATACCGTACCGGTAATATAACTGGCCGCCTGGCTGGCAAGAAACGCCGCCGTTGCGCCGTACTCTGCGGGTGCACCGTAACGGCCTGCCGGGATCCCCTGACGACTCTTTTCTGCGACCGCATCCGCCGTGCTGTTTTCCCGCTTCGCTTTGATGGCGTCCAGTTGGCTAACCCGATCGGTAGCAATACGTCCCGGCACCAGCACGTTAACCGTCACGCCATCCGCCGCCACCTCGGTTGCCAGCGTTTTTGACCAGCCCAGCAAACTCATACGCAGGGCGTTCGACAGCGCCAGATTGGGAATCGGCGCAATCACCCCGGAGGAGGTGGAAGTGATAATCCGTCCCCAGCCCCGCTGGCGCATGGCAGGCAGTACTTTGTCGGTCAACTGAATCAGCGAGGACACCATCAGCGAAAACTGCTGCTGCCAGACGGCGGCGGCGGTGCCTTGCGCCGTGGCCGGCGGTGGACCGCCAGAGTTGTTCACCAGAATATCGACATCACCCCAGTGTTGACGAATATCATTCAGTACCTGATCAAAGCTGTCAGGATCCGCCAGATCCAGTTGCCAGGCGTGCGCGGTGCCTCCTTGTTGCTGAATCTGACTGACGGTTTCCGCCAGCTTCTCCCGATGACGTCCGGTCACCGCGACCCTCGCCCCTTCCTGCGCCAGTGACAGCGCCATCGCCCGACCTAAACCACTGCCTGCACCGCAAACCAGTGCAACCCGATGTTGAATTTGCAAATCCATAAAACCACTCCTGATTGTATTTTCAGGATCATGATGTGCAAAAATGATGCCGGTTATTTACGTGGACGCTTAATATTCACCTGGTCATACGCGAATTGCAGATGTTTTTGCATCAGACTGGCGGCCAGTTCCTGCTTGTTTTCCCGCAGCGCATCGATGATCGCCACATGTTCTTCACACCACTCTTTCACGCGACGTTTGTTGTCGTAGCTGCCGAACTCCATCAGACGACGTAAACGGTTCTGTTGTTGAATTGCCTGTAACACAAACAGATTCCCGCTGGCTTCGGCGAGCAACTCGTGAAACGAGGCATCCGTTTCGAAAATATCTTTCGCCGGAACCAGAGTGATATCCGGGTGGGTGATCAGCCACAAATGCTGGGCGCGCAGGCGTTTCAGCAACTGGCGATCGACGCGGAGCTGGGGGGTTAACAGGGCGGCGGGTTCAATTATCAGGCGAAATCCGTAGCTGTTACGCAACGCAACTTCTGAGTTCAACGTTTGCAGGAACCGCCAGCCGTGCCCGGCGTTGCGTGCAATCAGGCCATCTTCCGACAGCTTTACCAGCGTGCGCGTCAGTACCCCACGATCCACGTCATAACGCTGAGCGATTTCGGTCTGGGTAAACGATTCCGGCAGAGTACCGGCAATGCGATCCCGCACCAGTAATTCATACAGGGTTTGATCATTACTTTTGGTTTGTTCGATGTTCAGCTGTTGCAGTTCATCGGCGCTCTTTAGCAGGAAGAAACCCTGATTGGGCCGGGCTTCCACCGCCCCCAGACGCGTCAATTCTTTCAATCCGGCGCGGATCGGCGTGCGGGAAACCCCCAGCGCATCGGCCAGATGTTGTTCACGTAAATGATGACCTGGATCGAATCTTGCTTCATATATCAGGTCAAGGATTTGCCGGGCGATCCGGCGACTGCTCGCAGTTGAGTCAGGCTGCATGGAGAGCTTGTACCTTAAGTGTATTGTTGTGGTCTGAATATACAATAACACGGGAAAAGTTTTGCAGCGAAATAAAGCAGGAAATGCACGATAAGCGTGCAAGTGCACCAGGAAGGGACGTGTTTTTGTCATCATGATTGTATTTGTTGATTCATAAAATCCAATATATTAACCAGGAGACGACGATGCCCAGCTCTTATTTCACCTTAAACCGCCTGCGCGGAATGATGTTCAGCCTGGCGTTGCTGCCCGTGATCAGCCATGCCGCCGTGGAAAGTGTCAGCCCCGGCAAACTGACGTATGGCACGGCAGCCACCTTTATGCCGTTCGAGTTTGTGAAAGACGGCAAGCTCACCGGCTTTGATATCGATCTCATCACCGCGCTGAGCAAGCACCTGGATCTGACGCCTGCGCCGATGGCGATGGAGTTCAAAGGCTTGATCCCGGCGTTACAGGGGAAACGCCTCGACATCATTAACTCGGCGATGTACGTCAACCCGACCCGTGCCGCCCAGGTGGATTTTGTTCCTTATCTGAAGATCGGCAGCCGCGTGGTGGTGCGTAAGGGCAACCCTGCCGGCATTACCGGTCGCGATATGTCGCTGTGTGGCAAAAACATCGCTGTCACCCTCGGTGGTATCGAAGAGAGCCAGGCGCGTGTGGACAACAAAAACTGCGTCGCGGCCAACAAGGCGGCCATCAACGTGCTGACCTTCCCGGCGGCCACTGACTCTGCGGTGGCCGTAGCACAAGGCCGCGCCGATGCCGAATTCCTCTCAACGCCGGGCACGCTGGCGCTGTTCAGCGAGAAACCGGATGTGTTCGCCGCAGTTGGCCCGGAGTTCGAAGCCGACACCCATATCGCCTTTGCGGTACGTAAAGGTGATGCCGAAACCAAAGCGCAACTGGAGAAGGGGCTGCAAAGCTTGGTGAAAGATGGCACCTACAAGCAACTGATTGAGAAATGGAACTTCCCGGATTCCGTTGCCATTTTCTGATGCGTTTCAAGCCGTTAACCGGAGATAGCTATGTCGATTGATTTAATGTGGCAGTACTTCCTTTCCCCTGAGTTTTTGCAGGGTGCATGGATGACACTGTTAATCACCCTCTGCTCACTGTTGTGTGGCGTGGTGCTGGGTCTGGTACTGGCCCTGCTACAGGAAGCGCCTTTCCGTGCTGGAAAGGGACTGGCGTTTTTCTACCTGTGGCTGTTTCGCGGCACGCCAGTGCTGTTCCAGATCATCTTTGTCTACAACGTGCTGCCAGGCTTCGGCTTACGCTTCTCCGCGTTTACCTGTGCAGTGCTGGCGCTTTCGCTTAATGAAGGCGCGTATATGGCGGAAATTCTGCGTTCAGGGTTGCAGGCGGTGAAAAGCGGGCAACGTACTGCCGGTATGGCGCTGGGTATGACCAACGCGCAGATCATGCGCAAGATCGTGTTACCGCAGGCGGCGCGCATTGTGCTGCCGCCCATGGGTAACCAGATGATCAGCATGCTCAAATCGAGCGCGCTGGTGTCGGTGATTGCGGTACAGGAGCTGCTGCTGGTGGCAAACCAGACCGCCAGCGCCAGCTTCCGCTACTTTGAAGCGCTGTGCGCCGCCGGGATCTACTATCTGTTGCTCACCACGTTGTTCATGATTTTCCAGTCATGGCTGGAGCGCACGCTCGATCCAAAGCAGCGTCGCCGCAAAAGCCAGAAAGCACAATCCCACGACCTGAAACTGCCTAAACCCGCCCGGGAGGTGTCATGAACCATGAACGCAAACCGTTGCTGGAGATGATCGGCATCGACAAAACCTTTGGTCGTCAGACCGTATTGAAAAATTGTTCGCTGAGCGTCAATCGCGGTGAAACCGTGGTGCTGATTGGTCCGTCCGGTTCGGGCAAATCCACGCTACTGCGTTGCGTCAATTTGCTGTCGCCAGCAGATAGCGGCGATGTGTTTTTTGCCCGCCAGAACATCAGCCGGGGTGAAGTGCCGCCGCATCAGCTCCGACAGCGTATTGGCATGGTGTTTCAGAATTACGAGCTGTTTTCCCATCTCACTGCGGCGGAAAACATCATGCTGGCCCCGATGACGGTACTGGGTGTGAACCGCATCGAGGCACGGAAGCAGGCGGAAGCGCTGCTGGCAAAGGTACGCATCAACGATCGCGCCGATCACTTCCCGGATGAACTGTCCGGTGGTCAGCAGCAGCGCGTAGCGATTGCCCGGGCGCTGGCGATGAAACCTGAACTGATGTTGTACGACGAGCCGACGTCGGCGCTTGACCCGGAGATGATCCGTGAAGTGCTGGACGTGATGGCGGAGCTGAGCGCCGAAGGCATGACCAGCATGGTGGTGACCCACGAGATGGGTTTTGCGCGCCGCGCCGCCAATCAAATCCTGTTTATGGAAGAGGGCGAAATTCTCGAACGCGCCAGCGCCCAGGACTTTTTTACCGGTCAGGTCAGCGAACGTGCCAAACGTTTCCTCGACCAGATTTTACATTAATAGCGGAGTACCTATGAGTCGTTACCAGGCAGACAGTGTGCGCATGAAGCGGGATCTTGCCGCGCTGGTCGCCATCAACACCGAAAACCCGCCGGGCCATGAACGCGAGGCGGCGGAATGCGTTGCGGCATGGTTACGTGAGGCGGGTTTTGATCTCTCCTTCAGTGAATACGCACCGGGACGCACCAATGTCATCGCGTTGCTGAAAAACGGTGCCGGTCCCTGTTTTGCCTTCAACACCCATCTCGACACCGTGCCTGCGGGCAGCGGCTGGTCGAGCGATCCCTTTACCCTGACTGAACGCGATGGACGTTTATACGGTCGCGGTGCCTGTGATGCCAAAGGTCCGTTGGTGGCGATGGTTGAAGCGCTGCGGATGCTGGCGGCCAGCCGCCATAGCTGGTCTGGCACGCTGATGGGCGTGTTCACTGCTGACGAAGAAGTGGCGAGTGAAGGGGCGAAATTTTACGTTCGCGACCAGCCGCCCGCTATTGACTTCGCGGTGATTGGCGAGCCGACCTCCAATGCCACGTTCTCGGCACATAAAGGCAGCCTGCGCCCACGCGTGCGGGTGAAAGGGGTGACGGCGCATTCCGGCACGCCGGAATTGGGCATCAACGCCATTTACCAGTCGGCAAAGCTGCTGGGACTGATCGAAGCCGCCCATCATCAGCAGGTGCGCTGCCGCTGCCATGCGCTGGTGGGTAACGCCAGCCTGACCGTCACCCGCGTGCACGGCGGCCATGCCGACAACGTGGTGCCGGACAGCTGCGAATTGCTGCTGGATCGTCGCATGGTGCCCGGTGAAGACGAGACAGCGGTGCAAGCCGAGCTGCAACAACTGTTGGATCACGCCCGGGCGCATTCCGGCGTTGAAGCGGAAATCATCGCCTGGCAGCCCACCACGGGCGGTGCCACCGAAACCGACAGCAGCGAAGCCATTGTGCAGCACAGCCTTGAGGCCTGTCGTCGCCACGGCCAGCCTGAACCCGGCCCGTTTGGTTTTCAGGGCGGCTGCGATCTGGTGCATTTCCGCACCCTCGGTGCCAAAGGCGTGGTGATCGGCCCCGGTGCGCTGGCGGTGGCGCATAAGCCGGATGAGTTTGTTCCGGTGGAAGAGTTCATCGCCGCCGCCAGCATCTACCTTGATATCGCGCTGGCGATGCTGCCCGTGGAGGCCCGCGCGTGAAGGCGCAACTGTGGCGCGGCGACCTGCATTACGCCGGGGTGACCTTGCATACCGCCGCGTCTGGCGCGGTGCATGCGCTCGATACCCTGTGGTTGCAACTGAGTGACAACGGGTGCACCGGCACAGGCGAAGTGCGGCTCAACATCACCTATCTGCACGGCTACAGCGCACAACAGGTGTTAGACAATCTGCTGTCGATGCTGACGCAGTGGGACTGGCACGCGGAGGCACGCACGCTGCTGGCGGCAGTACACGCGGCTGACAGCCCGCTGCTGGCACCCGCACGCATGCTGCTGGATATGGCGCTGCATGATCTGTTGGCGCGTGAGCAGGGGGGCAGCCTCGCGGCCTGGCTGGGCGCAGCGGCGACGCCCGCGACGTTCACCACTAACCAGACGCTGTTCTGGGGCAGCGAAGCACAGATGCTGACGCAGGCGCAGGGCTATGTCGAACGGGGTTTTACCCAGCTAAAACTGCGCACCGGCGTGGCGGATTTCGCCACCGATCTGGCGCGCCTGGAAGCGCTGCGTGCGGCTTTTGGCGATCGCATCTCGCTGGCGATTGACGTCAACGGCCAATGGTCGCTGGACGACGCGCATCGGGCCTTGCCGCAGCTGCATGCCCTCGGGCTGAGCTATATCGAGCAGCCGCTGGCCCCGGCCAACGATCGCCATCTGGCGGAGCTGGCGCAGTACGGCCTGCCAATCATGCTGGATGAAAGCCTCAACAGCGCCGCCGCCATTGATCGCCTGATCGCGGCACAGGGCGCGTTGTGGGGCCATCTCAAGCTGGTGAAGTTAGGCGGGTTAGCGCCGACGCTGGCGGCGGCACGTCGTCTGCAAGACGCGGGTATCCCGTTCATGATCGGCCAGATGAATGAAGGCCATGCCGCCACGGCGGCAGCATTGCAGTTGTGCCGTGTGCTGCAACCGGCGTTTGCCGAACTGTATGGCGCGGATGGCCTGATCGACGATCCGGTCAGTGGTCTCTCCTATGCCTGCGGCAAGGTTGCCGTAAATGATTCTCCCGGCCTGGGCGTGCAGTTCGCTGCCGACCGCGCCACTTTCCTTCAGGAGTTTAGTGATGCAACAGCTTAGTAATGTGGTTCAGGGCAGTGAATCCGCCTTCAGTGCGGACGAGTATGCACTGCGTATCCAGCGCACCCGTGAGCGTCTTAACGCTGCCGGTGTCGATGTGATGATCGTCACCGGGCCGGAAAACATTTTCTGGCTCACCGGTCAGCAAACCCCCGGTTATTACACCTTCCAGGCGCTGCTGCTGCCGGTAGAAGGCGAGCCGGTGTTTGTCATTCGCCAACTGGAATATTTCAACTTTATCGCCAACACCTTTATCGCGGATGCCGCCATCTATCAGGATGGCGATAACCCGGTGGATTTCCTGGTCGGCATGCTGCAACAAAAAGGCTGGCTAAATAAGCGTATCGGGTTAGATAAACGCGGCTGGTTCCTGCCGATTGCCGTGTACGAACTGCTGCAAAGCAAACTCGGCAGCATCGCGGATACTGCGGGGGTGATTGAGCCGCTGCGTGCGGTGAAATCGGCTGCGGAAGTGGAAAAAATCGCTACTGCTGCCCGTTATGTTGATGCCGGGATGCGTGCTGGGATGGCGGCGGTCCGCAGCGGCAGCGACGAAAACGCACTGGTATCGGCAATGATGGGGGCGGCGATCGCTGCCGGTTCTGAATATGTTGGCATGGAGCCGCTGGTCTCCAGCGGACCGCGCAGCGGCGTACCGCACGGCACCTGGCGTCGGCGCGTGTTGCAGGATAATGAACCGGTGTTCCTCGAAATGGCTGCTGCACATGATCGTTACCATGCCGCGCTGATGCGTTCGGCGTGGATTGGCCGCCCACCGGCGATTGCCATCGAAATGGAAAAGGTGTGTCAGGAAGCCTTGCAGGCGGCGCTGGATGCTATCCGCCCGGGAGCGACCTGTGCCGAACCGCATCTGGCCTGCCAGAAAGTGATTGATCGCGCAGGCTTTACCGACAACTTCAAAAAACGCACCGGTTACTCCATCGGCGTGTCGTTTGCACCTGACTGGGGCGAAGGCGGCATCCTCAGCCTGTACAGCGGTGTCACCACCGAATTGCAACCCGGTATGACGTTCCACATCCCCCCGGCGCTGCGTATTTACGGTGAATTCACCGTCGGCGTCAGCGAAACCGTGGTGGTGACGGAAACCGGTTATCGCCAGCTTGGCAGTCTCGCTCGTCCATTAACTTTGCTGTAAGGAACTTTCATGAAAGACATTAACGAATGCCGTGAACGCCTGCGTGGCATTTTCAACATCACCGTCACGCCGTTTGATGCGGCAGGCGCGATCGATTTCGCCGCGCTGCGCGCAAACATCGAGCGTGTCATTGGTTTGGGTTATGACGGCATTCTGATTGGCGGGACTTACGGTGAGTTTCCGGTGATGTCGCTGGCGGAACGCCGCGAGTTATTCCATCAGGTGATGGACTGCGTGCAGGATCGTATCCCGGTGATGCTGTGTAGCGCCAGTTCCGATCCGCGCGATGCCCGTGAACTCACCCAACTGGCGGGCGAACTCGGTGGCTTGCCGATGGTCACCGCGCCCTACGTCAGTGAAATCACCGACGCACAAATCCTGGCCTATTTCAAAGAGATGGCGCCGTTATCCCCAACCGGCATCCTGGTGTACAACGCGCCGGGTATCGGTATTACGCTCTCACCCGCCTTGCTGGAGCAGTTGGCGGATGTGGCAGGCGTCGTCGGGATCAAGCAGGGCGATCTCAACCCGACGGCCATCGACCAGATTGCTAACCGCCTGCGCGGTCGTCTGCGTCTGTTCTGTGCCTCGGATTTGGCGTTCCTCGGCCCGATGATGGCCGGTTTTGATGGTATCAGCACCACTAACAGCGGCGCGTTACCAGAACTGGTGTTAGCCACCTTCCGCGCGGTGGAAAAAGGTGATGCGGCGACGGCACGCGATCTTCATCAGCTGTGGTACGACTACCGCGCGCTGGCACGTCAGCACGGTCAACCGCAACTGGTCAAAGCGGCGATGGCATTGCGCGGTTTTAACGCGGGTCAGGTCCGTGCGCCCTTGCTGCCGATCTCGGCTGACGCGCAGGCGCAGCTTGCCAGCGTGATGCGCAAGCTGGCAAGCGATGCGCGGACCGGCGTTAGCCTCGCTGACTGAGGGCGGCCGCCAGGAAAGCGGTAATCAGCGGGTGTGGGGCATCCGGGCGTGATGCCAGTTCAGGATGTCCCTGCACCCCTTGCCAGAAAGGATGATTGGGCAGGGTTATCGCCTCAACGATATCGCCCGTGCGGGCGTTAACCTGCACGCCGCTGGCCTTCAGTTGCGGTAGCAATGCAGGGTTGAAGCAGTAACGGTGGTTGTAGTGCATTTCCCCGTCAGCAAAGGGCAGCACACCGCAACGATGACGGCGATCGGCAAAGGGGATAAAGCTATGCAAAGCGGCATCAGGTGCCACTTCTGCGAGGATCGCCCCGGCATAGCCCGGCTGCTGGCGGACTGCGGCGGTACTCATGCTTTGCATCCCGAGGCACAGGCCAAGGCTGGGGAGAGAACGGCTTTGGGTTGCCTGTGCCACGCGGATTTGTCCCTGTACCGCTGCCATCGAGGACCCGCCCGGTAGCAGCACGCCGTGCAGGTCATCCAGTTCGTGCAGGTCAGCGGACAGGGTGGCTGGCGGCAGAAAATGGATATCGAGCGTCAGGTGTAACGCCGCAGCGGCATCACCCAACGCCGCCAGCGTGGCGGGATAGGCCTGGCGATGATCGGCTTCCCGGCCAATCAAGCCAATGTGTAGCCGGGTGCCAGCCTCCACCGTTGGCGTGGCGGACCAGCGGCCATAGCGATCGATGTGCAGCGTCAGCAGATTTTGCGCGGCACCGCGCAGCGTCAGCGTCTGACCCGCATCATGGCTGAACAGGCGTTCACCGGGCAGATCGGCGATCTCGGCGGCGCGTGTGGCGGGTAACACAATCACGGCGTCAGCCTGCGGCAATGCGCTGCCAGCGCTGACTTCCTGTTGCAGCGTATCGCTGCGGTACAAACCGCTGGTGACGCAGTAACCGGCACGGGCCACGTGCTGATGGCTATCAGGCACATCGCCGGTGAAGTCAGGGCGCAGGCTCCATAGCGGCAGTTTGAGTTGGTTAGCCCACTGGCTGGCGGTGACACCGTAACGGGCCGGTAAGGGTGAATCATCAAGAATGAATATGAGTGACACGGCGATTTCCTGCTGATGTTGGATGAACAATTGTATTAGTTGAATCATTAGATACAAAAGAGGATTTATGAATATCAGTCAAACGGCACGGCGCATGCAGCGGGTACGCCCTTCGCCTACCGCCACCATTTCTGACCAGGTGCGAGCACTGGAGGCCGCAGGGAAAGCGGTAATCAATCTGGGGGAAGGCGAGCTGGATTTCGCCACACCGGCATCGATCAGCTATGCCGGGATTGAAGCGATAGTCCAACAGCAGACCAAATACACCGCAGTAGCGGGGACGGCGGCGTTAAAAGCGGCGATTGCCGGAAAATTTGCGCGTGACAATCATCTGCAATTTGCACCGGATGAAATCATTGCCGGTAGCGGCGCCAAACAACTGATTTTCAATGCGTTGCTGGCAACGGTGGATGTCGGTCAGCAGGTGATCATTCCGGCCCCTTATTGGGTCTCCTATCCCGATATGGTGACGCTGGCGGAAGGCGAACCGGTCATTGTGCCTTGTGATGAACAGCATGGCTGGAAACTGCAACCGGCGGAGCTGGCAGCGGCACTGACGCCAGAGACGCGCTGGGTGATCCTTAACTCACCGGGCAATCCGACCGGGGCGATTTACAGCGCGCAGGAGCTGCGTGCACTGGCGGATGTGTTGTCCGATCATCCGCAGGTGCTGATCATGGCGGATGATATTTATGAACCGTTGCGCTATGACCAGACCCCATTTGCCACGTTTGCGGAAGTCGCGCCGCAGCTGGCGCAACGTACACTGACGATCAACGGGGTGTCGAAAAGCCATGCCATGACCGGCTGGCGTCTGGGTTACGCGGCAGGACCACGTTGGTTGATTGCCGCGATGCAGGTGTTGCAGTCGCAAAGTACCTCCAATGCCAGTAGCATCGCCCAGGCCGCGGCAGTGGCGGCCCTCAATCAACCGGCGGATTTTCTGGTGGGCTGGCTGGAGAAACTCGATCAGCGCCGCCAGCAGGTGCTGGCGATGGTGGCAGACGTTGATGGCCTGAGCGCCAGCGCGCCGCAGGGGGCGTTTTATGTCTTTGCTAATTGTCAGGGATTGATCGGACGGCAGACGCCGGACGGCGAGTCGATTGCTGACGATAAAGCGCTGGCGTCCTGGCTGCTGGCAGAAGCGCAAGTGGCGGTACTGCACGGTTCGGCATTTGGTACACCCGGGTATTTGCGTATCGCTTATGCGGTGGAGGATGCGCTATTGGCAACGGCCTGTCAGCGATTGGTGGCTGCCTGTAGCAAACTGCATTAACGCGTATTGCGCGATAAATCGCGCCGCTACGCAATCCTGAACGTATTGTAGCGGTGTGATTTATCACGCGCAGCTAAATGACAATATAATTAAATGCGGCCCTAATCAGTTTCTCGCTGAAATTATCCACATATTGAATGATGATTAATTTAATTGTGACGCTTTGCACACATCACGAATAATAACACGATAAATATCGGTCGTTAGCGGGGGGAGTTATTAAGCTTAAGGGCGCAGAGTATGTCTCTATGCTCAACTGCGACATTCAAAACTTAATAACCAGCCAACTATCTGAAAGGTACTCACATGTCTGAAAATCGTGGAGTGGTCTACATAGGTAAAGGTAAAGTTGAAGTCCAGTCGATTGATTATCCAAAAATGCACGATCCCCGTGGGAAGAAAATAGAACACGGGGTGATTCTCAAAGTGTTATCCACCAATATCTGCGGTTCCGATCAACATATGGTGCGTGGGCGCACCACGGCCCAGGAAGGCCTGGTGCTCGGCCATGAAATCACCGGCGAGGTGATTGAACTCGGGCGCGATGTCGAAAGGTTTACCATTGGTGATGTGGTGTCCGTTCCGTTCAACGTCGCCTGTGGTCGCTGTCGCTCCTGTAAAGAGCAACACACGGGCGTCTGCCTGACAGTTAACCCGGCGCGTGCGGGCGGTGCCTATGGCTATGTGGATATGGGCGATTGGGTCGGCGGCCAGGCCAAGTATGTGCTGGTGCCCTATGCAGATTTCAATTTACTCAAGTTGCCCGATCGCGAGCAGGCGCTGGAGAAAATCAAAGACTTAACCTGTCTTTCCGATATCCTGCCGACCGGCTTTCATGGCGCAGTGACGGCCGGTGTCGGCCCCGGCAGCACCGTGTACGTGGCGGGTGCCGGTCCGGTGGGGATGGCCGCTGCCGCCTCGGCGCGTCTGCTGGGCGCGGCGGTGGTGATTGTCGGTGATATGAATGAGGCACGCATCAAACATGCCGCGCAACAGGGTTTCGAAGTGGTTGATTTAAGTAAAGATACCCCGCTGCATGAACAGATCGCCGATATCCTCGGTGAACCTGAAGTGGATTGCGCTATCGATGCCGTCGGCTTTGAGGCGCGTGGGCACGGCCATGAAGGTGCGCAGCACGAAGCGCCCGCCACAGTGCTCAATGCACTGATGCAGGTGACGCGGGTGGCCGGGAAAATCGGCGTGCCGGGTTTGTATGTGACGGAAGATCCGGGTGCGATCGATCAGGCGGCGAAAATGGGGAGTCTGAGCATTCGTCTGGGACTGGGCTGGGCCAAATCACACGCCTTCCAGACCGGGCAGGCACCGGTAATGAAATATAATCGCCAGCTAATGCAGGCTATTCTGTGGGATCGCATTCCGATTGCCAAAATAGTGGGTGTCGAAGTGATTTCGCTGGAAGATGCACCGCGTGGTTACACTGAATTTGATGCGGGTGCACCGAAAAAATTTGTTATTGATCCCCATTTCTCTTTCTCGAAACCCTGACCAGGGTGTTATTTTTGGTGTAGCAATGTTATCGGATAAGCGTTAGATAACTGCGCCAGCATTAATCAGAGAAATAAAGTGCTGGCGCAGATTTACCCTCAGGCTAAATAATTTACACTCCCTGACAATACATTATTCACCATCGGTCGAACGCGTTAATTCTTCCCAGCGATCAATATCCTCATGCAATGCTGCCAGTTTATTGCGCACCAGCGCCAGTGCATCACTGCCGAGCAGCAGATGTGGCGGTGGATTGTGGGTAGCGATCAGGGTCAGGATCGCCTGCGCGGCTTTTTGTGGATCGCCCAACTGTTTGCCGCTTTTCTCGACGCGCGCCTGGCGGATAGGATCGAACAGCGCATCGTAATCAGGGATGCTACGCGCGCTGCGCACCATCGAGCGACCGGCCCAGTCGGTGCGGAAAGAACCGGGAGCCACAGCAGTGACGAAGATACCAAAAGGTTGCAGTTCTTTACCCAGCGCGTCGGAAATGCCTTCCAGCGCAAATTTACTGCCGCAATAATAGGTTATGCCGGGCATGGTGATATACCCGCCCATCGAGGTGATGTTGATAATGTGGCCGCGACGGCGCTGGCGCATCGACGGCAGTACCGCTTTGATCATCGCTACGGCACCAAACACGTTAACCTCAAACTGCCGACGCATCTCTTCCAGTGACGACTCCTCCATCACCCCTTCATGGCCGTATCCGGCATTGTTGACCAGAACATCAATCGGCCCCAGGCTGGACTCGACGGCGGCAATGCAATCATCGATGGCGGCGAAATCGGTCACGTCCAGCAGGCAGGCGCTGGCGTGGCCTGGTTTCAGTGCTTCAAATTCCTGTTTTGCCGCCTGATGACGTACCGTTCCGATCACCCGATGGCCCTCGCGCAATGCCTGCTGGGCCAGCGCACGGCCAAAACCGCTGCTGACGCCGGTAATAAATAACGTTTTGACTGATGACATAAAATTGACTCCGGGATAACAGGTGAGGCTGCATAATATTCTTTATCAGGGCTTGTATTGAGGCCATATTTTCTGCTTTTATTGCCTAATCTTATGAGTGGGTGGTTTTTATGCACGACGATATCCAGGCGCAGATGGTGACGCTGCTACGGGCGCTGGCACCGCAGGAGGGCTACAACCTGACGGCGCTGGAACAGGTGCGCATCCTGCGTTCCGACCGCCCGCTGGCGCGCACCCCGGTGCTGTACGATCCGGGCATCGTGATTGTTTGCCAGGGCAGTAAACACGGCTATCTTGGCAGCCAGATTTATTGCTATGACGAACAGCATTATCTGGCGGTGTCCGTGCCGGTGCCTTTTGTCATGGAAACGGTGGCATCGGCCGAACGGCCATTACTCGCCCTTTATATGCATCTGGATTTTGCCGTGGCGGCGGAGCTGATGCTGCAACTGGAGCAGCAGGGGGGCGCGCAACCGCTACCTGCGCCACAGAGCATGATGTCCAGCCCGATGGATGCGGTGATGAAGACCAGCGTGCTGCGCTTTTTGCAGGCGCTGCATGACCCGCGCGATGCGGTGATCCTCGGGCCAGCGCTGATGCGTGAGTTGTATTATCGCGTACTGACAGGTGCGCAGGGCAGCGTGCTGCGGGCCGCGTTAAGCCAGCAGGGGCAGTTCGGCAAAATCAGCAAAGCGTTGCGTCATATCCACGCCAGCTATGCGCAGCCACTGCAACTGGCGCAACTGGCCGCGGAGGCGGGAATGAGCGTTCCCACCTTCCATAGCCATTTTAAAACCATCACCGGGGTAGCCCCGATGCAATACGTGAAATCGGTGCGGCTGCATCAGGCGCGGATGTTGATGGTGCGTCAGACGTTGACAGCGGCGGCGGCAAGTTTCGCCGTGGGCTATGAAAGCCCGTCGCAGTTTAACCGTGAATTCAAACGCCTGTTTGGCCTGCCGCCTGCCGAGGAGAGCCGCAGGATGCAGCAACATTTTGCCGTGCCGCCGGAACAGCCTGACGCGATATTTATTTCATCGCATTAACGGCGCATCATCATTTAACAAGGGACCCAGCAGCTATGTCGTTGAACGAAAACGCGCCGGAAAACGCTCTTATCCGGCAAGCCACCATTGAGGATGTTCCCCGCATACTTGAGTTGCATTTTGCCGGTTTACAAGAGACGAATTCCTGCTCCGCAGATAGCTCCTTAGATGCCGACCTCTACCAGTTTGCTCAGCACTATCAACGCGATGATGCGCGATTTGTGGTCGCCGTTTCCCGGCAGGAGATTATTGTCGGCATGGGGGCGGTGGTCAGCGTGGCTGCTGACCACTATGAGATCAAAAGAATGCGGGTGGCGAGTCACTGCCGTCGACAGGGGATTGCGCAGCAAATACTGGATGAGCTGCTGACCTTTGCGACCAGACACCATCCGCTCTGGGATATTCTGCTCGACAGTTCGCAAACACAAACTGCGGCTCACCGGCTGTATGAAAACAACGGTTTTGTTTGTTACGGCGAAGCGCTGATCGGGGGGGATATCCCAAGTTATTTGTTCAGGAGGCCCGGTCTGTCATCCACTGCACAATAATCTCCCCGTACAGCGTCTCCGCTTCCACCAGCCGCGACAGCAGGCAATACTCATCGGTCTGGTGCGCCATGGTTGGCTCACCCGGCCCCAGGATCACACAAGGTGGTGCACCCAGCGCCGGCAGCAACAGCGAGGCATCGGTAAAGTAGGGCACGATGCGTGGCGTGAGCGGTGCGTCGTGCAGCGGCTGGCATAACTGGAAAATCTGCTGTATCCAGCGTTGCTGTTCGGTACTCAGCACCGCAGGCAGATCCACCAGGGTGGTGATAAACACCGTTGCACCGAGGGCGGTGGCGAGACGTTGGCGGATCTCCGCATGGTGCAGATTCGGCGCGGTGCGGATATCCACATCAAAGGCGGTGCGGTCCGGCACCGAGTTGATATTCAATCCGCCCTGAATACGGCCGACGTTGAGCGTGGGTTGCTTCATCAACGGATGCGGCGCACCCGGTGAGAAATGCTGAATCTTACCCAGCGCCTCAGCAGCCAGATAGATGGCGTTGATGCCCAGATGCGGCATCGCGCCGTGCGCGGTTTTGCCGCGTGTTTCACAACGCAGCCACAGCGCGCCCTTGTGGCCGATCACCGGATAGTTGGCGGTCGGTTCACCGACAATCAACGCGCCCGGTTGCGGTAGAGTTTGGCTGGCAATCAACGCGCGTACACCGTCGCAGCCGGTCTCTTCGCCACCGGTGAGATATAACACCACGCCGCTGCCTGCCATGATGGCATCTTTATACCGGACGCAGGCGAGGATAAAGGCGGCAATCGCCGCTTTCATATCGCTGCTGCCACGGCCATACAGGCGGTCGTCGCGCACATCCGCACCAAAAGGATCGAACTGCCACTCGGCATTACCCAGTGGCACGGTATCCAGATGGCCGGTAAAACCCAGCGGCGCTCCGCCGCCCGCACCGGGCAGTGTGGCGATGAGATTGGCGCGCCGATCGCCGAAGCTATGGCGCTGTACGGTAAAGCCCGCCTGTTCGAGATAATCCGCCAGCCAGGCCATGCAGGCCGCCTCATCACCCGGCGGGTTGATGGTGTTAAAGCTCAGCAGTTGCTGCGTGAGGCCGACGACGTCGCTCATGCGTGCGTCCTTGTCAGCCAGTCAAGACAGTTGATCCACAGTTGACGAAAACCGGACCACTGGGCAAATTCCGGTGGCAGCCAGTGTGCCGACATGTCGCTGGTCCACACCAGGGTACGGCCCTGCTGGTATTCCCGCACTGCCAGCAGCGGATGGGTGGTGCCCGCCACCGTCGCCAGCAGTTGGCCTTCTGGCTGCATCTCCACTTCGTTGTAGCCGAGCAGCCACGGCATGTCGGCAGGCAGATTTTCCAGCACCGCATGGGCTGCGGTTGGCTCAAGGTAACACCCTTCCGGGCGTTCCACCCGATCATCCCAGGCGAGACAACGGACCGGCAAAGTTTGCTCAACCGCCGTGTTACGATATCGCGCACCGCCGTTAATCCCCTGGAAACTGTAGTACCCGCCAATCATCATCAGTGCGCCGCCCTGCGCGACATAATCATGCAGCAGCGTCAGGCGGTTGGCGGTGCGCTGGCTTTTCAGCCAGGTGGCGGGATGCAACAGCAGCGTGTTGGCACCGATATCCGACAGGATAATCACATCCCATGCCTGCAAGGCTGCCAGCGTCAGCGGGAACTGTTCTGGCGCTTCATGCACCGGCATATGGGTGATCTGATACTCGCTATCCGCTAACGCGGCGAGAAAATCCACCGCGCCGTTGTGCCAGGTGGCGGTAGCAAACTGATCAAAGCCTTTGATATGTGTTGCCGTGCTGGTCCAGGACTCACCCACCAGCAAAACCTTTTTCGTCATGATTTTCTCCATTACGCGCCAAATACCCGTTGTGGGTTGGCGATCATCAACGTTTCTAACTGCTCGCCGCTGACGCCATGACGGCGTAAGCGCGGTACGAAGTTTTTCAGGATATGGCCGTAGCCGTGGCCGCCGTAGCGGGTCAGCATGGTTTTCAGGAACACATCCTGCGACAGCAAAATCTGCCGGATATAGCCGTCGTCGATCAGGCTGCAAATGGCGCGGGCGTTCTCTTCATCCGAGGGTGATTGCGCCTCTTCATCGGCGTAGTAATACCCCATGCCGATCATGTCGTATTCGAGATACGCACCGCGATCGGCCAGTTCGCGTTGATAGGTTTTGTCGGCGTGACTGGGGTTCATATGACACAACACGGTATGGCGCAGATCGGCCCCTTCTTGTTCAAGGATATCCAGCACCTTGTGGCCCAAACGCGCCCAGCCGGGCAGGTGCACCTCAATCGGCACGCCGGTGGCGGCGCTGGCGCGTCCGGCTGCGCGCAGGGACTTCTCCTCGTCCGCCGTGAAGCGACTGGATACGCCAATTTCACCAATCAATCCGGCCAGCACCTCGGGTTTCTCCGCCATGCCGCCGAGGTCATAGATCAGTTTCTCCGTCAGCTGTTCCACGCTGGTGGTTTTTACCCACTCCGGGTGGGAAGGTTGCAGATACAACCCGGTGCCCATCACGATATTCAGGCCGGTCAGACGCGCGATACGTTGCAGGGCTTTGGGGTCACGGCCAATACCGATATTGGTGGGATCGACCACGGTTTCCCCGCCCAGCGCACGAAACTTCATCAGCTCCTCGATCGCCACCTCGACGTCAAACAGCTGGCAGTTATCGCGACTCATGAGCGGATTCAGCGCCAGTTCTCCCAGATTTTCGATACGTACCGGCATCTCGGCGATATGGCGGTCGCTGCAACAGCAGGGCGGTACCCACTTGCCCGAAGCGTCCAGCAAAATGTGTTCATGCATCAGCGTGACGCCCATCTGATCCAACGGCAACGGGCCGAGGACAGTCATCACATAACCACTCTGCACGCCGAGCGGCAGGGGGTCGGGATGACGGAAAATCGAACCTTTCATCAGCTATCCTTTGGCGGTGGCGCGAGCCGGGTTGAGAATGCGCGTGTTAATCCAGATGGCGAGCAGAATGATCGCGCCAGTGGCGATTTGCGTGTAGAACGGCGAGATATGCGACAGGATCAACCCGTTCTGAATGATGGCGATGGAAAGCGCGCCGAGTAGCGTGCCAATCACCGTGCCAAAACCGCCGAACAGGCTGGTGCTGCCCAGCACCACGGCGGCAATCACCTGCAATTCAAAACCTTCCCCCTGGTTGGAGGAACCGCTACCGAGGCGGGCGGTGATGATCATCCCGGCCAGTGCGGCGGCCATACCGCTGATGATGTACACCCGCATCACCACGGCTTTGGTGTTGATGCCGCTGCGGCGCGCGCCTTCCGCATTCGCGCCGATGGCGGTGACGTAGCGGCCAAAGCGCATATGATTGAGCACCACATGACCGACAATCAGCACCACAATACCTATCAGCGCTGGCATCGGGATGCCAATCACCCAGGCGCGGCCCATGAAGGTGAACGGGCTGTCGCCAGGCACCGGAATTGAATAACCCTGGGTAATTAACAGCGCCACACCGCGCACCACTGCCAGGGTGGCGAGGGTGACGATAAACGCCGGTATCCCTTCATAGGCGATAAAAAAGCCATTGATGGCACCGACCAGCGCGCCCATCGCCAGGCCGCCAACCAGCACGCAATACCATGGCCAACCCCAGCTGTTTAGGGCAATGGCGGATAACGCCCCCACCAGCGCCAGCGTCGACCCGACCGAGAGATCAATACCGCCTGTGGTGATCACCAGCGTCATCGCGGTGGCGACAATCAGCAATGGCGCGCTCTGGCGAATAATGTTGAGCCAGTTGGGGGCGGTGAGAAAATTGCTGGTGATCAGCGAAAACACCACGCAGCAGAAAACAAAAAACAGCGCAATGCTGACCACGCCAGAATGGTTATGCAGCAGGCGTTTGGGCAGCGAATGCTGAATCATGCGTGTACCGGAGAGGTTAACCATACTCATACTCGTTCCCTTAATGGGCGTGGGCAGACGGCGCACTGAACTTCTCACCGACGATCAGGTTGACGATTTCGCTCAGGCTGGTGTCGGCCACCCGACGATCCGCCACGTTGGTGCCTTCGTACATCACCATGATGCGATCGCACACCAGGAACAGATCCTGTAAGCGGTGGGTGATCAGGATGACGCTGACACCACGGGCGCTGACACGTTTGATCAGCGCCAGCACCGCCTCGACTTCCGCCACCGCCAGCGCAGCGGTCGGTTCATCCATGATCAGCACTTTGGGGCCGAAGGCGGCTGCACGGGCAATGGCGATCGCCTGACGCTGTCCACCGGAAAGATTGCGCACCAGCAGCCGGGTATCAGGAATCGAGATCCCCAGGCCTTTGAGCATTTCGCGCGCATCGGCATGCATTTTTTGTTGATCGAGAAAGGGCACGCCCAGCAGGCGCTTCATAGGTTCACGCCCCATAAACAGGTTGCCCGCCACGTCGACCGTGTCGCATAACGACAGATCCTGATAGACCATTTCGATATGGCAACGACGGGCATCGGCCGGGTTGGTGAAGCGCTGTTCCTCGCCATCAATGCGGATCGCACCGCTGGTAGGGACCACCGCGCCGGAAAGCACCTTGGTCAGCGTGGATTTACCGGCACCGTTGTCACCGACCAGCCCCAGCACTTCGCCGGGGGCCAGCTCAAGATTGACGCCACGCAGTGAGCGAATCGAGCCGTAGGTTTTGGTGATATTGACCATCTCAACCCGTGCCGGGGCGGCACGTTGCTGCTGTTGCATCTCAACACTCCCCTTGTAAATCAAACGGAGGCGTTGCATCAGCGGACGTATGACGCGGTAAAGGTTCACATCTTGTAAACCGGTTTACCCGATGCGCGTAATACGTGTCGCTGACCAACGCATGACTTGCAGAGATATTTGTTCGCCATGGGAAAGATAGCAGAGACTGTGCCAGGTGAAAAAATCACCACCAAGATCGCTGTGTAAATCGTTGTTTTACATTGTGAAAAATTTTTATTTATTGAGTAAACCGGTTTACTAAAACAACGGGTGTTTTGCTCAGGATGAGCCAGCAGGGTGCAGAGATGCGCTATTTTAGCGCACGGGATTCACGGGGCTGATAGAGTCACGGGCAATCCATTCGACCGGAAAACGGGCTTCCTGGGTGGCAGGGGGTTCACCGTGGAGGAGCGCCAGCATCTGCTCTACGGCGGCACGTCCCATTTCGCGTGCCGGTTGGCGGATGGTCGAGATGCGCGGTTGGGTGAAATCGGCATAGCTGGCATCATCGAAACCCACCAGCGACAAGGCTTCCGGGGCGCGTAACCCACGTTCACGCAGCCCATCGAGCAGCCCTAACACCAGGTAGTCACTGGCGGCGAACACGGCACTGGGGCGTTGTGTGCTGGCGAAGAAGTGATGCAGCGCCTGTGCACCGAAACTGCGTTCATACTTGCCAAACAATACCCATTCCGGCACCACCGTCAGACCGGCCTGCTGCATGGCGGCGCAGAAACCCTGATAACGTTCACGCACGCTCATCAGGGCATCCGGGCCACCGACAAAGGCGATCTGACGATGACCGGCCGCAATCAACTGTTCGGTTGCCAGTTTGCCCCCCTGGACGTTATCGGCAAACACTTTAGGTACGGTGCTGCCGGGGATGTCTTCGTCGAGCAATACAATCCGCTGCTGGCGCTGCACTTCTTTGCGCAGCAGGCCATTATCCGGGCGGTTGGTGGTAAACAGCAGGCCATCGACCTGGCAGGTATCCAGCCAGCGAATAAACTGGCACTCCTTGTCTGGATTGTTGCGGGTGATGCACAGCACCAGGCTGTAGCCATGCTGTGAGGCGGCTTCTTCGGCGGCATCCGCCAGTTCAGCAAAGAAAGGGTTGGTGATGTCGGGCAGCACCAGGCCGAGGGTTTCGCTGCCACCCTTGCTCAGGCGACGCGCCAGGGAGTTGCCACGATAATCGAGCTGGCGGATCGCATTTTCGATACGTGTGACGGTATCCTGCGGCAGCACCAACGAATGATTAAGATAACGCGACACGGTAGCTTTGGATAAGCCTGCCAGTTGCGCAACATCGGAAAGTAATACGCGTTTTTTTGTCATGAATGCACACCTTTTATCGGCACAGCATTAACACATTTTTGTCTGGCAATGACAGCGTTTTAACGCAAAATATTTGCTTGACTTTCTTTGGTGTTCAGAGAATGTTAATAGCCAGTTTACCCGATGTCGTTTTTCCTTTAGCGCTTTTCACCCGCTCACTGAACGGAGTTCATGACGGAAAAGTAATAAAGGCCGCCCGTGCAGGCAGCAAAGAGATTATTTGCTGTTAAAGATATTTGTCCCGCAAAAAACTTACCCATATGGGGTGCAGACTCTTTTTGACGAGGGCAACGATGATGTTATTTAACACCAGCAAGAAAAACCTGTTTTCCTGTGTTGTGCTTCTCTCTTCATTAATCACCACTTCCGCACTGGCGGCATCAGCCGATTATGCGCTGGTGCAAATCAACCAGCAGGCGCTATTTTTTAACCTGATGAATAAAGGTGCGCAAGAAGCGGCCAAAGCCAGCGGTAAAAATGTCGTTATCTTTAATGCTAACGATAATCCGGTTGCACAGAATGATGCCATTGAAAACTATATTGAGCAGGGCGTGAAAGGCATTATGGTCGATGCCATCGACGTCAATGGCATTATGCCAGCGATTAAAGAAGCGGCAGCAAAAAATATTCCGGTGATTGCTATCGATGCGGTATTACCGGCTGGCCCACAGGCGGCGCAGGTCGGGGTGGATAACGTCGAGGGTGGTAAGATTCTCGGCAAATATTTCCTCGGTTATGTCGACAAAAGCATGGGAGGGAAAGCGCGGGTCGGTGTGGTTGGCGCGTTGAACTCCGCGATCCAAAACGCGCGCCAGAAAGGTTTTGAAGATACGATTAAAAGCAATAAAAACATCAGCGTGGCCGATGTGGTCGATGGCCGCAATATCCAGGATGATGCGATGACCGCAGCGGAAAACCTGATTACCGGCAACCCGGATTTAACCGCCATCTATGCCACCGGGGAACCGGCACTGTTGGGCGCGATTGCTGCGGTGGAGAACCAGGGCCGTCAGAAAGATATTAAGGTGTTTGGCTGGGATTTGACCGCGCGCGCCATCAATGGCATCGACCAGGGCTATGTGGTGGCGGTGCTGCAACAGGACCCGGAAAAAATGGGCGCAGAGGCGGTGAAAGCGTTGAATGCCCTGACTTCAGGCAAAACGGTAGAGAAACAGATCCAGGTTCCGGCAACGGTGGTCACCAAAGAGAACGTGGGCACTTACCGCGCCATGTTTAAATAAGTTCTCAATCGTAGCGGCGCGATTTATCGCGCAGCTTTTTCCTGCATCGCGCACAGAATCGCGCCGTTACGGTTGCGGGATACGAGAAAGAATGGCTTGCAGTTCTGCGCGTGTCGGGAAGGCACGCCAGGTGCCGCGTCGGCTAACGGTAATGGCGGCGGCGGCGGTGGCGTGGCGTAACGCCAGGCTATCCGGCGCAGTCTGGCGCAGCAGGCTGGACGCGAGCAGCACCGCAAGAAAGGTATCACCCGCGCCAGTGGTATCGACGACATCAGCCTGCATAGCAGGCACCCGCCAGCGCTGTTGGTCACGCTGCAATTCTGCACCGCCCGCACCGAGCGTGGTGATCAGACTGCCGTGTGGGGCAAGGCGGGGTTGGAGTAAGGCGGCTTCGCCCTGGTTAACGACCGCGATATCGATCCACGGCCAGCAATCAACAAACGCCGGGCTGACCGGAGAGGGATTGAATACCGTGGTCATGCCACGTGATTTTGCCAGCCGGAACAAGGCCAGCGTGGTTTGCGCGCTGAGATTGCCCTGCTGGAGAAAAATATCGCCGGGTTGCGCGGCGTGTAACCAGTTGCTGACGCGTTCCGGTGTCAGGCTATTTGCCGCAGCGTTGCTGGTCATAATGGCGTTATCGCCTTGAGCGGTGGTGAAAATAACCGAGTTATCACTAAAGGGCACACTGGCACTGGCCGGTAACAACAACAGATTTTCATCACTGGCGCGCTGGCGCAGCCATTCACCTTGTGAATCTTCGCCAGTTGCGGTGATTAATGAGGTGGTGAGACCACAACGGGATAATATCATGGCCTGATTGGCACCTTTGCCACCGACATCGCTATGAACTTTATTTCCCAGTGCGGATTCGCCTTCGGCAGGAAAATGATCAACCTGCCAGAATTCATCAACGGTAATATTACCGCATACGTAGATATGCATGGTTTTCTCGAAAAGGTGATTAAGATGGCAGTTATCTCATCAGAAAAGAGTAATGCAATACAAGAAATATTTTCACGTCAAAAAGCGGTGATTGGTGTTATTCATTGTGACGCTTTCCCGGGCTCACCGAAATATCGCGGTGCTGCGGTGGGTGATATTATTGAGCGTGCGCTGCGTGACGCTGATAATTATCTTACCGGTGGCGTACATGGTTTGATTGTTGAGAATCATGGCGATATTCCATTTTCCAAACCTGAAGACATCGGCCCGGAAACATCGGCACTGATGGCGGTGATTACCGAAAAGATTCGTTGCCGCTTTGGCGTACCGCTCGGTATTAACGTACTGGCCAATGCCGCCATCCCGGCGCTGGCTACGGCACTGGCGGGCGGGGCTGATTTTATCCGCGTTAACCAGTGGGCGAATGCCTATGTCGCCAACGAGGGGTTGATTGAGGGAGCGGCCGCGAAAGCGCTGCGTTATCGCAGCCAGTTACGCGCCGAGCATATCCGGGTCTTCGCTGACAGTCATGTCAAACACGGTAGCCATGCGATTGTCGCCGATCGTTCCATCCCTGAACTCACCCGCGATGTGGAGTTCTTTGAAGCCGATGCGGTGATCGCCACCGGCCAGCGTACCGGTGACAGTGCGACCCTGAGCGAAATCGACGAAATTCGCAGCGCCACCTCGCTGCCTCTGCTGGTGGGGTCAGGCGTGACGCCAGGTAATGTGTGCCAGATCCTCGGTCGTACTCAGGGGGTGATTGTCGCCAGTGCGCTGAAGCGGGACGGCGTGTGGTGGAACGAAGTGGAACTGGCGCGCGTGCAGCATTTTATGAGCATTGCGAAAGCGGCGTTGGGGGAATAACCATGTCATTCACCGACCGCTTATTACAGGAGCATCAGGCGTTGTGGCAGGCGATGCAGCAGCATCGCTTTGTGCTGGATATTGAGCAGGATCAGCTGGATAGCACGGTGTTCAATCGTTACCTGGTGTTCGAAGGCAATTTTGTCGCCACGGCGATCGCCATCTTTGCGCTGGGTATCAGCAAAGCCCCGGATATCCGTCAACAGCGCTGGTTGATCAGCGTGCTGAACGCGTTGGTGGATACGCAGATTGCCTGGTTTGAAGAGGTGTACGCCCGACGCGCTATCGATCCTGCCCGCGTACCCGCAGACCTACCGGGGGTGAAACGCTTCGACGCCGGGATGTTACACACCGCGCAGCAAGGAAGTTATGCCGAGATCATCACCA
Organism: Pantoea sp. At-9b; assembly: GCF_000175935.2. NCBI lineage: Bacteria > Pseudomonadati > Pseudomonadota > Gammaproteobacteria > Enterobacterales > Erwiniaceae > Pantoea > Pantoea sp. At-9b. The sequence continues at coordinate 428,258 of NC_014838.1, forward strand.
TCATGTTTGGTGCGGAGTGGATGTATTACCACTGGTGCGCGCGGGTGGCACAACAACATCAGCGCGATGCGGATATCCGCCGCTGGGTCGAGCTGCATGCGGAAGAGGCGTTTTACCAACAGGCCAGTTGGTTGAAAGCGGAACTGGATGCCTGTGCGCTGACGTTGTCGGCAAGCGAACAACAGCGACTTTCGTCGCTGTATGCCGCTGTGCTGCGCTGGGAAATTGATTTCCATAGCGCCGCCTATGGTGATTAACCGAGGTTAGCCGGAAAGTCGGCGGGCAACTCGCTCGCCGCACAGGCAATCACGCTCTCGTCATCCGGGCCGCAGTCGCGCACAAAGGTAATGGTGGCAAACTCGTCAATCACGGTAGTGGGATACACCGGTCCCTGTTCGCGATACGCCGCCATTTCACTCAAATGATCGTTCTGGAAACAGACGGTTTTTTCCGGGTTCAGCATCACCCATTGTGGGAAGAAAATGGTGCCGTGGAACACGCGGTCAGCGAGGTTAGCGATCAGGCTGACGTCGGTGCCGGTCGGTTCGGTCCAGGAAATTTTGTACACCTCAGCCGCCACACGCACGATATACGCCTGCTGACCTTTCACCCAACGGTTACCCACCAACCCGCTGTGAATACGGTAATCCAGTGTGGTGGCGTTTTTCACATAGATCTCGTAATTCCAGCCGTTGTCATAGGTATAGACCAGGTGTTTACCGATAAAACCGCTCAAATCGTCTTTATTGAAACTGCGCATTTTTGCTCTCCTTCAGTTGATGCACCTACCATATCGCTGTAAAAATTGAATGAATAACGCTATTTTTGGATAGTTTTCATCGAAAAATTGGATGTATTTATGTTCAGAAGCACGCTGGAGCAATGGGCAATCCTCGATAAAGTGGTCGAGTTGGGGGGATTTAATCAGGCGGCCGAGGCGATGAATCGCAGCCAATCCTCGGTCAGCTACAATCTCTCGCTACTCCAGGATAGGCTCGGGCTGGCGCTGTTGCGCATTGAGGGACGGCGGGCATTGCTCACCGCGCAGGGTGAAACCTTGCTGGCACAGGTACGTCCGCTACTCAATGCATTTCACGCGCTGGAAGCCCGTGCCGCCAGCCTGCATAACGGGGTGCGCACCCAACTGGAGCTGGTGGTGGACAATATCTTTCCGCGTCAGACGTTGTTTCGCGTGTTGCAGCAGTTCCAGCAGCAGTATCCGGCTACCCAAATCCAGCTCACCGAAGTGCTGGAATATGACGATCCGCTCCATCCAGCGGTGCCTGATGCCGATGTGATGGTGATGACGCGGCGTGAGGATGTTTCCGGGCGTGGGCAGTGGCTGATGAACGTCGATTTTCTGGCGGTGATCCATCGCGACCACCCATTGCTGTCCTTGCCGCAGCCGCTGACCGAGTATGATCTGTCGCGCTATCCCCAAATCCGTATCGGTACCTCACGTTCACAGGCACCACACGCGTCGGTGGGGCAATCGGAGCAGTGGTTTTTCTCGACGGTGGATACCGCGATCGAGGCGGTGATGCATCAGGTGGGATACGGCTGGCTGCCGCAGGCGCGTATCGCCGAAGCGCTCCAGCTTGGCGTGCTGCAACCGTTGCCGCTCAATCACGGGGGGCGTCGCAGTACGCCCATGCATCTGATTGTGAAAAAGGAGTTGATTCCGCTGGATGACCAGGTGATTGCGTTGGTCAATCTGTTTACCCATTATTGTTCAGGGTAGCGTGCTGTCACCGGCCCCGAGGGCGCGTTGCATGATCACCGTGTCCAGCCAGCGGCCATGCTTGAAGCCGACCGACTGTAAGGTGCCGGTCACGGTGAAACCGGCGGAGCGGTGCAGGGCGATAGAGGCGCTGTTCTCGCTGTTACCGATCACGCCGACCATCTGGCGGTAGCCGTGTTGCTCGGCCCATTGCAGCGCCTGTGCCAGCAACTGACGGCCAATGCCGCGCCCGGTCAGGCGTGGGTCAATGTACACCGAGTCTTCCAGACTAAAGCGGTAAGCAAAGCGTTCACGCCAGCGCGACAGGTAGCAGTAACCCAGCACGACGCCATCCTCCAATGCCACAAACCACGGCAGTCCGGCGGCGGTGATGTTGTGCAGCCGCGCCAGCAGGGTGGCATCATCCGGTGGATCGGTTTCAAAGGTAGCGCAGCCATGCAGCACATGGTGCGCATAAATCTGTTGGATGCCAGGGATATGTTGTTCTTCTGCCTGCAAAATTTCCATCGTTACCGCTCTCGTTTGTTATCGGCTTTCAGGCTACCCTGTTGGCTTCCGCAATGGCAGCGCGACCTGCTTATCCGCGCTATAAGGAATTTTTAGAGATGGCCAGTCTCAATCTTGATCATCTGGACACTTTCCGGCTGGTGATTAGCCGGGGGAGTTTTTCTGGAGCCGCCGATGCGCTTGGTCTGTCACAACCGGCGGTCAGTCTGCAAATCCGCCAACTGGAACAATCGCTGCAAACTCGCCTGATCGAACGCACCGGGCGCGGGGTACGCGCCACGGCGGCAGGTCTTGCGTTGCTGGAGCATGGCGAACATATTGCCAGCGCTATTGCTGCGGCACTGGCAGCGGTGACGCAACAGGCGGATGAGATCAGCGGCACAGTGATCATCGGTACCGGCGCAACGGCCTGTATTCATCTGCTGCCCCCTTTACTGCAACAACTGCGTCAGCAGCATCCGCAGCTAAAAGTCGATGTGCGAACCGGCAATACCGCCACCATTATACGCGCGGTGGAGGAAAATCAGGTGGATATCGGGTTAGTGACGCTGCCGGTTGCCAGCCAGAGCGTGTACGTCAACGCGCTATGCGATGAACACTTTCGGCTGATTATGGCGCAGGACAGCGCACCGCTTGTCACACCCGCCGCGCTGGCACCAGAGCCACTGATCGTGTTCGAACCGGGTAGTGGTACGCGTGCCGTGATTGATGGCTGGTTTCGCGAGGCCGGGTTACGCGCCACGCCGGTGATGGAGCTGGGGAGCATTGAGGCGATCAAGCGGATGGTGCGGGCTGGGCTGGGATACAGTCTGGTGCCCGCCATGGCGCTGGCGCAGGAGGAGGACCGGGCCGGGTTATGCGTGCTGGCACCACAACCGGCTTTGCAGCGCACATTGGGCACCGTTATGCGGCAGGACCGCATCGTCAGTCGCGGCATGACGGCAGTGCTGGAGGTCTTGCGTAAGACATGTACAGGTCCGTAGCGGCGCGATTTATCGCGCGATGTTTCAGCGGTTAACGCAGGGGCAGACGGTACATCTTTTGCTGCATCAACTCCGCCTGGCGGCTGTTCATTACCGGCCACGCCTGTTGCGGGAACAAATACAGACGCACGCTGGCGAGATGGAACAGCGGTGTCAGCAGGCTCTCATCCCACATCGCCAGCCGTTCCAGCATCAGCAGCAGGGTATCGATTTCATCCAGCAGGTCCGGGTGCGGCGGCGTCTGTAACGATTTCAGGCGACGTTTCAGAAACAGCCCCAGTTCATGAAACATCTGTCCGCTATCCAGCTGATATTTTGCCAGCAGATCCTTGTGGCGCGCGTAGTAGTCAAAACTGTTCACCCCCAACCACACTTCGGTCAGCAACATGCCCGCTGCGGTCATATCCGGCTGCGGGTCAAGGCGCAGACGAGGCAGCACCACGTTGAGCTTATCCAGCATCAGGCCGATATAGCGCTGCCTGCCCAGCAGGGAAGAACCATTTCGCTCCGTCTCCTTGATAAAGCGCAGCAGTTCGCGCAAACCGATACGCACGGCACGACGCGCGGTCCAGGACGGGCGTTTGTTGCGCATAATCGCCGTCAGGATCACCGCAAACAGTACCCCAGTCATGGAGGCGATGGCGGTGTTAAACAGCGCCACCAGATCGGGGCGCAAATGATGGCCCAGGCCGATAAAGCCGGGGATCTGGATGGCCACGCTCAGGCCGATCATATTGGTGGTGGGGCGGGCGATCATCAGTCCCAGCAGAATCAATCCGGGAGCCAGACAAATCATCAGTGCTTCAAACGAGGTGGCCTGCGGCAGCAGAATCGCCACATACACCACGCTGATGATGATGGCGACGATCACGCCACGCACAAACAACTTCATTGAGGTGAGCGGCGTATCGAGGCTGGCGAAAAAGGAGCTGAGGATCGCGGCCATCACGGGCGCGGAGGCACCATCACGCCAGCCGGTTGCCATCCACAGCAGGCAGGAACCGAAGGTGGCGCAAAACGCGGTCAACGCAGAGAGGCGGATCAGGCCCTTGTCGTAGAAACGGTGGGTGCGTTTGCCGCGTGCCAGTGAGGTGTCACCGGACAGATCGCTGACCAGTCCTCCCACGCTTTGATATGCCCCGGCAATGCGCACAAAATCCGTCAATCTTTCCACTACTCCGGTCAGCAACAGGCAGGATTCGGTGGGTAATTCCCCCAGACGCCAGGCCTGATTCAGTTCAGTCTGGCAGGCCGCCAGGGTTTGCTGAATTTCATGGGTCTCACCCACTGCTTCACCATCATGCAACCACAGCAAAAACTGACGAAAGGTTTGGGCCACATTTTCCGGGAAGCTGATGTGCAGCTCAGACAAACGTTGCAGGCGTATCTCAATAGCGATCAGCGTCGGAATCAGATAAGAAAGATGCTGGTATTGCACGCTGACCAGACGAATCAACTGGCGGGCGGCATTCCCTTCATAAACGCAGTGGGTGATCAGAATCTCCACCTGCTGCGGGTTGGTGGCCATGCGGATCAGAATGTCATCGCGCTCCGGCGATTTGGCCGTCGCGATCCCGGAGAGCAAGTCACCGCACAGCTTGCGCGCATTGAGATACCACTGGCTGACACTCTGTTCCAGCAGGCTGCGCATCGAGACCGGGAACAGCAATCCATGCACCAGGCTGCTACAGACGATACCGAGGGTAATCTCCTCAATACGTGATAACACCGTGCTGGTAATCCCCAGCGGGGTAGTCACTTCCGGGAAACCCATGATGGCGGCGCTGTAACCGGCCAGCATAAAGACGTAGCTTTTGGGCGTGCGGTCGTGCAGCGACAGATAGAGACAGACGCTAACCCATAGCGAGACACACAGGCTGAACAACAAAGGATGTTCGACCGTGATCGGAAAGATAAAAAAGATAAACACCGCACCCAGCAACGTGCCCAGCAGACGGAACACCGATTTGGAGATGGTGGAGGCGGAATAGAGTTGTGACGAGACAAACACGGTGGTCAGTGCCCAGGCCGGTTTATCCAGATTCAGTTCCAGTGCGAAGTACAATGCCAGAAAGGCAGCCAGACAGGTTTTGACAGCAAAAAAAACGGCGTTTTTTGAAAACCACTGCATGACAGTAATAAGACCAGGAGACGCTAAGTGCGGCGTATCCTGCCAGAATATAAAAACCGCTCACCTCGATAAATACGACAAATTGTTTCGTAATAAAAAAAGATGTTTTTACAAGGTGATCAATTGAGGGCTAATTATTAAATTTCCCTTATGCGGGAAGTAGCACTAACGCCAGGGAAATTGCGTAATTTGCTGCTATTTTGTCCATGTTGCAGCCTTTATGGGGTTTTAGTCGCCATCGGCCATCAGTACAGTAAATGTGATCTGGATCATGTTTTGCGGGATAACCCCGGTCAGCGTGAAATCACCATAAAATAATTTCGCGCTGACTGAGGCATTTCCCTGCGCCAGATCAAGCCATGAATGGCAAAAATCCGTATTGGCTGAAAATCTGTTGTGCGACAGACGATTGCAGAAATTCAGCCAGCGGCTGTGCTGTCGGCTGACAAAGCGCCCAGGCGTATTCGGCCTGAATGTTATACGGCTGCGGAATGGCGAAGATGTGCAGATCAGGGAAAACGGCCAGACGCGGCGCATAACTGGCGTAACCAATAAACATATCCGCATGATCCTGTGCCAACAACCATCGTGCCGCCAGCTCGCCCGCCGGAAGGTTCAGGCTATCTGGCCCACCGACCAGGCAGCGGGCCTTACTCTCCAGTATGCGGCCAAGGCCAGCATGGCGTTGTTCAATGGCCGCGAACAATTGCCAGGTATAGTCGCCGGAGGGATCGCTATGTGGGGTGGAGGTGGCGAGCCGCAGGTCAGGGCGGGTCAGTACGGTTAGCCAATCTTCTTTCGGCCTGATCCGATCGCGTTTGACGGTCAGGCACAGGCTGTTGGCGGCAAAGCGGCCCACTTGCTGCGCCAGCCCGAGCTGAAGCAAATTTTCCGCATGGGCGGTGTTCGCCGAGGCGAACAGGTCACAGCTTTCCCCGCAGGCGATACGCGCACGCAGCAGACCCGCCGGGCCAAAACCGGTATCGACCGGCGCACCGTATGCCGCCATCAACGCAGGCCACACGGGCCGCAGGCTACCGGCTGCCAGTACGCGCAGCGTTGTCATGATAAGATGTCCGGTAAAATTGTTGATACCAACGATCGGCTTTTTGCTGCATATCAATGTCGCGGAATTTTTCCGGATAAAGTTTCTTCGCCATCCACAATTCCCCCAGCCCGATGGCTTCCGGCATCGGATAACCCCAGGCTTTGGCATATTCTGGCATTAGCCAGACACGATGGTTTTTCACCGCATCGATGGTCTGCCATTGCGCGCTGTGGGTGATCTCATCCACTACCTGCGGGTAGCGGTCCTGCACAAAAATCACCTGCGGATTCCAGGCAATCACCTGCTCCATGCTCACCTGTTTAAAACCCTGAATCGTCGCGGCGGCGACATTTAACGCCCCGGCATGTGCCATCATCAGCCCGGTATATTTTCCGGCACCGTAGGTGGTGAGATCCGGGTTGGCCATATAGGCGCGTACCCGTTGTTGTTCAGGCACGGAACGCAAACGATCGGTCACCAACTGACGACCGGCGAACGCGGCAGCAATCAGAGCTTTGGCCTGCGCCTGTTTGTTGACCACCTCACCAATCAGCGTGATGCCTTCGCGAATGCCCTGATTATAGGCCTGCTCCTCATCCTGCATGGCGGGATTGATTTTCCCCTGTTGACCGACATCGTCATGGCGCAGCGAGATGGCGATCACCGGAATGCCCAGCGCGGAAATTTTATCGATCATCTCCTTTGGCGCGTAGTTAGTGACAAAAACCACCTGCGGATGCAGCGCCACCAGGCTCTCCGCATCGACATGGGTGAGATCGCCGAGCATCGCTTTGTGGTTCAGCGCGGGCACCAGCGTGGCGTAGCCATCGCCGAGTTGTTGTTTCCAGTTAGCGAGAATACCGACGATTTTGTCGGTGGCATTGAGCTGGACCAATAAATTAAGGGTTTGATGCTGCAACACCACGACGCGATCGACCTGATCAGGAAGGGTAACCTGACGGCCAAGCTGGTCGGTGACCACCCGGCTGGCAAACGTGTGCAAAGAGGTAAGCAGTAGTACACCCGCTAAGGCGTAACGGTAAAAAGGGCGGTTCATAATAGCTCCTGGTATCGATATGCACAGGAGTATATAGCGCTGGGGGAGGTGGGATATATAGCATTGCCCTTTTAATTTTTATCGATATATAATAATTTACACAACGATAATAATAACCTTACAAAACAATACCATAAGTAAATATTTTATTAATCCAGGCAATGGCAAGGTAATGAAAATTAAATCCCGCAATATCCCGCTTATGCGTTTAATTAGCATCAGCGTACTGTTCGCTATTCACGCCCAGGCGGCAGAACAACCCACTCTCACCGTCACCGCATCGCCCAATCAAACCCCCTCATCGGTGGATAAAAAGGCCACGTTAGGTAATTTGGGCCGCCAGGAAATACGCAACACCCCGTGGTCGGTACAAACGGTTTCACCGCAATTAATGAAACGTCAGCAGCTAAAAAGTATCAGCGATATTTACCGCTATATGCCGTCGGTGCAGGGTGATGGTGCCCGTCCGCAAACGCGTGGTATGCAAGGCAGCGTGGTACAGAACAGTATGATCGACGGGTTGAATGTGGTTGCTACCACCGATTACGCCGCCGAGCAGTTTGACCATCTGGAGGTGTTGAATGGTCTGGCCGGTTCGTTGTATGGACCCGCCAACCCCGCCGGGTTATTTAATTTTGTCAGCAAACGCCCCAGCGATACCCCGCAACATAGCGTCACAGTTGGCGCGGGTACCGGCATCAGCCATCTGCTGGCCGGCGATTTTAGCGGCCCGCTGGATGACAATGATCGGCTGCGTTATCGCCTGAATCTGCTGGATGACGAAGGCAATGGCTACGTCAAAGGCAGCAAAAAGCGCCGTCAGTTGGTCAGTCTCGCGCTGGATGCCAATCTCAGCGATCAAACCGTGCTGGAAACCAATTTCAGCTACTACCACTTTTACGACAAAGGGTTACCGGGCAAATTTGCGCTGGGCAGCGGCCTGACATTGCCAGCCGCGCCTGACCCGAAAACTGCCCATCTCGGCCAATCCTATGCCGGGGATAACAACCACACCCTGACGGCGGGTGTGCATCTGAAGCACGATTTCGATGGTAACTGGCAAGGCGAGATCGGGGTATTGCGTCAAATCGCCGATCGTGAATCGACGGCGGTGACCAACACCTTTACCGATAATCAGGGGCATTACACCACCACCACCTCATCCGCCACCGCCAGTCGTTTTACTATCAACAGCTATCTGGCGAACCTCAATGGCGAAGTGGATACCGGCTGGATTCATCATCAAATTTCAACCGGTGTGCGGGGTTTTGTGTGGAAAAACATGAACCCAAGGGCGGGGGGCACCTCGACCCTGGGCAGCGCCTCGCTGGATAATCCCCAGGCGTTTGCCGAGCCGGACTACCCCGATTTTACCGATCGCTATCACTCCGCCACCGCCACGCAACATGCGTTTTTACTCAGCGATAATCTGGCGTTTTCACCGCAGTGGAGCCTGTTGCTGGCAGGCAGTGAAAGCCTGCTCAGTTCAGCCAACTACAGCAAAACCGGTAGCCGCAGCAGCGAATCGTCCAACAGCGGTTTTAGCGGTTCTGCCAGCCTGATGTATAAGCCGGTTGATCCGCTGACGTTATATGTCAGCTACGCCGATAGCCTGCAACAGGGCGACACCGCACCGGCTACCGCCAACAACGCAGGCAACATCCTTGCCCCGTATCGCAGCCGTCAGGTTGAAGTCGGCAGCAAGCTGGCGGTCAACAAGCTGTTGCTGACCGCTGCGCTGTTTCAGATCAAACGTCCGTATGCGTATACCAATGCTAACGGTGACTATGCGGTGGACGGTGAGCAACGTAACCGGGGCATTGAGTTGATGGCTGATGGTGACGTCACTGACCGTTTACACGTCTACGGCGGCATGACCTGGCTGGATCCGCGTCTGCTGAAAACCGCCAGTGCGCAGACGGACAATAAACAAATCGTCGGGTTGTCACGTTATGTCGCCAGCCTGTTTGCGGCTTACGATTTGCCGATGTTGAGCGGCACCGATATTCACGGTGGCATGCATTATGTCGGACGTCGTAGTACCGACAACCAGAACGATGGCTGGGTGAGCGGTTATACCACCATCGATGCGGGGGCGACGTGGAAAACGCAATTGTTCAACACCGCCACCACCTTCCGTCTGGATGTCACCAACCTGACCAATCGTCACTATTGGACCAATATCGTGCCGGGTGGGCTGAACGGCTATAGCGGTTCGGGCTACGCCAGCGCGCAATTGGGCGATCCGCGGATGGTGCAGGTTTCGATGCAACTCAATTTCTAACCGGGAGCGAAGCAATGTTAAAACCTTTCTGTGGGCTGGCGCTGCTGGTGATTAGCGCCGTCGCTCAGGCGCAGACGGTGACCGACGATATGGGGCAGCAGGTGGTGATAAGCCACCCGGCGACGCATATTGCGGATGCCTGGTTTGCCCATCATTCGTTATTGATGACGCTGGGCGCGGGCGATCGGATTGTGGCGACGGTGAATCATCCGGCCGATCGTCCCTGGATGTTCAAGGTGCAACCGTCGTTGTATCAGGCGCTCCAGGCGCACGGTAAAACCTTTGCCAGTGAGGCGCTGGTGGCGCGACATGTCGATGCGGTATTTGCCCCAGCCCATGATCCTGACGTCGAGTCCTGGCGGCTGGCGGGTATCCCGGTGCTGGAGATGCAATTTGATGACTTCGCTTCTCTGCAACGCTCCCTCACCACCACCGCACAAGTGGTAGGCACGGCGCAGGCGGCAGCGCGCGCCGTGACGTACAACCATTATCTCGATCAACAGATTGCGCGTATTCAGGCGAAAACGCAGGGACTCAGTGCCAGCCAGCGTCCGCGCGTGCTGCATATTCAGTCGCTCCATCCGCTGAAAGTGGACGGACGCGCTACCCTGATTGATACCTGGATTACGCTGGCCGGGGGGCGCAATGTTGCGGCGGGTATCGAGGGCAATATGAAGCCGATCTCACCGGAAGAGGTTATCCGCTGGAATCCGGATGTGATTATCATTGGGGCTGGCGCGGGCAAGCTGGAGGATTCTGCTTACGCGGCGCTGTTTGCCAGCGTCAATGCGGTGAAAAACCATCGGGTGTGGCAGAATCCAGCGGGGGTGTTTCCATGGGACCGCTATGGCACCGAGGTAGCGTTACAGATTCAATGGGCCGCCGCCAAACTGCATCCTGAATTATTTCCCGATCTGAACATCATCGATGCAACGCGTGATTTTTATCGCCAGTTTTACGCTTATCCGTTGAGTGCTGCGGAAGCCGGGCGGATTTTGCAGGCGTTGCCGCCTGCGGCTAATCATTAGCCAGTGGTTATTTTTTCCCCGTCCGTTGGGCTAATCATTGAGTAGCCAAATAAAATCACAAGCCATATCAATCTGTTCTCATTACATATCTCTACAATCTAAAAAATAACCAGCGGGGGAGGAAAGTTTCCTTCCCCGGCTGAAGATATATCTATGGTTTTTCCCTCGGTCATTACCCAGGCAGATTATTAAGGCATTTCTTAAGGTTAACTTAATGTTGAGATGTGGCTCACATCAGCAAGCAAAATAATATCTGGCAATGTCAGGGGCAAATAGAGTTTTTCCTTTTTTTACTATGCTGGTTAGCGGGAATGTTTATTATTCTCACGGGGAGTGATACTAATAATTATTATCATTTCGCTTTTAGTACCTGTTTGGGAGCACTCTACTTGCTGGCGACGTTCATTATCGCATTGCGCGAAGGCCTTGAAGCCGCATTAATCGTAGGCATTATCGCCGCTTTCTTACGCAAAAATGGCAGGCCACTTACGGCAATGTGGCTGGGCGTCGGTTGTGCTGTGATTCTCTCCCTCGCCGTGGGTTTTGTGCTGAACCTGACTGAGAACGCCTTGCCGCAGGCGCGGCAGGAGATGATGGAATCCATTATCGGTCTGGTGGCGGTGTTTTTCGTTACCGGCATGGTGATGTGGATGAACAACCATGCGCATAACCTCAAGCGTCAACTGGAAACCGAGGCAGCAGAGGCCATCAGCCGCTCCAGCGCGCTGGCGCTGACCAGTATGGCGTTTCTCGCCGTGTTGAAAGAAGGGTTCGAAACCAGCGTGTTTCTGCTGGCGACTTTTTCCGCCGCCCAATCGGCGGTGTGGGCAGCCGTCGGCGCGGTGTTGGGGTTACTGGTGGCGGTGCTGGTGGGATGGGGCATCTATGTCGGCGGCATCCGCATCAACCTGTCACGTTTTTTCCGCCTGACCGGCTTGTTCCTGATTCTGGTCGCAGCCGGTTTAATTATCTCCGCCTTGCGCAGTGCCCACGAGGCAGGGTGGTTAAATGCGGGCCAGCAACGCATTGTTGACCTGAGCTGGCTGGTTACCCCCGGCACCGTGCAATCGGCGCTGATCACCGGGGTGCTGGGCATTCCGGCCGATCCGCGCCTGGTGGAGTTTGCTGGCTGGATTATTTACATCGTGGTGGTGGCCGCGATGATCTACTGGCCTGCTCATTTAAAACCCGCACCGAAACGGGCGGCGCAGTTTACCGCCGTGACCGGTGTGGGTCTGATGATCACCGCTTTGCTGCTGCACTTCATTTATCCGGCACCGGAAGTGGAGATCCCCGATCAAATTCCGCTGGTCAGTCGTACCTCGCAGCAACCGGTCGGGCATATCAGCAGCCAGCCAGGCGCGGGCAAACAGTTTGCCGTCACCCTGACAGGACAAGCGGCTGAAACCCTGGTGGTGCCTGCCGATCAACTCAGTAAAGTCACCACCTCAGGCCGTCAGGAGTGGCAGGCGAGTTTCAGCTATGAACCTGCTGACGCCCATTCACCCCTGACCCTGGATGAGGTGATGGCCGCCTACGGCAACCGCATTCCGGTTGGCTTAAGTCCGGCGCAGCATCCGGGGCCTTATGATGCCAAATGGACGGTGAATTGCAGCGTCGATGCCGCGATGGCGCGCGGTGTGTTGGTCAGCGCTGAATCGCACCCGGCGACCTTTATTACCTTATCGGGCAGTGGCCTCCAGTCACCGCGCACCATCAGCGCCCGTGCGCGTACCACGGAAGCCGGATGCGACTGGCAAATCAGCCCGACGTATGCACAGGATATCGAGCAACACTTACGCGATGCGGTTGTTGCCCAGGATATCTGGCACTTCTGGGCCGTTATTTTACCTTCGCTTTTTGCCATTCTGGCCTTCACCTGCTTTTTCTCAGCCAGCCGCCAGTTCAGACGGCTGAAAGGTGTTCGTGCCCGAGGACGCAGCAAACAGGGACTGCTGGACAGTTCAACTCACCAATTGCCTGAAAAATAAACAGGAAGGCACGATGAAGACAAAACCGTTCTCTACAAAATACGCGCTGATTGCGGCAGGGATTTCCGCAGCTTTGATGCTGTCTGTGGATGCACAGGCGGCAACGGCGGCACCGGTGAAAAACGGTGCTTCCCAGGTCAATATCACCATGACCAATGAAGGCGATGGCACCTGCCATATCGACCACACTTCAGCCAAAGCCGGTCCGGTGACCTTTACCGTGGTGAACAAAACCGCCACCGCCCTGACCGAGCTGGAGTTGCTGAGCGACAACCGTATTCTGGGCGAAAAAGAGAACCTTGCTCCGGGCCTGCCGGCGGTGAAATTTACCGTTACGCTGGATGGCGGCACCTACCAGATTTATTGCCCGGGCGCGAAACAAGAGCTGACCAACTTCACCGTAACCGGTAAAGCGGCAGCAGCACCGACCGGTAGCGTTGCCACGCTGCTGGAAGAAGGCACCAAAGGCTATGCCAGTTATGTTAACGGCGTGGTGGATGCCATGGTGGTGGCAGTCGATCGTCTGAAGGCGGACATTGACGCAGGCGACCTGGAAAAAGCCAAAGCGGATTACGCCAAAGCGCGTCCGTTCTATGAGCGCATCGAATCTGATGTGAGCGGTTTCGTATTGCCGGGTTTCAAAGCTACCGATAACGCCGGGAACCTTGACTATCTGGTCGACATGCGTGCCTCCAACATCGACCCGAAAGTGGGCTGGCATGGCTTCCACGCCATCGAACGCGATCTGTTCGGCAACGGGGCGATCACCGCAGAAACCAAACAGCTGGCGGCTGAACTGCAAAGCAATGTGCACAAGCTGGATGAGCAGGTGAAAAAGCTGACTTACAAACCAGAGGATCTCGCCAACGGTGCGGCGGATTTGCTGGAAGAAGTACAGAGCAACAAAATCAGTGGTGAAGAAGAAGCCTTCAGCCATCTCGATCTGATTGATTTTGCCGGTAACATTGAAGGCGCTGAGCAGGCATTTGCCTTCCTGAAACCGGGCCTGGAAAAGATCGATCCTGACCTGACTAAACGCGTGACCGAGCAGTTCGCGGCAGTGCGTGCGTTACTGGAAACTTACCGCGATCCAGCGATTCCGGGAGGATACAAGTACTACACCGCCGAACTGAAAGCCTCAGAGGGTGCCAAACTGAGCCGTGCAGTACAGGCGTTGCAGGAACCCTTGTCCAAAATCGCTGAAAAAGTCGCTACCAGCGGAAAATAATCGATGAACGATAAGTTAAAACCGGCCAGGGAGGCCGGTAATTTTACCCGACGTGACCTGCTGAAAGGCGCGGTCGCCAGCGCGCTGACTATCCCGGCAATCAGCTCGGCGCATGGGCAAAGCGAAGCGTTGCATAATCCTGAAGACCGGGTTGATCTCTCGCGCGAACATGCCTTCTATGGCAGCGGCGGTCAGGTGGGTATCGAAACGCCGCCGCAGCGCCATATTATGTTTATGGCGTTTGATTTAACCTCGCAGAACCCGCGTGATCTCCAGGTGTTACTGGCACGTTGGTCGTCTGCCATTGCCCAGATGATGCGTGGCGAGACTATCGGTCAGATCGAACCCCTGCGGACCAGTGGTGTTGGCAGTGATACCGGCGAAGCGATGGATCTCGGTCCCGCCTCATTAACCGTTACGGTTGGCTTAGGGCCGCGGATTTTCAGCGAAGCGATGGGGCTGGCAGGCAAGAAACCGCCACTGATGCGCGAACTGATTCAACTGCCAAGCGACAACTTTAGCCCGGAACTGACCGGGGGCGATCTGTCCATCCAGGCCTGTGCTGATGATCCGCAGGTGGCTTATCACGCGGTACGTAACCTGGCGCGCATCGCCAAGGCGACCGGCACGGCAGCCACACGTTGGTCGGTGCTGGGTTTTGGTCGTGCCTCCGCCGGCAAAGGGCAATCCACGCCACGTAACCTGTTCGGTTTTAAAGACGGTACGCGCAATATCACCGAGAAAGCGGATTTCAAACGTCATGTGTGGATTAATGAGGGTCCGGCCTGGCAGCAGCAGGGCAGCTATCAGGTGGTGCGAAAAATCCGCATGCACATTGAAAACTGGGATGTGGACCGCGTCAGCGATCAAAACAATATCTTTGGTCGCCATAAACTGTCCGGTGCCCCGCTGAGCGGGCACAAAGAGTTTGATCAACCTGATTTTGAGGTCAAAGATCAGAGCGGTGAACTGGTTATCCCGGCAACAGCGCATATCAGCCTAGCGGCTCATGAGAATAATCAGGGAATTCGCATTCTGCGACGTTCTTATAATTATACTGATGGCTTAAATAATCTCGGCTTTCTGGATGCGGGATTACTGTTTATCAGTTATCAGAATGATCCGGCGCATTTTGAAACCTTGCAGGCTAAGCTGGGGGCGGCAGATGCGTTGAATGAATATATTTCCCATATTGGGTCAGGTATTTTCTTTATTCCGCCTGCACCGGCAGAAGGGTCATATATTGGTGCGGAACTGTTCAGCTGATTTACAGCACATCGCCAGGAAAAATCCGGCCTGGCGATGTGCCTGCTGCGTGATAAATTGCACAGTTATACCAATTTTAACCGTAGGCCACTTTGTCATTGATATGATACAGCGTTGCGGTAGCTGCCATCACATGCTGACCATCATTACCCGGTTGATGGGAGTCCACATTGGTGATGTGGTAGCCCACGGCTCCGGCTTCCAGCGCCTTTTTCACAAAGGCGTCATTCAGTTCTTCCATGGATGTCACCCAACTGACGCTGGTGACGCCAACCGGGTGGATCGACGCAATTTCACGGTGAGATAATCCTGAACGGACCAGTACCGGGTTAATTGTCTTCTCAGTAAAAATAGAAATGATGTCGTTAACTAAAGCTTTCATATCTGACTCCTCAACGCGACTGGTAAGCCAGTTATACGTATGACGATGGGTTGTTGTCGTTTAATCTTCGTTGATAAATATCGACGGTTGCGCACGGCAGGTAATCACCACCGTTAGGAATAATAAATACCTTTTGCCCGACTAAATTTTAGCTTTAACTGCTAATTAACACGCAGGCAAACTTCTGCCACAACTCCATTAACTTTGCGCGAATATTTTTTCATTTGATTACATTTATGGCATGGCGTGAGGGGCTGATGAGGTCGGGGCTGAATCTTCGCACCAGATTATAAATAAGATGTTAAGGATTGGTTTACTCTGAGCCTGCCTGACGAGAAGTCTGTCATGACTTCTCAATGCCACATCATAATAAACATTCTTCACGTCCGATTAGCCCAAATGAATTTGGGCTTCTTTTTGCCACCAGTCGATCCGCGTAGCATACACTTTGCGTTACAAATTGTTATGATATAACATCTCCATTTTGACAAATGGAGAGTCTGGTTGTGAAAAGTAACATCAAAAAAATCGTATTATCTCTGGGGTTAATCAGCCTGAGCGCGTCGGTGCTGGCGCATGGCGATCACGCGCACGGTAAGCCACTGACGGAAATGGAGCAGAAAGCGGCGGAGGGCGTGTTCGCCGATCAGGATGTCCGGGATCGTAACCTTTCTGATTGGGAAGGCGTCTGGCAGTCAGTTTATCCGTTGCTGGTCAATGGTGACCTCGATCCGGTGCTGCGCAAGAAAGTGGCAAAAGACCCCGGCAAAACCTTCGCTGACATCAAAGCGTATTACCGCAAAGGTTATGTGACGCAGGTTGATACCATTGGCATCGAAGACGGTGTGATGGAGTTCCATACGGGCGAACAGTCCGCTACCTGCCACTATCGTTATGCCGGGCATAAAATTCTGACCTATGCCTCAGGGAAGAAGGGTGTGCGCTACCTGTTTGAGTGCCAGGATGCCAACAGCCAGGCCCCGAAATTCGTGCAGTTCAGCGATCACATCATCGGTCCAAGAAAATCATCACATTTTCATATCTTTACCGGCAACACCTCACAGGAAGCGCTGCTGAACGAGATGGATAACTGGCCCACTTACTATCCGTATCAAATGCAGACCGCCGAGGTGGTGGAGGAGATGCTGCACCACTAAGTAAGGCGGATTAGCGCTGCCATTCATGCAGCCATCGCGCATATTCGCCCGGCCACGCCATGGTTGGTGTGCCGGGTCGTCCCATGCCAAAGCCATGTCCTCCACGCGTATACCGATGCCATTCCACCGCCACCCGCTGCTGCTGGCAGGCGCGGGTCATAATCAGGGTATTATCAGGGTTTGATACCGGGTCATCTTCAGCCTGCACCAGAAAAAAGGGCGGAGAATCCGGGCGGACATAGTTCTGTACGGACCAACTGGCGTCCTCGGCAACGGAAGCATGCGGGCCAACTAACACCCGTTGGGTTGAGGTGTGGCTATAGGGTGGCTCCAGCGTGATGATCGGGTAAATCAACGCGGCGCGCTCGGCGGTTGCCGGGGTGTGGTCCAGCGCATCCTCGGGAAGATAAGATTGAAAATCTGCACGGGTGGCCGCCAGACCGAGCAGATGCCCACCGGCGGAAAATCCCAGCAGGCTGACGTGCTGTTCACGTTGCCGCACTATTCTCAGCGCGCGCTGAGCATCCTGCAATGCCACCACATTACCCGCCTGCCAGCCTTCAGTGGGGAGACGATAGCTGAGCACATAAGCGGTAAATCCGCGTGCCACCAACCATTCGGCTGCCGGCCAGGCTTCCTTGCCCATTTCAATACGTTTATAACCGCCTCCGGCAGCGATCAGTACCGCATAACCGTTGGCACGCGCAGGGGTGAGGGCGGTGAGTGTGGGCACGGCGATCTGGCGCTGTGCTCCCGTGGCAGAGGTCACCAGACTACCGGTCGGTCCGCCACCGCCTGGCGGTTTTCCGTGCCAGAGGGGAATCAGGGTGCGACTTAGCGCTGCTGCGGTAAAGGCGGGGCGGGTGTTGGCCGCAACCAGTGTACCAAGGGTGAGTCCAGTCAGAAAACGGCGGCGATGCATGGCAGATCCCTTTTGTGGCGGCGCGATTTATCGCGTGCTTTTCAGGCATTGGTATACTCTGCAAAACCCGCGCGATAAATCGCGCCGCTACGCGAGTTTGTAACGGAATACATCGTGGATGCTTTTTAATTAACCTATTTCACATTTCTTTATCATTTAGTGCTATCTCCCCGACAAAAGTGCGGAATCTGATAAAAACCTGATAACAGTTTTGAAACTTAAACGGTAGGATGTTACCCGTAACTTTGCTACTCCTTTCTTCTCAACATCAGGTAACCCATGAAACGACATTTTCCAACTGAAACCGTTTCTGTCAGCAAAAATGGAACCGGTTCCAGTCGCAGGGAATTCCTCTTTGCGACCCTTGGTCTGACACTGACCGGCGTGGTCGCGAGCCTGCCGGGCAGGGCGTTTGCCGCCAGTGTTATCAGTGGCAGCGATGCGGTGAAGCAGTTTGTCACGCTCTCGCAAGTTATCACCGAACATCAGCATCTGGATGCCGTGTTGGCGGCGCGTTTTTTTGCCGCGTTTAGCCAGCGCGACGCGCAATTTGCTCCGCGCCTGGCGCAGCTCGCCTTGTTGTTACAAGCGGGCATGTCTGCACAACAACTGCTGGCAAAGGCAGACAGCGCGGGTTTACACGATTTCCTCTACCAAATCGTCACTGCCTGGTACACCGGGACCGTGGGGGATGACTATCACGGCACGTTAGTCGCCTATAAGCAGGCCCTGATGTACCAAACCGTCAGCGATGGCCTGGTGGTGCCGACCTACTGTGGTAACGGGCCGATCTGGTGGACGGTGCCGGTGCCGGATGAACGCAATGGTCTGATTGACTCGCTGTAACCACTCCTTTCATAAAAAACGAAGAAAATCATGAAAAAACCAATTTTTACTGCGCAGGGTGATGCCTCCGCAGACATTGTTATTGTGGGCTCCGGTGTGGTGGGTGGCTTGATGGCCAATGAGCTGGTCAGTCAGGGCTATTCCGTACTGGTACTGGAAGCAGGGCTACGCATTGATCGTGCTCAGGCGGTGGAAAACTGGCGTAACATGCCCTTCGCCAATCGTGCCGGTTCCGATTTTCAGGGGTTATATCCGCAGTCAAAATTTGCCCCGGCACCGCTCTATTTCCCGCCGAATAACTATGTCAACGTCACCGGTCCTAACGCCGCCAGTTTTCAACAGGGCTACCTGCGCACCGTCGGGGGCACCACCTGGCATTGGGCGGCGTCCTGCTGGCGTCACCATCCCAGCGATTTTGTTATGCAGTCGAAATATGGCGTGGGCCGTGACTGGCCGATCAGCTACGACGAGCTGGAACCCTGGTACTGCCGGGCGGAAAACGAAATCGGCGTGGCTGGCCCGCATGACGTGGCGATGCAATCCCCATCTGAGCGCAGTCAGCCTTATCCGATGGATATGGTGCCGTTCGCCCACGGGGATAACTATTTTGCCAGCGTGGTAAACCCGCACGGCTACAACCTGGTACCGATCCCGCAAGGCCGCAGCACCCGTCCGTGGCAGGGACGTCCTACCTGCTGTGGCAACAATAACTGTCAGCCGATTTGCCCAATTGGCGCGATGTATAACGGCATCCATCATATCGAACGTGCGGAACGCAACGGTGCGGTGGTGCTGGCGGAAGCGGTGGTTTACAAAATTGATACCGATGGCAACAACCGGGTGACCGCTGTGCACTGGAAAGACAGTTCCGGCGCTTCGCACAAGGCCAGCGGTAAAGCCTTTGCGCTGGCTTGTAACGGTATTGAAACCCCCCGCCTGTTGCTGATGGCAGCCAACGGCGGTAACCCGCATGGCATCGCCAACGCCTCCGATATGGTGGGGCGTAACATGATGGACCACTCCGGCTTCCACTGCTCCTTCCTGACGGAAGAACCGGTCTGGCTGGGGCGTGGTCCGGCGCAGAGCAGTTGCATGGTGGGCTATCGCGATGGCGATTTTCGTCGTGATTATTCGGCCAACAAAATGATCCTCAATAACATCTCGCGCGTGGTGGCAGCGACGCAGCAGGCGTTGAAAAAAGGACTGGTGGGCAAAGCGCTGGATGAGGAGATTCGCTACCGCGCGATCCACAGCGTGGATATCTCCATCAGCCTCGAACCGCTCCCGGACCCGGAAAACCGCCTGACGTTAAGCAAAACCCGCAACGATCCCCACGGTTTGCCGTGCCCGGATATCTATTACGACGTCGGCGATTATGTGCGGAAGGGGGCTGAAGTCTCACATGCGCAACTGGAACATATTGGCCAGCTGTTCAACGGCAAAGAATTCACCATCAGCAAAGGGTTGAATGCCAACAACCATATTATGGGTGGCGTAATCATGGGCAAAAGCGGTAAAGACGCGGTGGTGGATGGCAATTGTCGCGCCTTTGATCATGAAAACCTGTGGTTGCCGGGCGGCGGGGCGATCCCGTCAGCAAGTGTGGTCAACAGCACCCTGACCATGGCGGCACTGGGACTGAAGGCCGCGCAGGATATCGCACAGCGTATGAGGGCACTGGCATGAAGACATTAATTGCCAGCAGTCTGGCCGCGCTGGTGACGTTGGGCGCACAGGCCGCTCCCCTGGATAGCAACCTGTTGCGACAGGGCGAGCAGGTGGCCATTGCGTCGGACTGTCAGGCCTGTCATACCGCGCCGGGCAGTAAAACCGCGTTCAGCGGCGGTTATGGCATCGCTTCGCCGATGGGGGTGATTTATGCCACCAACATCACGCCAGCAAAAAGCGGCATTGGTGAGTACAGCGAAGCCCAGTTTGCGGCGGCGGTGCGTCATGGCGTGCGCGCCGACGGCGCGCAGCTCTATCCGGCGATGCCCTACACCTCTTACAGCATGATGACCGACGCAGATGTACATGCTCTGTATTACTACCTGATGCATGGCGTACAGCCGGTGGAGCAGCAGAATCCTCAAACCAATCTGCCTTTTCCGTTCAGCCTGCGTTTTAGTATGCGCTTCTGGAACATGATGTTTGCCAACGACAAAATGTGGCAGAACGATGGCAGCAAAAGCGCCGAATGGAATCGGGGCAATTATCTGGTTAACGGCTTGACGCACTGCAACACCTGTCACACGCCACGCGGTTTTATGATGCAGGAACAGCCGGATCGTCCGCTGGCAGGGGGACCGCTGGGTAGCTGGTACGCGCCCAATATCACTTCAGATCCGATCAGCGGCATAGGTGGCTGGAGTGATGACGAGCTGGTGCAGTATCTGAAAACCGGGCGTGCACCAGGCAAAAACCAGGCGGCGGGCGGCATGGCGGAAGCGGTGGAACATAGCCTGCAATACCTGCCGGACAGCGATCTGCATGCGATTGCGGTTTACCTCAAAGGCACCACGCCGCTGCGTGATGAAGGGGAAACCCAACCGGCCTTCAGCTATGGCGCACCGATGGATGTGGAAAACAGCCTGCGTGGCCGTAACCCGAATAACGCTAACCAATCGCTGACCAGCGGTGCGGCGCTGTTTAGCGGTAACTGCGCCAGTTGCCATCAGCCAGATGGGGCGGGCAGTGCTAACCAGGCCTATCCTTCGTTGTTCCACAACACCGCGACCGGAATGCGCAATCCTGCCAACCTGATTGCCGCGATTCTGTTTGGTGTACAGCGTGATACCGCCGATCATCAGGTGCTGATGCCCGGCTTTAGCTCGCCGTCCTACGTTGACAAGCTGAACGATCAGCAGGTGGCCGATATCAGTAACTTTGTGCTGAAAAACTACGGCAATCCTGACGTCACGGTGACCGCAGGTGATGTCGCCTGGGTACGCAAAGGCGGTCACCCGCCACTGCTGGCCCGCCTGCAACCGCTGGTGCTACCGGGACTCATTGGCGTGGTTATCCTGGTGCTGG
This sequence comes from Pantoea sp. At-9b, assembly GCF_000175935.2. NCBI lineage: Bacteria > Pseudomonadati > Pseudomonadota > Gammaproteobacteria > Enterobacterales > Erwiniaceae > Pantoea > Pantoea sp. At-9b. The sequence continues at coordinate 449,862 of NC_014838.1, forward strand.
CCGGGGTGGCGCTGAGTGTGGTGCTGCGGCGTAAAGGTAAAAAACCGTCGTGATTGATGGGCCAGGCTAACCACCTGGCCCATTTTGTTACTGCGCGGTGTTACAGGCGTTGTGACTTGTCGCAAGATTCGCGCGATAAATCGTGCTGCTACGCTATGTTTAAATCGTTTTTATTTGTGGCGGCGCGATTTATCGCGCTGATTTCATTGCCCCATCACGCTGCGTGTAACACCTTTTGTTAACACTTTTCCCAGTGACGTTGGTCGCAAAAATAATTTCCAAACTCTCTTTAATAGATGGCAGTGCTAAGCATCTATCCGAAGGGGGCGTTATGCAGGACTCAATTCCCGGAACTCGTTGGTATCGCGTTATCGCGCCGATTTTAATTGTTTGCATCATCTCCTTCATGGACCGCGTCAATATCAGTTTCGCCTTACCGGGCGGGATGGATCAGGATCTCGCCATTACCAGCCAGATGGCGGGCATCATCAGCGGTATCTTCTTCATTGGTTATCTGTTCCTGCAAGTGCCGGGTGGCCGCATTGCGGTTAACGGCAGCGGCAAGCGCTTTATCGCCTGCTCGCTGGTGGCGTGGACGCTGGTGTCAATTGCCACCGGGTTTGTCACCAACCACTATCAGCTGCTGGCGTTGCGTTTCGTATTGGGGGTGTCGGAAGGCGGGATGTTGCCCGTGGTGTTAACCATGGTGAGCAACTGGTTCCCGGAAAAAGAGCTGGGACGGGCGAATGCCTTTGTCATGATGTTTGCGCCGCTGGGTGGCATGTTCACCGCACCTATCTCCGGCTACATTATCAACGCCCTGGACTGGCGCTGGTTGTTCATCATCGAAGGGGGCCTGTCGGCGGTGATCCTGCTGGTGTGGTGGCTGGTGGTGAGCGATCGTCCCGAAGAAGCACGCTGGCTGCCGGAACGGGAAAAAGTGTGGTTGTTGCGTGAGTTGCAGCGGGAACGTGCCGCAGCCCGTGCGGTCGCGCCGGTGAGTAAAGCCCCGTTAAAAGCGGTGTTTCGCAACTCTGGCCTGATGGAACTGGTGGTGCTGAACTTTTTCTATCAAACCGGCGACTACGGTTACACCCTGTGGTTGCCCAGCATCCTGAAAAACCTGACCGGTTCGAATATGACCGGTATCGGCCTGCTGGCCGCACTGCCGTTTGTTGCCACGTTGCTGGGTATCTATGCTATTTCCTGGCTGAGCGATCGTACCGGTAAGCGTCGTTTGTGGGTGATGATTTCGTTGTTCTGTTTTGCCGCTGCGCTGCTGGCGTCGGTGGTGTTGCATCACAACGTGGTGGCCGCCTATATCGCGCTGGTGATTTGTGGTTTCTTCCTGAAAGCCGCCACCAGCCCGTTCTGGTCTATCCCGGGCCGTATCGCTGCGCCAGAAGTGGCGGGAAGTGCGCGTGGCGTCATCAACGGGTTGGGGAATTTAGGCGGTTTTTGTGGGCCGTATCTGGTCGGGATGATGACCATGCTGTACGGACAGAATGTCGCGGTGTGCTGGCTGGCGGGATCGCTGGTGGTCGCCGGACTGATCACCACGCTGCTGCCCAAAGCCTGTGACCTGAATCCGTCTGCCGATCGTCAGGGCAGTGAGCAGGATAATCTTGTCAGCCTGAAACATTAAGTCCGATGCCGCGCGGGCATTGCACTGCGCGGCATCGTTGATGCTTACCAGCCTTTGATAATATCGCCTTTGTAGATCTCGTTCGCTTTGTTCAGCACTTCCGGTGACTGGAACGCTTCTTTCAGCTTCTGAATATTCGGGCTGTCTTTATTATCTTCACGCGCCACAATCGCGTTCACGTAAGGTGACGCTTTACCTTCCATAAACATGCCATCGCGCGAGGCAGACAGGTTCGCCAGTGCGGCAAAGTTGTTGTTGATGATCGAAACATAGACCTGGGGATCGTCAAGGGTACGCGCCAGCTGCGGGGTATCCACTTCAACAAACTTGAGGTTTTTCGGGTTCGCGGTGATGTCCAGTGTCGTCGGCAGCAGGCCCGCTTCCGGTTTCACGCTGATCAACCCTTGCGCCTGCAACAGCAGCAGGCTGCGGCCTAGGGTGGTGGCTTCGTTGGAAATGGTGATGGTTGCGCCATCCGGCAGATCTTTTAATGATTTGATTTTGCGTGAGTAACCGGCAATCGGGAACACGAAGGTATTGGTGATCACGGCAAAATGATAGCCACGCTCTTTGGACTGCATCTCCAGATACGGCAAACTCTGGAAGGCATTGGCATCGACATCTTTGTTAAACAGCGCTTCATTAGGCTGAACATAGTCGTTAAACGCCACCACATCCACGTCCAGATGATATTTGTCATGCGCAACCTGCTTGACGGTGTCCCACAACGCCTGATCGGGTCCGGTGTTGATCGCCACTTTAACACTGTTGTCATTGTCTTTATTGCAGGCGCTAAGCAGCGTTACGGACGCGGCCAGCAGTACGGAGAGTAATTTTTTATTCATAACCAACTTCCCTTCTGAACATCTCAATTTTCTGTAACCTGTTGCACATTTATCGCGCTGATAAGGTGCTTTCTGCATGATTGCGCGCTAAATCGGACCGTGAAGAGCGTGCGTTGCGCATGCACTATAATCTACATCCAGACGTCTGTACATCCAGATGGGGATCGTTTGCTGTAAATTGCAGCGATACTCAAACCGCCTGTTTTGAAAAGTCTCCGCCCGCTTTTTGTTAGATACTGATCGGCCTTAACCTCGCGTAAATCCCAGGGACTCACGATGTTTCACCTGATCTTCAGTATTCCAGGCTGGTATGTGATCGCACGTTTTATCGCTCCCCTGGCCTTGCCGCTTGCGGTGAAGCTGGTGTTTTCCGCTGTGGTGTTGATCGCCACGCAATATCTGTTTTTCAGTCGCTTTACCTCTGGCAGCATCATGTCGCCGGAGATGCCGCGTCCCGTGATCATCCTGTTTAACTGGGCGTTCTGCGCGGTGTTGTTCCTCGCCATGTTGCAGGTGCTAGTCGATGCCGTGGCGCTGATTGCGCTGCTGCTGGGGCATCCGCTGGTGATAGCGCCCGGGGTGCGCTATGGCGCTGGGGTGGCTGCGATGTTGCTGGCGGCATTCGGCGTGCACCAGGCGATTCGTGTGCCGCCGGTCAAAGATGTGGTGTTCACCATCAACAACCTGCCGCCAGAATTTGCTGGCTATCAGCTGTTACAGTTGACGGATTTGCATATCAGCAAGTTGTTTAACGCCAACTGGACGGCGAAGATGGTGAAAAAAGCGATGGCGCTCGATGTGGATCTGATTGTGATCACCGGCGATGTGATTGATGGCACCCTGAACAATCGCCGCGCCGACGTTGAACCGTTACGCGGTCTGCATGCGCCAGATGGCGTATTGGCCATCACCGGCAATCATGAATATTTCTTTGAACAGGCGGCATGGACCGATCATCTGGCTTCGCTCGGGCTGAAGCCGTTGCTCAACAGTCATACCGTGGTGGCGCGTGACGGAGCCAGCCTGGTGATTGCCGGGGTGACCGATGCCTCGGCCCCGCGCCGGGGGGCTACGGGCCCGGATTTGGCCGGAGCACTGTCCGGTGCACCGGCGAATGCGCCGGTGGTGCTGTTGGATCATCAACCGCGCAATGCACGGCAAAATGCCGCGCAAGGGGCAGATGTGCAACTTTCCGGGCATACCCACGGCGGGTTAATCGCCGGGTTTGATCGGCTGTTCGCCAAACCCAATGGTGGCTATGTCTCGGGCTTGTATGCGGTGGAAGGCATGCAGCTGTACGTCAATAACGGCACCGCATTATGGCCGGGGATGGCGGTGCGCCTGGGTCGTCCTTCCGAGCTGACGCGCATCACGCTCCAGCCCGCGCAATAGCGTTAGCCGTTTTTCAGCACCACCACGGCATAACGGCAGTTTTGCGCGCTGGTGTTGCTGAAGATACAGTCGGCGGGATCGCCCAGCTCAAGGCAGTCGCCTTGCTGCATGACAAAGTGATGATCCCCTTCCTGGAAGGTGAGCGAGCCTTCCAGTACCCAGATCAACTGGCGACGTGACAGATAGGAGATGGCGGGCATCGGCACGCTCACCCCGGCAGGTAAATCGACACTGACTAAATCCACAGGAATCTGACCGGGTGAGACGTGCCGTCGGATATAACCGGTTTCCGGGTCCTGCCATACCGGCTGTTGCGCCTGTCTGATCAGCGTGCCGGTCTGCACTTCGCTCAGGGCGATCAACTGCGACATACTCATATCAAAAGAACCGGCGAGGCGTGCCAGTAAGGTCGCCGTCGGGCTGCTTTCGCCCCGTTCAATTTTGTGGATCATGGCGCGGGAAACCCCGGAATTTTCCGCCAGATCGGTCAGCGACCAGCCACGTTTTTCCCGCTCGGCTTTCACTTTTTGTCCGATACGGATATTTATGCTGTCTTCTTTACTGGATTTTTCGTCTGACATAGTGGATAAATAATATAGTGAACGAAGCATCTACTTTAGTGACAGAACAATGAGGTGTCCAGAATGAATATCCGCCCGGCAGTTGAGCAGGATGCGGCAGTGATTGCCGCCATTTATAACGATGCAGTCCTCAATAGCACTGCGATCTGGAATGACAAAACGGTTGCTGTCGCGAACCGCGTGCAGTGGATGGCCGATCGTCAGCAGGCCGGTTTCCCGGTATTGGTGGCGGTGGATGAACAGGATGGCGTGCTCGGCTACGCTTCTTACGGTGACTGGCGACCCTGGGATGGCTACCGTTTTACCGTCGAACATTCGGTGTATGTCCTGAAAAGCGCACGTGGCAAAGGTGCCGGGGAAGCCCTGATGCGCGCGCTGATCACCCACGCCACGCATCAGGGAAAACATGTGATGGTGGCGGGGATTGAGTCAGAAAATACCGCTTCCATCGCCTTGCATCACAAGCTCGGTTTTAGCGAGGCGGGTCGCGTCAGTGAAGTGGGGAACAAATTTGGCCGTTGGCTGGATCTGACGTTCCTCCAATTGCGTCTTGATCAACGCCAACAGCCCTGACAGCGCTACTGTCGTTAACCTTGCAGTCCAGTGGCAAAGGCGCTGAGCGTGTTTGCTACCGTTTGCGGCGCTTCCACCGGTAACAGATGACCTTTACCTGGGATGATATGGACATCAGCCCAGGGATAAAGCGCTGCGATGGCATGTGCAACCACCGCGGGGGGATCGACTTTATCTTGCTCACCCGCCAGGATAATGATGGGCAGATCGAGGTGTTCTGCGGCGGGGCGCAGGTCTTCGCGCGATGCCGTAAACACCCAACCGTCTGCCGCGTTGTCACTGACGCGTAATGCATCCGCTACCAGCTTTTCGCGTTGCTGTGCAGTCAGCTCTCCTGCGGTTAAGACATTTTCCAGCGTCCACAGAATGGATTCGCGGCTGTGGTAAGCCGCCCGCATCTGGCTGCGCTGTTCTTCTGTGAAATTCATCGGCGCGAGTGGGGCAGAAGCCACCAGCGCGAGGGCGATGACCTCTTGATGTTGACGGCTGGCCAGCAGTTGGGCCGTTTTACCTCCCATCGAGTGCCCCACTAAAATCACCCGTTTGAGGCCCAGTGCCTGGATAACGGCATACACATCATCTGCGTGGTCAGCGGTGCGGTAACCTTGTGTGGCGACCTCAGACTGCCCCGAACCGCGAGCATCAATCGCGACACAGCGGAAGTCATCGCTCAGGAGCGAGATCACCGACGACCAGGTGGCAGAAGAGCCTCCCCAAAAATGCATAAAAACCAATGCAATATCGCCATTGCCGCTATCGGTGACGTGCAGTTGTACACCTTTACTGTCTATTTTCATGCTTGCCTCGTGGTGTGAAAAATCATCAACAACAGTTTCGCTAATGACGTAATGGTTTGGAATGAGGCAAAAAATAGCTATGGTAGATATTAAAAGTATATACAAGGGAGTCCGTGATGGACCGTCTGTTGAGCATGTCCGTGTTTGTCGCCGCCGTTGAAGAGGGCAGCATTGCCGCTGCGGCGCGCCGGTTAAATCTCTCCCCGGTGATGGCGGGGCGTTATCTCACCTCACTGGAGGAAGGATTGTCGGTCAGATTGCTGGAGCGCTCCACGCATCAGCTCAACCTCACCGATGCGGGTGGGTCCTATTTTGTGAAAGCGAAACGTATCCTCAGTGATATTCGGGAAGCGGAGCAGGAAGCCACAGCGAAACATATTTCGCCCCAGGGGAGCCTGCGTATTGCCGCACCGGTCACCTTCGGCACCCAGTATCTGGCTCCTTTGATAGCGGCGTTTATGCGCGATTATCCGCAGGTCGATATTCAGTTGCAGCTGCTTGATCGCTTCATTGATTTGGTTGATGAAGGTGTAGACCTGGCGATTCGTATCGGGCAACTGCCCGACTCGGACCTGGTCGCCCGGCGGATCACCGATTACCGTTTATTAGCCTGTGCCTCCCCGCGTTATCTTGCGGATGCCGGCAGGCCGCTGTTGCCGGAGGAGTTAGCTCGCCATGTGCTGATTGGTTATTCCGGGACCATGACAACCTCACCGTGGCAATTTACCGCCGCGAGCGGTGAGGTGAAGCAAATCGAGGCCCACTGCCGTTTTCTCGCCAATAACACTGCGATTATGGTGGCGCTGGCCTTACAAGATGCCGGAATAGTCTATGGGCCAGAATTTGTCATGCAACCGCATTTGCAGACCGGCGAATTGGTCGAGGTATTGCCTGATTACCGATGCCCGGTGATCTCATTGTTTGCGGTCACGCTAAACGCCAAATACGTCAATAGCAAAACCCGACTGTTTATTCAGTATCTGAAACAGGCTATGGCTTCTTCCCCGCATAGAACTTGCGATAAACCGCTGGAGTAAAACCGGTCACTTTAATAAATGCCCGTCGCATGACATCGCTGCTGTTATAACCGCAGCGCGCCGCGATGGATTTCACCGGTTGATTGGCGGTCAACAGTTCACGCGCCAGCGTGATACGTGCCTCCTCCAGCCACTCGCCCGCCGTGACGCCCATTTCCTGATGAAAAATGCGGTTCAGGTGGCGGGTACTGAGTTGGATATGTTCCGCCATCTGCGCCACGCTTTTCACGCTGTCCAGGTGGGATAACGTCCAGCGCTGGAGATCCTGTAAGGCCGAGCGTCCATCCACTGACGTCTGTTGTTTGCGAATAAAATGCCCCTGTCCTGCGGGTCGCCGAAAGAACATCACCAGATTCGCTGCAACATCCTGCGCCACCTCCGCTCCCACATCCTCTTCAATAAAACGCAGAGCCAAATCCAGGCCAGATGTCACCCCGGCGGCGGTGCGCACCGGGCCATCAGCGACATATAACGCATCCGCATCAACGTCAATGTCGGGATAACGGCGCGCCAGCGTTTTGGCAACCGACCAGTGGGTGGTGACTTTGCGCTGATGCAGTAACCCGGTCTGCGCCAGCAACAGTGCACCGGTACACACCGAGCCATAGCGCTGGCTGCGTTGGCAGAGTGGGGCGATAGCGGCAATCTGTGCCGCGCTAAGGGTGAAGGCGTCAGCCTCCGGGGCACCGGCGATGAGAAAACTCATCGCACCCGCGGGCGGCGTCTCGCCCAATCGGCAATGTGCGGCGAGTTTGACCCCGGATGAAGCCAGAATCTCTTCCCCGTCCAATGACATCACCCGTGGTTGATAGACCTGACGGTGCAGGATGCGGTTGGCTTCGGCAAAGGCATCAAGCGGGCCAGCCACATCAAGCAACTGGACCCCCGGCACCGCCAGCATCACGATGTTATGCGCCATCTTCACCCCTCTGAGTCTGTTTTTATCGCAATGTCTGAAATAGTCAATTAAAGACTAATGTAGACATTGTGCCAGCCTTTTAGAATGGTGACCAGACATCCAACAGGAGACATATGATGAACTTCACCGTACAAGGCATTCGCATACCTGACACCCAGATGATGCGCGACACCACCGCGTTTATCCGTGACACCGAATCTGACCTGCTGTTCAACCATTCCAGCCGGGTTTATTACTGGGCGGCTTTAGCCGGTCAACAGCGCAATCTGAAGGTTGACCACGAGTTGCTGTACGTTGGCTGCATGTTCCACGATATCGGGCTGACACATGAACATTGCAGTTGTGATAAACGTTTTGAGGTAGACGGGGCCAATGCGGCGCGCGAGTTTTTGCGTGGTTATGGGGTGCATGAGAGCGACATTGATAAAGTCTGGACCGGCATTGCGTTGCACACCACGCCCGGTATTCCTGAGTTTATGGCTCCGGAAATTGCGCTGGTTACGGCCGGGGTAGAGATGGATGTGCTCGGGATCGGCTATGACGGCTTTGCTGAGTCTGACCGGGAAGCCGTGGTGGCACAACACCCGCGTAGCGCCAGTTTTAAGGAAGATATCATCCAGGCTTTTTATGACGGTATCCAGCATCGTCCGCAAACCACCTTTGGCAATGTGAAAGCCGATGTGCTGCAAGACAAGGACCCCGCGTTCCAGCCGATGAATTTCTGCCACATTATCCGGCAGTCACGTTGGCAGGGTTGAGTGGGGTGCAACGCCGGGCGATGGTGTGATCGTCGCCCGTTAAATACATTAATTACAACATACATAAGATCATATTAATCAATATCCCTCAAGCCACCGTGCGTCGGGAAAGGTCGTTAGGATTCAATCAGTGGTATCGCTTCCACTTGAAGTGCGTTCGTTTACATTTCTGACTGATGAGAATAATAGCGAATTTTTATCTTTTACTGCCGTTATTTGTTTAATTGGCTGAATTAAAACAATTTAATGATTTTTCCTGAAAAAATCGCACGGAATTATAATGTAGCAACCTTGTGATAACGTTTACACTGATGCTGTAATTTCTTTACAGTTGTCACATTTTTTCCTTCAAGGTTAATAAAATGTCACGGGCTTCCCGAATTCTAAATTTGTTAACGCTACTCTTTTCAGTGGTTTGCGCTGCATGGCTGCTGATTGGTGGTGTCTGGCTGCTGTCGCTGGGCGGCAGTGCTTATTACCTCATTAGCGGTCTGGCAATGGCAGCCTTTAGCTGGCTGTTGTTGAAAAGAAAGCGCACTGCGCTTTACCTCTACGCCGCGATTCTGTTTTTTACCGCTATCTGGGCCTGGCATGAAGCCGGGAGCGATTACTGGACGCTGGTTCCGCGTCTGGATATCTGGGTGTTGCTGGGTATCTGGTTAATCCTGCCGTTCAGTTATCGCCAGTTCCCCGTGAGCAACAAGAAACCGTTAGGAGCAATGCTGGTCGCGTTGCTGGTTAACGTTGTATTGTTGGCCGGTTCCGCGCTGCACGATCCACAGGAAATCAACGGCGAGCTGCCACTGACTGATCACGCCCCGGCCACCTCTACGGTTCCGGCGGAAGACTGGTCAGCCTATGGTCGTACCCAGGAAGGGGTGCGTTACTCGCCGCTGCAACAGATCAATGAACACAACGTCAAAGACCTTCAGGTGGCGTGGCAGTTCGAAACGGGTGACCACAAAACGGCGAACGACCCGGGCGAGATCACCAATGAAGTGACCCCGCTAAAAGTCGGCAACATGCTGTACCTGTGCACACCGCACCAAATCCTGATTGCCCTCGATGCTGCCAGCGGTAAAGAGAAGTGGCGTTTTGATCCACAGTTAAAATCAGACCCAACTTTCCAGCACATCACCTGCCGTGGCGTGTCTTACCACGAGATGCCGACAGTTGCTGCGGAGAATGCCAGCCAGCCTGCCATTTGTGCCCGTCGTATCTTCCTGCCGGTTGATGATGGCCGTCTGTTCGCACTGGATGCACAGAGCGGTGAACGTTGCCAGAGCTTTGCCAATAACGGCGAACTGAATCTGCAACATCAGCAGCCAAACGCCTATCCGGGCGGCTATGAGCCGACATCTCCGCCGATCGTTACCGATAATGTGGTTATTGTCGCCGGTTCGGTCACCGATAACCTCTCCACCCGTGAACCTTCCGGTGTGATCCGTGGATTCGATATCAATAGCGGCAAATTGGTATGGGCTTTTGATCCCGGTGCTAAAGATCCGAATGCATTGCCTGCCGACGGTGAAACCTTTACGGCCAACTCGCCGAACTCCTGGGCTCCGGCCGCTTATGATGCCAAACGTGACATCATCTATCTGCCGATGGGCGTGTCCACGCCGGATATCTGGGGTGGCAACCGCACTGCGGAGCAGGAACGTTTTGCCAGCGGCCTGTTAGCGCTGCATGCATCAACCGGTAAACTCGCCTGGTTCTATCAGACGGTGCACCACGATCTGTGGGATATGGATCTGCCGTCACAACCGACGCTGGCAGATATCACCGATAAACAAGGTAACAGCGTGCCGGTGGTGTACGTTCCGGCGAAAACCGGCAACATCTTCGTCCTGAACCGTGAAACCGGTAAACCGGTAGTACCGGCCCCGGAAACCCCGGTGCCGCAAGGCCCGGCGCAGGGTGACCATCTGAACCCGACCCAGCCGTTCTCGGAACTGACCTTCCGTCCGCAGCAGAAGTTGCAAGGCAAGGATATGTGGGGCGCGACCATGTTTGACCAACTGGTGTGCCGCGTCATGTTCCATCGTCTGCGTTATGAAGGCCCGTTCACTCCGCCGTCTGAGCAGGGCACGCTGGTGTTCCCGGGTGATTTTGGCATGTTTGAATGGGGTGGCATTGCGGTGGATACCGATCGTCAGATCGCGCTTGCCAACCCGATGGCGATGCCGTTCATCTCCAAACTGATCCCGCGTGGACCGGGTAACCCGATCGAACCCGGTGCGGACGGCGCTGCCGGTTCCGGTTCTGAGTCGGGCGTGCAGCATATGTATGGCGTGCCTTATGGTGTGGAGCTTAATCCGTTCCTGTCACCGTTCGGTCTGCCTTGCCTGCAACCGTCATGGGGCTTCGTTTCGGCGATCAATCTGCAAAATCACCAGATTGTCTGGAAAAAACGTATCGGTACGGTACGTGACAGCGCTCCGGTACCGCTGCCATTCAAAATGGGGGTACCGATGTTAGGTGGCCCGGTAACCACCGCAGGCAATGTGTTCTTTGTCGCGGGTACGCTGGATAACTACCTGCGTGCTTACAGCGTGCGTGATGGCAAATTGCTCTGGCAGGCGCGTTTGCCCGCCGGTGGTCAAGCCACGCCAATGACCTATGCTGTCGATGGTAAGCAATACGTAGTGATTATGGCGGGCGGGCATGGCTCGTTTGGCACCAAACTGGGTGATTATGTGATTGCCTATAAACTGCCGTAAGCGTTAGATCGGCAGATCGCGCCCCCGTCGGGTTTCTCGGCGGGGGCGTTTTTATATTAATTGCCCGATAACTCAGTCGTGCGGCGCAGCGCGGCGAGTACGCTTTGCTGCAATCCGGCGGCAAAATCACTCTTGTTCAATTCATAGATCCCGTTGATACCCACGCCCCCGGGTGAGTTATTGATATCCATTAGCTGGCGCGGGTGGCATTGCTTAAGCTTCAGCATTTCAACCGCACCGATCAGGTTTTCGTACACCGCTTGGGTGGATTGTGTACGGGTTAATCCGGCCAGCACTCCCGCATCTGCCAGCGATTCAATAAAGTAATAAACGTAATTGATCCCGGCGACGGCGAACGCGGTAAAGGCATCGATCAGCCGTTCCTCCAACAGCATCACCTTACCGAAACTCTCCAGAAACGGCAGCAGCGGGGCGCGTTCAACGTGTGGGTTAAACGCCACACCACTGAATCCCAGTCCGGTGTCGGTCAGCGTATTCGGAATGATGCGGGCGATTGGGCGGGTATCCCCCAGCAGGGCAGCTAACTTCTCCAGCGTCACCCCGGCGATAATCGAGATCACGGTGGCATTGGGGGAGGCATATTGGTTAATGATCGCCGCTACCGCTGCCAGATCATCCTGGGGACGCACTCCCAGAACGATATACTGCGCCGCACTCAGTGCCGCGCTTTCTGATAAGTCATCATTCAGATGATAGCGTTGGCGCAGCAAGGCGATCCGCGCAGGATCGATGTCTGATAGCGTGACCTCTCCGGCAGCGATAGTGTGACGTTGTAACGCAGCACGAATAATTGCCTCAGCCATCTGTCCGGCACCGAAAAAATGAATGTGGCTCATTGATTGCTCTCCTGGTCAGAAACACTGCAAGGTAATGACCGTTCCACCAGCGTGACCCACAAACCGATTCCGGGGGCGATCAGGTCATCATTAAAGTCGTATTCCGGGCTGTGCAGCGAGGCAGAAGGCGTTGCGCCATCGCACCCCAGCCATAGATAGGCCCCCGGACATGCCTGTAATAAATACGCGAAATCTTCAGCCGCCATCGAAGGGGCCGGATTGTCATCTACCCGTACCATCCCGGGCGTCATCCGTGCGGCATCACGCAGTACACCCGCTGGTGCAGCATGATTTTGGGTGACCGGGTAGCCAAACTCCCAGGTAACAGTGCCGCTCACGCCTGTCACCAACGGGACATGGCGTGCGTATTCGTCAATCAACTGCCAGCAGCGTTCGCGCGTTGCGGTGCTGAGGCAACGCAAGGTGCCGGAGAGTGTCAACGTTTGTGGAATGACGTTAATCGCTTCGCCCGCCTGAATTTGTGTCACGCTGATAACGCATTGTTCCAGCGGCGAAAGACGCCGGGTAGCTATGGTTTGTAAGGCCAGCACCAGTTGCGAAGCGGCCACAATCGGGTCTGCTCCTCGCTCTGGCATGGCAGCGTGACAGCCTTTGCCGGTGAGGGTAATGGTGAAGTTATCCTGTGACGCCATCATCACACCCGGGCCGACAGCACATGCGCCTAGCGGTAATCCTGGCCAGTTATGCAGGCCAAACACCGATTGCATCGGAAAGCGGTGAAACAGACCCTCTTCAATCATCAGCCGCCCACCTCCGGCGTTCTCTTCTGCGGGCTGGAAGATAAAATAGACGGTGCCGCTAAACTGCCGGGTTTGTGCCAGATGACAGGCAGCACCGAGTAAAATCGCGCTATGTCCATCATGACCACAGGCGTGCATGACTCCGGCATGGTGAGATTGCCAGTCGCAGCCGGTCTGTTCCTGCATCGGCAGCGCATCAATATCCGCGCGTAAACCGATCGCCGGGCCGGGACCGGTATGCAGCACGGCCACCATACCGGTCCCGGCGATCCCGGTATGAACCTCCAGCCCGAATTCACGCAATAAGGCGGCGATTTTTTCTGATGTTTTAAATTCCTGTAAACCAATTTCCGGGATGCGATGCAATTCCCGCCGCCAGTCAATAGCCTGACGTACTAATTTCTGAGAAATCATTCCCATAACACCCCGTAATATTAAATAATCAACCGTGCGGAATATAACGGTTAAAGGCTCAGATATATCCTTGCTAATCCTTCTTTTGTCACGGCAACCGCATGTTCCGCACTGAGAGAAATATGTTGTTCCATTAAACCTACGCCTTTTTCAATATCACGCGCGCGCAGGGCGGCAATAATTTCCACATGTTCATCATAAGCATTATTGCGCCGTACCGGTGCTTCCAGATCGATACGGCGAAAAAAACGACTCAGGGCGTTTAAGCTCTCCAGCATTTCGTAGAGTCGGGTGTTGCGGGCAATGCGGGCAATTTCCATATGAAATTGCTCGTCAACCCGGGCAATGTGTGACCAGTAAGCCGCATCCTGCAATTCGGGAGGATGAATTGTCACGTTCTCCCAGATTGCGGTAGTGCGCGCAATATCCTCATCGCTGGCACGCAGGCAGGCAAAGCGAAACGTCGATTGCTCAATCACCATGCGCACCTCATACAACTCGCGCACACCGTCTGGTGTCAGGTCACGTGAGTAGAAACCACGGTTTGGCACGAAGTTCATAAAACCTTCCTGCGCGAGTCGGTTCAGCGCCTCACGCACCGGGGTACGCGAGACACCAAGGTGCGCGGCCAACTCCACTTCGTTGACACGTTCTCCAGGACGAAATTGGTAGTCGATAGCCAGCAGTTTGACTTTCTCGTACACCTTTTCCACGCTATCGGCGCTGCGAATTTTCTTTTTTGCGATGACCAATGATTCCCCCTGCATGTCCGCTGTCTTCGCACTATTTTAAATTGTTAGCACAGTGCAGGACGGTAACTCAACAATTAAATGCATACACTTCTGTGTGCACCAGCTTAGACAATCCTGTTCTATTTAATCCGCATCGGTTGTGCTTATTTGCACCATAAAGTGACAGCGCTGCACCAAAATAGCATCAAGTGTATTCACTTGTGTATTTAGTTGTTTTTCTCAGCTCTGATTCATCGCTTGCGACACACAATTTTTCCATCGTTTTCCGCTTTGTATTTATTGGACATTTTCTCATCACCCCATCGGGGTCTGGCGTGATCCTTCCGCGTATGGCACAGCCTTTGCTTAATACACAAGTGTATGCACTTATGCATTGACTTTGTTTCACCTCGCCAACATCAGGGTCCCCTTGTGGGATAAACACCGGCCTCAGAGCCGGAACACATTGAAAACTGGAGAAAGACCATGAAACGTCATTTGATTCAGATGTTCCCCCTTACGGCTGTTACAGGTGTTTTATTGTCACTGGCGTCACACAGCGTGCTGGCAGATGTCACGCTCGGGGCGATTCTTCCGCTAACCGGCACCAGCGCCAGCATTGGCGAGGATCAACGTCGCGGAATCGAACTGGCGGTGGAGCAGCTCAACGCCCACGGCGGCGTGAATGGTGAAAAATTGCAGGTGATTGTGGAGGACTCGGCGGGCAGTCCGGTCACCGGTCTGAATGCGGTGCGTAAACTTACCCAGGTGAATAAGGTGCCGCTGGTTGTCGGCGACTTCTCGTCCAGTGTGACCATCCCGGTCGGACAGTATCTGGTGAAAAACCACCTGCTGCATATCAACATCTCCGGCACCAGCGCCGATATCCGTCACGTCGGGAAAACCTCATGGAGCGTGATCGGCCTTGATGATCTCTCGGCCCGTTTCTCGGCAGAAGATGTACGCAAGCTCGGTTATAGCAAAGTGGCCTTTGTCGCACCCGATGGCGCTTATGGCCAGGGGATGGCGCAGCAATTCACTAAAGCCTTTGAAGCCGCAGGCGGCAAAGTGGTGGCGAAGGTGCTTTACACCAGCGGGCAACCCTCTTATCGCCGCGAGTTGGAGCAGATCTCCCGCGCCCATCCTCAGGCCTATGTCTACACCAGCTACGGTCAGGATGCGATTGTACTGAACCGTGAGGCCTGGGAGCTCGGTCTGCACAGCACGCCGTGGTATGGCATGTATCTGACCATGGCAATCGCGGATTCTCCGGCGCAGTACACTAACGGCCAACTGGGCATGGAGGTAGGTGGTGCCAGCGGTAATCAGGCCGCCGATAACTACAACCAACAATATCAGGCGCAGTTTAAAGAGAAGCCGCGATCCGTTTACGGCAGCTATGCCTATGACAGCATCATGTTAGCGGCCGCGGCCATGCAGCAGGCACACAGCAGTACACCGGCAGCCATGATCACCGCCATGCAAACCGTGGCTCCCACCTTTAGCGGTCTGACCGGCAAACTCAATCTCGATAGTGATAATCAACGCCAGAGCCAACCGTATCTTAATGTGAAAGCACAGAACGGCGAACTGGTGGCGCGTTAACTCTTTTGATGGCAGGAAAACGCTATGTTGTCGTTTATTCTCGATACATTGATGCGCACAGCAGATTTATCGTTGGTCGCGCTGGGCTTGAGTCTGGTCTATGGACTGGTGCGCTTTGCCAATATCGCCCACATGCAATATGCCATGACCGGGGCGTTTCTGACGGCGGGCGGATTGCAACTCGGTATGCCGTTGCTGCTGGCGATGTTGTTGTCGGCGCTGCTGTGCGGGACGCTCTCCGTGGTGCTGCATCATTGGGTATTTCAGCCGCTACTGAAGAGTGGTACAGCCAATGCAATGATCGGTTCACTGGCGGTGTCGATGGTGGTGATTGCTGTGATGTTAGGGGCCGAGGGATCGGCACCTGTCAGCTTTAACCTGCCGCTGGGCAGCATGTGGACTCTCGCTGGGGCGCGGATATCCAGCGACCGCTTGTTCAGCCTGGTGACGACGCTGGTGTTGATCCTCGTGTTTGCCCTGGTGCTATTTACTACGCCTCAGGGGCGAGCGGTGCGCGCGCTTGCCAGCAATCGCGAACTGGCAGCGGCCTCCGGCCTGAATGCCAGCGCTATTGTCCACACCGTCAATTTGGTGGCCGGGATGCTCGCCAGCTTGGGCGGTTCGATGATGGCGATGCAGGGCAGTGCTTATATTAATCAGGGCAACGACCTGATGCTACCCGTACTGGCAGCAGCCATCCTCGGCGGGTTGGGTAACCCGCTGGGTGCGGTGTTCGGCGCGTTACTGATCGCCATGACAGAAACGCTGATCACCAATGTCGATTTTGGCAGCCTGATCAACGGCGAAATGGCCTTTGTGCCGGTCACCTGGGTCAACGCTTGTTCGTTTGTCATGCTGCTGCTGGCACTCTGGCTGCGTCCTTATGGCCTGTTCAATCGCGAGGTGCGACGTGTCTGACTTTCTCCTCAATATCTTTTGCCTGGCAGGCATCTACGCGGTCATTGCGCTGGCGTTGAATCTGCAAGCGGGCTATGCCGGATTGCTCAACTTTGGTCATATTGCGTTCGTAGGGATGGGGGCCTATGCCGTCGCACTCAGCAGTCAGTTTGGCTGGTCACTTTGGCTGGCCTTACCGCTGGGTATGATCGCGGCGATGTTGGTGAGCCTGCTAATGGCAACACTGGGCCGCCAGCTGGCGGCGGATTACTGGGGAATCGCCACCCTGGCGTTAGCCGAGATCATCCGTATCGCTATCACCAATGAAGATCAGTATACCGGGGGAGCGCAGGGGATTGGCGCTATCAGCGCCCCCTGGGCCAGCGGTGTGCAAAGTCAGGATGGGCTGATTTTTGGCGTAGTGATCGTGTTGGCGGTGGTGCTGAGTATTCTGGTCTCGGTGCGTCTGGCTAACAGCCGTTTTGGCCGGGCGCTGCGCTTGATGCGCGAGCAACCACAACTGGCTGTCTGCATGGGATACGCACTGCCGTGGCTGAAATGTCGCGCTCTGATGTGCAGCGCGGTGATGTGCAGCCTCGCCGGAATGCTGCTGGCTTGGTACACCAACTACGCCAGCCCGGATTACCTGTTGTCATCAGAAACCTTTCTGATTTGGAGCATGGTGATGATCGGCGGTTTGGGCAATGTGCGCGGTGTTCTGCTGGGGGTGTTGGTTGTGGAGGCGCTATACAACCTGATTCCGTTTGCTAAAGACTACTTACACTTCAGCGCAGATCTGACGGGTGCCTTGCGACTCGGACTGGTCGGTATCACCTTGCTGCTCTGCCTGTTGTTGCGTCCGGCCGGTCTGCTACCAGAAAAACTGAGGGTTTTATCATGATGCCCATTTTGCAGGTCAATGATCTGAGTAAAGCCTTTGGCGGGAATAAGGTACTGACCTCGGTGAGCTTTACTCTCGGCAGCGGCGAGATTCTCGGTTTGCTGGGTCCCAATGGTTCAGGCAAAAGCACCTTACTTAACACCATCTCGGGTTTCGCTCCTGCCGACAGCGGTAGTATCCATTTTGCCGGGCAGGCGATAGACCGTCAGCCGACGCATCGGATTATCGCGGCCGGTATCGCCCGTACTTTTCAGTTACCGGCAATGCCGGAAAAAATGACGGTGCTGGAAGTGGTGATGGCCGCCGGAACTCGTGCACATGGTTTGTGGAGTGGGCTGCTGGCATGGCGCAGTGCGCGCCAGATCGAACAACAGGATAAGCAAAAAGCGCGGCATTTGCTGGAGGTGATGTTGCTGACCAGGGTGCAGGATTTGCCCGCCGCTGCCTTGTCGGGCGGCCAGAAAAAGTTGCTGGGGATTGCCTGTGCGCTGATGGGGGATCCGCAGGTACTGATGCTGGATGAACCCATGGCTGGCGTCCATCCCCATTTGCGGCAGCAATTGGTGGAGACGTTGCAGCGCCTCTCCTCACAGGGCATCGCGTTGCTGGTGATTGAGCATGACATGCATTTTATCGCCAGCCTGTGTCAGCGCTGTATCGTGTTAGATCGCGGACAGATCGTCGCCAGTTGCCGACCGGATGAACTGGCAAACAATCAACAGGTGCTGGAGGCGTATCTGGGCCACGGCACGGCATCATTAAGGGAAGCCGTATGATTACGCTGAACGAAGTGGTCGCGGGCTACACGCCCGGTATTGATATCCTGCACGGTATTTCGTTGCAGGTGCACGACTGCGAGATTGTGACCTTGCTCGGTCCTAACGGCTGCGGCAAATCAACGTTGCTTAAAACCATCGCCGGTTTTCTCGCGCCGCGCAGTGGCAGCATTCTGATCAATGGGCGGGAGACCGGTAATATTCCCGCCCATCGTAAAGTTCGGGACTGTGCGCTGGGGTTTGTGCCACAGCTAAATAATGTATTCAACAACCTAACCGTTGCGGAAAATTTGCAAACCGGTGGGCAGTTTCTCGCACCGGAGCAACGTCGCCAGCGGATGGCCGCGCTGGCCGAAACCTATCCGGTACTAAAACTGAAGTGGCGTATGGCGGCTTCGGCGCTATCCGGCGGTGAGCGGCAGATTCTGGCGTTGGCACGCGCCCTGATGCCGTCCCCCCAGGTACTGTTGCTGGATGAACCTTCGGCGGGATTATCGCCAAAGATGTTGGGTGAGGTATTCCGCGCCATTCAGACCATTCGGCGGCAGGAGAAAGTCACCGTGTTGATGGTAGAGCAAAATGCCATCGAAGCGTTGCATATCTCGGATCGTGCTTGGGTGCTGGCATTGGGAAAAGTCGCCATGAGCGGCGAAGCGCAGGCGTTGCTGAATGATCCGCGTATGCGTGAACTCTACTTTGGAGGGCGAGCGGCATGACATCGTCACTCACTCCACGCTTTGATCACGCAGTCATCAATGTGGATGACCAGCTCGACCGGGCCTGTGAACGCTTTACCCGCATGGGGTTCCAGCTACTGGCGCGCGGGCATCACACCCTGGGCTCCAGTAATCATCTGGCGATTTTTGGTGAAAACTATCTGGAATTGCTGGGTTATGAACCTACACGTGCTGCCGGTAGCCGGGGACTGTGGCAAGTAACCATTGGTCTGGCAGGGCTGGTGTGGAAAACGGCGGATGCCCATGCGGCCTGGCGGGTACTCAAAGCGCTCCAACTGGATGGTGAGCCGCCAACCCTGTTTTCGCGCGAGGTGACATTGCCGGATGGCGAGCATTGCGATGCCCGTTTTTGTATCACCCGTTTACGCGCCAGCGCGGTGGAAGGCGGCTTCAGTTTTTTTTGCCAGCATCTGACTCCGCAGGCAGTTTGGCAACCGGCGTGGCAGCAACATCCTAACGGTGTGCAGAACATTACCGAGTTTGTGCTCGCGGCTGAGAATCCCGGTGCAGGTATCGCGCTCTATGCAAAACTGTTTGCCAGCGAACCGGTGTTGGATGACAGCGGGGCGGGTTATAGATTGCAGGGCGGTCGGACACGTATTCGGGTGATCACGCCAGCGCAGGTCAAACAGGAGTTTGGTCTTACCATTAACGCGGCCGAAACCCGTATGGTGGCGCTGGTCTTTAGTGTGGCAAGCTTGTCAGTGTTACAGGCTTGTCTTGATCATGGCGACATTCCTTTTGAGGTCAGGGGGGATGACATATTAGTCAGCGCGGAAGCCTCTGGTTATTTGCCGCTGGTGTTTCGTCAGGCTGAACAATAATCGTGATGCGGCCCGTATAACGGGCCGCATACGCATTACTTATTGTTACTGCTCTGCATATTTTCGAACTGTGTGGTGAGGTAAGTGCTGGTACTGTTTAATGCATTAAGCATGGTATCCAGATGGGTAAATTGGCTTTTATAACGGGCAATCGTATTGTCTATTTTTTTGCTGGCATTGTTATATTGGTCAGTTAGCGCGTTCAGCTTTTTACTGATACTGTCCGTCGCCCCCTGAAGCACACCTTTGCTGGTCAGCATGGCTGCCAGACCCGTTGCCAGTCCGGTCGCAACCCCGGTTTTTTTGCCGTCACCCGCAAAGATATCCCGCACGGCTTCCGGCGTGGCAGACAAGGCAGTGCTCAATTTGTCGCTATCCAGCCTGAGTTTGCCATTCTGTGGATCGGTGGTGATACCTGCCTGAGTTAAGGTTTTAAAGGTTGCCGAACCTGAACCATTGGCCAGAATCCCTTTCAGTTGCGTCTGAATAATACGCAGCGTGCTATCACCCAATAAGGCACCATTTTTGGTATCCTGATCCTGACCCGCATCGACCGGCGTATATTTGGTCAGATTACTGAACGTATCCTGAAGCGAATTGTAGGCATTGACCCAATCGGTAATGGCGGTTTTTGCTTTAGAACTGTCGCTGCTAAGGGTGAGGGTTTGATTGCCGGTCGTCTCATCATTCAGCCTTAGCGTGACCCCCTCAACCGCGTCAGTGATGACATTACTACTGCTTTCAATACTGACGTTGTTAATGCTGAGAAGGGCATTGCGAGCCTCAACGTTCTGCGTCATTCCCTGGCTTGTTACTGCCGAGTCGTAGCCAATAAAGCCCTGTAAGGTATCATCACCCGTCACCTCGATGCCTTTCACTGCATGGCCGGTGCCGGTCTCAGTGGCCGTCAGAGCGAGACGATACTCTTTATCAGAAACCCGAATCAGACTCGCGCTGATACCGGCGTTGGCCTTATTAATGCTATCGCGCAGAGCAGACAGCGATGTCTGATCTTTGCTTAACGTTATGCTGTGTTCTTTACCGTCCTCCATGTGAATTTTGAGCGTCCGGCTGTCAGCATCGCTGCCGACGGGCGCTTTCAAATCATTCTTCGCCGCACTGGTTAACGTTTGCGATCGTGCCAGTTGTGTCACACTAATGGTGTACTTCCCGGGGATCGCATTGCCGTTCGAGTCAGCACTAAACGCCGTGGTGGTGCTGGTTGCACTGGTCTGGGTATATAGCCCCGTTTCCTGCAATTTACTGTTGGCGGTTTGAAAACTCTGGATGGCCGTTTTCAATGTCCCGTAACCCGACAGTTTGGCTGTCGCTGCGGTTTGTTGCTTTGAAATCGGCGTTAAAACTTGCTTCTCGGCGCTAGTCAACTTGTCGAGAATTTCATCCAGTTTTAAACCAGAACCGATGCCTAACGTTGAAATCCCTACCATTTACCTTCCTCCTGTTAATATCTTATTACATTTACTGTATCAGTCATTACAGTAGCAGGAGATCTTATGATCGATATGCTTACGCAATCCTTACATAAGGCAGCGTTTTTACCGGCTTATGCCGTGATGAAAGGGAGTGTTGCTCAAAATTTGAACAGATGAGTCAAGTGCGAAGGGCGTTATGCTGTTGAAATTGGGCTATGCTTGATTGCAGTAAGCCTTCGCGTTCAATCACGCCACGGATAGAGTGGCGGCTTCCTCTCTCATTAAATTGGATATTAAAATGCTTAAAATAATAATCCGGTTTTTAGGATCGAGTTTACTCATTGTGATTTTTTGCTGTCAGGCCAGCGAAATAAACCTCTACTCAATCAATACCGGGTCTTTTGTTTACCATCTGACTGGAAATCACGGGCAATACACTGAAAATTTTGAAAACAATTTCTTCTCCGTTGAGCGTAAGCTCTCGGAAGACTCGAAATATAGCGTGCTGCTCGGCACCATGAAAAACAGCTTTGATGACCGCTGCCTTGCAATGGGCGTGCGAAGGGACTGGGCATCGTGGGACAACGGCTGGGTTTTCAAAGGCGTCTATGGCTATACCGGCGAGTTCTTTTTCGACGCATTTAAAAACTGCGGCGATCATGGTTCTTATCATGATTTTAAAAAGGCGACCGGGATTGGTTTCTCACCTTATATTTATCATGGCTTTCAATATAACTTCACGTCTTACTTTGGCATCGAAACAGGCATTATTATTCCGAGCGTTTTCGTTATTACGGTGCAATGGAGTTTTAGATGATGTTACAGCCGGGGGGCGCGATTATCTGAGGGGCACAACATAACAGTCCAGGAAAACATCCGCATCTCGAAAAGTGACATTATCAAATGTGACTCTCAGTAAATGTCTGGGCTGTTTATGAAGGTCCGCTTCCCGGCTCAATTAACATGTCCGCATCTTCAACTTCAGCGTTTGCCGAATATCTTTTCGCTCTGCGTCTGCAGTTCCACAAGAGCCTCCAGGACATCATCCTGACTGAGGCTACGCTGGCTCTTTTTACCGGGCTGTTTCTTTCTCCGTGATTCTTCACCATCCAGAGAAGGAAGCGCCTGTGAACGGGTGTTGTCACGTTTGTCCTGGACCAGCTTTATCATCTGCAGAGCACGTCCCAGCCGCTTGTTATCCACGATAGCTCCCTGGTCCAGTTCTCCCAGCCGGTCGTAAGTGATAAAGGGCAGGGAAGTGCCATTTGCCCGGAGTTCCACCGTGCCGTCCGGGTACTGCCAGACATCAATGTACTTACCCTGACAACGCCGATTTTCTTCTTTATCTTCAATCAGATAAACCATTTTATCGTACTGTAATGTCAGGTTTTTTGAGACCTTACGTTGTTCCCGCCAGGTGAAGATTTCCTCCAGGTCTTCATCCGTTTCCAGTGGCCGGTGAACATCAAATTCGTGCCGGGGAGCCTTTGCAAAACGCCGGTTGTAATCGGCGATGAACTCATCAGCGAAGGCATTGGCCGCTTCCGGTGTGTTGATTTCGCGCAGGCGCAGCTCTTTAACGAGTCGGTCCTGCAGCGTCAGATGGGCGCGCTCTACGCGTCCTTTGGCTGAACTGCTGTTCGCACAGATGCCGGTAATGTTGAGTTCGTTCATGGCGCGACCGAACTGCGTATGACCATCGCCGCCAGTAGTTTGTTTGTTGTTGATGCGGAATACGCTGGCCTTGTCGCTGTAAAAAGCCAGCGGCTTGCCGTGCTGTTCAAGATAACTGCGGGTGGCTTCAAAGTAGGTGAATGTTGACTCGCTGGCGACAAAACGCAGCTGCATCAGACGGCTGGTCGCGTCATCGACGTAGACCAGCAGCGTGCAGGCCGGGCCGCGTTCTTCGAACCAGTGATGGTCAGAGCCATCAATCTGGATGAGTTCTCCCGTGCAGGCTCTGCGGGCACGGGGCTGATGTATCCGCGGTGCTCTCAGCTTGCGGGGGATCCACAGTCCGGCCTGGGTCATCAGCTTACGCACGGTCTCTTTGGCAAGGCGGATCCCATGCAGCTCAGCCAGCTTCTCGCAGGCCAGTGTCGGGCCAAAATCGGCGTATCGTTCGCGGATGGTTTTTACAGCTGCCTCTGCAAGCCCCGGCATCAGCTGTCGGTTGCCACGCTGACCACGGCGCTTGTTAGCGAGTGCGAGCGGGCCATGCTGACGGTAACGCTCCAGAAGGCGGCGGCAGTGACGCGTCGAAATGTTCAGTCTCATCGCGGCCAGGCGGGTTGTCAGGCGTCTGTCGATCACGTCCTGAATGATCCTGAGTCGGTTAACTTCTTCCATTGAGAAAAACTCCGTTCCATATGCTGTCATCTGTCTCATCCTAAGTTCAGTTAGCATCCGAATGAGACTATAAAGCGGACCTGTCTATTTAGACCGAGGCGGACATCCCAATTTAGCCATTACAGTAAAAATACGCATAATCATGATTATGTTAAATTGCATGTCCGACTAACCACGCAATACCATCCCCTCCGGTAGCGGCGCGATTTATCGCGCGGTTCTGACGCCGGTGCTGAGAAACCCGCGCGATAAATCGCGCCGCTACGTGAAAACTCACCACCATTCACCCTGCGTGTCTCGCAGAATTCACGTAGCGACGTCGGTATGTTAATGGTCAAGATAAAGATAATGCATCCAACTGGTCATGCGCAGCAGTACCTTGCGCATCACTGATACATGCGTAAAGTGATCCGAATACACAGCCACCTGAGCAAAGATACCATCGGGTAATGCATCGACATCCGCGTTGGGTTGCAGATCTATCACCGCCAGAACACCATCAGAGCCAGGCGTGATGGTCAGCGATTGCAGCGTTCCTTGCGCTTGATAACTCCCGCCCGGTACCACCGGAAGAATGCTGATTAATTTTCCGGGAAACACTTGCCCCGGCAGCGCCGTGAATACCACTTCGGCTTCATCGCCCGCTTTGAGGCGCAGCAATGAATTCTGTCTGAACTGGGCGATGATTTGCCGTTTCTGTTCCGGGATAAATATCATCACCGGGCGTAGCGGCAAGGCGGCGGCATAGGTGCCCGGGCGGATCAATACCTGGGTAACGTAGCCATCACTGGGGGCGCGTACCACCGTTTGGTCAAGGTTATATTGCGCTTCAGCCAGCTGCGCGCGCAGGCTGACAATTTGTGATTGTTCCCCATTTACGGTGCTATCGAGTTGGCTTTTAATTTGCGCCTGTTCCGCCACCGAACTTTTTACCAGCGCATCCTGCGCCAAATAATTTTGCCGGGCATTATCAATATCACTTTCAGAAAAAGGATTGACCCTGGCTTTGCTTCCCTGCAAATAACGCTGATAGTCTTTTAATAAGCGGTCCCGTTCTGCTGACACATTAGTGGTATTAGCAATCGCTTCATCCAGTTGACTTTTCAATGTCTGAATATGCGCAATGGCCGTTGCCAAATCGGCCTTTAACCTGTCAACCCGTGCCTGATAACGTGTGTCGTCCAGACGAAAAAGCATCTCGCCCTGTTTAATTTCTCTATTTTGCTGATTGGTAACTTCTTTAACGATACCGGTTACCTGTGGGGTAATGGGAATAGATATCACCGCTTTTTGTGCCAGCGCCGTGTAGGGATGATTATAATTCATCAACAAAATAAGCGCGCCAACCAGAAACACGCCACCCAAGGCGGCTGTTGGTACGGTCCATTTATTAACGGGTATTTTAAAAATCTTAAAAATGGCCCACGCAAAGGCAACATAAGTCAAAATAATCAGTAAATCCATACGATTACTCCGTAGGAGGACCGTTAGTTATGCCCTGTTTTCGTTCCAGTTCGGCGACGCGAAATTTGAGTTGTTCCAGCGAATCATGTTGACTTTGCATGCCCCAGCCACGTTCAGGGCGATACAGGGTGGCCCATATCCATAAGAATGGCCAGATGATATGTAAGGTAAAAAGACTGACCCAACCGGCTACATGTATCGCGTCTGCATGGGGATGATTACGTGATTTTGCAATAAGATAAGGAATATCATGCAGGATAATAATCCCGTAGAAAATAATCAGGAAGACAAAGATAAGAACGCCCAGTGCGAAGTAATTTAGAAACATATCTGCCTCGATATGAACTCGCCTGGTAATAAATATAGACGCTGGATATAGGCTGAGAAAGCCGGGCCATAAAAAAATCACGCGCTACGCTTATTATTGGCCCTGGCCTTCACACAGTCAATGTCAAACATACCCCATCATTCTTAACATTGATTGCGCCTGATTCACCGCCTGAGATCGATGTGATACCCCTAACTTTTGATACAAATTTCGAATGTGCGTTTTAATGGTAGTCGCCGCAATATCCAGCTCACCGGCAATCTGTTCATTACTGTATCCAGAATAGATCAGCCCCAATACTTGCCATTCGCGTTGTGTTAACGGACTGGTGCGGATCAGCTCCGGCACATCCGGATGGTTTAATAACCGGCTGACAAAACCCTCGTCAAAATGGGCAAATTTGTGCCGATGGTGTTTATTCAGTTCATCGAGGATACGGCGCGCCCGATGATTATCCAGTTCATCCAGAATGTTGAGCTGAAGCAGTTGACGCAGCTGTTGCGCCATCATCTCGCCCTCAATCACAAAGTGGCTGACAAAACCGGTGCTGCGCGCCAGTTTCAGGGCTTCAATCAATGTGCGCTGCGCGTCGACCTTACGATCGGTTTGCCAGTAGATTTGATTCATCAGCAACAAATTACGGTTTAAATCGCTCATTAACCGTAAGGCACGGGCATTGTCATTCAGTTCATCCAGCACCACTTCGGCCTGCGTCATATTGCCCAGCAGGATCTGAGCGCGCGCCACGTTGCGCCACTGGCCTTGCAGGAAATGATTATTGGCAAATGCGGGTTTCGCCGTCTGACGCATCCAGGAATGGGCGCTTTGCTTATCCCCGATCATTTGCCAGTAAATCACCCGTACTTCATCCGCATTGGCGATCCAGTCGCTGTGCCAGTTACCGTTGTTGAGTAAGTTTTCCAGCCGATTCAGATGGCTACGCGCATTGTCGAGATTCCCGCGAGCCAGTGAACATTGCACCAACAGACCCAGGCACTGGATTTGTTGCTGTTGCTGATAGCCTTTCAACACCTTAATACCGGCCCGCGCTGCCTGTTCCGCCTCCTCTAACCTGCCCCATGCCCACATCAGCTGGGCGCGGATGCGTAGCAGGAATTCATGTAAGGGGAATTGTGCCAGGTGCTGTTCATTCACCAGTACAAATGCCCGCTCCTGTGTCTCGTAAGCGCCTTGTAAAAAGCCCTGCGCAAACAGGATTTCGCTCTGCTGGATCAGACTCCACAACGCGTAGTGCCAGGTTTCATCCCGCCGCGCCATCTGTTCGGTCTGGCGCATGAGCTTGAGTGAATTCACCAGGTCGCCCTTGCAATGCATCACCTCACCCAGCACCGAGGTGGCAACAATACGGCTGTAGTAACAACTGTCAGGCAGGCTTGCCAACGCCAGCATTGCCAGATGTTCGGCTTCCTCGGCGTTGCCATTGTTGATAGTGACCTGAGCGCGGACGGCGTTGAATTCCCCGCGTAACGCGTCGTCAATATCGCTACAGCATGCCTCTTCAAAGCGCGCCAGCAGGCTGTTGACCTCATAAAACCGGTGCTGACTTTGCATCAGCCACGCCTGTAATAACACCAGGCGCGGGTTTTCCAGTAGCGTCTCCCAGGGCAATGTTTTGAGTGAGGCCTCCAGTAATGTTAACTCGCTCTGGTTAAATAAAGTCCAGGCATGGACCAGCAGCACATCACGCAACATACCGGCATCACCTGAAGCAAGCGCATGATGGATCGCTTCACGCGGAAAACCCTGCGCCATCCAGCTTTGCGCAGCAGCGCGATGGATGGCGGGCAACTCTGTGGCGAGTTCCCACTGACAACGCAGGCGCAAAAAGCTGCCAAACAGGGGATGATAACTAAACCATTGCCCGGAATTATCCATCCGCTGTAAAAAAAGCCCTTGCCGCTCAATCTCCTCCAGTCGCATCTGCCCGTTCTCTTCGCCGGTGACGCAAGTGATCAGGGCATCGTTCATCGAGCGTAGCAAGGCGCTTTTCAGCAGAAAATGGCGAGTAGCAACGTCAACGTTATCGAGTACCTCCTCCACCAGGTAATCGGAAAGATGGCTGGCGTTGATGCCGGAGAGACGCCGCGCGGAGACCTGCGCAGAACTGGCCCCCTGACGCGCGGAAAGCGCGATTAACTGCAAGGCGGTGGCCCAACCGGCCACGTCATCACACAACTGGTTGCTCTCTTCGCTGGCCAGCGGTGCCGTCAGACGACCATCAAAAAACTGCTTCGCCTCCTGATGGGTAAAGGCCAGCTGTTGGCTGGTCAGTTCAATCAATTGTTCGCGTACCCGCAGGTTGGCGATCCCCAGTTGCGGTAAATTACGTGACAACAGAATAACCGTCAGGTTATCCGGCTGATGACGTAAAAAGAAACGCATCGCTTCATGAATGGCCGGATTAGTAATGTGATGATAATCATCGATAATCAGCCACAGCGGTTGCTGCCACTCCGTCACCTCAATAAACAATTGTGCGAATAAGGTATTGAGCGTCATGTACTGGCGCTTCTGCGCCAGTTGTTCGCTGCGCGGGCAGCCCCCTTGCGTGGCTTGTTGCAGAGCAGCAATCAGATAATCGGCAAACGGTTCGGGATGATTATCGCCCTCGTCCAGTGAATACCAACCCAGATGAGTTTTATCCGCCGCCCATTGTGAAACCAGCGTGGTTTTACCGTAGCCAGCCGGGCTGGTCACCAACACCAGCCGATAGTTACCGGCTGCGGTGAGTTTTTGCAGAAGACGGTCGCGCGTTACGGTGCTTTCCATGCGGACAGGGCGACTGAGTTTCGAGGGTATTAACATAGGCGCATGCATCTCCCTTACATTTAGCGATTATTTTTACGCTTCGAAATTATTATTCACACAACTTCAATTATTCGTGGAACGATTGCAAGCAAACTCATTAAGTAATCTTTACAAAAGCGGCAGTTATCACATTCCTGGCCCGGTTTCAGATTCCCCTCACCCTCTCCACCCCACTTATCCTCCCTGGTGAATTTACCGCAGGAGGAGGAGCGAGCCGTCACCGACAGGCACACTGACGGACAGATATTCTTCGCTCTTACAGGACATCCGGTTATGACACAGCTATTTGATCATGCACGTTTTATCACCTCTCTGACGCGCCAGTGGCAGCGTTTTGGCCTTGACGATCCGCGCGATATGACACCGCATCAATGGTGGCAAGCCCTGAGCGGCGCGCTGGCCGACAGGGTGGCTGACCAGCCTGCTCCACCCGCCCCTACGCCGCAACGTCACGTTAACTACCTCTCAATGGAATTTCTGATTGGCCGCCTGACTGGCAACAACCTGTTGAACCTCGGATGGTATGACGCGGTTAACGATGCGTTGAAGACATGGGACATCAGCCTCAGTGACGTGCTGGAGTGCGAAACCGATCCCGCCCTCGGCAACGGCGGGCTTGGCCGTCTGGCGGCTTGTTTTCTCGACTCCATGGCCACCGTCGGGCAACCGGCGATTGGCTATGGCCTGAATTATCAATACGGCCTGTTTCGTCAGCGTTTCGTCGATGGACAACAACATGAATTGCCGGATGACTGGCAGCGCGATCGCTATCCGTGGTTTAACCATAATGCAGCGCTGAACGTCACGGTTGGCCTGGGTGGCAAGGTGATCAATGGCCGTTGGGAACCGGCATTTCTGTTGCAGGGCGAAGCCTGGGATCTGCCGGTGGTGGGCTACCAAAATGGCGTAACGCAGCCACTGCGTCTGTGGCAGGCAAGGCACGCGCAGCCTTTCGACCTGCAACGTTTTAACGATGGTGACTTTTTGCGTGCGGAGCAGTCGGGCATTGATGCCGAGAAGCTAACCAAAGTGCTCTACCCCAATGACAACCATACGGCGGGCAAAAAGCTGCGTCTGATGCAGCAATATTTTCAGTGTGCCTGTTCGCTGGCGGATATTTTGCGCCGCCATCATCAGGCCGGTCGCGCCATCGCCACCTTGCCGGATCATGAGGTGATTCAACTAAATGACACTCATCCGACGCTGGCCATTCCCGAGCTGATGCGTCTGTTGCTGGACGAGCATCAGATGGATTGGGATCAGGCATGGCATATCACCCAACGCACCTTTGCCTACACCAACCATACCCTGATGCCGGAAGCGCTGGAGTGCTGGGATGTGCGTATGGTACGCGCCCTGCTGCCACGTCATATGATGATCATTACTACCCTCAATGCGCAGTTGAAAAAACAGGTGGAAGCCCGCTGGCCGGGTGATGACGCGTGCTGGGCAAAGCTGGCGCTGGTACATAACAACCAACTGCGTATGGCAAACCTGTGCGTGGTGGGTGGTTTTGCGGTGAACGGCGTGGCGGCGATGCATTCCCAACTGGTGGTACAGGATCTGTTTCCTGAATACCACACGTTGTGGCCGGAGAAATTTCATAACGTTACCAACGGCATCACCCCGCGCCGTTGGATCAATCAGTGCAACCCGGCGCTGGCGGGGTTGATCAGCGACACGTTGCAACAACCCTGGATCAACAACCTCGATGCGTTGCAGGGGCTGGAAGCTTTTGCCGCTGATGCGGCGTTCCGCGCCAACTATCGCGCCATCAAGCAGCGCAATAAAGTTGCGCTGGCAGATTGGATTTTGGCACGCACCGGCATCGCGATTAATCCTGAAGCGATGTTTGATGTACAGATTAAGCGTCTGCATGAATACAAACGCCAACATCTGACGTTGCTGCATATCATTGCGCTGTGGCAGACGCTGGTCAGCGATCCACAGGCAAATCTGGCCCCGCGCGTGGTGTTGTTCGGTGCCAAAGCGGCGCCAGGCTATGCACTGGCGAAAAACATCATTTACGCCATCAACCAGGTGGCTCAGGTCATCAACCAGGATCCGCGCGTCGGCAATCGTCTGAAGGTGGTGTTTATCCCGGACTACAACATTTCGGTGGCCGAGCGCCTGATCCCAGCGGCCGATCTTTCCGAGCAAATCTCCACCGCCGGGAAAGAGGCGTCTGGCACCGGCAATATGAAGCTGGCGCTGAACGGTGCACTGACCATTGGCACGCTTGATGGGGCTAATGTTGAGATTGCGCAGCAGGTGGGCAGCGAGAATATTTTTATCTTTGGTCATACCGTTGAGCAGGTTAACGCGTTAAAAGCGCAGGGTTACGCCCCCGCAGTGTGGCGTAAAAAGGATCCGCAGCTCGATCAGGTGTTAAAAGCCCTTGAGGACGGTACGTTCAGTGCAGGAGATACCAACGCCTTTAGCGCGCTGCTGCACAGCCTCGGCGCACAAGGCGGCGATCCGTATCTGGTACTGGCAGACTTCCGCCATTACCTGAAAGCGCAGGAACAGGCGGAAGCACTGTGGGCCGATCAGGATGCCTGGACGCGCGCCGCCATTCTTAACACAGCACGTTGCGGGATGTTCAGCTCCGATCGGTCGATCCGCGATTATCAGCAACGTATCTGGCAGGCCGCACGCTGAGGAAATCCGATGAAACCCAACAACCTCATCGCGCTGGATTACATCGATGCCCACGGCCAGCCGCAAACCATTTCTGCTGATACCCGCCAGCGCCTGCTGGCGGCCATGCAACCCGCGGCGGCAGAGATCACCCCTTTACCCGCCGTGAAAGTGTTTCAGCACGGTCAGCCACTGGTGTTATCGCCAACCCTGAATGGCCCGGCACAATGGCGGCTGCAAAGCGAAACCGGTCGCCAGTGGACCGGGCAATGTAGCGCCCTGCAACGGTTGCAACTGCCCACTTTACCGGAGGGATATCATCAGCTTACGCTGATGCAGGACAGCAACACGACGACCTGCGCGATCATCGTGACACCGTCACGTTGTTATGAGCCTGCCGAACTGCTGAACGGTGAATCCCTGTGGGGAGCCTGCGTCCAACTCTACACCCTGAGATCAGATCATAACTGGGGCATCGGTGACTTTGGCGATCTGCAACGCATGCTCCAGCAGCTGGCACAACGTGGTGGTGCCTTTATCGGCCTGAATCCGCTGCACGCCTTGTTCCCGGGCATGCCGGAGAGCGCCAGCCCCTACAGTCCGTCGTCACGCCGCTGGTTGAACGTGCTGTATATTGATGTGAATGCGGTCGAGGATTTTCGTCAAAGCGAAGACGCACAACGCTGGTGGCACTCCTCTCCGACCCAGCAGGCATGGCAGGCTGCGCGTGCCTGCGACTGGGTTGATTACCGCGCGGTCAGCCAACTGAAGCTGACCGCCCTGCGTCTGGCATGGAGTCACTTCCGGCAGCGAGAACTGGCCGATCCCGACCTTAGCGCTTTTGACACCTTTGTCGCCGCTGGCGGTGAAAGTTTGCAGTTGCAGGGCGTATTTGATGCATTGCATGCGATGTTGATGGCGCAGGACGCGAGCCACTATGGCTGGCCGGTTTGGCCGCAGGAGTGGCAACACCCCAACAGCGCTGCGGTTCGCGCTTTCCGTATTGAACACAGCACCGAGGTGAATTTTTATCTGTGGCTACAGTGGCTGGCCGCCCGCCAGTTTGCGGCATGCTGGGAGGTGTGCCAGCAACAGCAAATGCCCATCGGGTTATACCGCGATCTGGCGGTAGGCGTCGCGCAAGGTGGAGCGGAAACCTGGGGCGACCGCGAGCTGTATTGTTTGCAAGCCAGCGTCGGTGCGCCGCCGGATATCCTCGGTCCACTCGGTCAAAACTGGGGATTGCCGCCGATGGATCCACAGGTGATGCAGGCGCGGGCCTATGAACCCTGGATTAGCTTGCTGCGGGCTAATATGCGCGACTGCGGGGCATTGCGTATCGATCATGTGATGGCGTTGCTGCGCCTGTGGTGGATCCCGCGCGACGGCAACGCGGCACAGGGTGCCTATGTCCACTATCCGATCGATGATCTGCTGGCCATCCTGGCGCTGGAGAGTCAGCGTCATCGTTGCATGGTGATTGGCGAAGATTTGGGGACAGTGCCGGACGCGATCATCGACAAACTGCGGGACGCCGGGGTTTACTCCTACAAAGTGTTGTATTTTGAACAAACTTCGACGAAAGATTTCCGCCCACCGCGGCAATGGTTGCGTCAGGCGATGGCCGTTGCCACTACGCATGATATGCCGACGCTGCGCGGCTGGTGGCAAAGCGATGATCTGTCGCTCGGCAGTGAGTTGGGGCTGTATCCCGACAGCGTGATCCTTGCCGGCTTACACCAGCAACGCCACGCCGCGAAACAGGCGCTGCTACGCAGCCTGCGCCACACCGGCTACCTGCCTGAATTTGCCCGGCATGGGGCGATGAGTCGCGCGCTTAACCATGCCATGCATCGTTATCTGGCGGATAGTCGCAGTGCGCTGCTGGGGTTACAGCCGGAGGATTGGCTGGATATGGCGTCGCCGGTCAATGTGCCCGGTACCACCGATCACTATCCCAACTGGCGGCGTAAACTGTGCGTCACGCTGGAAGCGTTATTTCGCGATCCGCAGGTCAATGCCTTGTTGGCCGATATCCACCAGCGACGGCAGGTCAGTTAGTTTTGTGTCTCGTCATGTAGCGGCGCGATTTATCGCGCGCTCTTCAGGCATTGCCAGGTACTGCCAAACCCGCGCGATAAATCGCGCCGCTACGGATTGCACATAAAAAAGGTGCGCCGTAGCGCACCAGGTGGGGCAACTCAGCACTGTCGGGGAAGTCTCACCCCTTGCCTTTAACACTGCTGATAAACGTTGGCCGCGCTGTTGTTGACCCCAGACGTTCGGCCTCATCCAGCAGTTTAAGCGCTTTATCAATGTTACCCTGTTCAACCGCCTGCCGGATGTTGTGATTAAAGTAGCTCTCGGTGTCGTTCATAATTGGCGCGCTCGGGGTTTTTTGTGACGTTGTCACTTGCGCAGGTGCAGGCGCAACCGCCTGCGTGCTGCCTACCATCACCGGGGCCGGGCCGGACGAACCAAACAGTGGCCCCACCAGGATTGACGATCCCGAACTGGTTTTAACCTTCAGTTTCAGCGTCCCGCTGCGGCTATGGCGGGCAATCGGGTCCGGAATATCCGGGATGGCGTTGCTGGTGCCTTTGGCAAATGCCTTGGCCGGATCCAGCAACGTGGTGGTTTGTGTCAGATCCTGCTCGGTGGTAAACACCAGCAAATAAATCTTTTGCTGTCCGGGTACTGGCGTCAGTTTTATCAGTCCTTCCAGCCGATCGGGTGTCATTACCCCCGGCTGCTGGTAGGTAAAGAACTTGCTCGGAAACCAGGCGGCAGGACGCAGGTTTTCATCCAGCACCAGCACGTTCGGTGCGAACACCTGATTGTTTTCCACTTCGCTGGTTAAGGTCACATTGAGCTCACCAATGTTGGCAGGCAAGCTATAGGCGGCGATGGCCCCTGTCACGCCAGCCGCACCTGTCGCGGCATTGACGTCTGACAGCTTGCTTACCTGGGTGCGTGAAGCATCTACCGGTAGCCAGCTCAACTGTTGCAGGCTGGTCGCCGGGAAGGTGGGTGCGGCCGAGAGGTCCTGTGGCACCAGGGTGATATCCGCATACGCAGGCAGGCTTTGCCCTGCCATCAGCGCGGCACTCAGGCACAGCGCCGCCAGTGTTTTTGTCATTTTCATTGTTTTGACCTTATTGGGCAGATCAGCAGCGGCTGAGCCAGGCAATGGCCGCCGCTGCGATGAAGGGATAACGTTGTTAATTCAGGGTGGATGGGCTTACCACCAGATCTCCATCTGCGCCCCAAACGTCCACTCGTCGTTATTGCCGCGACTGTTGGTTAAGATGCCATTGCCGCTACTGTCCGCTGCGGCAAATGAGGTGATATCGCCAGAGGAGTCTTTGGTATAACCCCACTTTTCATCCCATTTGGCGTAGGTAGCAAACAGACGCAGTGCCGGACGCGACCAGATGCTGTCGCCAGCCTGCCATTGCTGCGCGAGGGTGATTTTGTACTGACCATTGCGTTCATTGGCCTGTTGCGACTTGACGTTGTCGTAACCCACTTCCAGCAGGGTGCTCATGATCGGCGTCCATTTGTACATCGGGCGCACACCCACGGTGTACCATTGCGTACCACGGTTATTGTCGAGATCAATATCCTGGTACATCGCGACATACATCAGGTCCCAGTCATCGGCCAGCGAGATCGCCCCGTGGTCAAGGATGCGGTACATATTGCCGTTGTTGTTCAGGCTGGTGCCCTGTGGCAGCCCTTTGCCCTGCGAGGTCATGGCATCGGTAGCGTATTGCAGCACAAACTTGTTGTAGCCTTTCAACATGCTTTGCGTGTGTTCCGCTGTGAACATCCAGCCATCTTTGGATGCGCCATCTTCCAGATGGTAGCCATCACGCTCGTTAGCCCGCCCGTAATCGACACCCAGTTCCAGTACACCATTTGGGTTGGTTTGCAGGCCAGCAAGGCGGATATCGAACACGTCATTGGCGGTAGCCGTGGCGTAATCACGCGTCTGGTCGCTGGAGAAGGTGTAGGAACCGCCCGCTTCTGACGAACGGGTTGCCGCAAAGGAGAGCTTACCGAAGCCGAGATCAACATCTTCCAGACCGGCACCCGGACCGGAGATATCCCAGTAGTAGAAGTCGATCATATGCACGTCATGACGCTGGTAGAAGCGTTTACCTGCCCACATGGTTGAACCCGGCAGGGCATCAATCAGGTTCTTGCCTTTGACGTTAGCTTCACGGAAGGCGGGAGAGGTCGCTTCCCAGTCGTTTTGCTGTGACACCGAGTAGGCCACGTTCGTGTCGAAATAGAAGCTTTTATCGCCCTCTTTCCACACTTCCTGGCCCAGTTTTAACTCGGCATAGGTTTCGCATTCGTTACCCAGACGGTATTTGCTTTGCGCACCGGTTGCCTGAAAACATTGTTGTTCACCGCCGCTGCCGGTCCAGCCGATGCCGGAACGGGCATAGCCGGTAAAATCTACCGCCATGGACGGGGCAGAGAGCGTACCCGCCGCGATGGCAACCGCGAGAGGGAGTTTGCGCAGAGTTAACATGTTTTTATCTCCTGAGGTCATTGCTTTTCTTGTTTTTACGGGGCTAAACACCAGGCTCCTGATGCAGCCTGCGACAGGCGCTACCGTCCTCACGGAACAGGTGGCAACGTTCTGGCGGCAGGCCAATGCCCATCAGGGCGCCCTCTTCTACCAGCACCACGTCCTCCTGGCGGTACACCAGGTTCTGACGGATGGCGGGGATTTGGATGTGAATTTGCGTTTCAAAACCCAGCTGTTCGACGACCTGCACCTCACCTTCGAGGGTGACATCGGCGATATCGCTGGAAATCAGATGTTCGGGGCGAATACCTAACGACATGTTGCTGCCCACCTGTACCCCGGCGCTGTCCACCGGCAACCACACCAGCTGATCGTTGGGCAGACGGACCTGGACCTGCTCAATCGAGGTCGCGGTCACTTTAACCGGCAGAAAATTCATCTTGGGGGAGCCAATAAAACCGGCGACAAAGCGGTTGGCGGGATAGTGATAAAGTTCGAGTGGACGACCAACCTGGGCGACGCGCCCGGCATCCAGTACCACGATTTTGTCTGCCAGCGTCATCGCCTCGACTTGATCGTGGGTCACATAGATCATGGTGCGTTTCAGGCGCTTATGCAGACGGGAAATCTCAATCCGCATCTGGACGCGCAGCGCGGCGTCGAGATTCGACAGCGGCTCATCCAGCAAGAACACGCGCGGTTCCGCCACCAACGTGCGGCCAATCGCCACGCGCTGACGCTGGCCGCCAGACAGCGCTTTGGGGCGTCGATCGAGCAAATGTGCCAGTTGCAGCACTTCTGCGACCTGATTCACTCGCTGCTGGATCGCCGCTTTTTTCACCCCGGCCAGTTTCAGGCCGAAGGACATATTTTCCGCCACGGACAAATGGGGATAGAGCGCGTAGGACTGAAACACCATACCGACGCCACGCTCGGCAGGCGGGACATCATTCATGCGCTGATCGCCAATCAACAATTCCCCACTGGTGATGGTTTCCAGCCCGGCGATCATGCGTAACAGCGTGGATTTACCACAGCCGGACGGACCGACAAAAACCACGAACTCCCCTTCACCTATCTCCAGATTGATATCTTTCGATACCTCGGTGTCGCCCCAGGTCTTGGTGACATTGCGTAACGCGACGCTCGCCATGATGCTTTTCCTCTCAGCTTGCTAATCCTTGCCCGTATCGCGGCGGGCAGACTCCGGCGACCACTATGGGCAAGGCGGACGGGCGCAACATCCTCCACACCGGGCGGATTTATGGGGGAGGAGACGGGAGGAGGAGGCGACGGCGGAAAGTCACGGAAACGCTGGCCGGAACGCATTTTTGTGATCGGCAATACAAACTGGCAGTGCCATTTTTGTGCGTCACACCGTGATAACCGGGTGATTTTGCAATGGCGATCACATTGAACGCGCGCCAGGCGTAGAAGACAGGAGGATGAGAAGCCGACAGGAATCAACACAATGTGGCGACAACAGAAATTTCCGTTTCCGCTAACAGGATGGAGTTATGACGATGAAAACCGGCGCACGCATTCTCGCCTTATCTGCCCTTTCTGCCGTGTTATTTTCGGCAACCGCGATGGCAAAAATCGAAGAGGGAAAACTGGTCATCTGGATCAACGGTGACAAAGGCTATAACGGCCTGGCTGAAGTGGGGAAAAAGTTTGAGCAGGAAACCGGCATCAAGGTGACGGTGGAACATCCGGACAAAATGGAAGAGAAATATCCGCAGGTCGCCGCCACCGGCGACGGCCCGGATATCATCTTTTGGGCGCACGACCGATTTGGTGGCTATGCCGAATCCGGCCTGCTGGCGGAAATCACGCCGGATAAAAATTTTCAGGAAAAAATCATTCCGTTCACCTGGGACGCGGTACGTTTCAACGGTAAGCTGATCGGTTATCCGATTTCAGTTGAAGCCCTGTCGCTGATTTATAACAAGGATTTACTGCCCTCCCCGCCGAAAACCTGGGAAGAAATCGCTGCGCTGGATAAACAAATGCGCAAGCAAGGTAAAAGCGCCCTGATGTTCAACTTGCAAGAGCCCTACTTCACCTGGCCGTTGCTGGCGGCGGGCGGTGCCTATGCCTTTAAATACGCCGATGGTCATTACAACGTCAAAGATGTGGGGGTAGATAACGCCGGGGCCAAAGCCGGGTTGCAGTTCCTGGTGGATCAGGTCAAAGCCAAAACCCTCAATGCCGATACCGACTACTCCATCGCGGAAGCGGCCTTTAACAAGGGCCAGACCGCCATGACCATCAACGGTCCCTGGGCGTGGAGCAATATCGATAAGAGCGGCATCAACTACGGTGTCACCCTGCTGCCGACGCTGAACGGCAAGCCGTCGAAAGCCTTTGTCGGGGTGTTGAGCGCCGGGATCAATGCCGCCAGCCCGAATAAAGAGCTGGCGAAAGAGTTCCTCGAAAACTATCTGCTGACCGATGCGGGACTGGCAGCGGTGAATAAAGACAAACCGCTGGGGGCCGTGGCGCTCAAATCGTTCCAGCAACAGCTGGAAAAAGATCCGCGCATTGCTGCCACCATGAGTAACGCCCAGAACGGTGACATTATGCCAAACATCCCCCAGATGGCCGCCTTCTGGTACGCGATGCGCACCGCCACGCTCAACGCCCTGAGCGGCCGTCAGAGCGTTGACGCCGCGCTGAAAGATGCCAAAGCACGTCTGAATAAGTAATTTCCACTCGTCGGGCCGGAGCGATCCGGCTCGTCACTGGCTGTTAAGGAAAACCGAATCATGTCAGGAAAACCGCAAACGAGAAGCAGGTTGCTAAAGGGCGTTCTCGTCGGGATCTGCTGTCTGCTGGTCGGCTACCTGTTGGTGCTGATGTATATCCAGGGCGAATACCTGTTTGCGCTGATTTCGCTGGTTATCAGCGCGCTCGGGATCGCGATCTATGCCAACCGTCGTGCGTATGCCTGGCGCTATGTCTATCCCGGTATCGCCGGTATGGCGCTGTTTGTGCTGTTTCCGCTGGTCTGTACCGTGGCCATCGCCTTCACCAACTACAGCAGCACCAACCAGCTGACGCTGGAACGCGCGCAGCAGGTGTTGCTGAGCCGCCAGTATCAGGATGGCGCAGGATTAAACTTCAACCTGATTGCTGCCGGAGAACGCTGGCAACTGGTACTGAGCGAGGCCGAGAACGGCCAGACCTTCGTCTCCGCCCCGTTTAGCTTCGGCGGCGAACAGACGCTGAAACTCACGCAGGCAACGCCGACTGCCGGTGAACGAGCCAGCTTGCGGGTGATTACCTCTAACCGCCAGGCGTTGAGTCAAATCCATGCGCAATTACCGGATGGACGCCAACTGGTGATGAGTTCGTTGCGCCAGTTCTCCGGCACGCGCCCGCTGTATCTGCTGAGCGACGATGGCCGGCTGAAAAACCAACAAAGCGGCGTGACGTACCGCGCTAACGCAGCAAGCGGTTTTTACCAGACCATCAATGCCGATGGCAGTTGGGGCAGTGAGACACTCAGCCCTGGTTTTACCGTGAATACCGGCTGGAAAAACTTCATCCGTGTCTTCACCGATGAAGGGATCCAGAAACCGTTCCTGGCGATCTTTGGCTGGACGCTGATCTTTTCGCTGTTGACTGTGGTGCTCACCGTGGCGGTCGGCATGGTGCTGGCCTGCCTGGTGCAATGGGAAGCGTTGCGCGGCAAAGCCCTATACCGTGTGATGTTGATCCTGCCGTATGCCGTCCCGGCGTTTATCTCGATCCTGATCTTTAAAGGATTGTTTAACCAGAGCTTTGGTGAGATCAATGTGATGCTCAAGGCGCTGTTAGGTTTTCAGCCTGCGTGGTTCAGCGATCCCACGCTGGCGCGCGCCATGCTGGTGATCGTCAACACCTGGCTCGGCTACCCCTACATGATGATTTTGTGCATGGGGCTGTTAAAAGCGATCCCGGACGATCTTTATGAAGCCTCAGCGATGGACGGGGCCGGACCGCTGCAAAATTTCTTTCTGATCACCCTGCCGTTGCTGCTGAAACCCCTGATGCCACTGATGATCGCCAGCTTCGCCTTTAACTTTAATAACTTTGTGCTGGTGCAGTTGTTGACCAATGGTGGCCCCGACCGGCTCGGCACCACTACCCCGGCGGGCTACACCGATTTACTGGTCAACTACACCTGGCGTATCGCCTTTGAAGGCGGTGGCGGTCAGGACTTTGGTCTCGCGGCGGCGATCGCTACCCTGATTTTCCTGCTGGTGGGCGCGCTGGCGGTGATTAACCTGAAAGCCGTGCGGATGAAATTCGACTAAGGAGACGGTATGGCAATGGTACAACCCAAATCGCAGAAACTGCGCCTGCTGCTGACACATCTGGTGTTGCTGGCGTTTATCGCAGCCATCCTGTTCCCGCTGCTGATGGTGGTGGCGATCTCGCTACGCGCGGGCAACTTTGCTACCGGAAGTCTGATCCCGGACCAGATATCGTGGGAACACTGGCGACTGGCGCTCGGTTTCAGCGTTCAGCATGCCGATGGTAGCGTGACGCCACCGCCCTTCCCGGTGCTGTTGTGGCTGTGGAACTCCATCAAAATCGCCGGGATTAGCGCACTCGGTATCGTGGCACTGTCCACTACCTGTGCCTATGCCTTCGCCCGTATGCGCTTCACCGGGCGCGCCAGCCTGTTAAAAGGCATGCTGATCTTCCAGATGTTTCCGGCGGTGTTATCGCTGGTGGCGCTCTACGCGTTGTTTGACCGTCTGGGCCAGTACCTGCCGTTTCTCGGCCTGAATACCCACGGTGGCGTGATCTTTGCGTATCTCGGTGGCATTGCGTTGCATGTCTGGACCATCAAAGGCTATTTCGAAACCATCGACAGCTCGCTGGAAGAGGCCGCCGCCCTGGATGGTGCCACGCCGTGGCAGGCGTTTCGCCTGGTGTTATTACCGCTGTCAGTGCCGATTCTGGCGGTGGTATTTATCCTTGCCTTTATCGCGGCGGTTACCGAGGTGCCGGTTGCCTCGCTGCTGCTGCGCGACGTCAACAGCTACACGCTGGCGGTGGGGATGCAGCAATATCTCAATCCGCAAAACTACCTGTGGGGCGATTTTGCGGCGGCGGCAGTGCTCTCCGCCATCCCGATTACGCTGGTGTTTTTACTGGCACAGCGCTGGTTGGTCAGCGGGCTGACCGCCGGAGGTGTCAAAGGTTAAGACTTCATCATTGCGTTGCCACTGCTTCCTCAATGTTCACTGCCATTGAGAGTTGAGATGCTTCGGCGGCCTGCGGGTCGCCGCTTTTATTGTCACCATATAGAGACAAATTAGGATTTAATTAAACATTGTCACTATATAGATACATTTTGAGTGCTTCATTTCAGCAATGCGTCGGTCTTTCTTTTCTTCGGTCTTTTGACATCAGTAACCATAAACAGGTTGTTAGTTGCGCCGCTGCGAGTCAGCGAGCGTCCAATCGCGGCCTGCAATGCCGGAAAGTCAGCCAGCAACCCGGCATGCGCCAGTTGGGTGCTGATGACATCGGCAAACTCCTCCAGCACACGTTCCGGATGAATAATTTTTAACTCGCGACCAAATTTGATCAGGCTATCACGATCGGGGAACTGCTTGCTTTTATTCAGCTTCAGCGCCAGTTCGTTATCGTTGGTGGGATAAATCTGCGTATTGACCACATCGTATAACGGCGAGAGTTGCGGGGTGGCGTTCCCGGCGGCCTGATAAACCAGCGAAAAGTTTTTCAGATGTGCATCACCGTTGCCCACCATGCAACTGAACAACACATAGCGCCAGTACAACTCGATCTGCGATTGATCGCGGGTAAACAGGCTGACAATTCTGGCACCGGTTTCATAAGATCCCGCGTATTTATGGTCGGAAGTCTTACCTGCCAGCACGCAAAAATCTTCCATTGCCAGCCGATTTTCTCCATGAATATCAAAGCGTTCCATGATGAACAACTCTTTGTTATCCGAGAGCCAGAAATCAGCCACCGGTAATCCACAGGCGCGCGCCAGGGACATACAAATAAACTCATTTTCCGCCAGACGGGGATACTCTTCATCACCGGTTTTGGCAATCAAATTGGGATACAGCACCGTTCCGCGACTTTCACTGCTGATCATCACTTTGGGCTGC
Source organism: Pantoea sp. At-9b (assembly GCF_000175935.2). Classification (NCBI taxonomy): domain Bacteria; kingdom Pseudomonadati; phylum Pseudomonadota; class Gammaproteobacteria; order Enterobacterales; family Erwiniaceae; genus Pantoea; species Pantoea sp. At-9b. The sequence continues at coordinate 491,361 of NC_014838.1, forward strand.
ACACCAGAGATCGTCGTTTGCAGCAAATACTTGTTCAGCAGGTACTGGAAGGCGCTCTCTTTCTGATCCCAGCGCAGCAAATCATCCAGCTTTTCCGGCGTGGGGCGCGGCAAATTGATATCGCTGACATAGGAAAGCGCGCCAATGCCGCTATCTTGCTGTAATGCCAGAAACAGCATGTCGGAGATGGTCCCCACGTAGCGGCGCAAACGCTCCGCGATATGGTAACGAACATAGCCTTCAGGAATATTCATCTCAAAGATGTTAAACAAGCGACCCGCGTTATAGCCCATGCGATGGTCCGGTAACATGGTCAGTGACACGCGACGGCTCACCGGGCTGGCATAAGTGAAGTTATAGCTGCCGTGTTCATGCAACAATCTGCCGCTGTACTCACCGCCGTTATAGACTTCAATCTGGCGGATTGGCCGAGAGAGTTGGCTCAGGTCAGTCATCATCAAACAACGCCTCCAGTTCATCCAACTGCGGCAGGCCCGCGGTTTGTACCGTTAGCATCAGATCCAGTGCGATCAGATAGAGGGTGAATGCCTTGAGCGAACCGGTGTAGACACCGTTTTCGATCTCTGAAACCAGGGTACGCTGAATCCCCGCCCGTGCGGCGGCAACCTGTTGAGTCCAGCCTTTGGATTTACGCCGTTCACGACATTTCAGGCCAATCGCTTTCATGCCCGGCAACATAACGCCTCCAATGTATCCATATGGTGACAAACAATCTATTAATCTAATTTTGTCACCATATAACTACAAAATCCATTTAAAATAAAAGCGCGATAAATCGCGCCGCTACGGTTGTTGATCCTGGTTGTAGCGGCGCGATTTATCGCGCATTAAAGGGTTGATTATGAACGCAAAAAATCCTGCCAACGGCGCGTCAGATAATTATGCTCATCCATCACTGAGTTCCAGACGGCAATATGGCTCATGCGTTGTTCATAGCTGCCACCGTCACGGCTTTCGCCTTCCGGTATCAAGGGCGCACCCCATGCGTCGTACAGCATTTCCGCTGCGGGTTTGCCGCCATACCAGAAATCCCACTCAGCGGCAGAGAGATGGGCACGGCTACGCGCCGGATTGGAGATGTAATACCCCTGCCGTGCCATCACCGCCCCCGGCCAGCCGGATTGCCACCAGTTGAGGTAGTCATAGGCGGCGTCTTTGATGCGGCCCGTGGCGCAGCGGGACAACGACATGCCGCCATACCACGCGCGATACCCTTCACGCGGGTGCGCCATCTTATAACCACGCTGATGGAAGTGGTGGCGGAAATAGATCGGTGCCCACAGACTCTGTACCTCCACCTGGCGGTTTTCAATCAAATCACAGGCTTGCTCTTGCGTGGCCCAGAAGGCGGCAAAATGCCCGTGACGATTAAGACGCGATAGTTCCTGCGTCAGTACATCGATCTCTTCCAGCGCCAGGTTACCGGTATTGGCAAAACGCGCCAATCCTGCCCCCTGCATCGCCAGCGCCGCATCCAGGCCGCCCATCGCGGCATCTTCCTGCAACGCCACCTGACCGGTCAGTGCCGGGTGCAACAGCCAGCCCCAACTCTCCGGCTCATCACGCAACGCCGCAGGCAGTCGATCTACGTGGTAGGCAAAGCTATCGGCATTGTGGGTCAGCGGCAGCATACTGATGTGATCGCTCGGCTGGCTGCCAAGGTGTAAATCACGCTGCACATACAAACGCTGCGAGGGCACGCTGCCGTCAGCCAACACGCCATTGGCGTTGAGGGTGCCGGTTTTTGCCAGCGCATTAACCTCGTCCCACCAGGTCAGACGTTTGATCTCCAGCGGCTGAATGGCACGCGCAGGCCAGACAAAATCGATGTTGTGGAACCACTGATCGTAGAGGTCGTAACTTTCGGGATGCATCACCGCAATACGTTGCGCATCTTCTACGCTGCGCAACAGATATTCAATTTTGATGCCGAGATCCTGCTCCGCGCGCACGCGCAGCATCTCCAGCAGCGTGACGGAGGTTCCGAGCACGCGTAAGGTCAGTTGGTCATTGACCACTGCCGCAGAATTCATACCGTTATGGCTCCTCAAACGCCCGCAGGTAGCGGCTGAACGCCTGTTGCAGGCGATCGGCCTCCAGACCGCGCAAAATAAATACCAGTTTTGAACTCTCCAGCTCACCGGGCCAGTCGTGCAGATGCTCCGGCGGATGTAAGGTATGCTGCACGCCGTGGATGACAATCGGCGAGCGGCTGTCGCTGACACGTAAAATGCCCTTCATCCGCAGCACCGTGCGACCGTGGCAATGTAATAGCATTGACAGCCAGATAGCAAATGCTGGCCAGTTTAATGACTGTTGTAGGGTGATCACGCAGGTTTGCGTAACCGGATGTGAAACGCCGGGCGTCACCGGAGCCAGACGATACGCCTCCCCGGCGCAGTCACCCAGCCAGCGGAAACGTTGCTGACGTGAACCGCTGCGTAACGGCAGACGAAACAGTTGGTGCGGGTCATCCAGTGCAGTGCGGGTATCGCTGAGTTGTGCCAGCGGATTGAGCTGGCGCAACCAGTCCGCCAGCGCCGTCTGCTGCGCATGAGTGATGCGATCACCTTTGCTGATCAGCAGCTTATCTGCGGCGCTGACCTGTGCCAGCCATTCCGGTTGCGCATCCGCCTGCATGCGCGCATGCTCCGCATCCACCAACGTCACCAACGTCCCCTGACTGAAGTGATGCTGAAGCTGGCGGTCATGCAGCAGTGTCGAAAGAATCGGTGACGGGTCGGCCAACCCGGTGGTTTCCAGAATCACCTGCCGGAACGGAGGCAGCAGGCCACGTGCCCGACGTTCAAACAGATCGAGCAGTGCGGTTTTCAGTTCACCACGGATCTGACAGCAGACACAGCCGCTCGGCAGCAGCACGGTATCGGGCGCAACCTGGTTGAGCAGATGATGGTCAATACCGACTTCGCCAAACTCGTTGACCAGCAACGCCACCTCATTGAGGTTCTGCTGGGCCAGCCAGCCTTGCAGCAAGGTGGTTTTACCGCTGCCGAGGAAACCGCTCAGCACGTGCAGGGGCAATTTTTCCTGATAATCCATCCGCTCTCCTTACAACGCGTTAAGCCAGGCATCATCCAGCGGATCAATGGGTCGCCGGATCATTTTTTCCGCTTCCTGCCACAGCACATCCAGTGAGTTGACCAGCATTTGCTGCCCGGTCGGGCTGGCTAACAGCCAGCTGTTGTGAAACTCGGTTAACGTCAGCCGCCACGGCTTGAGCGCGCGGTTCAGAAGTGCCAGCTGTTGCAAACGTAGCTGGCGTTGGGGGATATCCTGCCGCAGCGGATCGCTCCACTGCGGCCCGTTATCCAGCAGGCCGCAGACTCCACACATCATTGCCTCCGTTATGGCATCACATCGCCGGAATTCGGCCCCAGCGTCTGGCCGACAAACAGGTTGCCGCCCGGTTCACTGGCGAGCAGTAACGCCACCGGAGCCACTTCTTCCACCCGGCCAAAACGCCCCAGCGGCAGTTCAGCCGCTTTGGCCTGTTTCCATGCCTGATTGATACCCTCAATCAACGGCGTTTCAATCGGTCCGGGCGCGATAGCATTGACCAGCACGTTATCCGCCGAGACTTCCAGCGCCAGCGATTTAGTAAAACCTATCACACCCGCTTTGGCCGCCGCGTAATGGCACAGCTCTGCGCCACCTTTAATCCCCAACTGCGAGGCAATGTTAATGACCCGGCCCCAGCGCTGCGCCAGCATGGCGGGCAGCGCTCGCTGGGTGGCGAGGAACACGCTACGCAGATCGACCGCCATCATTTCTTCCCACATGGTCAGCGAAATGTCCGTGCAACGCGCCTGGGTTAACATCCCGGCGTTATTGACCAGCACGTCGATACCGTCATAGCGCGCGAGGCAGGCATCCACCCCGGCGGTGGCACCGGCGACCTCGCCAACATCCGCCACCACCGCCAGGCACTCCCCACCCCATTGCTGACAGTGCGTCACCTGCAACGCCAGTTTGTCGGCGTCGCGATCGGTTAAAATCAGCCGGGCACCCTCGCGAGCGAAGAGCTCGGCAATCGCTGCCCCGATACCGCTGGCTGCGCCAGTAATGACACAACGTTTATCTTTCAATAGCATAGCGGCTCCTTAGTCCGGCCAGCGCACGGTCAGACCGCCATCCACGATCAGGCTTTGCCCGGTGAGATAGCTGCTCTCTTCACTGGTAAGAAAGGCGATCACCTTGGCGATCTCATCCGGACGTCCGACACGCGCCAGAGGAATGGCGCTGGCGGCTTTTGCCAGACCTGCCGGGCCGAGCGAATTCTGCGCATCCAGCGATTGCGGTGTTTCTATCAATCCCGGGATGATGGCGTTGCAGCGCACGCCACGCGGGGCCAGCTCTACCGCCAGCGAGCGGCAGATGCCCGGCACCGCCGCTTTGGCGGCAGCGTAGTGGGCATGGTCCTGCCAGCCGTAGACGCCACCGGCGATAGAGGACACCGCCACCAGGCTGGCACCGGCGTGCAGATGGGGCGTGGCCGCGCGAAAGCAGCGCATCACGCCCGTCAGATCGACGTTCAGCATGGCGTCCCAGCGTGCGTCGCTCATCTCTTCAATCGGGGCGCGACGTAAGATTCCGGCATTCGCCACCAGATAATCCAGGCGGCCAAAGTGCTGCACCCCCTGCGCGATAAACGCATCGACTGAAGCGGTTGACGCCACATCCAGCGGTAACCACAGGGCATCCCCCCCGGCGGCTTCGACCTGCGCCGCCGCAACGGCAGGATCGTGCGGATCGGCGGGATAGTAACCGGCGATGATTTTCACGCCACGCTGGGCGTAAAGCGTGGCCAGCGCCAGACCAATGCCGCTGGCGGCACCGCTGATCGCGGCGACCGGCTGAGTTGAAGACGAAAGCTGCATAGCAATTCCTTAAGCGGTAGTCACCGCTGAACTGACGTCAGTACGCTGCGGAGCGTGCGCACGGGCGAAAAACATAATAATGCCGGAGATAAAACACGGGACCGCACCGAACCACAACGCGGCATCCTGCCAGTGGCCGCCACTGCTCAGCACGCTGGTGGTGCCGACACCGGCGATAATCGCGCCCACCGGCCCCATAGCACCAATCAACGCACCGGCGGTGGCACGGATGGCGGTCGGGAAACTTTCACTGATAAAGAACAGCGCTGCGGCATACGGGCCAATCAGGAAAAACAGGCCGATACTGTAGAGCGCGACGATGGTGGCGAAGTTATCCGGGCAGTAAAGCATCGCGGCAAAAGCGACACCGCCAAGCATCCAGCCAACGGCAATGGTATTGCGACGACCAATACGATCGCCGAGCCAACCGTGCACCAGGTAGCCGCAGTAACCGACGAGGTTGGAGAGAATCAGGATTAATAACGAGTTATTAAACGAAACCTCATGGGTTTTGGTGATCACGGTGGTGCCCAACACGCTAAAAATCTGAATCGCGAACCAGTTGATCAACACCGCACCCCCCAACACCAGCGTGGCGCGCAGTGACGGTCCACGAAACGCAGCGGCCAGGCCAGCACGGTGCTGTTCTTCCCAGGAAACCTGATAATCATCTGCTACCTGACGCGCATCACGATCGTTACCCTCAGCGCGCAGTTGCTGAATCTTCTTCTGTACCTGGAATTGCGGGGTTTCTTTCAGTTTCAGTGCCAGGAAGGCAATCACCAGCGACGGCAGCGCGGCAAAGATAAAGCTGCCCTGCCAGCCGATGATTGGCATCAGGATCGCGGTCAGCGCAGAAGCCACCAGCGCCCCTACCGGCCAGCCACCCTGCACCAGGCTGTAGACAAAGCCTTTGCGTTTATTGAGTTTCGGGTCGTCAATGGCGGTATAAAGCTCCGACAGATACGTCGCGTTGACCGTCTGCTCGGCATAACCCAGACCTGCGACCGAACGAATCGCGGTCAGCGCGCCTTTACCCCAGGCACCTCCGACAGCGGTTAACAGCGAGCAGAGCGCCGCGCCGCCGACGGTGACCACAATCCCCATACGACGACCGAGACGATCCACCAATGGGCCAATCGCCAGCGCGATGACCGCACCACCAACCGCAACCCAGGTGGCGATTTCAGCCTGCTCGACCTCGCTCCAGCCGAAATGTCCGCCGATTTCCGGCAGCAAAGTGCCAAACAGGATGAAATCATAAACAGCAAAAACCCAGGCGAAAAAAGCAATCCAGGTGGCAAATTTTACGTCCCTGATGGTCAACTGCTGCGGCTGCCAGCCATTTACGGAGATTTTCTTAAAGATGCTCATAGCGCTATCACTCTGTCAGGGGGTTAACGGGTTACAACTCGCATATTCCGTAGTGGCGCGAAATTTCGATGCGCGATAAATCGCGCCGCTACGCGTACTTAGCGCGGTTGGCGCTGTTTAAAGTCGTCGGCGATCTCGTCAAAGGTGACGAAACGCACGCCTTCGTGGCTACGGATATACTGAATCAGGCGTTCCAGCATCAGCAGCACCTGCGGACGGCCAGACACGTCGGGATGGATGGTCATGGTGAACACCGCGTAGTCGTTTTCGCGGTAAACCCAGTCAAACTGATCACGCCACATCTCTTCCAGATGGCGTGGGTTAACGAAACCGTGGCTGTTAGGGGATTTTTTGATAAACATCATCGGCGGCAGATCGTCGAGATACCAGTTCGCCGGGATCTCCACCAGATCGGTTTCTGCCCCGCGTTGCAACGGCTTCATCCAGGCATCGGGATGCTGGCTGTAGTCGATTTTGGTCCAGCTATCACCGACGCGAACGTAGTAAGGATGGAAATCGTTATGCATCAGACTGTGATCATATTTGATGCCCTTTTTCAGCAATAACTCGTTGGTAACGTTACTGAACTCCCACCAGGGGGCGACATAGCCGGTGGGACGTTTGCCCGCCAGTTGGGTCACCAGTTCAATGCTGCGATCCAGCACCGCCTCTTCCTGCGCCGGGGTCATGGCGATGGGGTTTTCATGGCTGTAACCGTGAATACCGATTTCATGACCGGCATCCACCACCGCTTTCATCTGTTCTGGAAAGGTTTCAATCGAGTGGCCCGGAATAAACCAGGTGGTGCGCAGGTTCTGCTCGGCAAACATCTTCAGCAAACGCGGCGCGCCAACTTCGCCAGCAAACAGGCCGCGCGAAATGTCATCCGGCGAATCTTCACCACCGTAAGAACCCAGCCAGCCAGCAACGGCATCGACATCTACCCCAAATGCGCAAAGGATTTCTTTGGCCATATCTGCAACTCCATAAATGTACATTTAAAAATAATATCCATTTATGCATTGCAATGGTTATGCCAGGATCTGACCAATGAGAGCGATCAATTTTCTTTTGCGCCCTGAAATAATACGTTAAGTGCGAAATATCAACGTCTTGTCTGCTAAGTGCTGTCAACGGCAACCGCATCGACATAACGTTGAATGCATTGGTTTAAGATGTATATTTATCGATATGATCCATTATTGTGCGAACTGCACCACAACTGTGCTTAGCCTTTATGCGACTTTGCAGCGCGCCAGGATGTGATAATGTAGCGCGATGAACACAGGACCGATGACATGACAATGCGGACAAAGAACACCCCGGCAGCGACGGAAGAGACCGGTTCTGCGCGCTATGAAGTGATCCGACAGCTTTTACACAACGTACTGATTCAGAAACGGGTTCCACAGGGTCTGGTCCTGTTGGAAGGCCCGCTGGCGCAACTGTTTGGCACCAGCCGGGTACCGGTGCGGCGGGCGTTGAGTCTGCTGCATGAAGAAGGATTGATTGCGCGCTTTGAAGGCCGTGGTTTTATCGTGGCAAAAGAGGCGGAGGAAGTGGAACCGCTGCGTGCCGGGCTGACGCGTGAACTGCTGGGTCTTGATGAACAAGATGCGCTGGTGGATACCCGCAGCACCGGCGAGAAGGTGCTGGATAACCTGCAAGTGGTGCTGTCGACCGCCATGGTGTTTGGTTGCTATCAACTGGACGAGCAACTCGCTGCACAACACTACAACGTCAGCCGCGCGGTGATCCGGGAAAGCCTGATGCGCCTGCGTGATAAAGGTCTGGTGGAGAAAGAGCCCTATTCCCAATGGCTGACCGGCCCTCTGACGGCACGCGAGATCGCCGACCATTTTGAAATACGCGCCAGTCTCGAACCCACCGCGCTACGCAAGGCTGGCCGTCTGCTGCCGGTGGAGTGGCTGACCGCATCGCTGGAAAAAGCGCAGAGATATAAAGGCAAGCAACTCAGCGCCGCTGAACTCGAGTTGCTGGAAGAAGATTTGCACGTCCGTTGTCTCGAACCGGCGGGCAACAAGCTGATGATGCAGATCCTACGGCAGAACCAGTCACCGTTTATCGTCACACGCATCTTTTATGATCTGCTGTCCATCCCGGTAGAAACCGCGATGCTGGAAGAACATTGCCTGGTGTATGAAATGTTACTGAAAGGCAACTGGGAGCTGGCTGCCGCTTGCCTGCGCGATCATCTGGAGCGGGCGCAGGTACGCACTCTGCAACGTCTGAAAGTGTTGTCGGTGCTGCCCGTACCGTCACTGCCCTCATTTATGGATCGAATTTAATAATATCCATTTCTTACTAACGAACTCACACCATTTGTAGCGGCGCGATTTGTCGCACGTCTTTAACCTGCATCGCGCAGGACATCACGCGATAAATCGCGCCGCTACCCATCCCCTTTTTGCCCGAGATGTGATCGTTTTCTCATCAAACGGCTTAGCTATTCTTGTATGGTAGTAGGACATAATAAACCTGCAGGTATTCACTATGTCTTCCTCTGCTGTGACGTCAACCCAGGCTTCTCAGAGCACCGATACTTCATTAATTAAACGCGTCGCCGGGGCATCCGCCATTGGCACCGCAGCCGAATATTACGACTTTTTCGCCTACGGCACGGCGGCCGTGCTGTTTTTTGGTCACCTGTTTTTCCCCAGCCACGATCCGCTGGTGAGCACCCTCGCAGCCTTTGCCACCTATGCGGTGGGTTTCCTGGCGCGCCCGATTGGCGGCATCGTGTTTGGTCATATCGGGGATAAAGTGGGCCGTAAAAAAGCGCTGGTGGCCACCATCCTGATTGTCGGGCTGGGTACCTTTTGCATCGGACTGCTGCCGACCTATGAAAAAATTGGCGTATGGGCACCGGTGCTGCTGATTCTGATCCGTTTGTTGCAGGGTTTTGGTGTCGGCGGCGAACAGGCAGGTGCCGTGTTGATGACCGCTGAATACGCGCAATCTTCGCGCCGGGGCTTTTTCGCCAGTTGGGTGCAGATTGGTGCGCCGGTCGGCTTTTTGTTGCCGCTGGCGCTGTTTGCCATCCTCAATGCAACCTTATCCGATGACCAGATGATGGCCTGGGGCTGGCGCGTACCTTTCCTGCTCAGCGCAGTGCTGGTGATTGTGGGTCTGTTTATTCGTCTGCGTATTGATGAATCGCCGGTGTTTGCCGCGATCCGCGCCACCAAAGCAGCCGAGTCGCGCCCATTAAAAGAAGTGATTCAGGGCAATCCGCGCCTGGTGATCAATGGGGTAGCAGCCAAATTAATCGAAGCCTGCGCCTTTGCCCTGTTCACCGTCATCATTCTCGCCTGGGGCAAAGCCAATCAACTGGATGCCGGTATCCTGATGAACAGCATGATTGTCGCGGTGATTCTGGAAGTGTTTGCCATTCCGCTGATGGGGGCGTTATCCGATCGCATTGGCCGCAAACCGGTGTATATGATCGGGGCGCTGTTGATTGTCCTGTCCATCGTGCCCTTCTTCCTCGCCCTGTCACAAAACAGTTACTGGCTGACGCAGATTGCGATGATCGTGGCCTTAACCCTGGGTCACAGTATGTGTTATGCGCCACAAGCCTCGTGGTTCCCGGAGCTGTTTCCGACCCATATTCGTTGCAGTGGCATTGCGGTGATCTGGCAGGTTGGCTCGCTGATCGGTAGTGGTGTCTTGGGTCTGGTGGCGGTGAAAATCCTCCAGGCCACCGGCGGGCACTGGTACGGACTCGCCCTGTATGTCGCCGTGCTGGGGATCATCTCCGTGTATGGTTTGCTGCGCCTGCCAGAGACGGCACCTGGCCGTCGCAATGGCGAATATCACCAATGGCAGAGCCATTAATACTGGGTAAGCGGCACATTGTGCCGCTTATGCATCTTTCGGTATAGCATTGCCGCTTTTGTCATTTGTGATCGACCAATGATGCACATAGCATTGATTTTTCTTGCCTTCCTGACATAACCCCTGAAGAAATGCGCAAACTCGCCAACCGTTGCCTGTCGTTAAATGACTTCGAAAAGTACGCCCGAAAACATCTGCCGCGCCCGTTGTTCGCCTATGTCTCCGGCGGTGTCGAGGACAATCTCGCCCGTGACAACAACCGCACCTCTTACGCGCGCTACAGTCTGATACCGGAGAATATGGTGGATGTCTCACAGCGAAATACCGAGGTTACGCTGTTCGGGCATCGCTATGCCGCCCCGCTGGGTATTGCGCCGATGGGGATCAGTGCCATTACCGGTTTTGAAGGCGATCTGACCCTGGCGACAGCCGCTGCCGCCAAAAATATTCCGTTTATTATGAGCGGCTCCTCGCTGATGCGGCTGGAGGAAGTGGCGGAGGCCAATCCGGCGATGTGGTTTCAGGCATACCTGCCGAAAAGCGATGAAGAGATTGATCTGCTGATCGATCGCGTAGCGCGGGCGCGGATTCCCGTGCTGGTGGTAACGGTAGATACCCCGGTGAAAGCCAATCGCGAGAACAATGTGCGCGCCGGGTTTGCCACCCCGTTCAGGCCGAGCTTGCGACTGGCGTTTGAAGGGCTTACCCATCCACGCTGGCTGACCGGCACCTTAATCAAGACCTTACTCAAGCGCGGTATGCCGTGGTTTGAAAACAATCAGGCAGTACGCGGCGCGCCGCTGTTTTCGAAACATGCGGTCAGGGATTTCAGCGGGCGCAGCCATCTCACCTGGCAACATATTCAACATATCCGCCATCGCTGGTCCGGTGCGATGGTGATTAAAGGCATCCTCAGTCAGCGCGATGCGCAACGCTGCAAAGACATCGGTATCGACGGCATTGTGGTGTCGAACCACGGCGGGCGTCAGTTGGATACCAGCATCGCGCCCATCCATGTGCTGCCGGAAATTGTTGCCGCAGCAGGCGAGATGACGGTGATGCTGGATAGCGGTATTCGCCGGGGTACCGATGCCATCAAAGCGTTAGCACTCGGTGCCCAAGCCTGTTTTGTAGGCCGCCCCTTTAACTACGCCTGCGCCGTTGGCGGAGCACAAGGCGTACATCTGGCGATTGACCTGATCACCAGCGAAATCAGCCGCGATTTAGGTATGCTCGGTGTGGCCGCGCTGGATCAGCTTGATAGCCGTCACCTGCGGCTGATTGAGTGACAGCGTCACTTTTACCAGCCCATGATGCGTGACCAGACCCGTGGCTGGTCGCTGTCAGCCTGTAACACCTGATAATGCTGGTGCATCGCGGTGGTGGCGCAGGCGTGGTTTGGCAGGATACGCAGGCGGGAACCCACCGGAAAATCCGCTGGCGTCAGCGCGCCGCCCTCTGGCAGGTTGATGATGCCGTGTTCCTGATTGGTGGTGCTGAGACAAACATCCAGCGACGCGCCCTGCATATTACACACCAGGCCATAACCATAATCGACCGGTCCCGCTGCGGTGCCACGATCGCGGGACATCGCCATCCAGCCCGCATCGACAAACACCCAGTTTTTTGCGGCATTGTGACCGATCACCGTTGTCACCACCGACAGCGCAATATCCTGTTGCTGACACACGCCCACGTTATGCATCACCAGATCGAACAGGGTAAACACCCCGGCGCGCACCTCGCTGATCCCTGCCAGTTCCTCGGCGTAATGTGCGGTTGGGGTGGCACCAACGCTGAGAATCGGACAGGCAATCCCCGCTGCACGCACCCGCTGTGCCGCCAGACGGATGGCATCACACTCGGCACGAGCGGCGGCACGAATCGCCTCTTCACTGCGGCAGTTGTAGGATTCACCGGCATGGGCCATCAGTCCGGTGACCGTCGCGCCTTGTCCTTCCAGTTGCTGTGCCAGTTGCAACAGCGTCTCGCTCTCGGGCGGAATACCACCGCGATGACCGTCGCAGTCGATTTCGATAAACACCGAAAAGGTAAGTTGCTGCTGGCGGGCAAACTCAGTGACCGCCTGCGCCTGTTCCACGGTATCCAGCAGGATGTGCAACTGGACGCCCTGTTGCATCAGACGCGCCACGCGCGGCAATTTATGCGGCGCGATCCCCACCGCGTACAACAGATTGCGGTAACCGGCCGCAGCAAAACCTTCGGCTTCTGCCAGGGTAGAGACGGTGGCCGGGTGGTCCGCCTGCGGCAACAGATACGCGGCGGCCTCCACCGAACGCAGGGTTTTCAGATGGGGGCGTACCACGCTACCCAACTGTGACACGCGCTGGTACAAGCGATCGATATTGCGCTGATAGCGCGCTTCATCGATCAACAAAAACGGGGTTTCAAGCTGATGAAGCCATTCGGGAAGTGATTTCACACACGTCTCCTGCGTGATTAGTGAGCCAGTAAGCTGCTGAAACGACTGATATCGACGTTACCACCGCTGATCACAATACCAATGCGCTTACCACGGAAACGTGCTTTATCCGCCCGCACCGCTGCCAGCCCGAGGCAGCCAGTCGGTTCCACCACCATTTTCATGCGCTCGGCAAAGAAACGCATTTCAGCGATCAGCTGTTCATCCGTTGCCGTGAGGATATCGTCCACCAGGCTCTGAATCAGTGGGAAGGTGTAGCGGCCAAGATATTGGGTCTGTGCGCCATCGGCGATGGTCTTGGGCGTCTCGATACGGATGATTTTTCCCGCCCGTAACGACTGCTGACCGTCATTACCGGCCGCCGGTTCCACGCCATAGAGGGTGATGCCCGGACTAAGCTGTCGCGCGGCCAAAGCGCTCCCCGCCAGTAATCCACCGCCACCGAGCGGTGTCAGCAATACATCAAGTGGCCCGGTTTGCGTCAGCAGCGCCTGAGCCGCCGTGCCCTGACCAGCAATGACATGCGGATGATCATAAGGGGGGATCAGTGTCAGACCATGCTGCTCCGCCAACTCGCGACCAATCTGTTCGCGATCTTCGGTATAGCGATCATAAGTCACCACCTGCGCACCGTAACCTCGGGTTGCCGCCAATTTGGCCGCAGGCGCATCCAGTGGCATCACAATGGTAGCCGGGATGTTGAGCAATTTCGCCGCCAGCGCCACCCCCTGTGCATGGTTACCCGAGGAAAACGCCACCACCCCGGCCTGCCGCTGCTCAGGCGTGAACTGTAATAACGCGTTGAGCGCACCGCGAAATTTAAATGCGCCCATACGTTGCAAGTTCTCACACTGAAAGAAAACCTCAGCGTCTAATGCCTCGTTGAGGCTACGCGAGGTCATCACCGGGGTCGGGTTGATATAGGGTTGGATGCGTTGCGTGGCCGCAGCCACATCGTCATACGTTGGCAAAGTAAACTCAGTCATGCGGTTAACCTTTAGGTGAAGGGCTTTGCATTGAAATGACAAAATATATAAAATTAGACAAATAATCTAGCCATTTTGAGAGAGCCACGATGCCCGATCAGCAAAATGCCCTGCTGCTGGCGCAGCTGACCACCATCGCTGAAGGACTCAGCGCCACCTTCGCCCCGTTTTGCGAGGTGGTAGTGCATGACTTACAAAATCCACAGCATGCCATTCTTTCTATCCATAACAATCTTTCTGGCCGTGAAGTCGGTCAGTCAGCAACGGAGCTTGGGTTGGCGCGCATTGCCTCACCCGAATTCCCGTCTCTGCTGACAAATTATGCCAACCAGTTGGCAGATGGCCGTCCGGTGAAGAGTACCTCGATTGGTCTCAAAGATGCCGACGGTAACTATGTGGCAGCATTGTGTCTGAATGTGGATATGACGCTGTTTCGTGGTATGCAAAGTGCACTGGCGCAATTTACCCAGATTGCCACGCCGGATATCACCGAGCAGTTGGAACCCGCGGGGGCAGATGCCTTGCGCCAGCGCATTGAACAGTTCGCGGCGCGTCTGGCTACCACGCCGCGGGCACTGAAAGCCGCCGATCGCAAAGCGTTAATGCAGGAACTGCGCACCAGCGGTTTGCTTGACGTGAAACGTGCGATGGAGGTGATCGCCCAGCAGTTGGGGGTGTCACGTGCCTCGGTTTATCTTTACGCCAAAGAGTAACGACTATTTTTTGCCGGGCAGCGACACACACAGCAAGCCCGCAACAATCAACCCCACCCCGGCGAGGCTGCTCCAGCGGAATGGCTCGCCAAACATCGGCAATGAGATGGCGGCCAGCCACACCAGCACATAACTGATGCTGAGCAGTGGGTAGAGCCGACTCAACGCCAGATGGCGCAGTGCCAGCATCCAGCACAGCATCGACAATGCATAGGCGCTTAAACCGATAAACAGCAATATCAGTGGCAGCGGCTGCTGCCATAGTTCACGCCCCAATGCCGGGAGGTGCTGCATCGCAGCACGCAGCAGCAGCTGCGCCATTGACACCAACAGCACGCTGCATAACGCCAGTCCATAGCCTTTCATAAGTGACTTCCCATCAGAGCAACCCCGGCGACAATCAGTAGCGTGCCGATAATCTGGCGCACGCTAAAACTCTCACGCCAGATCAGCCGGGCGGCCAGTGCCACCAGTACAAAATTGAGGCTCAGCATGGGATAAGCAACGCTGACCGGCACCAGGCGCAATACCACCAGCCACAACAGCATCGCCAGCCCCAACAACAGGAGACTGAGCGCGATCCACATCAGCAAGCGCGCTTTGCCTTCACGCCTGCCGATATACGCCGCTTGTTTCTGGCACAGCTGTGCGGCACAGCTCAGCAGGCTAACCAGCAGAATCAACAGAAGATTCATGGCTGCGCATCGTAGCCGAAATACACCAACCGCCCCTGACGATAGACAAAGTCAGGTTTCGGTAGGCGCGTATCCGGGTTGGCATCGGCAGAAGACATGATCATCGCCACTGAGACTTTTCCCTGTTTGCGATGTTGCGCCAGCCAGGCGGGAAAATCGTTAGCGGAGATATAACGATCTTGCGCATCAGGATAGTCAAGGCCATAGCCGACTTCACCTTTACGTTCGTAGAAGCGAATATCATTGCGCTGCAATTCCCACGCCACTGCCGAGGCAATCCCCGGGTCGTTTGCCAGAATATAGCGGCTGTCCGCCAACTGCCCGGAAACTGCCGCGACAAAGTTTTGTGGCTGTTTACTGTCACGTATCCGATCCGGAATGGCAAAACCGATCACCAGCGCCAGTATCAATGGGCAGCAGGCAGCCAGTTGCCAGTTTTTCTTGCTCAGGGCACCAAACAGCGTCCAGCCACCGAAGGCCAGGATCCCCAGCATCAACTTATAATGTTCCGTCACCCCAAACGGCGGACGGTGCGCCAGTCCCCATGGGGCCAGCACCACTGCCAGCGCCACGGCGGCAACGCCACCAAAAAACATATTGATCCACGCATTGACCTTCAGCGCTTTGACCACGTGTGGCGTCATGCTCTGGGTATAGTGCGCCATCAGCAGCGCCAGCGGCGCAAAGCACGGCAGGATATAAGTCGGCAACTTGCCTTTGGCAATACTGAAAAACAGCAGCGGCAGCAAGGTCCAACTGAGCAAATAGCTTAACCCCGGCTGTTGACCACGCTGACGCCAACCCTGTACCAGTGAGCCAGGCAGCAATCCCAGCCACGGCAAGGAGCCGGCCAGCAGAATCGGCAGGTAATACCAGAATGGTGCTTTGTGTTGCGCGTCATCTTCGGCGAAACGCTGAATGTGCTCAACCCAGAAGAAATAGTGCCAGAAATCCCCTTCCTGACGATAAATCGCCAGCGACCACGGGGCACTCACCAGCGCCGCGACCAGGATCGTTAACGGACCAAACCGCAGCAGCTCACCAAAGCGACGTTGCGCCACCGCCCAGGGAACAATGGCCAGAACCGGCACCGCTAACGCGAGGAACCCTTTGGTCATAAACCCCATCGCACAGGCGACGCCCAGTAGCACATAACCCAACACACGCTGGCCTGAAGTGCTGGCCTGCGCTGCCAGGCAGTAACTCGCCATCGCTGCCACCATCCACAGCGTCAGTATCGGGTCCAGCACCGCATAGGTGCCCACTCCGTAAACCAGCAACGAGGTAAGAAAGATGATGCAGGCGTTCAGCGCAACCGTGCGGTTAGCGAACAGCCGGATGCCCATCCAGTACACCAGCAGCGCACTGAGGATAGTGCTGAAAATAGACCCCGCGCGCACACCAAAATTGTTGTGACCAAACAACAACTGACCGAGATTATTCACCCAGTAACCGGCGATAGGTTTTTCGAAATAACGCAGGCCAAAAAAATGCGGTGTCACCCAATTACCGTTGGCGAGCATTTCACGGCTGATCTCCGCATAACGGGTTTCATCAGGTTGCCATAACGCGCGGAATTCGATGGGGATAAGGTAGTAAAGCGCAAAAACAAACAGCAGCAGGGCCGTTTTAGTACCAGTTCGCATCCGTGATTACCTGTATTGTTGTTGTTGGCAGCCGAGCCAACCTTCACGTCCGGAAATTTGCCCGCGCACGATGTTACCGATGGGCAAAGTATTGAGGTCTTCAGGCAATAATTCACTCAGCGGGCAAAACTGAATGCCCTGTTTCTCCGCCCGACTGAGCAATTGAGCAAAAGCCCGATGTCCGACAATGCCTTCCACTTCCGCATGAATGGTGTAAACCGCCATCTCGTCGGCCTGACTCAGCTGTTCCAGCAAAAAGTCATTGAAATCGTTAGCACTCACCCTCGGGCCAACCACCTCGTCCCAGGTGGGTAGCGTCACCGGAATCTGTACCGTTCCCAGGCTGCCATCACTCAGGCGCGGCAGAAAAGGCCCCGTCCCACGGCAGTCGCTGTTGTAACGGAAGCCGAACGCTTGTTTAGCGTCGACAACGCGGCTGTCAGCGCGCCAGCCCGCCACGGCGGAACAAGTGACAGTGTCACCAATAATCTCCTCCAGTGCGCGCTTGCCACGGGCAATTTCCTCAACCAGTCGCTGTTCCGGCCAGACACCCGCCCAGGTTTGCCAGGCAAAGTGGTCCCAGGCATGCAGGCCCACTTCGTGATGATCGGCCGTGGCGCTGATAATCTCCTCCAGCCCACGACCAATCTCCTTACCCGGCCAGGCGGTGCCCGCCAGCAGGATATCCCAGCCATATAAGGATGCGGCACGTGAACGCAGCATCTTCCACAGAAAGCGCGGCTTCAGCAGGCGCCACAAATGACGCCCCATGTTGTCCGGCCCGACGCTGAAAAAGAAACTGGCCTGCACCTGATGCAGGCTAAACAGCTCCAGCAGCGCGGGTACGCCTTGTTGCGTACCGCGCCAGGTGTCGACATCAACGCGCAAGCCGACCTTTTTCATCATGGCTTATCCTGCAACTCAACGGTGCGCAGGAAGAAGTCCAGCGTGTTGTCGATGGTGATATCCATCTGCACTTCTGGAGTCCAGCCCAGCAGGCGACGCGCGTTTTTGATTGACGGTTTACGATGCTCAACATCCTGATAGCCTTTGCCGTAATAGCTGCTGCTTTCCACTTCGCGGAAACCGGCGAACGGCGGGAACTGATCGCGCAGCGGATGGCGCTCGAAGCTGGCCAGCAGTTGCTCCGCCAGCTCCTTGATACTGGCTTCGTTTTCCGGGTTACCAATGTTGATAATCTGGCCGTCGCAGTTGTTCTGCTTGTTTTCGATAATGCGGAACAGGGCTTCAACGCCATCACGGATATCGGTGAAGCAACGTTTCTGTGCACCACCGTCAATCAGTTTGATCGGCGAACCTTCCACCAGGTTAAGAATCAACTGGGTGATCGCGCGTGAACTGCCGATACGCGCCGCGTTGAGGTTATCCAGACGGGGTCCCATCCAGTTAAACGGACGGAACAGGGTAAAACGCAGCCCTTCTTTCTCACCGTAGGCCCAGATCACCCGGTCCAGCAACTGCTTGGAAACGGAATAGATCCAACGCTGTTTGTTGATCGGCCCGACCACCAGGTTCGAGTTATCTTCATCGAAATGACGGTCAGTACACATACCGTAAACTTCTGACGTCGATGGGAAAATGATGCGTTTTTTGTACTTGACGCAATCACGGATAATTTTGAGGTTCTCTTCGAAATCCAGCTCAAACACGCGGAGCGGATTGCGGGTGTACTCAATCGGCGTGGCAATCGCCACCAGCGGCAGCACCACATCACATTTCTTGATGTGATATTCAATCCATTCCGAGTGAATGCTGATATCACCCTCGACAAAATGAAACCCAGGATGGCCAAGGAAACGGCTGATGGCATCGGAACTGATATCCAGGCCGTAAACTTCGAAATTATCATCCTGCAACAGGCGTTCGGTCAGGTGGTTACCGATAAACCCATTCACACCGAGGATCAGAACCCGGGTGCGGCGTTTCACCGCAGCGACCGGTTTTGAGTACAGCAACGCGCTTGGCACCATGCCGAGGCTGAGCGCCAACTGGCTACCGTTCATGTAAACGCCGTTATCACTCTGGCCGGTCACCACTTCCAGTGCACCTTCACCACAGGCGATGAGGAAAGGTTCGACCGATAACACCGTACCGGGTTTCGCACCATGCGCAGCTGGATGCACCCGCCCTTTCCACACGACGAATTTCACCGTTCCGGCATAGGCGAATGCTCCCGGCCAGGGATCGGTGACCGCACGCACCAGGTTATTGATCTCGGTCGCCGGACGTGACCAGTCAATGCGGCCATCTTCCGGGGTACGACGCCCAACCACCGTGGCTTCTTTCTCATCCTGCGGCACAGCATTAATCTCACCGCGTTTCATCGCCGGTAACGTGTCTTCCAGCAGTTGTGTCGCGCTCTGCACCAGTTTGCGATGCAGCGTCAGCACGTTGTCCTGCTCTGCAATTGCCACCCGGGTTTGCGCCACGATATCGCCCGCATCCGCGCGTTTCACCATCCGATGCAAGGTCACGCCGGTTTCGGTTTCACCGTTGACCAACACCCAATTCAGCGGCGCACGGCCACGGTATTTCGGCAGCAACGAGCCATGCAGGTTATACGCACCAAGGCGGGCGCTATTCAGGATCGCGTCATTCAGCAGGTTGCGATAATAGAAGGAGAAAATAATCTCCGGTGACATCGCTTTGATACGATCGACCCACAGCGGGTGATTGACATCATCCGGGGCATACACCGGAATGCCCTGTTCTGCGGCAATACGCGCCACCGAGCCAAAAAAGTGATTTTCACCGGCAGTATCGGGGTGTGTAAAGATGGCACTGATTTCGAAGCCAGCTTGCAGCAGCGCATTAATGCCCGCACAGCCCATGTCGTGGTAGGCGAAGACGATGGTTTTCATTGCTCAATTTCCTGTACAGATGCATTTTTATGCGGATGGATAACACGTTGAATAAAGTAGCGTGGGCGGGCGCGCACATCGTTGTAGATACGACCGATATACTCACCCAGTAGCCCCATACCGACGAACTGTGCGCCGATAAACATAAACAGCACGGCGAAAAGCACGAAAACGCCATCCCCGGCCCAGGCTGCGCCGAGAAATAAACGCAACACAATCAAAATCAATGAGAAGGCAAAACCCGCCAGCGCAATCACGCTCCCGACCACGCTCAACAGACGCAGCGGCGTGGTGGTCAGACAGGTCACCAGGTCGTACATCAGGTTGATCAGCCGCATAAAGCTATATTTCGAATCACCGAATTCGCGCTCCGCGTGTTTCACCGGTAACTCAATGGTGCGGCGCGCAAAGGTATTGGCGAGGATCGGGATAAAGGTGCTGCGCTCATGGCAATTCAACATGGCATCAACAATGTGGCGGCGGTAAGCACGTAACATGCAACCGTAATCCCCCATCGCTTTGCCGGTGACGCGTTGAATCAATTTGTTAATAAGACGGGAGGCCCGGCGGCGAAACCAGCTGTCCTGGCGATTCTGTCGTACCGTGCCGACCACGTCATAACCCTGCTGCGCCGCCGCAACCAGGTTGGGGATCTCTTCCGGCGGGTTTTGTAAATCGGCATCCAGCGTAATGATGAGATCACCGCTGACATGACTGAAGCCCGCCATAATCGCCGAGTGCTGGCCGTAATTGCGATTCAGCAATACGCCAACCACATGGCTACCCGGCATATCAGCGGCGTCCGCAATCATCTCGCCGGAACGGTCACTGCTGCCGTCATCAACCAGCAAAATTTCATACTCCAGGTTGAGCAAATCACACGCGGTATGAGTGCGGCGTACCAGCTCAGGCAAGCTCTCTTCTTCGTTGTAGACCGGGATCACCACGGACACTTTACGAATGGGTGTTTCTTCCAGCATTTCAGCCTCCGGCCAGCGCATGCAGCGCTTTGACGACACGAGTGACGTCGTCATCAGTCATATCAGGGAACAGCGGAATGGAGCAGATACGGTCGCTGTTCCATTCGGTATTCGGTAAAGAAAGATGCGGATATTGCTCGCGATAATATTTGTGGGTGTGCGCAGCACGGAAATGCAGTCCGGTACCGATGTCCTGCGCTTTTAACGCTTCCATCAAGCCGTCACGGCTGATGCCGCAACGGGCTTCATCGACGCGAATAATGAATAAATGCCAGGCATGCTGATGCGCCCACGCTGGCAGTGACAACGGCAGGAATGGGGTATCCGCCAGTTCAGTCAGGTAGCGCTGGGCGATTTCACGGCGGCGCGTGTTGATGGCTGCCAGTTTTTGCAGTTGCACCAGCGCAATCGCGGCGCTGATATCCGGCAGGTTGTATTTAAAACCGGGAGTAATGACCTCGGCCTGCGGGCGGCGACCATGGGTGTGACGATCGTAGGCATCCACGCCCAGCCCGTGAAACTTCATGCTGCGGATACGATCGGCCAGTGCGGCATCGTCTGTCACCACCACGCCGCCTTCGGCACAGGTGATATTTTTAATGGCGTGCAGGGAAAAGATCGCCGTGCCACGGTGTCCGACCTGATTCCCTTTGTACAACGTACCGAGCGCGTGGGCGGCATCGTCAATGATGGTAATCCCGTGCTTTTCTCCCACGGCGCGAATCGCATCAATATCAGCCGGTGCGCCAGCGTAATGCACCGGGATAATGGCACGGGTACGTGGCGTGATTGCCGCTTCGACCTGCTCCGCAGTCACCATCAAGGTATCGCGATCGATATCAATCATCACCGGAGTGGCACCCATCAAGGTAATGATGTTGATGGTCGAGACCCAGGTCTGTGATGGGGTGATCACTTCATCACCCGGTTTAATCCCCAACGCCATCAGCGTCACGTGCATACCGGCTGTGGCGGAACAGACGGCAACCGCATGTTGATTGCCGGTTAACTGGCAAAAGGCTTGCTCCAGTGCGGCATTTTGCGGGCCGGTGGTAATCCAGCCCGATTCAAATACCGCTTTGACTGCTGCTAATTCGTCTTCGCCCAGTGACGGACGCGAGAACGGGAGAAAGGCCATAAATAAGATTCCTTAATGAATAGTGCCTTTTGCTTAAAATCAACGGTGTTGATGCCAGAATTATCTAGTGTTAACAGTGTGTTTGACGGGCCAACAGCCTTTTTATCCGCCCTATCAATATCTAGTACAGCATGATGAACTAATCAAATTTTCCTCACACTTTGAAAGCATTAGACACACTGGGTGATTTCACATGACAACAAAATACGGCGGAAAACTTAACGGAACATTAAATGGTGCGAATAATTCCCCCGCTTTTTGCCAGGCGTTGAGGATTGGTAGAACATCATGGCTGATACGATAATTGACGCGAAAATGACCGGATGGGGCGGGATTCACACTCTTTAATTCCCGGTGAAACAGGAAATTAACGGATTAACTATACTCTTCTTAAGGGAAAACTAAGGTAGCGGCATTATGCTGATTTTCTTAGTTTTTACGTTATTTCAGGCACGGAGGTGAGCTGTGAAAACTGAAACCGACCGTCTCTCGCAGGCCGCACTGCGTCGTCACCATATTGGTATTAAAACCAAGGGATTACGTTTTCGCGGCGCGCTTTATGTGTTTCGTTACAATGCCGGTCATTATGATGTATTCCTGAATAATGCGCGGGTCATGCAGTTGGAAACCAGTAATGTGCAGGAAGCTATTCAAATGTTTAAGCGCCAGCAGTAGCGTTAAACCGCCAAAATTCGGAAAAATGCGCGTCGGCGAAAGAGGGTGAATGCAGCTCTGAAAAAACGCTGCAACAGGATGTAATTACTGCTGTGGCCTCGCGTTCTTTCTCTTGTTCGGCATACAGTGGCCGGGGAGATAGCGAGGAGATACACATGGAAGCGTGTTACGGGTTGCTGCTGGGGCTGAGTCTCGGCAGCGTTATTAATGTGGTGGTCTATCGGTTACCGTTACGTTTATTGCATCGTGACAGCGGTTTAACCCTGTGGTTTTCCCCCTCACACTGTCCGCGATGTGCACACCCTCTCTGCTGGCGTGACAATATTCCACTATTAAGTTGGCTACTTTTGCGGGGTAAATGCCGCCATTGCCAGCAACCGATTAGTATAATTTACCCATTGATTGAACTGCTTATGGCGGTCACCAGCCTGGTTCTGAGTCAATTGTTACCCGATAGCGCTTTATTGCTGGCGACATTATTTTTCTGTGGTTCATTGCTGGTATTGTCGCTCATTGATATACGGCACTATTTATTACCTGATGCCGTTACGCTGCCTTTATTGTGGTGCGGCTTATTGTTGCACTGTTGCGCGATCCTTCCCGGTTCGCTGTCAGATGCCGTGCTGGGTGTGGCAGTGGGATATGTTTCACTGGCCGTACTGGCACATGCTTATCACTGGCTGCGTCAGCAGCAGGGTTTAGGTATGGGCGATGCAAAATTGCTGGCGGCGATAGCCGCCTGGACCGGCTGGCAAGCTTTACCGAATGTGCTGATCATCGCCAGTTCGGGCGGCATTTTATTTGCCTTAATTTCCAGAAATTTGTGGCCGCAACGCGTCAGGCAGACGATTGCATTTGGCCCGTGGTTGGCGCTCGCAGGCATAAGTCTTTTTATTAACTCGATTATTTAATACGCACGTCATACAGCCCTGGTAAAATAATCGAACAGTTCTTCAGCAAATCCCTGATTCGTATATAGAAGTAATAAACAATTCTAAACAAAATTAATCATTGCCCCCCAAGGTAAAAGGCTCTATATTGGCCGCGTTTTTTTCACAGTTGATAGTTTTTTGTTCAATTAACCAACCGGTGTGCTTTGACGCTCGCCGGTTGTAGGAGAGATATGATGACGGATAAAGTCCGTATTGATAATTTTGGTGCCAACTCATTCCACGGAAACAACGACGCGTTCCTGGCCCGTCAGGCTGAGTTCGAATCGAATGTCAGGAGTTACCCGCGCAAATTGCCTTTAGCAATTGCCAAAGCACATGGCGTATGGATTACCGATGTTGAGAATAAACAATATCTTGACTGCCTGGCTGGCGCAGGAACTTTAGCTCTGGGTCATAACCACCCGGAAGTTCTGCAGAGCATCCAAAATGTCATTACCAGCGGCTTGCCGTTACATACCCTGGATCTGACGACTCCATTAAAAGATCAATTCTCTGAAGCCCTGCTGTCTTTGCTGCCAGGTCAGGGTAAAGAGTATTGCCTGCAATTCACCGGCCCGTCCGGTGCCGATGCTGTTGAAGCAGCACTGAAGCTGGCGAAGAAAGTGACTGGCCGCAGCGGCGTGATCAGCTTCTCCGGCGGTTATCATGGTATGACCCACGGCGCACTGTCGGTCACCGGCAACCTGTCTCCGAAAGAAGCGGTTGACGGCATGATGCCAGAAGTCCAGTTCATGCCTTACCCGCACCTGTACCGCTGCCCGCTGGGCCTCGGTGGTGACGCAGGCGTGAAAGCCCTGACCTACTACTTCGAAAACCTGATCAACGACGTTGAAAGTGGCGTGCGTAAACCGGCTGCGGTGATCCTCGAAGCGGTACAGGGTGAAGGCGGCGTGAACCCGGCTCCGGTCGAGTGGTTGCAGCGCATCCGTAAAGTAACCCAGGAACACGGTATCCTGCTGATCCTCGACGAAGTTCAGGCTGGATTTGCCCGTACCGGCAAATTCTTCGCCTTCGAACACGCAGGCATTGAGCCGGATATCATCGTGATGTCCAAAGCTGTGGGCGGCGGTCTGCCGTTAGCCGTTCTGGGTATCAAAAAACAGTTCGATGCCTGGTCACCTGGCCACCACACTGGCACCTTCCGCGGCAACCAGCTGGCAATGGCTACCGGCCTGACCACGCTGAAAATCCTGAAAGAACAGGATATCGCAGGCAAAGTTGCCGAACAGGGCGAATGGCTGAAAGCGCAGCTGGCCGACATGCAGCAGCGCTACCCGGTAATCGGTCACATCCGTGGTCTGGGTATGATGATCGGTATCGAGATCGTTAAACCGAACGAAGCAGCTGATCATATGGGTGCGTACCCGGCTGATGGCGAGCTTTCTGCCCTGTTGCAGAAAAAATGCTTCGAAGCTGGCCTGATTCTGGAGCGTGGCGGTCGTCACGGCGCGGTTCTGCGTCTGCTGCCGTCACTGCTGATCAGCAACGACGAACTGAAGATTTTCCTTGATAAATTTGAGCAGGCGCTGCTGGGCGCTGGCATCAAACCCGTTTGATCCGGAAGAGTTAGATGACTGAAGTAAACCCGATTCTGGCCGCTTCTGCCCAAAGCATTGAAGCGTACCAGCAGGCGATTGCGCAGAGCAGCGCCGCCGTGGTGCAGTGGCTCAAACAGCCAGAGATGTACCAGGGCAAAACCGTTGCCGAACTGCGTGAGCGTATTACGCTCGACTTCAATCCGAATGGCCTGGGTAACCAGGCCGCGATTGAGCGTGCGATTGAATACTTTCTGAAAGATAGCCTGTCGGTACATCACCCGCAGTGCGTGGCGCATCTGCATTGCCCAAGTCTGGTGGTAAGCCAGGCGGCGGAAGTGCTGATCAACGCCACTAACCAGAGTATGGACTCCTGGGACCAGAGCCCGTCGGCCACCATCATCGAGATCAAACTGATTGAGTGGTTGCGCGCCCAGGTTGGCTATCCGGCAGGTGACGCTGGCGTGTTCACCAGTGGTGGCACCCAGAGCAACCTGATGGGCCTGATGCTGGCACGTGACGCGTTCTATGCGCGTCAGGGCCACTCTGTCCAGCAGGATGGCATCACTGGCGATCTGCGCAAGATT
The DNA here is from genome assembly GCF_000175935.2 of Pantoea sp. At-9b. Classification (NCBI taxonomy): domain Bacteria; kingdom Pseudomonadati; phylum Pseudomonadota; class Gammaproteobacteria; order Enterobacterales; family Erwiniaceae; genus Pantoea; species Pantoea sp. At-9b. The sequence goes on from NC_014838.1 coordinate 516,745, forward strand.
AAGGTGCTGTGCTCGGAAAACGCCCACTTCTCAGTACAGAAGAACATGGCGCTGCTGGGCCACGGCTATCAATCCGTGGTGCAGGTGAAGTCAGACCGTTTTGCACGTATGGATGTCAACGACCTGAAAGCCAAGCTGGCACAGGCCGCAGCCAACGGTGAACAGATTCTGGCCATCGTAGCCACCGCCGGTACTACCGATGCGGGTGCGATTGATCCGCTGCGTGAAATCGCCGGGATTGCCGCAGAGCACAACATCTGGGTTCACGTCGATGCAGCCTGGGGCGGCGCACTGCTGCTGTCTGAGAAGTATCGCGATTACCTCGATGGCCTTGAGCTGGTGGATTCTGTCACCCTGGATTTCCACAAGCAGTTCTTCCAGACCATCAGCTGCGGTGCCTTCCTGCTGAAAGATGAACGTCATTATGAATTGATGCGTTATCAGGCGGCCTATCTGAACTCGGAGTTCGATGAAGAGCAAGGCGTGCCAAACCTGGTCTCCAAATCACTGCAAACCACGCGTCGTTTCGATGCGCTGAAGCTGTGGATGGGTCTGGAAGCGCTCGGTCAGAAACAGTATGCCGCGATTATCGATCATGGCGTGACGCTGGCGCAGATCGTGGCGCAATATGTGACTGAGCTGCCGCGTTTTGAGCTGGTCATGCAGCCACAGCTGGCAAGCGTGCTGTTCCGTTTCCGTCCTGAGCAGCTGGCTGCCAGCGGCGATGCGGCGGTAGCGCTGTTCAACCAGCGTATCGGTGATGCGCTGCTGGAATCAGGCCGCGCGAACGTCGGTGTCACCGAGGCGGATGGCATCACCTGCCTGAAGCTGACACTGCTGAACCCAACCGTGACGTTGGAGGATGTTAAAGTCCTGCTGGCGCTGGTGGAAAAAACTGCGGATCAGCTGCTGAGCGCCTAATTCAGGCGTCAAGCGAACAAGCCGATCACTGGCAACGGTGATCGGCTTTTTTTATTCCTTTGCTTGTTAACGATGTTGCGCCAAAAACGCGCTCAGCCGCGTCAGACCCTGCTGCAACTTATCGGTTGACGACACCGCATGGCACCAGCGTAGCCAGCCATTGCCTTCCGGGCCAAACGCCGCCCCTGGGGCCAGACCGAGTGAGCTTTCCCGCACCAGACGTTTTGCCAGGGTGGTGGTATCGTCAAAACCGGCGATACGGAAAAACGCATACATCCCGCCACCGCTCTCCGGTACCGTCACACCCGGCAGTTCTCGCAAGCCGTTGACCAGAAATTGATAACTGTGCGCCAGCTCGGCCCGCAGGCTGATGATGCCGCTTTCCCCCCCCAGTAACGCCGCCTGTGCCGCCCGTTGACAGGGTTCAAACAGACAGCTGGTGTTGAACTCAATCAACTTACCCAACGCATCAATGATCGAGGGTGGCGCGACCACCCAACCCACACGAAATCCGGTCATCAGCCAGGCTTTGGAGAAGGTGTTGACCGAAATCAGCCGATCGTCCGCGGTAGCATAGTCAAGGAACGACGGCGCATAGTGACGATCGCTGGCATAGATCAAACGTTGGTAAGCGTCATCACTGAGGATCCAGATACCATGCTTGCGGCAATGCGCCAGAATGATCTGCACTTCTTCTTCGGTGATCGTCCAGCCGGTTGGATTGCCAGGGGAGTTAATGATCAGCATCCGCACATCCGGTCGCAGCGCGCTCAGCAATTGATCCATATCCAGCGCCCACGCCCCCTCTTTCACCGTTAGCGCGACACGATCCACGGTTGCGCCGAGGATCTGCGGGATCTCCACCACATTTGGCCACACCGGGGTGATCGCCACCACCTTGTCCCCCGGCGACAGCACCGTCTGTGCCACCAGCATCAACCCATTAATCCCGGCACTGGTAATCGCCAGCTGTTCGCTGCTAATGGTGCGTCCATGTAACTGGCTGAGGTAATCCGACAACGCCTGACGTAAATACGGTCGTCCCAGATTCTGGATATAACGCGTTTCCCCCTGTTGCAGCGAGGTAATTGCAGCATCGGTAATAAACTGCGGTGTCGGTTTGTCCGATTCGCCAAACCAGAAGGCGAGCATATCGGGACGATCCATCCCTTCATTGGCAATTTCGCGGATTAGCGAGGGGGAAATCTGACTGATCGTGGCACGTGAGACGAGGGGAAAAGAAGACTGCATGAAAAAACCTCCAACGATGATCCCTGTTTAACTGTTATTTCAATACATAGCACCCGCCTGGTATATCACGCCGGGGAAAAGTTCAGGAATAGCAATTTCATCTGGCTGCATTCAACTCGCGGACATAATCGATAAAAGCCTGGAGTGGCGTCGGAATTAAACGACGGTCATTGTAGTACAGCCACAAACCTGAAAAACTCAGCCACCACTCCGTGAGTATTGGCTGTAACTGGCCGCTATCCAGCGCCGGTCTTAGCCACTCTTCAAACAGATACATCACCCCAACCCCGGCAATGGCCGCGTCGACGGTTAAATCCATCGCCGCACCGATGCTACAGGTTAACGGGCCTTTGGGCTGGAGGCGCACGGTTTCACCGGCGCGGGAAAACTCCCATTCGGCCATCACCCCGGTGGCGTAACGACCAGGCAGGCAGCGATGCTGCATCAGTTCGCGCGGATGTTGTGGCGTACCGTATTGCGCCAGATAACCGGGGGCTGCTGCTGCCGCGAAACGCTGAATACGTGGGCCAATCGGCAACGCCACCATATCCTGCTCCAGGTGGTCGTCATAGCGGATGCCTGCATCGCAACCGTCACGAAAAATGTCCTGAACGTTACTTTCAGCTACCACCTCAAGCTGAATATCCGGGTAGCGCGCCAGAAAACCAGGCACGATGGCAGGCAAAACCAGACGCGCCGCGCTGACGGGAACATTCAGGCGCAAAGTGCCGCCCGGCGTATCACGAAAACGATTAAGCGCATCCAAAGCCGCATCCACTTCGTTCATGGCTGGCAGCAGACGAGCCATCAATGCCCTGCCCGCCTCGGTCAGTACCACGGTGCGCGTGGTACGGTTAAACAGCCGTACCCCCAGTTGTTGTTCCGCGCGGCGCACAGCATCACTGAGACGGGAAGGATTGCTACCAATCATACGTGCCGCTTCGCGAAAGCCCCCGGCTTTCGCCACCGCCACCACCGCATGCAGCAAAGCGATATCTAACGACATTGTGCGTCACCCCGTACATTGTGTCCTGATTTCACCGGATAGTTGCACAGCCGATACGCCATTACAATTGATGCACAGCTTAAGAAGGAGGTTCCCATGTCTCATCCCGAAATGACCTATTCCCTTGGCGATCGTCGTGTTAACCGTCTGGGTTATGGTGCTATGCAACTCGCCGGGCCGGGTGTATTTGGTCCACCGAAAGATGAAGCGCGCGCGGTGCAGGTACTGCGTGCTGCTATTGCCGCTGGCGTCAATCACATCGATACCAGTGACTTCTATGGTCCCCATGTCACCAATCAGCTGATTAAAAAGGCACTGCATCCGTACCCGCAAGATCTGGTGATTGTGACCAAAGTGGGTGCGCGCCGTGACGCGCAAGGTGGCTGGCTCCCTGCGTTCACCCCCGCTGAATTGACGCAGGCGGTGGAAGATAACCTCCGTAATCTGGGGCTGGAGGTGATCGATGTGGTGAATCTGCGTGCCATGTTTGACGTTCATGGTCCGGCGGAGGGATCGCTGGAAACACCGCTGGCGGCATTGATCAAACTGAAAGAGCGCGGGCTGATCCGCCACATCGGTTTGAGCAACGTCACACCACAGCAGGTTGCCGATGCGCAAGCAATGACACCGATTGCCTGTGTGCAGAATCTCTACAATCTGGCCCATCGTCAGGATGACGCCCTGATAGATCAACTGGCGGCGCAGGGCATTCCTTTTGTGCCGTTTTTCCCGCTCGGCGGTTTTTCTCCGTTACAGTCGCACCAACTGACGGCCGTGGCACAGGATCTGGCTGCCACGCCGCTGCAAGTTGCATTGGCGTGGTTGTTGCAACGCTCGCCCAATATCTTGTTGATTCCGGGCACGTCTTCGCCAGAACATCTGCAACAAAATCTGGCCAGCCCGGCGCTCCAGTTGTCGGAAGAGATTGTTGCGAAGCTGGATAACCTGGGTACTGGCGTAAGCTAATCCGCTGATAAATAGATCTCTTTTAATTTCTCCTGAAAACATCGAGGATCATGTTCCCGCCTGATCCTCATTAACGCCTGCGCCGAGCGTCGGTCAATGCTGCCCGGATCGTGCAGAACGTCGGTAATATAGCCTTTCAGTTGGCTGATAATAGTATTACGGATTTTTTGTTTCGTCTGGTCTGAATCAACCGTAAATTCATACATATCATTGAGTTTGTGATCAATAAGCCAACCGGCGAACGGAGGATTAATTTCGGGCAAGGCGCGAACATTGGTGGTTATTACCGGACAACCACACGCCTGCATTTCCAGCACAGAAAAACCATAGGTATCCTGCCAGGTAGGAAGCAGGCCGACATCGGTTTGTTTTAATAATTCAATCACGGATGAATTCGGCAAAGAGGGCACATGATGGAAAAAGGACCATTTATTGATCAGGTTTTCGATTTGTCGATGAAAAACCTCGGGATCCTGATAATGGTGGTGGGCGATATTATAATGCCGTGCTAAGTCACCAATCAGATTCACGGTTATTTTTTGTGTATTGATCAGCCCTTCATCAGCTAACTCAGCAAAAGCCATCACCACTTCCGCGCCACCTTTACGATAAAACTCATGGCCGATAAAGCTAAAAGTGATCATGTCGCCATCAGCTTTCCGCGCCTTGTCGGTCAGTAAGGGCTGAGGAGGATGCATTACGCACAGCTTGGCGGCAATGCTGTCTTTCACTGTCGGAAAGGCCGCCAGCAACTTGAGTTGAATATTGCGGGTGGCTTCCGAGATGGCGATCAAACGTACACACTCCTTACGCGCCGCCAGACGCAGCAAGGCATGGAGTTCTGGGTTTTGGGTTTTGGCTACCCCAGCAACCGGCAGGACACGCGGGATTTCGGTTTCAAACGTCGACACCCAACGTGACGACGTTCGTGCCACTTCATTAAACAGATGGATAATATCCCCATTATCCGCAGCCATGCCGGGGAAAGGCTGAAAAAGGAATATCTTGTTCTTTTTGAAAATTTTTTGCCGAAGGGTATTGATATACAGATAGATGTTTTTCTTCTTTAGGTTTACATAATTGTTTTCAGGATCAACCATTATGTTCCTTTTCTCTGGGTAGCCGTCGCTACTGACTACAATATTCATCAATCCTCCTAAACACGAAACGAGTTCGGTGGAATTAAAATTGTCAGTAAGACAGTTATAAAATAAATTCTTCGCGAGTAAAGTTGTTTGATGGAAAATAGGATTAGTAATAACAGGTTGTTTAGGAAGCATTAATAAACTGACATTGTTAAAACGTATCAATGTGTTTCAATGTTGGTCGTGCCAGTAATAATCAGGAATACCCGTCGCCGGATATTCCCGTTTGGCTTAACGCCCTTTCTTTTTTCGTCCGGGTTGGGTGAAGCGCTTGCGCGAAGCCGGATTGGCATTGGGTTTTTCGCTGGTCTTCGCTCCACTGGCCGCCGGTTTTTTCGCCGGGGTCGTTTTCGCCTGCCCTTTTTTAGCCGGTTTGTCTTCAGACGAGGAGTTTTCAATTAATTTAAACAGCTCGATTAACTCGTCATCGGTTAAGTCACGCCATTCACCCAGCGGCAGCCCTTTCAGATTGACGTTCATGATGCGGGTACGTTCCAGCTTCGTCACTTCATAGCCAAAATGTTTGGTCATGCGACGAATCTGTCGGTTAAGCCCCTGAACCAGGGTGATGCGAAACACAAAAGTGGACTCTTTCTTTACCTTACATTTTTTGGTCACGGTGCCGAGCATCGGCACGCCAGCGCCCATGCCGGTAATAAACTCATCGGTGATCGGCTTATCAACCGTGACCACATACTCTTTCTCGTGATTGTTCCCGGCACGCAGAATTTTATTCACCAGGTCGCCATGATTCGTCAGGAAAATCAGCCCCTGAGAGTCTTTATCCAATCGCCCGATCGGAAACACGCGTTTGCTGTGGTTCACGAAATCACTGATGTTATCGCGTTCACCCTCTTCCATGGTGGTAATGATGCCCACCGGTTTGTTTAACGCAATCAGCACCAGATCTTCTTCGTCACGCGGTTCAATCAGCTGACCATTCACTTTAACTTCATCACCGGCAAACACCTGGGCACCCACGCTGGCACGTTTACCGTTGATAAAAACATTGCCCTGTTCGATGTAACGATCGGCATCACGTCGCGAGCAAATTCCGCTCTCGCTGATGTATTTATTAAGGCGTGTGGATGAGTTGGTCAGCATGGTTCCTCCGAAAAAAGAAGCGGACTATACATCAACCTTTGGCATTCTGTGAGTGCTTTGCGCAAAAGTTGTAGCACAAAAGCTAACGGGGATCTGCCGCCTGAATCGGCCATGCGGATTGGGCTTTGATTTCTTTCAGTACGAACATGCTTTGCATCTCTTTAATGCCCGGCAAGCGACGAATAACCGACATGGCAAAATCGGCATAGCGGTCCATATCTGCCGCCACTACCTGCAACAAAAAATCAGCATCACCGCCGATGCTATAGCAAGCCACCACGTTCTCCAGTGCGGCGACTTCTGCCTCAAATTTCCGTGCTTCCGCCTCGCTATGGCTGTCGATAGTGACGCGTACAAACACCATCATATTGAGGCCGATCTTTTTCCGATTCAGCACGGCGCGGTAGCCCTGAATCACATCATCTTCTTCCAGCTTGCGTACCTTACGCCAGCAGGGTGAAGGCGACAGCCCAATGGCATCGGCCAGGTTCTGATTGGTGATGCGTGCGTCCTGCTGCAACTGCGTCAGAATTTTGATATCTGTCTTGGTTAAACTCATCGTGGGTATATCCTTTCTCTATTTTATTTATTATGGGTAGATTCTGCCTGAATCTTGCGAAATCCATCGCAAATCAGCAAGCACTTTTCTCTGCGCGTTACGCACAATATCCGCCTCAGTAACCGCAGGAGAAAAGTATGAAATTCGACGCCAATGTGCACCGTTGTACCCTGGTGATTGATCAGCAGTTGCCCGCCGGACTGGCGATGAATGCCGCCAGCGTGATTGGTATCAGTTTTGGTAAATGGATTGATAATCTGGTGGGGCCGGACATGCACAGCCAGGACGGTAGTCTCTATCCCGGCGTGATTTATGCGCCCTTGCCGGTTTTACTGGCGCAGGGGAGTTATCTGCATGAATTGCAGCAACGCTGTGCCAACGATGAGGAGATTTTCACCATGCCGTTTAGCGCCCTGGCACAGTCCTGCAAAACCTATGATGAATATGGTGAGCGCATCGCCACCGCGCACAGCGATCATATCGAACTGGTGGCGATCGGTTTGATCGGTCCGAAGAAAAAAATTACCCGACTGACGGGAAATCTGAAGCTTTATCGTTAAACAAACGGTGTCCCATAGCCTGTCAACTGTGTAACTCCGCTACCGTCATGGTAAATGTCAGGGACTGGCTACTGAGATTGCCGTAGCTATGCGGTGCAGCGGTTTTCGCCACCGCTGCGCTTCCCGCCGTGACCAACAACGGGTTGCCATCTACCACCAATGTCAGTTCACCCTCTTCAACGTGGATGAGTTCCCAGGTTCGTTGCGGGTGGCCCGGTGATGCAAACTGCTCACCGGGGTACATCACCCAACGCCACAACTCAATCATATCCGGCCCGCGTGTACCGGCGATCAGACGTGCCGTGCCGCCCTTTTCACCCTGCCATAGTATCGGCATGTCCTGCGCGGCAATCAAATGCGCCAGCGGTTCATCGCTGACATCCACCATATCGGCAACGGATAAACCCAGTGCCGCCGCGATTTTGCACAGGATCGCGATGCTCGGGTTGGCATCACCCTTTTCAACCTCCACCAGCATGCCCTTGCTTACGCCAGCGCGTCGGGCCAGCTCATCCAGCGACAGCTTCTGCTCCTTACGTTGCGTTCTCACCCGTGACGAGACGGCCGCACTTACGTGGTCAATGCTGGAGCCTGTTTCGGTCGTTTTATTGACTTTTTGTTTCATCGGTCATTATCATGGGATAAATTAGTCATTATGGTATTATCCAATGTTCTCCTTTTCGCCGTCAATCGATCATTCCGTTAGCGAACTGGCACCGGAATTCAGCGCCCTGAGCATGCTGGTGCAGGCTGCCCCGTTACAGCAACCCAACACCGGAGCCATGGCCCTGGCGGCCGCCAGTGAGGCGATGCTTAACCATGATTTTCCTTGGGCAGAGGCGCATCTGGCACAATGGGCGGAGATGTTCCAACGCTTCGGGGCAAAACCTAAAAGAACCCCATGTTCGGCAGAGGCGCTACGCAAACGCGTGCTGCGTGATGGCTCATTGCCCGCTATCGATCCGGTTGTCGATCTCTACAACGCGGTCAGCATTCGCTACGCGATCCCGGTTGGCGGTGAAAACGTTGCTGCGTATGTAGGACACCCCCAGCTAACGCGTGCCCTGGGCAGCGAGCACTTCGACACATACAAAGACGGCATACTCAGCCATGAGTCGCCAGAAGTGGGTGAAGTCATATGGCGCGATGCAGAAGGCGTCACCTGCCGACGCTGGAACTGGCGCCAGGGTGTGCGTACCCGTTTGAGTGTGGAACAACAGCAAATGTGGTTTATTCTGGAGCGCTTACCGGCCATGCCAGCCGAAGCGTTGCAGCAGGCGGGTGATATGCTGGAGCACGGCATCCGACAAATGATGCCTGGGGCAAATGTGCAACGAACATGGCTCGGTGCCACCGCATAAACTTATCAAGGACGCTGTATGGATATCCGCTTGCTGGTGCAACAACCCAACCTTATCACGCCATTAGTGCAGCTGTTATTTCGTGAATGGTCGGCATATCCCAACTGGCAAGACCCCGCTCAGATTGCGTCACGTCTGCTGGCGCGAAACCAGCCGGCGGTCAACACCCTGACGCTGGTCGCCACCGCTGATGAGGGTGCGTTGATGGGGTCAGCCAGCCTGATCCACTATGAGTTAACGGATGTTCCTGAACGGGAGTTCTGGCTGGGCGAGGTGATCACCGCAACCGAACATCGCGGCAAAGGCGTCGGTAGCGCCCTGATCACCCGCATGATCGCGGAAGCCCGTGCGCGGGCTATCGCCGCGCTGTGGTTATATACCCCGGACCAACAGGCGCTTTACCGACGTTTTGGCTGGCAGGACGTGGAGCAGCGCGAGGTGGATGGCGACCGGGTTTCAGTGATGATGCTCCGGCTGTAACGCCGCCAGACCATCGCGCTCAATCAAGGTGCGCAGAGGGGCAAACAGCGGTGCCGGTAACGCATCCGGGGCAAACCACTGCCAACCTTCGCATTTCTCAGGTTCGAGACATTGCGGCTCCCCCTGCGCACTGTGCGCCACCATAAACAGCGTGATGTAGTGCTTCTGTACGTCCGGGAACACATCGCTGACAAAAGCGCCGTTTTGCAGCGCTGCCAACTGTAAACCGGTTTCTTCCTCTGTCTCCCGCCGCGCGCACGCCTCTGGCGTTTCACCAAACTCCAGGTGACCGCCAGGTGCCGCCCAGTCGCCCGCGCCATGACTACCTTTGCGCCGCCCCAGCAATAATTTGCCGTGACGGAAAATCAGCACACCGACACCAATTTTAGGGGACATACAGGTTACCTTTATGTTTACGCTCGCCGCGGGTTATGCAACCCCGATCGGCTGATATCCCTGCCACTCCGGCAGAAACGGTTTGCCATGTTCATCCGGGGTCAGATGCACATACAGGTTACCGATCTTGTCCAGCAACAGGCAATCATCCACATCTTTCAGATTGTCCTTGTGCTGGTGATCCGCTCCCTTCAGCAACTGCTTCAGTCCTTTTGCTTTAGCCTGTGCGACGTCCTGAGCCACAAACAAATCAAAGGCATGCAGCTCCGCCAGCGTTGAAGGATGGTAAGCACCGGCATTCACAAAAAACAGGCGCTCGCTACCGCTGGCCGGTTCGGGCAACAATGATACGCGATAGCCATCTGCCCAGACGATACGTGCATAGCCATCAACATGAATTTTGTCCGCATCGCCAAACCAGGCTTCGCGCAGCGCTGGCCAGGCATCCTCCGGCTGTTCAGCCGCCACAAACTGAATATCATGAACTTCAATATTCGATTTTCCGGCGTTGCCACCGACATAAAACATAAACAGGTTCATGCAGTCATTTCCTTGTGTTGTATGTGGAGTGGCATGCGTTATAAATCATGATATACAACGATACAACTGTTTCGTCAGGTCACCAACCCGGGACGCAGACGCACGGCCATCCCCATCAGCAGCACAATCCCGACACTCATCATTGCCCAGGCGCTGTCAAAGGAGGCGGCATGATCGCGTACCATCCCGGCGATCAACGGCATCAAGGCAGCCAGCAGATAACCTCCGCCCTGCACCAACGACAACAATCTACCGGCCTGTTCCGCCGTTTGTGCATGGTCGAGGGTGACAATCAGCGATAACGGAAACAGCGCGCCGATACCCAATCCCAGCAACAACGTGGGCAGCCAGGCCTGCGTGCCGCCCAGCACCATCAGGCTGATTAAACCGCCGAGGATCAGCAACAGCACCGCCAGTAAAGGACGGCGACGATCGGGAAAACGATGGATCAACGCCGAAAGCACAAACCCGGCCACCACCTCCGTGAGCGTCAATGCGCCGAGCAAATAGCCGCTTTGCTGTGCACTCCAGCCATGTTGTTGATAAAACGGCGGCAACCACGCCAGCACCAGGGTATAAGCCCCGGTGCCAATGCCGAAGAAGATCAGCAACAGCCAGGTGCGCAGCGGAGGGATCCCCGGCACGCGTTGCGGTGGCGCCACTGGTGCGGTAGTACGTAACATCTGACGCCACAGCAATAAAGCCAATAACGCAGGCAGTACCGGTAATACCAGCGTCAATGCTAATCCCCCACCAGCGGCCAGCGGTGCGGCACTGGCCGCCGCCAACGCCGCACCGGCCATAATCCCGGTGGTAAACAGCGCCATCAGCGTACCGGCATGTGCCGTAAAGCGCCGTTTGATCAACGCAGGCATCAGCGCCTGAATCAATCCGATGCCAACCCCGGCCAGTAACGCGCTGGCGATGAGCATCAGCGCCTGCTGGCTAACGCCGCGTGCCAGGCAAGCCAGTACCAGCAGGATTAAGCCACTGGCAATGCCTCTGATCTCACCCAGCGACCGCAGCAACAATGGACCCGCCAGCGCGGCCAGACCCATCATGATCACCGGTAAGGTGGTGAGCAGACTGATTTGGGTCGCACTCAGGTGGCTATCCTGTTGTAGCCGGGTGAACAGCGGACCGATTGCGGCCATTACCGGTCTGAGATTGAGGCCGACCATAAAAACCATGAAGGTAAACAAGCCGATTGCAGGTAAGGTACGTTTCACATTGCTTCTCCGTTGCTGATTTATCTTAACGTTAAGATAAATCACGAGGGCGGACTAGCCCGACCGCACAAAGCAACACAGTAACCACAACAAGCGAGGGGAAAAGTGGCGGACCACGTTGATTTCGTGACACAACAATGGGCCAGCGCCATGCCGGAGCTGGATGCATCCTCAATGGCCGTGTTTGGCCGGATGCTGCGCATTATGAAACATCTGGCGAAAACGCGAGGCGAGGCGCTGGCTCCGTTTGGTTTTCACGAGGGGGAATTTGATGTGCTGGCGACGCTACGCCGCGCGGGTAGTCCCTTCTGCTTATCACCAACCCAGCTGTATAAATCGCTGCTGGTCACTTCGGGCGCGATGACCCATCGGCTGAATCGGTTGGAACAGGTCGGGCTGATTACCCGCGTGGCCGATCCCGCGGACAAACGCAGCATGCTGGTGACCTTAACCGCTGCCGGACAGGAGAAAATTGAGCAGGCCTTGCAGGTACATACCCAAACGCAAAATACCTTACTGGCGGCACTGCAACCCGCACAACAGCAGCAGTTGTCGGCGCTGCTCAGCCAATTGCTCAGCCGTTGCGAGCAGGAAACGTAAAGCCATGTGTCAAAATATGAATTAATTCACAGTTTTTTCCGCTATCTTATTTGTCCGGCTGACTTTTTTACGGAATGGATATGCAGAATAAATTCGCCCCTTCGCAGGTTTTTCTTCACTGGCTGACATTTTTGCTGGTGGTCACCGCGTATTGCACCATGGAATTTCGCGGCCTGGCGACGCGCGGTTCCTGGCAGGGGTTTGCCATGATTATTGGCCATTTCAGTGCGGGCAGTTGCGTGCTGGTATTGATGTTGTCCCGCGTGTTGTTGCGTTTTCGTCATCGCAGCCCGGCCATCGTCCCTAAACCACCCCACTGGCAAACCGGGCTGGCGCATTTGATGCATCTGGCGCTGTATCTGTTTTTTATCGTGCTGCCGATTCTTGGCATTTTGTCGCGCTTCTATCTTGGCCGCACCTGGTGGCTGTTTGGCATCCCGATGCCGGTCAGCAGCGATCCCGATCCTGATTTTTCGGATACCCTCAGCGGCTGGCACGAAACCCTCGCCCCTTACGGCTACTGGCTGGTGGGCTTACACGCGGTTGCCGCGCTGGTTCATCATTACCTGATCAAAGACAACACCCTGCTGCGCATGATGCCCGCACGTCGTTCACGTTGATTTGCCACGCCCGGCAACCTGACTGGCCGGGCGTCCAAAGTAGCGTTGAAACGCCACGCTGAAATTGCGTGGATGCTGATAGCCCACCTGCCATGCCGCCTGAGCGACCTGATACCCTTCCTCCAGCAACTGATGCGCTTTTTGCATACGCAGCGCCAGTAACTTATCACCCGGCGTGCAGCCAAAATGTTGCTGAAAACCTTTTTTTAACTGGTAATCACTGAGTCCAACGGCCAGCGCCACCGTCGCCAAGGTAAAGGGTTCGGCCAGATGCGCCAGCATCCAGTTATGCGCCTGTTCAAGCCGCTCAAGATCCCGCGGATGGACTTTCTTCGGCGCAGACGTCTGCGGTTGCAGTTGATGACGATGAAGCGCCAGCAGGTTTAACGCCTGAATCTCGCGCAGCAGCGGATCGGCCTGCACCTCGTTAAGTTGGGCGGCGGTGGCCCCACCAAAAGGGCTGAACAGATGACGCTTCAGTTGCGGCTGTCGCAGCAACCTGTCGGCGGTCTCTGCGCCCAGATAATGCAGTGCGCTGTCGGCGTTGAGAACCAGACGTAACTGCTGCACCCGTTCTCCGGCGCGATAGAGACGTTCGCCACTGCTGTGCTGAAAGCTGGTGACGGTGAGATGACCGGCATGAAACAACACCTCACAACCACTGTCAGCGCGAAAACGCGAACTGCCACGTAAGCCAAAGGTCAGCACCAGCTGCGGCGAGCTACCGCCAGGACGCGAGCTTTCTGCCAGCGCGTTCAGGGGTTGATAGTCAGACTGCACCAGGCGCATCCCGCCGGACAGCGTGAACTGGCGCGAACGAAAAACACCCATACCCGGTTGATGTTCAACCCAGGGCGTGTCATCGCCGTTTGGCTTGTCTTGCATGCTTTCGCCCTCGCGCAGAGTCAAATCGCTGTTTCGCAGAGCAACGAGCATAAATGGCCGCTGCCTGAAACGCTAGTCTGTTGCCATCACCTTTGCTGCGGAGACAACCATGACTTCCCCGTTACCTTTTCTCGATAACCTGCTGGCGCAACATGCCCTGAGTGGCGCGGTGGCGCTGGCTTTTGAGCAACAGCTGTTCGATTTTCTGACTCATCCGGCGGATGCCTCACAAGTGGCAAACCATTTTGGCTGGCAGCCTGAACCGGTGGAGCACTGGCTGCGCCTGCTGTGGAGCGGTGAATTGTTGCAACGCCATCAGGCGGAATACCAGACCATGCCAACGGCGCAACCGTATCTGTGCCACAGCGGAGCACGGTATATCGGTGATGCCTGGCATTATCGTCAGCAACTGTTGCAGCAATTCGCCCGCAAACTGCCTGAGCTGCTGAAACGCAATACGCCCGGCTGGCAGGACCCGTTGGAGATTGAAACCGCCTGGGCGGATGCGGCGATGAGCCAGATTGCCCAGGAACAACGGGCGCTGAGTGGCGACACCGCCTGTGCCATCGCCAGTGAGCTGGCCGATTTTCAACGTCCGGCGCGCTTGCTGGATATGGGCGGCGGACCTGGCCTGATTACCGTCGCTTTAGCGGAGCGTTTCCCGCAACTGTCCGGCGTGGTGCTCGATCTGCCGAAAACCGCCAGCGTGGCACAGCAGAATATCGAACGTGCAGGACTACGTGGACGCTTCTGCGCCCGCTCACAACTGCCGGAGAACGAACAGGTCGACATCATCTGGTGCTCATCCTTGTTGTATTTTGTTGAGGACCGTCAGGCGATGTTGCAGCAGTTGTACCGCCGTCTGAAACCGGGCGGATTGTTAATCAGTGCGCATGCTGAAGTGCCCGCCGACCCGGCGGAAGCGCGTCGGGTGCTACCGTTCTTCACGCCATTGATGATGCGCGGTTACACTGTCACGCAACAAGGCGAGTTGGGCGCAGAATTGCAGCAAGCAGGCTTCACCCTCGAAGCCATCCAGCGTATGCAGCCTTTCCCCATGTCACCGCTGGATGTGCAGCTGGCACGTAAAGCTAGAACGTGAGGCTGAAGCTGTCATCCAGTAGTGCGAAAATCTCGTCATCCGGCAGGCCATCGGCGAGCGTCAGGCTAAGCCAGTGCTCTTTATTCATATGATATGCCGGATAAATGCCTGCCTGCTGCCGTAACGACCCGCTCAGTTCCGGGCGGGTTTTGATGTTCATCACCTCAACTCTGGCCCCGTCCGGCAAGCCCAGTTTGTGGCTTTCCAGCGGAAACACCACCGCGAACCATTTACGGTGGCGTGGATGACGCAGCACCGCGTATTCCGGGTTGGTTTTCCATGGATAATCCGGCTCTACCTGATACTGCTGATTAACCCAGGCAAACAGTTGCTGGCGATTCATGCTTTCATTCCTTCGGGCAAAAAAAATCGTGGCGCGATGGCCACGACTTTACCCACTTCACCCGCATCAGGCCAGATGAAAACGTCCAACGGTCTGCGCCAGTTGCGCAGCCTGATCCTCCAGTGAACTGGCGGCAGCCGACATCTGCTGCACCAGCGCTGCGTTCTGTTGCGTGGTGCCATCCATCTCATTGACCGCGATTGTCACCTGGCTGATGCCCCGCGCTTGTTCATCCGACGCAGTGACAATTTCACCAATAATAGTACGTACTGAATGCACGGCCTGCGTCATTTCTTGCATGGTTTTCCCGGCATCACGCACCAGTTGCACACCGCTGTCGACCCGCTGGCTGGACTCTTCAATCAACGCAGCGATCTCTTTAACCGCGTTGGCGCTGCGTTGTGCCAGGTTACGCACCTCGGAGGCCACCACCGCAAATCCACGCCCTTGCTCACCGGCACGCGCCGCTTCTACCGCTGCGTTTAGCGCCAGAATATTGGTCTGGAAGGCAATGCTGTTGATGATGGCGGTGATGTCGCCAATCTTTTTCGCGCTGTCATCAATTTGCGCCATAGTCTGCACCACTTCACCGACCAGCGCCTCGCCACGGCTGGCAATATGCGTCGCATTGTCGGTCAACGTGGTAGCCTGATGCGCATTGGCGGCGTTATGTTTCACCGTGGCAGTGATCTGCTCCATGCTCGCAGCCGTCTGTTCCAGCGCCGCAGCTTGCTGTTCCGTGCGTGACGCCAGATTCAGGTTACCGCTGGCGATTTCACCCGCGCCCTGGCGTACCGAGGCGCTGGCATCCTGAATCTGACCGACGATCTCGCGTAGCTGGCCCTGCATGGTATTCAGGGCATAGAACAAGCTGCTGGTATCGCGATTTTTCACCGCGATGGTGTTATCCAGCTTCCCGTCAGCCACCGCCAGCGCGATAGTCGCAGCTTCCAGGGGTTCACCGCCGATCGGTTTCAACACTTTGCGGCTGAACAGGATGCCCAGCAAGGCACTGACCAGCAGAATGCTGAGCACCATCAGCACGATGGCATTGATTAACTGGCGATTGGCAGCGGCCATCACTTCACTGACCGGTGCCACGACGCCGAGGAACCATTTCTGATCGCTGTTGCCAATCACGATCGGTTGCCAGGTCACAAGGGCATTTTCCCCCAGAATGTCGTCATGACGCTCGTTGACGGCGCTGCTGAAGTTATTGGTATTGCCTTTCCACGCTTTGCTGGTCTGGCTTTTATCCGGGTAGGACACCACATTTCCGGCGCTGGAGAGCAGCATGGCATAACCGGTGCCCGCCCAGGGTTTGATTTTATTGACCCGATCCTGCAAAGAGGCCAGGGAAATATCAGACGTCACGACGCCCCACAGTTTGCCCTGGCTGACGATCGGTGCCGCAACCGAGGTAAGCAGCGTAGGTACACCGTTGTAAGCGTAGCTATAGGGTTCAATCAACGTATCTTTCTGGCTTTTCTGCGGCAGCAGATAGTAATCCCCCTGACCCGGCGTAAAGATTGAGGCCAGCGGATGCATATTGAACTTACCGGCCTGGTCGCGATCGACAAACCAGGCATAGCGGCCTTTCGGTGCCTGTCCCGGTTGCGTGGCGAATTCGGCATCACGACCATCAAAAGCGTTCTCTTCCATAATCACTGAGACGGAGAGGTAGCTGGGATTGTCGCGTAGCGTGGATTCCATCATCTTGTCGATGACTTTACGGTCCTGCACCCCTGCCCCTGGCAGCGCGATAATGCTGTGACCGAGGTTATGCGCCACATCGCGCGCATAGCTGAGGTCCTGCTGGATTTGTAGCGCCTGGCTCTGCGCAATTTGTTGCAGATAATTTTCGGCCAGCGTTTTTTGTTCGTGGCTGGATTGCCAGTTAAGCACCCCAATGGTAACGGTAAAGCCGAGGGTAATGGTTAAGGCACCCGTCAGCAGCATTTGTGTGCGGGTGCTCATTTTTTTCTTATCAGACAGTCGTTTGGCCATGCTGGCGCTCCTGGAGTCGACACTTTTCGGTAAAAAGAACCACTCCCTGTGCTCTTACATTCCTTCAGGTAGTCTATCGGCGCGTCGCAGGGGAACTTGATGGGCAAGCAGGTCTGATCAGTAAGTGAGCAATGAGGTGATAATTGATGCTAAAACAGTAATGGTTAAATTTGATCCAGCATTGTACAATGACAAGTACAAAACAGAGGAAAAAACATGCGCACCATAACTTACAGTGAAGCACGACAGCATCTTTCGGAAACGATGATGAAAACGGTAGAGGATCGAGCCCCCATTTTGATCACCCGACAGAATGGTGACGACTGTGTATTGATGTCGTTGGAAGAATACAATTCATTGGAAGAGACCGCCTATCTTCTGCGTTCACCCGCCAATGCCAAACGATTGATGAACTCAATTGAAAGCTTACGTAATGGGAATACCATTGAAAAGGAAATTGATGAGTGAAATTAACATGGTCGCAGGAAGCGTGGGATGACTATCTCTACTGGCAGGATACAGACAAAAGAATGGTCAAAAAAATCAATGAACTCATCAAAGATGCCAAAAGAACGCCTTTTGAAGGGAAAGGTAAACCCGAGCCCTTAAAGCATAATCTGGCCGGATTCTGGTCACGAAGAATCACAGAAGAACATCGTTTGGTTTATGCAGTCAGCGATGGCGCACTGTTAATCGCCGCCTGCCGTTATCACTACTAACGTGCAAGGCCAGGCATACGCCCGGCCCTGGCAATTTATTTAAAACTTTCACTCGCTGCTTTCGCGATCGCAATCTCGTTCGGATTCGCCGAACCGCTCACGCCCACCGCACCCAGCGTATTGCCGCGCCACTCGACCGGTGAACCACCGCCCAGCGGGATCACGCCCGGTAACGTCGCAATTGCCGGTTCTTTGCCGTTAGCACGTTCCATATATTTGTCGGTCGGCGTGCGATACAGCGCCGCCGCACGGCCTTTCAGAATCGACGAATCAATGCAGCCGACCGGCGCATTGTCCATACGCTGAAACGCCAGCAATTCACCGGATTGATCCAGCACCGCAATGCAGACATTGGCATTCAACGCGTGCGCTTTTTCCTGCGCAGCTGCGATCAGCTTTTGCGCATCCACCTGCGTCAGAATGGTTTGCGTGGTAACCGCCTGCGCGCCCGCTGCACTGAACAGGGCCGCACTCAGCAGCGCCAGAGACAGGATCTTTTTCATTTCAATCACTCCATAATAAGGGAGCCAGATCGCGGCTCCCGGAAGTTAACCGCGTCGACGACGCAGGATATAAACTAACCACAGCAGTACCACCAGCGCGATAACAGCGCCAGCAATAGTTAGAGGTTGGGCATAACGAATCAGCCAACTGCCGCTTTCCCCCTGCAACGTTTGTTGCACATCATCGGTGGTGATGGTGTGTTGCGGGTTGCCGAAGCTGGTGGAGACATAATTTGCCACTTTAGCCAGTTGCGCCTGGCTGAACTGGGTGCGGAACTCCGGCATAAAGGCATGGCCTGATGAGGTATTACGATCCACCCCTTCGGCGATGGTCATGATCAGGTTGGCCGGATCATTGGACAGCACCGCAGAAGATCCCACCAGCGACGGATAGAAGCGCTGAGCATCGTGCGTACCGCGTCCATCACTGGCATGGCAGGTGGCGCAGGCACCGTTGTACAGCTGCGCACCACTCATGACCTCCGCCGAGACGTAATCGTTGATATCATCTTTCATCCCGGTTTCGATGGCCGACAGCGGCGTGCTGGCGGGTGCAACGCTGGGCGCTTTGCGATCGCCTCCACCAATCGCGGGCACTTGCTTCAGGTAGCGCGCAATCGCCTGGAGGTCGCTGTCATCCATTTTCGAGAATGAATTCTGTACCGCCGTCCCCATCTCGCCTGCGGCAATCGCTTTGCCATGCAGCGCGCCGGTACGCAGGTAGGTTTCGATCTCCGTTACGCTCCAGTCACCAATCCCGGCCTGCGCATCTGGCGTGATATTGGGCGCACTCCAGCTACCCACTTTCCCGCCAGACAGGAACCGGTCACCCTGCTCCGCCATCATGCCGTTGCGCGGCGTGTGACAGGTGGAACAGTGCGCCAGAGTCCGCACCAGATACTCGCCGCGCTCAGCACTGCCCGCCGCCGCATCACTGCCCGGCACCGCGCTTTTATCGAGGAACATCAGGTTCCACATTGCCATCACCGGACGGAATGAGAACGGGAACGGCAGATGGGTTTCCGGTGCCGGATGATCATCCGCTGGCACACCTAACATCAGGTATGAGTAAAGCGCGTGGATATCATCATCAGACAGGCCGGCAAACGCGGTGTAAGGCATCGCCGGATAGAGGTAATGATTACCCGGCGCTTTCCCTTCGCGCATCACTGCGGTGAAATCCGCCAGACTATAGCGACCGATCCCGGCACTTTTCGACGGCGTGATGTTCGAGCCGTAAATCATCCCCATCGGCGACTGAATGGCATAGCCGCCGGAAAAAGGCTTACCACTTTCTGGGTTGCGATGGCAGGCGGAGCAATCTCCGGCAATCGCCAGATATTCGCCGCGTTTGACCAGATCCGGCGAGGCGTCCTGCGCCAGACTCAGGCTGCTGACCAGCAGCAGGCTGGTGATGCTGAATAACTGATTTAAACGCATCGTCTACACCTCGCTGGCAATGGTCGCTGCCATGCGGATCGCCAGAGCGATGCCGGTCAGCGTCGGGTTTACGGTAGCCGACGTCGGCATCACACCGGTGGTGGCGAGGAACAAGTTGGGGTGATCCCAGCTACGGCAATCAGCATCCACCACCGAGTCCTGGCGGTTATCGCCCATAATGGTGGTGCCCATAATGTGGTACTGGTTACGCCAGCCGGTCGGCGCTTCAATCACTTCGCCGTTAAAGGCCTGCAAAAAGTTGGCAAAGTCTTTGTACGCTTGTGGGCGCATGCCACGCACATAACTGTCGAGGTGATAATTGACCTTCAGCATGGGCAGGCCAATCGAGTCTTTGCGATCGTAATTGGGTACCACGCGGTTGGTCGGGCTGGGGAGCGTTTCACTCATGGTGCTGATGTTCATAATACGTGAAGCGCGATCGCGAATGGCCTCGTCCAGCGCCTGCCCCATCAGGCCTTGCTTCAGTAGCGGTACCGTGACATCCACGTTGGGCACCAGATTACGCAGCGAATAGCGGATGGCGGAGTGCTGCGCGCGGCTCGCTTCATCACGGCGATTGGCAATGGTACCGTGCTGCACCGATCCACGACCGGTCCACAGCGGTTCATCGGCAAGGAACGTCAGGCTCAGACCGGTGTGATCCATCAGGTTGCGGCCAACCTGATCGGAACTGTTGGCGATGTCATTCATCAACAGCAGCTTCGGCGTCTCCAGCCCATGTGCGGCAACGATAAACACTTTGGCGGTGAGACGCGTATCCTTGCCATCCGGTTTGCGGTAAGTCAGTGCGACAATTTTATTGCCAGCCCCCTTCTCGAGTTTCCAGGCCACCGCTTCGGTCAGCAGTTTAACGCCCAGCGCCACCGCTTTATCCACATGCATATCGCCGGAGTACATCGCACCAATCGGGCAGATCGGTTCGCAGTTGTTATTGCCAGCACAGGCCGGGCGACCATCATAGGGACGGGAGACACGCGCATGCGGTTCATGCACCACCTGGTAACCCATCGGGCCAAGTTTGGCCTGCATGCGTTGCACCATATACGGCTTCGCTTCGGGCGGCAGCGGATAGGCCGCTGAACGCGGTGGATAGTGACCACGCCCCTGACCGCTCTGGTCCTCTTCGCCAGTACCGACCACACCGATTTCGCGTTCGGCTTGCAGATACCAGGGTTCCAGCTCGCTGTATTCAAACGGCCAGTCACGTCCCACGCCGTAAACGCTCTTCAGCTTGAAATCATTGGGGAGTAAACGCCAGCAGGCGGAAGCCCAATGACGGGTGCTGCCTCCAGCCACGCGCAGGTAACTGGTGACGTACTCAAAATCTTCATCACCCTTAGCGTCGATATAGCCTTCGGTGTAAGAGTTAGGTGCCCAAGGCAGATTAGGGTACGGTGCGCACCAGTTACGCTTGCTGGCACCGTTGCGGTAGTTCTCCACCACTTTCCAGCGCGGGATATAGGGTCCGGCTTCCAGCATAATCACCGACTTACCGGCTTTTGCCAGTTGGTAAGCGGCATTGGCGCCGAGTGCGCCCGAGCCGATGATTACCACATCAGCATCAAATTCGCTCATTTTGTCTTCCTGCTCACGTTCTTGTTATGTGTTGTTGTGCTGCGCCAGTAACGCCTCGGCTTCCACGAGGGTTTTGGCTTTGCCCTGGATCATCAGCAGCCACGGGGCTTCCGGTTCCTTGATCGTGCTGGCCGCCAGCGGCGAGCGATCGCCCCAGGCGCGGATCTCCGCAGGCATGGTCGGCGCGTCAACGCCCGGCGGGACCTCAGCCCAGTAATCGCCCCCGGCGCGTGCGTAAGTGGGACGGATGGTGTGATCTTTCGTCGGCTCATACATCAGCGCCGACAGGAAGGTCACAAAGTGCGCATCATCTACCGCTTTGGTGGTCGAGGGATGACCGGTGTAGCCGAGATACCACGGCGAAATAATGGTCAGCGCCGTTTTCACTTCGTCATCGCTCAGTTGGGCGACAATCTGTTCCCGATCTTCGCTGTGCAGCGCATTCAGCCGCGTCATCAGGCTGGCGAGCTGTGCCGGAAAGGTGCTGTCCTGTTGGCACAACAGCGTCCACAGACGCTCAGTGATGCCGATATCCAGGCCACGACGCCCGGTCAGCAGCTCACTGGCACGCAGCAACTGTGCGGCACCGCTGTCTGCCGGAGCCGCCAGCAGTGGCTGCATTGGTAGGGCGACGATCACTGGCGTCGCCATCATCAGTTTTAAAAAGTGTCTTCTTTCCATATTGGGTTTCTCAGGCTAGCCCGCGCTCAGGGCCGACAACGCCCCTTTGGCGGCTTCGGCATCAACATTGCCATCCGGCGTGCTGACGCCAATCGCGCCGACCACCACCCCATTCAGTTTCACCGGCTCACCACCCGGCAAAGGCACTACTGCCGGGTTACCCAGCATCCCGATATTTCCGGCCGCAATTTTCTGCTGGAAACTGGCGGTCGGCACACCAAATGCGGCAGCAGAGTGCGCTTTCTTTGGTGCCAGCTCGCTGTTTGCCAGGGTTGCGCCGTCAAGACGATCAAAGCTGATCAACTGACCGAAGGGATCAACCACCGCCACGACGCCGCCAATCTGATGGCTGCGGATGATTTGTTCCGCTTTATTCACCAGCGCCTGTGCTTGCTGATGGGTCAGTACGGAGATCTGGTTTACGGATGGGGCAGCCTGTACCGCGGCACAAAACAACCCGGAGCACAGCAGTACGCCTGGCATCAATTTCATGGTTTAGTCCTGAATTAAATGGGTTAGAGGAGATGAACTATTTAACGCGCTCAGCGACGGGCAAGGCGGCGTTGAATCAGATGATCGAGGCTCCATTTGCCCCCACCATGCAGACACAACAGCAAAAACGCGGCCGCACAGGAGATGTTTTTCAACCACACCATCAGGTGCGCATGGCTGTAGCCTTGATAGAACAGAAAACCGGCAACCACCGAGAACACGGCCATGAAAATGGCGGTAAAACGGGTGAGAAAACCGAGGGCGATTGCCGCGCCACCGCCCACTTCCAGCAGGATCACCAGCGGCAGGAAGAAGCCCGGCACATGGTTGTCAGCCATCAGCTGGAGGTTGTCGCTGTAGTGCGAAATCTTGTCGAGACCGGAGGCAAAAAACAGACCAACGGCCATGACCCGGACGAGGACAGAAACGAGATCTTTGGACTGATTCATGATGTAACCATTCTGATATGTAGTTGTTAACGAACCAGACAGTACATTTTAAATCTTTACTAACTTTTACCAATTTGTGCGGCTAAAAACAGTGCTGTTTTTTTGCGCGAGCGCGCGGGTGGCACAATCTTGCCCGCAGGGAAGTAAGCAATTGTTTCTTTTGTTACACGTGGTTGAGGGCATAGTTTGAAGTTGATCACACTATGAATGCAGGGTTAAGACTGACGATGTCCGGCTGCGTAGCGCCGTAAGCAGCAGCGTTGCAACCCGATCATCCAGCAAAAAGGGTTATCAAATATGCCTCTGGCGGTGTCACCAGAAAGTGAACAAGTTGTTAACGCGGTATGGCGGCGCTTTTGCCGCGATTTTACGCAAATCAGCGAGCGGAAAAAGGCACATAAATTCCTCTCAGGAATGAATTGATAACTAACACAGAATATTTTTTATCGGTTTCCGATGCCAGGATGACGCTAAACCCTATCGGAGAACCATCATGACTTATCGCTTTCTCGTGACCACCACGAGCCTCGGCCAGGGAGGCCGTGCGTTACTCGCTGACGCAAATTGCACCGTGGATTACCTGGATAACGCGAACGATGCTGCGGAAGTGGAACGCCGCATGAGCAGCGTGCCCTATGATGCGGTGATTTCGCGCACTGTTGAGCTGAGTGCCAAAGCGATAGCCGCCTGTCCAACGCTGAAAATCATCTGCAAACATGGCGTTGGCGTGACCAATATCGATGTCGAGGCAGCCACGCAGCACGGCATTCCGGTATTAACCACGCCAGCCACTAACGCACAGTCAGTGGCTGAACTGACGCTGGCATTGATGCTCAACTGCGCGCGCCGCCTGCCGTTTTTCCAGCAGGAAGTCGCCGCCGGACGCTGGACGCGCAGCGGTGACGGTGAAGAGTTGCAAGGCAAAACGCTCGGTCTGGTGGGCTTTGGCGAAATTGGTCGCCGCGTCGCCCGCGTCGCACAGGCGATCGGGATGCAGGTGGCCTTTTTCGATCCGGCCCTTGCCGCCGATGCCGATGTGGCCGATGCCCGGCGCTGTGCATCGCTGGATGAACTGCTGCCGCTGGCGGATGTACTGAGTTTGCACTGTCCGGTCACCCCGAAAACCCGTCAGATGATCAATGTGAGCTCGCTCGCACTTTTGCCCAAAGGCGCGATTCTGATCAACACCGCCCGTGGCGAGTTGGTGGATGAAGTTGCCCTGGCAACCGCACTGCAAAATGGACAGCTGCGTGCTGCGGCACTGGACACGGTGGCGGAAGAGCCGCTGGCTGCCAATCACCCATTCCGTACTCTCCCGAACCTGATGATTACGCCGCATATTGGCGGCTCTACCCCACAAGCGCTGGACGCAGTAGCGCAAAGTGCGGCACGACAGTGCCTGGCCTGGCTCGATAATCAACACATTTACCTTCCCGCCTGCGTTAATCCGCAGGTGCTCAACCGGAGTTAACTTATGACGATGCGTAGTGACTGGCCGATTGGCTATTTTATTGGCGAACGAGGCCCACAGATTGATAACGCGACGCTGGAGGCTTTCCGCCAGCTGCCGGTACCCAATATTGGCGACTCTATGGGACGCAGTGTTGGTGCGCTGGGTCTGACGGCGTATCACAACGATCCGCAGCTGGTGCTGTGTGGTCCGGCGCTGACGGTAAAAGTACGTCCGGGCGATAACCTGATGATCCACAAAGCGATCGAGCTGGCGCAACCCGGTGACGTGATCGTCGTCGATGGTTCCGGCGATCTCAGCCAGGCGTTGATTGGCGGCCTGATGCGGACCTCGGCAGTGGCGAAGAAAATCGCCGGTTTTGTCATTGACGGTGCGGTACGCGACCTGAACGAATGGGCCGAAGGCGGCGTGGCGGTATGGGCACGCGGTAATACGCTGCGTGGTCCGTCGAAGGATGGCCCGGGTGAAGTTAACACCACGGTGCACTGCGCCGGTCTGGTCGTCGCACCGGGCGACCTGATCGTGGCGGATGCCGATGGCGTGCTCGCCATTCCGCACAACGAGCTGAGCGTACTGCTGCCGCGTGTACAACAACATGCGCAGCGTGAAGAGAAGATCCGCGCCAGTAACCTGGCTGGCACCAACGATCCGGAACGCTTTAACGCGATCCTGCGCGCCAAAGGTTGCCCGTTATAACCTGTTGATGATCCGTAGCGGCGCGATTTATCGCGCGGTTTGGTGCTCGCATGGCGAAACATCCGCGCGATAAATCGCGCCGCTACCCACTGTCCAACACCTGCACGAACATTATAAAAAGTGGAGTACCCTACCGTGCTTAAGAAAATTTCACTGAGCGAGTCGTTACCGCCACCGATCAGCTGGCGCGACAACTTCACACCAGAAGAAGGGAAAGCTTTTGGCGCGCAACTCTCCGCGCGACTGGAGCGATTGCCTGCCGCACGTCCCTTGTGGCTCATCATCTTTGCACTGGCGCTGGGCGGCTGGTTCGAAGTCTATGACGTGTTTCTTACCGCGTATGTCGGGCCAGGTATGGTGCGTGAAGGGATTTTTACTCACGGCAGTCATAACTTTTTCGATCCCAGCAGTCTCGGTGCCTTTGTCGCCGCGATGTTTCTCGGCGTATTTCTTGGCACACTGCTGATCGCCAATCTTGCCGACCGCATGGGGCGTCGCAAGGTGTTTATTATCGCGCTGCTGGTGTACGCCATTGCCAGCGGCATCATGGCATTTCAGCATCACCCTTATGCCATCGTGTTCTGGCGCATTGTTTCCGGGATTGGTGTCGGTGCGGAATTGGTGACCATTGATGCTTACGTTTCGGAGTTTATTCCGGCGCGTCTGCGTGGACGCTCCTACGCCTTTGTGCAGGCGATTCAATATACCTCGATTCCCACTATCGCCTTTTTATCCTGGCAGCTGGTGCCGTTGGCACCGTTTGGCCTGACCGGCTGGCGCTGGGTGGTGTTGTTCGGTTGCATTGGTGCGGTGGTGGTGTGGCTGATCCGTATGGGCCTGCCAGAAAGTCCACGCTGGTTGGTAGAACAGGGCCGTTACAAGGAAGCGGAAGATATTGTCCGTCGGCTTGAAGCTCGTGTGGCGAAATCGACCGGCGCGGTGTTGCCGCCGATTGATATGGCAGCGGCAAAACCGCTGGAGCACGTTCCCGCAGTGAAAAATGAAATGTGGCGTCCGCCCTATCGTCGCCGCACCATCATGTTGCTGGTGTTTAACTTCTTCCAGTCGATTGGCTATTACGGCTTTGCCAGCTGGATACCGACGTTGCTGGCAGCCAAAGGCGTAACCTTCACCCATAGCCTGCTCTATTCGTTTTTGATCGCCTTCGCCAGCCCGTTGGGGCCGCTACTGGCCATGACCTTTGCCGATCGTATTGAACGTAAATGGCTGGTGAGTGGTTCGGCGCTGGCAATTGCTCTGGTCGGCACGGTGTTTTCGTGGCAGTCGCAGCCGGTGATGCTGGTCACCCTTGGCCTGTTGCTGTCGCTCGCCAGTACCTGCATGACCTTCTCCTATCGCGCTTACCAGGCGGAGCTGTTCCCGACGCGTTTCCGTGCCAAAGCCATTGGTATGGTGTATTCCGTTAGTCGTATCAGCGGCATGCTGTCGGGCTTTACCATTGCCTGGGTGCTGCATGAGATGGGGGTGGGTTCGGTGTTTATGGTGATCTCGATTGCGATGGCGATTGTGGTGTTTACCATTGGCGTTTTCGGCCCGCGTACCCTGAATCGTCGTCTTGAAGAGATCAACACCTGACAGCGTAGATTGGCAAAAGCTGCGCAAATTGCCTGATTTGATCGCAATTAAATCATCACGGGGATGCTTGCATCCCCTTTTTTGATCCAGCGCAAGAACCTCGCGCGCATCTCCTGTCAGCTTATTCCTCACAGGGTCTTCACACCCACATAACAAGAGGATACGAAGATGACAACTAAAGTGACTTTGGCAGGTGTGTTAGTGGTATGGCTGGTGTATGTCGCGTGGATGGTGCATTACTATGCGGGCACTTTCTCGCTATTTACGCATTGATGCCATCATAGTTTGTAGCGGCGCGATTTATCGCGCGCTTTTTTCAGGCGTTTTATCGTTTGATTTAAATTGCGCGATAAATCGCGCCGCTACATCCCCGCAGTCATAAAGCAATACCTCACCTTTTGCGACTTAGCTCATCTCAGTTCTTTTTAAAATTCTGCAAGCGGGATAAAGTGTGCAATTCATTTAGTGACTAACATCACAAAAAAATTGCAATCATTATATCGCGCCGAAAAAATTGTTAAGTTATCCACATTATCTTATTTCAGAACAAGAATTAACAAAATAACATTCTGTTTATTACTTCATGTTCATAAAGTTTTTTATCATTTAAAAATACGAACAATCTCATTAATCATGTGCTTCAGTAAATGACAACCCATTGAAAATAGAGAAACAGGCGTTACTATACCTTCCGCCGCTCATTGTGTGGCGCAATATAAACAAGGAGGTTTATGAAGACCATCATTAAATACTTGTCTATCCTGTTGGCTACATTTATAGCTGCTTATATCCTAAACGGTGCCGGAGTTGAATTTCCAACGTGGTTCGCGACCCCGCCTTCTATTGCAAAGTTCATAGTCATGGTGACTGTATTTGCTGCTTTTATTAAAGTTGCAATTATTATTGTCGATCTTATATTCGAAGAAAAAAACAGAAGAAAATAACCAGCCAGTAAAAACCCATATGGAACTAATTTTTCGAGGAATTATAAATGAATAAATTTATAAAGTTTATCGCAATACTCATCGGTTTCACAGTAGGATATTCTTTTTTGAAAGGGGCATGTTTAACCGGTGGTCCATATTATGCGCCACCAAGAGAATTATCAGTACTTATAGTCACCATCTTAACACTGCTGTCATCAATAAATATAACACTGAAATTATTTAAATTTTTAACCTAAATATCACACGTGTTATTGTCGCGCACCGACAGTCAACTATTCAATCCGCGTCACGTATTGTTAAAATGTCCTGCTAATTCCTACCGCCGCATACTGCGGCGATGGAATAATTACCCCGGATACATCGTTAATTCTCCGCCACATACCGGCAAAAATCTCACCCAGTAGTTTATTGCCAAACTCCGACAAATGATTGCTATCACGATACAGCGGCACTCCGTCACGCGCGCCATAGCAGAAATGGCGATCACACAGCGCCTGCGCGCTATCGAGCAGCGTGACATTGGGTATCTCCGCCACCAGTTGGTTCAGCATCTTCAACGCATCCTGATTACGTGACTGATACTCTTCCCACGGTAGCTGAATGGCATAGGGTTTACCGCGCATCGCATCACGCGTCATGCGGTAAATGACGTCGTAATCAAACTCTGGCACTGGCGTCATAATAAACACTTTGCGATGCCTGGCGAGTTTCTTCACCGCTCGGGTGAAATGTTGCTGAAAGCTGCTCAGCGAACTGTCTTCATTGGCGAAAGTATATTGTGGGGTATCGTCGTTGCGGCCGTTTTCGCCATGTAAATACAGGGAAAAACGGTTGATGATCAGCACTGAGGCTTTGGGATATTTCTCTTCAATCGTGGTGATGGCATTTTTAACAAAGTCACCGCAATCGGGTCGTCCTGGCCGGGTAATGTCCGGCACCGTCGGGCAACCCGACTGTGCGATAAAGACAATCGTGTCAGAGGCCGCATCACCGCTGGCAACCACGGAAGACAACAGCGCATTGGCATGGCTATCACCCAGCACCACCAGATTCACCTCACTGCCCTTGCCGAAAGTGCACTGCGGTGACTGCTTACTGTTCACCACCAAACAGCCTCGGGCCGCGGCAAAGCGTTGTTTTGCGTACTGACTGATCTGAGTAACGCTCTGCGGCGCGCGAGCAGGAAACCCCTGTTGCGCGACGATCAACAAGGCGACCAATACCACCAGTGCCGCATTGCCCAATGCCACCGGCGTTCGCGCGCTAAACCAGCCCGCTTTGTTCTCTACCAGCGCCCAGGATACTCCGCCCACCAGCAGCGACAGGGCAATTAACGATGCCTGACTGACCGGCGTGACGGGCAAATCCGCCAGATGCCAGAACACCCACAACGGCCAATGCCACAGATAAATCGAATAGGACGCTTTGCCGATAGGTTGCACCACCCGGTTATTGAGTAGCGGGCTATCGTTGGCGGTAACATAAATAATCAGCGCGGTCAGCAGTACCGGGATCAGCGTCATCATACCCGGCCAGGTGGTTCCCGCATCAATCCACATCGCGCTGACGATCAACCCTGACAGAGCAGGGAAAGCTACCCAGCGTTGCCCCGTTAGCCGACTTTTAGGCGCGAGATAGACCAGGCCACCCGCCAGCATTTCCCATGCGCGGGTGGGCAAGATAAAGTACGCCATGGTGTCATGTAAATGCGTCACCACCAGCGCCAACGCGAAGGATAGCAGCGCCCCCACCGCCATCACCCAGCCGAACTGACACCGCAGATAACGGGCAGTAAACATCAACGCCAGCGGTAGCAGCAAATAAAACTGCCACTCAACACTTAATGACCAGGTATGCAGCAACCATTTATAGACCGCACCGGCATCAAAATATCCGGCCTCTTTAAAATACACGAGGTTAGAAATAAAACTCAGGCTGGCGGCAATATGCCCGGAAAGGGTTTTGTATTCTTCGGGGGGGATCAGAAAACCCCCAACCAGCAGCAGAATGGCACACATCAGCATCAGCGGAGGAATAATGCGGCGACAGCGGGATGCATAAAAACCTAATAGCGAGAACCTTTGCTTTTGCAGACGCGAAATAATAATCCCCGTCATTAAATAACCAGAAATAACAAAGAAAATATCTACCCCCAGAAAACCCCCGCTGATAGTGCTGACTCCCACGTGGTACAGCAGCACCAAAATCACGGCGTAAGCACGCAGCCCATTAATATCAGCGCGAAAATTCATACGGAGTTGTCCATACAATTCGGGTTTTTAAAATCGTAAGTTTGCCGTTATCACGAAGCAAGAAAAGTTATTTCATTTTGTATCGGTTATTTTATTTTCCCGGCGCTAATTTAATGAGGGATATCTGAAGAATTTATCAGCACACTATGATGGCTATGGTGACTCATGCGTCCGGGGGGGTGTTGCAACGATAATGCGTTGGCAGCTGATAATCAGAAAAGGCCGCAATGTTACCATTGCGGCCGCCTAAAATTTAGGGTCCTTCCTGTGCCTGCCATAAGTCACGATACAAACCAGGCTGCTGAATCAACGTTTGATGCGTACCGCGCTGGACAATCCTGCCCTGCTCCATGACCAGAATTTGATCGGCAAATTCAACGGTACGCAATCGGTGCGCCACCATCACCACGGTTTTATTGCGTGCCAGCCGCGTCAACGCCCGTTGCACCTGCGACTGAGACAGGGGATCGAGCAACGCTGTGGCCTCATCCAATACGATAATCGGCGGATCCTTGAGCATCATACGGGCAATCGACAGCCGTTGCCGTTCACCGCCCGAAAGACGTTGCGCCCCTTCGCCTAATCGCGTGTGATAACCCTGCGGTAGCAGGTTGATAAATTCCTCACAGCTGGCTGCCTGACAGGCAGCCATCACCGCTTCATCACTGGCATCCGGGCAGCCAATCCGCACATTGTCCAGCACGCTGCCATCAAACAGCTGCACATCCTGGAAGACAAAACCAATACGGCTGTATATCTGTTCACTGCCGAGCTGAATCAGTGGCACCCCACCCAAGGTGATCACCCCTTGCTGTACCGGCCAGAATCCGCCCAACAGGTGCAGCAGGGTACTTTTACCGCTGCCCGACGTGCCCACCAGTGCCGTGACGCTCCCCTCCGGCACCTGAAAACTGATGTCATGAACCACGTCCCGGTCATGATAACCAAAACTGACCTGTTCAAAGCCGAGGTGATTAAACGCCGTTAACGCCCGTTCGCCTTGCTCCGGCATGCCGGGCTGTGCCAGCAAATGTTCGATACGCTGCGCCGATTGCTGCATCACCCGCAGCAGCGTGAAATACGCGGCGGCATCCAACAGCGGGTCAATGACTTTTACCGCCACCAGCACAAATAACAGCCAGGTCAGGGTGTCGATTTCCTGTAGGCGAAACAACCAGGCAGCACACAGGAACAACGTCACCAGCCCGCATTCCGTCATAAAACGAAACAGTTGCACACTGCCCCCGCCCCAAGCTTCAATGCCCATACTGGCGCGGCGGATGGCGGCAAAAGTCTCATCGAGTTGATGGAGCATCGGGCTGGTGCGATTGAACAACCGCAGCGTTTTGATACCACTGATAAACTCCAGCAGCAAACCGGCAGCCGAGGCAAAACGCGCGCCTTGTTGCTGCGTACCCCGCAGCAAATGCCGCCCCATCCACCACAACAATAATGCCCCAAGAGGCAGCGGCAACAGCAACGCCAGCGTTAATCGCGCATCCACCCAAGCCAATGCCAGCAAAAACAGCAGAGACGTCGCAAGACCCGCAATCACCTCCGGTAGCAAATGGGAAAATATCTCCTCCACCCGCCGCATGGCATCTGTCAGTAGCGTGCTGGTCTCCCCAAGCCGTTGTTGTTGAAAATAGCCGAGGGGTAAATGACGTAAATGATCGGTAGTTTGTTCACGAACACTATGCATCAGCTGGTAACTACCGAGAAAACAGCGTAACTGGCCGATATGAGAAAAAACCAATTGCCCCGCCAGACACACTCCCAGGAATGCCGCCAGTTGCGCCCAAAACACGGCGGTTAATTGTGACGTTGTCACCTGCTTAAGCGCCCACCAGGCGATAAAGAACGGCAACACCATGCACAGTTGCGCCAGAAAACGACACACCATGCCACTTATCACCTGCTGCCGTCCCGCAGAAGGCTGACGTAATACGCGTTTAATCAGTGACATCATTCACCTCCTGTGCACGAATATGCCAGTGCGCCAAGCTAAACTGGCTTTGCCACATCGTCCGATAACGGGCGTTACTGGCGAGCAACGCGTCATGAGTGCCCTGCGCCACGACGGCCCCTTTCTCCATCATCACCAGACAGTCTGCGGACTGTACGGCATACAGGCGGTGGGCAATGCTGATCACCGTGGTATCAGGCCGTGCCAGGCGCAAAGCGCGGTAAAACGCGGTTTCCGTCAGCGCATCGGCAAAGGCCGTCGCCTCATCAAGGATCAGAATCGGGGTATTGGCCACCAGCGCCCGGGCAATAGCGATACGTTGACGTTCACCGCCTGAGAGGGTCAGCCCGCGTTCACCTACCGGGCTTTGCAGCCCTTGTGGCAAGCTGCGCACCCAACTTTCCGCCTGAGCTAACGCCAGCGCCTGCCAGAGTTCTGCGTCACTGGCGTCGAGATTGCCGAGCCGCAGATTGTCAGCCAGCGTACCCTGCAACAGGAACACGTCCTGCGTGACCAGCGCCAGGTAACGCGCGCGCATGGCATCGTCCAACTGCTGCACGTCGCAATCGCCAAGGGTGATCTGTCCATTTTGGTATGGCAACATCCCCGCCAGCAGCCATGCCAGGGTCGATTTGCCTGCACCGGATGGACCGATTAAAGCGTAGAAGCGCCCCGGCGCAATCCGTAATGTGACCTTGTTGACCACCGGTGTTTCACCATAGCCAAAACTCACGTCCGTGACTTGCAGGGGCATGCCAGTGGGGGTGGATGACGCGTGGTCTGCTGCGGGTGTCTGCAACAACGGCATAATACGTTCCGTACCGGCAAAGATTTCCCGCAGCATTGAGCTGAGAAACGTCACGCGTAACAGTGGTTTAAGCAAACCGCTGCCAAGGATCAAGGTCAGCAGTAAGGTGCCGGGGGTCAATCCGCCCTGCGCCACGCGCCAGATACCAAGCGGCAGCAGGATGAACAGATTCGCGTTGAGGATCACCACGAACACCGACCAGGCCGGCACGGCACGCCGGGTAAATTGCGTCACCAGTTGTTGGTAAGCCGCCAGCCGCTGGTGCAGCAGATGAAATGCCCGCGCCGATTGCTGATACGCCTTCATCACCGGTACGCCGCGCACATATTCCACCAGCGCGCTATCGAGTTCACCCGAGGCGTGATGATACTGTGCCGTGCGTTCCGCCATGCCACGGGAAAATAATTTTTGCGCCAACAAGGCCAACGGCACCGTTGCCAGTGCCGCCAGCGCCATCGGCCAGTCGAGCCAGAACAAAAACAATGCAGCAATCAGCGGGCTAAGCAGTGCCGCCACGATGTCCACGCTATGATGGGCGATAAATTGCTCCACCCGCTCAACATCGTTCAGAATGATATTGCGCAGTGACGCGCTGCTGTAAGGGCTGAGCTGCAACATCGGCATGCGAGCCAACGCCTGGGCTAAGCGCAAACGGGTGCGATACAACACCCGGAATGCCGTCAGATGGCTAAAGTAGCCTGCCAGCGTCAGCAACGCATATTTCGCCAGCAGCGCCAGTAACAGCCAGATCGCCAGCCGGGTCAGCATGGTGGCAGGGTCGGTTACTACGGCGGCTTGCCACAGGAGCGCGTAAGGGATCAATTCCAGTACCACGGCGATCGCCGCCAGGCTCAACGCCAGCACAAACGTGTGCCCCTCGCCCTGCAATAAACTCAACGTATCACGCAACGGCGAACGGGCTTCAGCGTGAGCCATGCTGGCCCCCTGACAGCCACTGCTGTGCCTGGTTTTCAGCTTCCTGCTTGGTGGCAACGACCTGATAAGGATAAGGAATGGTGCTGCTGGTCAGATAACGCAGTGCTTTGCGCCACAGTGAGCGCCTTTTGGCGGCATCCGGCTCAACGCGAACTGCGCCAAGGCAATAGCGCTGCTGGGCCGAGCGCGTGCGTTTCCCCCAGGCTTTGTACTGACGGAAGAACTGCGCAGAATCACTCGGCAACTCCACCCCACTGAAAATCAACACAAAAGGTTGCTGGCGATCCAGTATGGCCTGGAGTGCAGCAATGTGGTGGTGAGCATCCTCAGCGCTCACCCGTTCGGGCATCACGTAATACACCAAAGGCCAACGACTGCTATCAATCACAGATTCCACCATCGGGTTCTCCTTGTCAGTTCAAACCGAAGTTCTGGGGTAATTCCTTCCTGTCCTGTCACGTGCAAACGGCAAATTGATGCGAATAATAATCATTATAATTCGCATCGCAAGTGAAAATTTCAGGCTGAAATCGCCACCACTGAGTGGAAAGTGAACAAAGCCGGAGGAGAAAAACGGCTGAAAAAGCACTCAGGATGCGGTGATTTGACGCCGATAGCGGCCCGGTGATTGCCCGTATTGGCGTTGAAAATAGCGGCTCAGGTGACTGGCGTGCGAGAAGCCGCAGCGGGTCGCGATATCATCCAGCGTCAACATGGTTTGACGCAGCAGTAGTTGCGCCTGTTGCAGACGGCATTCGATCACAAAATTCCACGGCGTGATGGTAAACATGGCGCGAAAACCGCGCTTAAACGCCAACTGACTCATCCCGGCAGCACGCGCCACCTCCTCCAGCGTCAGTTCCCGGCAAGCATGCTGTTGCATGTAATCGCGGGCGCGAATCAGCCGTTGACGGTCGCGTCCCATTAACAACGCGCCGCCCGCACGGCAATCTTCCCCTTG
The DNA here is from genome assembly GCF_000175935.2 of Pantoea sp. At-9b. Classification (NCBI taxonomy): domain Bacteria; kingdom Pseudomonadati; phylum Pseudomonadota; class Gammaproteobacteria; order Enterobacterales; family Erwiniaceae; genus Pantoea; species Pantoea sp. At-9b. The sequence goes on from NC_014838.1 coordinate 551,333, forward strand.
TTGTACCTGCGCAATGCCATGCCACAGCAGGGACAGTAACAAGCTCTCCAGTTGCAATTGGCCGAACGCGCTTTGGTCTCGACAGGCCACGTCGATCTGCTGCTGCAACGCTTCCAGGGTTGCGTTGAGGGGGGCACGCCAGACTTGTCCCTGACTCCCCCCGCTATCCAGCCCCGCGCAGTCGAGCGCATCACACAAGCCGACCGGATAGTTAACAATAAATAAATCATAGAGATAGTGACGCGGAAAGAAATCCTCGCCCGCGCAGGGAAAACGCGAGCTGGAGAGCAGTAACGATCCCGGCTGGAATGCCTGCAATTGCCCCGGTTGCAGGGAAAAATGGCCACTGCCTTCGCGCATGATCACCAGCGAAAGATGGGCCGCGCTGGTGCCGCTGAGGCGCAAATCCTGTTGCAGCGTGGTGTAAACCCGTGTGAGCCGGAGGTTGCCGGCAAGGAAGTGGCTTATCCCTGGTTGCAGCAACGCGTCCTTGTGTGATTGATTCACCCCAGACTCCTTAATGATAATGATTTCTATTTAACTTTATCGTGCAATTTTGCACCTTGTCGTGCAATGTTTTTTTCCGTCACTCCCGTAACCTCAGGATTTTTCGACACTCAGGGACGCCATACCATGCAATTAACCCCCCTTGCGCTGTGGCCAGGCAGCATCCTGCTGGCTTTTACCCCACACGCCTTTGCCGATAACACCAGCCAGACCGACACTCTCGTGGTGACCGCCAGCAAACAAGCACCGACAGCAGCATCTTCACGCAACGTATCGGCGGTAAAAGTCGATAGCAGTACGCTGACCGATGCCAATGTCAGCCGCACCGATCAGTTATCCCGTGTGCTGCCCGGTTTACAAATGGGCAACAGCGGCAGCCTGCTGTTTCAGTCGGTGTCGCTACGCGGCATCTCCTCAGCACAGGATTTTTATAATCCGGCGGTAAGTTTTTACGTCGATGGCGTGCCGCAATTGTCTACCCTCGCCATGCAGCCGCTGTTGGATGTGGATAGCGTCGAGATGCTGCGTGGCCCGCAGGGTACGCTGTATGGCAAAAGCGCTCAGGGCGGAATTATCAATATTGTGACGCATCAGCCTGACAGTACCGCGCGCGGTTACCTCGAAGGCGGTTATGCCAGCCGCGACGGCTATCACGGCAAATTGCAACTGAGTGGGCCGATACAGGATGGGCTGTTGTACGGTAGCGCCACGCTACTGCGTCAGGTGGATAACGGTGCGATGACCAACCCGGCAACGGGTAGCGATCACCTTGGTGGCTCTCGCATCAATGCCGGTAATGTCAAACTGCGGCTGGCTCCGGATGGTCAACCATGGGAAGCCACCGCGGATGTGACCGAAACCTGCACCCACGCCACCCAGGATACCTACGTGCCCTTTGCCAATGTCAACAGCCGTACACTGGCGATTGATGCCGGTGGCGGCGATCCTTACCTGCGCAGTTGCAGCCACAGTCAGTCCCTGAGCGGACGCTATAACGGTGACGACTGGATCATCAGCCTGGTGACAGCGTGGCAGCAGCAAAATTACGATCGTAAATTCCCGTACAGCGGCTACACCGCTAACCTGCCCGAACGCTGGAACCAGAATGTACAGGAATTGCGTGCTGCGACGCGCGGTAATGACACCCTTGATGCGGTATTTGGCCTCTATCGCCAGGACACGCGTGAAGCAATGGATTCACATTACGATTACGCTGGCAGCGCCATCACCGCCACCCGTTCGCACACCCAGGCGGAAACCCTCGCGGCTTACAGCGACCTGACCTGGCACGTGACGTCGCGCTGGGATCTCGGAGCCGGGCTACGTTTTTCTCATGACAAAGCGGAAACGCGCTACAACGGCAATAGCCTGGGCTACGCGTGGGGCGACAGCAACAGCACGCGTGATAACCAGTGGCTGGGGCAACTCTCCAGCGGCTACCAATTGACCGATGCCTGGCGGCTGTATGCCCGTATCGCCCAAGGTTATAAACCGGCTGGTTTTTCTATTTCGCCCGTCGCTGGTACTTCTGCCGATCCTTACGATGCCGAGCGTTCCATCAACTATGAAGTTGGCAGCCGTTACCAGCAGGGGAACGTACAGCTCGATGGTGCGCTGTTCTCTACCCACACGCGCAACCTGCAACTCTATTCAGGACCCGTGGGCTATCAGACGCTAAGCAACGCGGGGAGTGCAGATGCCAGCGGTGCGGAATTCAATGCTAACTGGCAGTTTACGCCAGGCTGGTCGTGGGGCGTCAATGGCAGCTATGTTCATTCAGCGTTTAGCGATGACAGCGAAAGCTATGCCGGTAAGCGTGTTCCCTTTGTGCCACGCTATGCGGCAGGCAGCAACGTGACAGGGAATATCGAAACGCCGTTTGGATCGCTGATGCCGCGTGCCGCCATCAATCTGGTGGGGCCGCAATATTTTGATGGTGACAACACGCTGCGCCAGGGGAGTTACACCACCACCGACCTGCGTCTTGGCTGGCAGGCCACGCAACGCATCACCGTCTCCGCTTATATTGATAACCTGTTTGACCGTCGTTATCGCACCTATGGTTTCCTCAGTGGCACCACCGCATTCGCGCAGGTCAATAATGGTCGCACTGCGGGTATTGATGTCCGCGTGGATTTGTTCTGATCAAGCTGAATGTCACGCCGTTACGGAAGGGGTGATCGAGGTTAACTGGTTCATGAGCCGAATATGATCTATTATTCGGCTCATAGTATGAGCCGAATAGGTGATGTTATCGGCTCACCCAGTGAGCTGATTAGCAAAACATTCGGCTCACTGCCTGATTAACCCGAGGTAAAACATGTGGATATGGCAACAGCCTGACTGGCCGATCTTTCACTGGCAGGATGCGCAATTACTCCCCTGCCTGAGGCACCTGCAACAACAGCGCGGTGTGTTGTTAGGACGAGCCAGCATTGCCGACAACAGCGATCAACAAACGCTGGACACCCTGCTGACCAACATCCTCTCCTCATCCGCCATTGAGGATGAGCGCGTGAATGCTCAGTCGGTAAGGTCATCTCTTGCCCGCCGCCTGGGCGTGTCGCTAGACCAACCTTACCCGGTATCTGAGCGTTCAGAAGGATTGGCTGCTATGATGATGGATGCCATCACCCTGCGCGATCAACCTTTAACCCTCGATCGTTTATGTGGCTGGCATCGCTGGTTGTTTCCCGCTAATGAATGGTCAGTACAACGGGTGAATACAGGTAGCCTGCGAGGCGATGAGCCAATGCAGGTTGTTTCTGGCCGCATCGATCGCCCCACGGTTCACTTTGAAGCCCCGCCACGTGCAGGCTTAGAAGCGCGACTACAACAATTTATCAGCTGGTTTAATGATAGCCGCGCAGATGTGCTGCTCGACCCACTGTTACGCGCCGGATTATGCCACTTGTGGTTTGTCACCTTACATCCCTTCGATGATGGCAATGGGCGCATTACGCGTGCGTTAACCGATCTGGCGCTGGCGCAGGCTGATAGCCAAAGTATTCGTTTATATGCCATGTCAGCATCAATTCTGGCGCGGCGCACTGACTATTACCGCATTTTGCAGGAAACTCAGCACGGAGGAATGGATGTCACGGCCTGGCTGGTGTGGTTTCTGGAGGTATTGAAGGATAGCCTCGAACAGGCATTGCAGACGGTAACAAGCACGCAACAAAAAGCGCGTTTTTGGTCAAACCATCGTGATGCTGAGCTGAGTGCTGAACAGTCGAAAGTATTGAACCGTTTGCTGGATGGCGGCGAACAAGGATTTACCGCAGGTATCAGTGCCAGCCAGTATCAAAAAGTGGCGAAAGTCAGTAAAGCAACGGCAACGCGCCATCTGACCGAGTTACTGGAAAAAGGTTATCTGGAAAAGTTGCCGGGAGGCGGTCGGAGTACCCGCTATCAGATCAAATATTCAGATTGATGCCAAACGTAGCAGCGCGATTTATCGTGCGGTTTTCTGACATTGCATCACATTGCGCGATAAATCGCGCCGCTACGGGATAACAACCACGCCGTCCTTGACGACGGCGTGGTGTTAAATCAGGCGGCTTTTACCGCGCGCGGTTTCTTTTCCGGTGCATCCGCCGGTGCCGCTTCGGCCTCATCGGCTTTAGCCGTCTCGCCGGGGGCCGTCTCTTCGGCATTTACCGGTTCCGGCAGTTTGCTGGTACGCAGGATATGCTGCACCGCGTCTTTCTGCTCAGCCAGTTGCAGGCCCAGCGCTTCCGCCTGACCTTCATCCATTTCAGGGTTGTTTTGCAGCAACCAGTCAGTAAAGGCATCAGCCATGTCGAGCATCTTGTCCCAGGCATCTGCGTCTTTTTTATTGGCAAACGTCATTTTTTCTTCACCCTTTCTGACCACAACATATTTGGTTTCGACTGCCATGATGCACCTCATTAGCTGTATTTATATACAGTATATTCCGAATTATCGTTGTCAGGCAATGGTTTTTTGCCTGTCAGGCGATCAATTCCTGCAAAAAATCCGCGAGTGCTTTGCGCGGATCATCCTCTTCAGAGACGATCATCTCAATCCCCCACTGCCCCAGCACTTCTTTCGCCACCGGATTATTACGGTTGGTAAACAGGTAGGATTTCGGTCGTGCCGATGCCAGCCCAGTGCGCCCCCACATCTTGGTCAGCCGGTAAAACAGCAGACGGATGTTAAAGTCACTGATGCTGTAGCCGACAAACAACACCGAGTTGCCCATCACATCGTGTGTCAGCTTAATATCCAGCGGCGAATCGAAGTAGAGTCGCTCAAAATAGCTGCTTTCGTCGAGAACAATCGAGGTATCATCGTCAAAATCACCGTGTAATTTAATGATATGGCGCTTATCTTCGGTGAGCGACACCAGGTCAGCCGCGTTCGCTACCTTGCTGTAGGGCACGCCATGCGCCTCGTGCGCCATCTCCAGCCAGCGGTCGTAATTGGTGGTGTAGATGCGCGAGAAATTACCCTGGGTGATCATGGTGTGGATTTCGGAACTGCGCACATCGATATCCGGGCGGTGCCATTCGCGGTCCATCCAACTGCGTAACGGACCAAGTGAACCTTTGCGTTGTTTGTAATATTCCGCCAACGACAGATGGGTGCCGTAGGTATTGAAGATTTTCGGATCGTAGCCCAGTTCATTGGCGAGATGCGCAATTAACTCATGCCACTCCGGCAGGCCGAGGTTGCGCGAAATCCCTGCCCCGGCGAACAGGATCAGCTTTCCGGCGTCGTAGGCACGTTTCAGTTCCGGTTTCATGCCAATCCTCGTGATGTTTTTAAGAATGTGGCGAAGCGATCGAGCGCCAGCCGACGCATCGAAATCTCGTTTTTCAGCTCGCCCATCTCGGCAAAGGTTTGGGTATGCCCGTCCGGGATAAACACACAATCCCACTGAAACTGACGCGGCCCCGCCGCCTGCGCGGCAATGGTGCCACGGACTTCGCCTTCAAACAGGTACATTTTACGGCCATCGCAATACCCCAGTACGGTTTTGGCGGTCACGCTTTGGCTCTCCAGCCCCTGCACCAGCTTGGTAAAACGCTCCGCTTCAAGACGATGCCAGAAAATGCGTGTCAGTCCGGCCGGTAGGCCGTTTAACCCATCCAGATACAAGCCGGTATGCTCGACAAACAGCGGGCGGCCGATGATCGAAAATGCCTTGGTGAGCTTATCGCGCACCAGCTCGACTTCATTTTCGGTCTGAATCTCTTCGATGCGTCGGGCGATAGGGATCACCTCAACGCCGACCGGCTCCAGGATGGTGCGGACTTCGGCCAGTTTATGCACATTGGCGGACAGGAAGCGTATTTTCATTGCAACCAGTTGATTTTAAATGGGTGAATAGCAGCATTTATGATTTTATGATGCAGGATAGCTGCTTTTGATGACCGTTTTTTGTGACGGCGGTTTTAGTTCCGCCGTATTTGAGAGGATAGTGCAGTTTATTTTGAATGCAACTGTTTGACGCATAAATAGAAACCGGCGTTGCGCGCTGTGCAAAGCTGGCTGCCGCCTCCTGTCTGACAGGGATGATGCTGATGCGCCATCGCTCAGGAGATTTGCCCCCAGGCACTCACGAACGTCAACGCCGTTTCAATAAATCCTGGATCTGCACGCAGGTTGGTCATGGCATCGATATCGTTCTGAGTGAGTAGCTTCAGTGTCAGCAGCGCTGGCACTGACTGTGCGGTCGTCGCTGCCCAGAAGGCATCGGCAGGACTGTTATCGCCAATTTGACCTTCGAGCGTAAGATGCCCAATGTTGCAAAGCCCTCGCTCCCGTAACCGGCCCGGAAGCTGGTCGGCCCAGAACATGTCGGAACCAATAGATTGCTCGAGGAGAGTGACTCCGGCTTGCGCTATCTTGCGGAACAACGGGTTCTCCGTTCTTAAGCTCGGCTGTAAACTCACATCTTCAACCACCAACCACCCTCCCGGTCGGACCCACGTCACCGCTCGATTCAATACCTGTTCGCGTTCAGATAAGTGGCACAGCAGAGCCCGAATATGTACCACGTCAAAGGAGGCAGCAGGAAAATCATCAGTCTCTGCATTATGCTGAATCACCCGAATGCCGGGTATAACGGTGAGGAATCGGGTGTCGATATCGGTAGCGGTGATCGTTGCGTCAGGGTATCTGCTGGCTAACCAGCCAGCCAGCGATCCAGCACCTGCACCCACATCGAGGATGGCAGACTTAGCAGGAAGATGAAGTTGTTCAAAAACGGCCTGGCTCAGCGGGTCGAAGGCGCGTTCCAGGGTGCGTAACCGCGCCAATTGGCCAGCATGCTGATCACCAAGGTAACTGCTGATGTAACCGGGCTTTACAGCAATGTCAGGTGTGATCACAGTGTTACCTCCAGCCGATCAAAACTGCGTTTGAGGAACCCGCGTTCAATGGGCTGGAACCCTGGTGCCCAGTCAACGTTTGGAAAGGCCTGTAGCAACATGCTGGCGCCTGTGGTGATCTCCATTCTTGCCAGCAACGCGCCCAGGCAGAAGTGGCGCCCCGCTCCGAAGGCGAAGTGACTTGTCGTCTGGTCTGGTCGCAATATGTCGAACCTGTCAGGGTCGCTGAATCGGCTCGGATCGCGATTGGCCGAACCGATCAAACAGGCCAGGGTCGCGCCAGCGGGAATGGTTCCGGAAGGCAACAGAAGCGCTTCTCTGGCTTCCCGGAGTACCAGTTGCATAGGCGGATTTCGCCTCAGGGTTTCATTGAGCGCATTGTCCATCAACTCTGGCTTCGCCATCACCGCCTCTTTGACGCCAGGCTGGTTCAGCAGGTTGACAATCAGGTTTGTCAGGGTCGCGACACTGGTCACGCTACCGGCGGTCATAAGAATCGCGGTATAGGCCCGAATGAATGCCTCTGACAACGGTTGACCATCAATCTTTGCAGCCAGCAGCTGCGAGATCAAATCGCCTTTGGGTTCCGCACGACGGGCGTCGATGTGTGGCTGAATAAAATCGTAAAAACGATCCCGGTTGGATAGTCCACCGCTTAACAGTGCTGGCTCCTGGCGATAGTTCCCCAGGTACGCGAAGCCAACGGCACACCAGCTCTTTAGCTTCGCCACCTCTTCGGCTGTTTCAGCCGGGAGACCCAGCGCATGAGCCATCACCTGTACAGGCAACGTTGCGGCGAAATCGGCAACCAGATCAACCTGGGTTCGGCCTTGCATATTCGCCAACAGATCACGGGTCACCGACGTGATGGAGCTTTTAAATACGGCAAGTGCTTTACTGCGGAATAGGGGATTAAGCAATGCCCGATGCTGAGCGTGTTCACAGCCATCCATAGAGACAATCGTGTGTCCCAGCAACGGTCCAATTTGCCAGGAATAGTTATTATTGCTTGCCCCCGGATGGGTCAATGCGGCTTTGACATCCGCATGCCGACTCACCAGCCACACATCCGTGGGTTCGTCATAGACGATCGGCATCTCTGTGCGTAATCGCGCATACAAAGGGTAGGGATCGATTTCAAATTCTCTGGATTTCAGCGTCGGTGGGATGCGTTTCAGGTCCACCTGGCGCTGAGTCAGTGTCGCAGCATTGTCGGGGTGCAAGTGATAGCGGGAAACAGTCTGGTGCCAGTCGCCTGCTGCCTTGACAACCTGACGTAATCGGTCCGGGTCAATTGCAGCGGACGGTGGGCAATGTGTCTGTTGTGCGGCCAGTACGGTGAATTCCTCAACCGCCGTATTCACCATTTGCCGGGCGGATATGATGGCGGCAGGCCAGTCGCTGGCAGTAGTATCCGCCAGAATCGACACCAGGTTGAAACGCTCACCACACACCACATCTTTGGCTATCGAATGGATATCGTTCGTCCAGGCAATAATATCAGCACAGTATTCACGCAGCTTATTCCACCATTCAATGTCCGCTGCATGCGAATACGGATCAAGCATTTCAGCGCCATCGATAAGATCAAAAAAGAACAAGGCACCGAACGAGTCACGGCGTAGCGGCAAATACTCGTCCAACGTAACCGTTACGGCGGTTTCTCGCATTTGTACCAGCATCGCCTGCGCGCGCAGATGTTGGATCAGATTCTGCACCAGCTGATGTCGCCATCTCTCACTCCCCAGATCTTTGGTGCGCGGCCACAGATCATCGGCCAAGGCAACAAGCATGGGATCATCAAATCGTGACGGATCAGCACTGTTATTTTCGGTCACCGCCTGTACCTCGGTAATGAAACGATCCAGCGTGCCGTTTTCCGCCCAGGGTCCATCATCAATACGATCATCGAGAATGAGCACCCACAAATACCAGCACACCAATATCTCGGCTCGTTGTCCGGGAGCTTGGCCGCACAACGCGACCCCCAGTTCGAGTAGTGGAGTGGTACTCAACCTGTGCGCCCCGCGGCGGCCAATCAGACAATAGCGTTGCGCCCAGGCGAGAGCATTCGCCCGCAATTGGTCGCTGTCGGAGCGGGGGGATGGAGCGGCGAAAGGAAGGTTAATATCGGGAATGCTCAGCGGTGTCGGTGGTAAATGGTTACAATGGTTGAGACAGAACTCACTTTTACTGTGTACTGTTGACACGGTACTCTCCTTGTAATCTGGCTGTAATGCAAACTTATCATTATTTGCATTTTTACAAGCTGATTTCAGGAAATAATACAAACTAAATCAAGCAAGGCAATCGTCTCTGAATTAATCGCCCGGCATAACTAATAAATCCCCCCGAATCATTTAACTGCTGCCCCAGGTTAACGCCCCTGATAAAACCAATGAAATCAGGGATCAGACAGACAACGGAAAATAAGACTATTTTTAACCTGGCTGGACTATCAGGTTTTTTAGCGAGACCCCAGCGTTATTCTACTCACTGACTGGATTGTTCCTGACAATTAAGATTATTCGGACATGCGAAGCGTTTTTAAATCATGAGACAGGATTACAGAGAGGTGAAAGGTCATCTGTTTTACTTGCTTCAGATTAAGGTCAGTTAATCAGATCACTCAATGTGTGCATTTTCAGGATCGAGGCACGCCCAAATAAACACGTCAATCGCCCCGACACGCCATGCCGGATAGCGTGCCTGCTGTGGTTCGGTTTTATGCTGGCTGCTTGCTGTGCACATCAATGACTTTCAGGAAGCGCAAACGACCGTCATACGGTGGCTGGCCGTAGATCTCCATATCCTCACGCAATTCAAACTGCGGCTGATAGCCATGCCCGATATACAGCTGTACCGCTTCCGGCTGGCGAAAACCGGTGGTGAGGAAAATGCGCTGATACCCGGCGCGCAACGCGCGCCGTTCCAGCTCCTGTAAAATCAGCAACGCCAGCCCCTGACGGCGCAAGTCGCTTCGTGTCCAGATGCGTTTTAATTCCGCGGTGTGGTCGTCATAAGCTTTGTACGCCCCCATCGCGATAATCTCGCCGTCCCGCTCCAGCACAATAAACAACCCCTGCGGCGCTAAGTACCATTCGTTCAGTTCGACTTGCTGGTTGTGACGAAAAAAATCGCCATAGCGCGCCTCATATTCGCCGAACAACCCAGTCAGAATAGGTTGCAATTCCGGCGCTTCCGGTGACACATCGCGGAAAAATTGCTGACTCATGAAGCCTCCTTCATCGGCATCAACTCGCTTTTATTGTTGTGTGAACTGATTAACCGGATCGTGCAAACCAAAGCTGGCGCGCAGCGTGGTCCCAGGGTAGTCAAGGCGTGACAAACCGCGTGCCTGCAAAATCGGCACAACGCGATCGACAAACCGTTCGAAGGTGTCCGGCGTGCCGCCGTTGATGATGAAGCCGTCTGTCGCGTCGGTTTCGAACCACAGTTGCAGGCCATCCGCCACCTGTTCTGGCGTACCGTGGAACAGCGGACGTGGCGTGGCGGCTTCCAGTGCCGCCTGCCGCAGCGTGTGGCCGTATTCGCGCGCTTTGCGCTTTATTTCGTCGGTGGTGCTGCGGAAGCTGTTCTGGCCGATATCACCGATTTCCGGGAAAGGCTCATCCAGTGGGTATTGTGAGAAGTCGTGGTGGTCAAAGAAACGGCCAAGGTAATTCAGCGCATCGTTAATCGACACTAGCGCGGCGGTGGTTTGATATTGACGTTCCACATCCTCGGCATCATCGCCAACGATCACCCCTACGCCCTGGAAGATATGCAGATCCTCGGGCTGGCGGCCATTAGCAACCAGTTGCTTCTTCACATCGCGGTAGAATGCCTGCGCCTCTTCGCGTGTGGGCTGATGCGTAAAGATGGCGTCAGCATGACGCGCCGCCAGCTTTTTGCCGTCTTCCGAAGCACCGGCCTGAAAGATAATGGGACGCCCCTGCGGCGTGCGGGCGATGTTCAGCGGCCCCTGCACCTGGAAGAAATCGCCGTGATGGTTGAGGGTGTGCAGCTTGCTGGCATCGAAGAACTGGCCGCTTTCTTTATTACGCACAAAGGCATCGCCTTCCCACGAATCCCACAACCCTTTTACCACCTGCAAATATTCATCAGCGATGCGATAGCGCAGCGCATGTTCGGGATGCTGTTGCCGCGAAAAGTTTTTCGCCGATCCTTCCAGCGGTGAGGTCACCACGTTCCAGCCAGCACGGCCACCACTCAGATGATCCAGGCTGGCGAACTGGCGCGCCACAGTGAAGGGTTCGCTATAGGAGGTGGACACGGTGCCCACCAGCCCCAGATGTTGCGTAACGCCCGCCAGCGCCGACAGTAGCGTCAGGGGTTCAAAGCGGTTGAGAAAATGCGGGATTGATTTGTCATTGATAAACAGCCCGTCAGCCACAAACAGAAAATCCAGCTTGCCCTGCTCCGCTTTGCGCGCAATGTGTTTGGCATAGTCAATATTGATGCTGGCATCGGCCAGTGCGGCCGGGTGACGCCAGGCGGACATATTGCCGGATGCGCCATGCAGGATGGTGCCCAGTCGGAGTTGTCTTGCAGTCATAATCGTCTCTCTTTAGCCATAGCGAAGCCTGACGGCAGCGCGCAGCATACCGTTGCAGGTGAAATTTCTTCGGGGATGGGTTAATTCAGGATGGCGTCACGACATCGGGCATTGAGATGTTGCAATGCCTGCTGTGCCAGCTGAGCAAAGTAACTGGCGGCGGGCGCGATCAGCGCTTCGTCCGGGTTAAAACCGCCGTGATGCAGACCAAAATCGCTGGCACTGCCAATACTGACAAAAGCGCCCGGGATCTGTTGTAAATAAAAGGCGAAATCCTCGCCGCCGAGATGCAGATCCGCAGTTTGTACGCGATACCCCACCTGCTGTGCCACGTTGCTGGCAAAGGTGGCCCAGTGGACATCATTCTCCAGTACCGGCGGCCCGGCGTGCCAGCTCAGGCTGGCTTGTGCACCCGCCGCAGCGGCCACGTTCTCAACCAGACGCCGCACACGTTGCTCCAGCTGCTGCCGCACCACGCGATCGTGGGTCCGGGCGGTGCCGCCAAACTCAACTTCGCCTGGCAATACGTTCCAGGTTTTGCCCGCGTCGATGCGGGTCACGCTCAGCACCAGGCTATCGAGGGTATTAAAGCTGCGACTGGTCAGCGATTGCAGGGCCTGAATGATCTGGCTGGCAACCACGATGCTATCCACGCCTTGCTCGGGATGGGCGGCATGCGCCCCTTTGCCATTCACACGAATCACAAAACGATCGGCATTGGCATAGAAAGCGCCGCCGCGAGTGGCAAAGGTGCCGGTCGGCAGTCCGGGTTCGTTATGCATACCGAAAATCGCCTGCACATCCTGCAACACGCCCGCTTTGATGAATTGCCGTGCGCCTGTGGCGTTCTCTTCGCCGGGTTGAAACAAAATACGAATGCGCCCTGGTAACTGCGCCTCCTGCGCTTGCAGTTGCAGCGCCGCTCCCAACATGACCGCGCTGTGCACATCATGCCCGCAGGCATGCATCACACCGGTATGACGCGAACGATAAGGCAGACCCGTAGCTTCATGAATTGGCAAGGCATCAATATCGGCGCGCAGTGCGATCACCGTGTCTCCTTGGCCGATTTCCGCGACCACGCCCGTTTCCAGCGCATAATCCAGCAGACGTATTCCGGCGGCTTGCAGCCAGCTGCGCAGACGGGCCGTGGTTTCTACCTCGTGGCTGGAGAGTTCCGGCCAGCTGTGCAGCTCGCGTCGCCAGTCAATCAGCTGCTGTTGCGAAAATTGCGTCATGGGGTATCTCCGGGGATGTCACTCAGGCGGCGACCAGACGATGGGTTGCCAACAGTTCAAGGGATTTCAGACGTGCCTGTTCTTCCACTACCGGCGAATCAATCACAAACTCATCAATGCCGAAGTTCTGATGTAGCGCCTCAAGCTGGGCATGGACCTGCGCCGCCGTGCCTTTCAGTAACGACGGGCTTCGCGGTTCAATCACGTAATCGCTATAACCGCCCTGCCGCACATAACGTTCCGCCTGCTCCAGGCTGCCAACATTCACGCTCTGGCCGTCCTTCACCCTGACGTGGAAGAAACGCAGATTGCTGACCAGCAGTTCAGCCGCCGCCGGGGAATCCGCCACCACCACCTGCACCGCTACCAGCGCACGCTGGCCGTGGCTGAGTTGGTGATAATGCGCCAGCACCCGCTCCATCAATGCACGGTCGCCATTCAGATGGGCGGCGAACACCAGTTGCCAGCCGAGTTCTGCCGCCAGCCGGGCGCTCTCCTCGCTGGCCCCCAACAGGAAGCGATTGGCCGGACGCGAGGGTTGTGGCGTCGCGACCAGCGATTCTTCATCCTCCGTCTGTGCTGCCGGTTGCAGCCAACCATCCAGCAGCGCCAGCTGTTCGGCGAAACTGCCTTTTTCAGCGGCATGGGTGCCAAGTTGCAGCGCTCGCGTTGACAAGGGCAACCCGCCGGGCGCTTTACCGACACCAAGATCGATACGTCCCGGAGCCAGCGAGGCCAGCAGGTTAAAGTTTTCAGCCACTTTATACGGGCTGTAGTGTTGCAGCATTACGCCGCCGGAACCCACGCGGATATGTCGCGTCTGGCCGATGATCCATGCCATCAACAACTCCGGGGCCGGACTGGCCAGTTTTGACGAGTTGTGGTGTTCCGCCAACCAGAAACGGTGATAGCCCCAGGCTTCCGCCTGTTGCGCCAGATGCAGGGTCCGATGCAGCGCGTTGCTCGCGCTTTCTCCTTCGGCAATCGGCGATTTATCCAGCAAACTCAGTCGGTATGACATACGCCTTATCCTTTCCGTCATGAATATGGCGGTTAGTGTGGAACGGCGAATAACGTTCGTAAAACAACAAAATCGACAAAGTGCATTAAGAAAATAGAAATGGTCAGCCTGTTCAGCTGCACAGGAATGCAACATACTCGGGCAGGTCGAAATGGTTCGGCACCGCTAAATGGAGATTACGCCCATGACAACACCCATCGAAACTCGTCACCCCTTGTCCGCCGCTGACCGCACGCTGGAAGTGCAAATCCTTGCGGCACTGGAGCAGCATCGCAGCACATTTCAGGGAACCATCCCGGAATGGTATGACGCATTGCTGGAACAGACGCCGATCGCGGCGGGCGTGGTAACGGAGGCGGTCAATACCGACACCGTCAATGGCTGGTGGGTGAAGCCGGAAGCAGCCTCCGCCCGGCGGGCGCTGGTGTTTATCCACGGTGGCGGCTATGCCCTCGGCAGCGCACGCGCCTATCGCGGTTTTGCCAGTCAGTTAGCGGCACGCACCGGTATCGCCACGTTCGTACCAGACTACCCGTTAACCCCGAACCACCCTTTCCCGGCCGCACCGCAGGCCATTGCCCACATTCCCACCTGGCTCGCCACACAAGGGATCACGCAATACGCGTTAATCGGTGATTCGGCTGGTGCTGGCCTGGCGTTGGGCTTATTACAAAATCCCCGCGTGAGCGCGGAAGTGCGTTCCGCCGTGGTATTTTCGCCCTATCTCGATCTGGCATTTACCGGCGCTTCGTTCACTAACCCTGAAACCTACGATCCGATTTTCCACCCGGAAATCCTGACCCAACTGGCCGCGACCTACCTCAACGGTAACGATCCCACCACCCCCCTGGCCTCCCCGCTGTATGGCGTGCCGGAAGTATTACCCCCGCTGGCGATTCAGGTAGGAACCGATGAGTTGTTGCTGGATGACGCCACCCGTTATGCCGCAGCGGCTGCCGCCCGTGGTGGGGAGGTGCGGCTGGATATTTATGAAGGGATGCATCATGTGTTTCAGGGCGATATTGCCCTCGACGCGGCGCGTCATGCGCTGGATGCGGCGGCCGCGTTTATTACGCGGCACTGGGGTTAATTCTGCGCGATAAATCGCGCCGCTACGACGAAGAGCGATTTATCGCGCGTTTTTCACCACCCCACCATTTATTTTTTTCGGCAAAGCTTAGTGAATTTCCTTTGTTCAACTCCCCGACGCGGCATTCGATGATGAAAACCGCCCGTCGGGTAATTGATAACAAAGGAATTCACCATCATGAAGCAACGTTTTCACTTGCAGGCATTAAGTTTCGCTCTGCTGACCGGGATCTTTAGCGCACAAGCAGCGGACACGCCGGTTAAAGGCGGTACGCTGATTTATCTGGAACAACAACCGCATACCAACCTCTATCCACCCGCGGGCGGTTTTTACCCGAACGGCGGCATCCTGAATCAGATCACCGATAAACTCACCTGGCAAAACCCCAAAACCTTGCAGGTGGAACCCTGGATTGCCGAAAGCTGGAGCAGCAACGCCGACAAAACCGAATACACCTTTAAAATTCGTCCCGGCGTGACCTTCTCCGATGGCACCCCATTAGATGCCAACGCGGTAGCGAAAAACTTTGATACTTACGGGCTGGGTAATAAAGCGCAGCGCCTGCCAGTGTCTGAAGTCATCAACAACTACGACCACAGCGAAGTTGTCGATCCTCTGACAGTGAAGTTTTACTTCAAAAAACCGTCACCGGGCTTTTTACAGGGCACCGCCACCATCGGTTCTGGCCTGGTCTCTCTCAGTACCCTGCAACGCAGCTTTGACCAGTTAGGCGATGCACGCCATATCATCGGTTCCGGGCCGTTTGTGGTCAGCAATGAACAGCTGGGACGCGAAGTGGATCTGGTGGCGCGCAAAGATTACCGCTGGGGGCCGAAGAACCTTCAGCAGCAAGGTCCGGCGAATCTCGACGGCATCAAAATCATTGTGACGCCCGAAGATAGCGTGCGTATTGGCGCGCTGCTGGCCGGTCAGGCTGATTTTATCCGTCAGGTGCAGGCCTATGACGAGAAGCAGGCTCAGGCGCAAAACTTCCCGATTTATGCCGCACCCACCCGTGGCGTGAATGACAGCATCAGTTTCCGCCCGGATAACCCGCTGGTCAGCGATGTGAAGGTCCGCCAGGCATTGCTGCATGCCACCAACGCACAGCAGGTGGTAAAAACGCTGTTCTCCCCCAATTACCCGCAGGCCACGTCTGTCATCGCGGCCTCGGCGGCGGGTTATGTCAATCTGAGCGACAAGCTGAAGTACGATCCGGCGCAGGCAAAACAACTGTTGGACGCAGCAGGCTGGAAACCCGGCAGCGATGGCATTCGCGAGAAAGGCGGTCAAAAACTGGCGCTGACGGTGTATGAATCGCCGCCGCAGCCGCAGAACAAAGAAGTGCTGCAATTGCTGGCGCAGCAATGGCGTCAGGTGGGTGTGGTGTTGACGGTGAAAGCCGGTGATGCGGGGAGCAAAACGCTGGATAACCTCGACCCGCTGAAAACACCGGTCTCGGTAACCGAAGTGGGCCGTGCCGATCCGGACGTGGTGAAAAGTATGTTCTACCCGACCAATCGCGATGCATTGCTGCAAAAAGGTGGCTCCAGTGACAAGGTGAAAAACTTCCGCGACGACCAGTTGAACACCCTGCTGGTTGGCATCTCTGCCGAAGTCGACCCGCAAAAACGCCTGCAATTGACCGGAGACGCCCAACGTT
The DNA here is from genome assembly GCF_000175935.2 of Pantoea sp. At-9b. Classification (NCBI taxonomy): domain Bacteria; kingdom Pseudomonadati; phylum Pseudomonadota; class Gammaproteobacteria; order Enterobacterales; family Erwiniaceae; genus Pantoea; species Pantoea sp. At-9b. The sequence goes on from NC_014838.1 coordinate 567,790, forward strand.
ACCTGCTGGACAACGCTTATGTGATCCCGATCTTTGAAGAACCGCAGGTGTTCGCCGGTGCGCCCTGGCTGAAAGGCATCAGTTTTGAAGCGGTAGGCCGTCCGTCGTTTTACGGCGCGTGGCTGGAAAAACACTAAGGCGGATTAACGATGCGACACTCTCTGCTGCACAGGTTGGGGCAAGGTCTGCTGGTGCTATGGGCGGCGTTTACCTTGTCATTCTTTCTGCTCCAGGTACTGCCGGGCGATGCGATTCTGATTAAGTTTCAGAACCCGGACCTCGGCCTCAGCCCGGCGCAAATTGCCGACATGCGCCTGGCATACGGGGCCGACAGCCCAATCTGGCAGCAGTACCTACATACCCTGCTGGCGATGTTGCGCGGTGATTTCGGCTATTCGGTGCAGGCAGGCGTGCCGGTCAGCGAGTTAATCGCCAGCAACCTGCCCGCCACCCTAAGCCTGGCACTGCCAGGTTTTCTGCTGGCGGCGCTGCTGGCGTTTGCGCTGGCGGCGTTATCACGCCTGCCGGGTTTGCGTGTATTGCGCGCTTTCTTGCAGTCGGTCCCGGCACTGTTTATTTCGTTACCGACCTTCTGGCTCGGTATCGCCCTGATTCAGGTGTTCTCGTTTCAACTGCGCTGGATTCCGGTGATCAATCCCTCGCCCCTTCAGGGTTTGATTCTGCCAGTGCTCACCGTGGCGATCCCGATTTCTGCGCCACTGGCGCAAATCCTGTTGCGCAGTATTGATGACGTCGCCACCCAGCCCTTTGTGGCGGTAGCGCGGGCCAAAGGTGCCAGCGAAAACCGGGTGTTGTGGCGTCATGTATTGCGCAACGCGCTGCTACCGGTGCTGAACGTCGCCGGTTTACTGCTGGGAGAATTGATTGCCGGGGCGCTGATCACCGAAACGGTGTTTGGCCTCAGCGGCTTGGGCCAACTGACACAACAGGCGGTCAACAATCAGGATGTGGCGGTACTCCAGGCGGTAGTGATGATCTCCGCGCTGGGGTTTGTGCTGATTAATTTGTTGGTGGATGTGCTGATGCCGCTGCTTGATCCCCGGCTACACGCCATCCCGGGAGGTCACTGATGAGTCTGGTGGATTATGCGGCGGCGCGCCGCAGCGAACGCGCGAAAAACCGACGTCCCAGGTTGCCACTGCAACCCGGATTGTGGCTGGCATGGGGGATCATGTTGCTGGCGCTGCTGGCCGCCCTCGCGCCAGGACTGTTCACCCATTTTAGCCCGACCGAAGGCATTGCCGGTGCGCAGCGCTTACCGCCGCACGCCGCCTACTGGCTCGGCACCGATCAACTCGGGCGTGACCTGTTTACCCGTATCGTGTATGGCGCGTCACAATCGCTGGCGGCCGCCGTCGCCGCTGTGGCGATGGGGTTGATTGGCGGCACCACCTTGGGCGTGATTGCCGGTGCGGTCGGGCAACGTACCGAAAACCTGCTGATGCGCCTGGTGGATGTGTTGCTGTCCATCCCTTCCCTGCTGCTTTCACTCAGCATCCTGATTTTATTGGGATTTGGCACAGTTCATGCGGCGTTGGCGGTGGGCATTGCGTCGATTGCCAGTTTTGCCCGCCTGGCACGCGGTGAGGTGGTGCGTATCCGGCGCAGTGAATATGTCGAAGCCGCTTACGGCAGCGGCGGTAACTTCTGGCACGTGCTGTGGCGGCATATTTTACCGAATTCATTAACGGCGGTGATCGCCTTTGCCGCGTTGCAATTTGGTCAGGCAATTCTGGCGCTCTCCACCCTGAGTTTTCTCGGTTACGGCACCCCGCCACCCACTCCGGAGTGGGGACTGTTAATCGCGGAGGGCCGCAACTACCTCGCCACCGCCTGGTGGCTAACCCTCTTTCCCGGCATCGTGGTGGTGGCAGTGGTGCTGGCTGCCAACCGCATCAGTCAACAGTTGGCCGGAGGTACCAAATGAGCGCGTTACTGGCAATTGAAAACCTCACCCTCAGCTATCGCCAACAGGGCGCATGGCATCCGGTGGTGCACAACGTCAGCTTTAACTTACAGGCAGGCGAAATGGTGGCGCTGGTCGGCGAATCCGGTTCCGGTAAAACCACCACGGCACAGGCAATTATTGGCCTGCTGGCGGAGAATGGTCGCCGCGATCACGGGAGAATCCTGTTGAACGGCACCGATATCAGCGACTGGTCAGCGAAACGGTTGGATAGCCTGCGCGGCGTGCGCATCAGCCTCGTTCCTCAGGACCCCGGCAACTCCCTCAATCCGGTGAAAACCATCGGTGAACAGGTGGGCGAAATGCTGCAACTGCATCTGCGTATCAGCCGGAAAGAGCGGCAGCAGCGGGTGATTGAGTTACTGACCCGCGTGGGTCTCAGCCATCCCGAACAGCGCGTGGCCCAGTATCCGCATCAACTCTCCGGCGGGATGAAGCAACGCGTGCTGATCGCCATTGCCCTCGCCTTGCGTCCGCAAATCATCATCGCCGATGAACCGACCAGTGCGCTGGATGTCACGGTGCAGAAACGCATTCTGGACCTGTTGGATGTGTTGCGACGTGAATCCGGCACCGCTGTGTTGTTCGTCACTCACGATCTGGCGTTGGCCGCTGAACGGGCGGATCGCTTGCTGGTGTTTCGACACGGTGAAATTCAGGAACAGGGTGACACCGCACGGGTAATCCATGCCCCACAACATCCCTATACCCGCCAACTCTTGCAGGATGCGGCGCTAACGACCCTGGCACCGGTCCCCCATCCTGGCGCGGCGTTTTCTACCCCAGCCATTCAACTTTCCGCCATTGGTAAACAATTTCGGCTGGGGCGACAACAACAACTTCAGGCCCTGCGCGAGGTCAGTGTCAGCGTGCCACGCGGTACGACTCACGCGTTGGTGGGCGAATCCGGCTCCGGTAAAACCACCCTGGCCCGCATTCTTTTGGGTTTTGAACACGCCGACAGCGGCCGCGTGGTGATTGATGGCATTGACGCCAGCGGCCTGAGCGGTGAAGCACGCCGCCAGCTGCGCCGCAAAATTCAGTTTGTTTATCAGAACCCTTACGCCTCGCTCGATCCGCGTCAGACGTTGTTTGCCATTATTGAAGAACCACTGCGCAATTTCGAACGCTTGAGCAGTGACGAACGCCGTCAGCGGGTTACCGCCGTAGCGCAACGCGTAGCGCTCCCGTTGGAGCTGCTGACGCGTAAAGCGCGCGAATTGTCTGGAGGACAACGTCAGCGGGTGGCGATCGCCCGCGCGCTGATCCTCGAACCGGCGATTCTGGTGCTGGATGAAGCCACCTCCGCGCTGGATGTCACGGTGCAGGCGCAGATATTACAGTTGCTGCAACAGCTGCAACGCGATCTTGGCCTGACCTATCTGTTTATTACCCACGATCTCGCCACGGTGCGACGACTGGCACACAGCGTCACGGTGTTACGCGCCGGAGAAGTGGTGGAGCAGAGTGACGTTGTCACATTATTTGCGACCCCACAACATCCCTACACCCGGTCATTGATCGAGGCGATTCCCGCTTTCCGTCCGCTGATTAAGGAGTCTGCATGACGCGTAAACGCATTGGTTTTTTCACCCGTTTGCTGGATGAAGGCAGCGCCCAACAACGCTACCGGCTGGCGACCGAACAGATTCAACACGCCGAACGTTGCGGCTTTGACAGCGCCTGGATCGCGCAACACCATTTTCATGAGCACGAAGGCGGCCTGCCTTCACCGCTGGTGTTTCTCGCCCATGTGGCGGCGCATACCCGTACCATCCGCCTCGGCACCGGCATCATCACCCTGGCGCTGGAAAACGCGCTGCGCGTGGCGGAAGACGCCGCAGTGCTGGATTTACTCAGTAACGGACGGCTGGAAGTCGGCTTTGGTTCCGGTGGCACCCCGACCTCGTTTCTGCCCTTTGGCCTGACGATTGAACAGCGTGCGCCCTTTTTTGCCGAGCAGTTACATAGCGTGCTGAGCGCCTGGCGCGGCGACAGCCTGGCGCATCCGGATAACCATCTTTATCCGCCCGCCAGCTCGCTGCCACAGCGGGTGTGGATCGCCACTTTTTCAGTGGAAGGCGCTGCACGGGCCGGTCAGGCGGGCCATGGCCTGATGTTATCGCGTACCCAACCTCGTCCCGAGACCCAGCCTGATTTGCCGCTCGATGCGCTGCAAAATCCGATGATCGATGCCTATCTGGCGGCGCTGCCAGCCGGGGTTGCACCACGCATTCTGGCTTCCCGCACCGCCTTTGTCGCGGACTCCAATGGCTATGCCCGACGGCTGGCGGAAACCGGCCTGCAACGTCAGGCCGACCAGTTCCGCGCCAGTGGACACGCCGTGCGCGGCGATTCGCTCGATGATCATATCCGCCAGTTTGACGCCCATCTCGGCGATGTCGATACGGTGCGGGCTTCACTGGCGCAGGACAGCGTGCTGGCGCGCGCCACCGATATCACCTTCCAGGTGCATTCGATTGATCCGCCCCACGCCGACATTTTGCGTTCGATTGAACTGCTTGCCGAGCATATCGCGCCATCGCTGCGCAACGCATAACAGGAGAAAAACATGTCTCAAACGATTGATTTGCTGGCAGCGCTGGCCGATATCGATCCGGCCTCGCAACTGGCGCAGGCACGTGCCCTGCGTGATGCTGCCACCCGCCATACGCAGGGCAGCTATGACGTCCTGTTCGGCCAGGATGATGACGATTTCCCGCTTGCCGCACGCTTTGCGCTGGCAGCACAGGTCGCCGCCTGGCAGGGTGAGGTGGGTTTGCAGGCGCATTATCAACAGCAGGCACCGGGAGCACAGCACAGCGCGCGAGATGATGCGGCCCGAGCCTTCGCTGAACGCCTGAGTTTTCACCCTGTCGAGGCGACTCCCCAGCATATTGCCAACCTGCAAAGCGCGGGCTGGACGCCACGTGGCATCGTCACGCTGGCGCAGTTGGTTGCCTTTGTCAGCTTCCAGAGTCGGTTACTGGCCGGTTTGCGTTTACTTAACGGGGAAAGTTTAAGTTCGGTACAGCATGCAGTAGCCGGTACCTGGCACAATGCCCCACGCACCCATAGCGGCCAAACCGCGCTCACCGCGTTTACTCAACAGGAACTGGGCTGGGAACCCTGGCTGGCGGCGAAACCGTTGAGCGAATTTTCCACCGAGGAGAAAGCCACGCTGGCGCGTTTTGGTCACAGTGATTCTGACTACTTCCGCCTGCTGGGCCGCAACCTGCCGCTGCTGGAGCAACGTACCCTGGCCGATAAAGGTATCTTTTATACCTCCGGCGGTTTAGCTCGTGCGGAGCGCGAACTGGCCGCCACGGTGGTGAGTAAGGTCAATGGCTGCATCTACTGCGCCTCGGTACACGCACGCAAAGCCAGCCAGCTGTCGAAAGACGATGCCGCAGTGCAGAGGCTGTTGAACGTATCGCCGGGAGCCGAGTTATCCCACGGTCAGTCACCGCGCTGGCAGGCGATTATTGATTTTAGCGCCGCCTTGTCCGTCACCCCAGCCAGCGCCAGCCAGGCACAGCTACAGGCGCTCCGCGCGCAGGGGCTGGATACCTTGCAATTGCTGGATCTGGTGCAATCTACCGCCTTCTTCGCCTGGGCTAACCGCCTGATGCTCACCCTTGGCGAACCCTTCCTGCCTGCTGACGCCAAAGGATAACCATGACGACCCTCTCGACTGAACAACTGATTGCCTGGCGACGCGAGCTGCATCAGCACCCTGAATTATCCAATCAGGAACACGCCACCACCGCGCGCATTACCCGCTGGCTGCAACAGGCGGAGATTCGCCTGCTGCCTTTAGCGCTGACCACCGGGGTGGTGGCGGAGATTGGCCAGGGCGATGCGGTGATTGCGCTGCGTGCGGATATTGATGCCCTGCCGATTGAGGAATCGACCAACCAACCGTGGCAATCACAGCAGCCTGGTGTGATGCATGCCTGCGGTCACGATCTGCACAGCAGCGTGATGCTTGGCGTGGCCCATCAGCTCAAACGGATTGAAGACCAGTTACCGGGCCGGGTACGCATCCTGTTCCAACCCGCTGAGGAGACCTTTAACGGTGCGCAGCAACTGATTGATGCCGGTGCGCTGGAGGAGGTGCAGGCGATTTTTGGTTTACACAATGCCCCGGATTTGCCGGTCGGGGCGTTTCGGACCCGTGGCGGCGCGATGTATGCCAATGTCGATCGTTTTCAGATCAATATCAGTGGCAAAGGCGCACATGCCGCGCGCCCGCACGAAGGCATTGATGCCATCGTGATCGCCAGTCATATCGTCACGGCGCTGCAACATCTGCCCAGTCGGGCATTTAGCGCGCTGGACGCCGTGGTGCTGAGCGTAACGCGTTTTACCGCAGGCAACAGTTGGAATGTATTGCCGCATCAGGTGGAACTGGAGGGCACGGTGCGCACCCATGACGCAGCCATCCGTGCCGCGATACCGCATAAAATCCGCACCCTGATTGCCGGGATTGCCGCGGGTTTTGCTGGTGATGCCGAGTTGGAGTGGCAGCCGGGACCGCCTTCGCTGATAAATACCCCAGCATGGGCCGATGTGGCGTTGCAGCTGGCGCAGCAGCAAGGTTATGACATCCATAGCAGCACCCCGCAAATGGGCGGCGAGGATTTTGCCTTCTATCTGCATCAGGTACCAGGCGCATTTGTCAGCATTGGCAGCGCCAGCGCACAGGGATTGCATCATCCCGCCTTCGACCCGGATGAAGCCATGCTCGAACCGGCGGTGCAATACTTTACCGCCCTGGCGCAACGCGCGTTAGCTGAGGTGCAGCAAGCACAGGAACTGGCCTCGTGACAGTGAGAACAAGGAGAAAACCGATGGCAATAACCGTTCCGCTGCCACGTCTCGATCACGTGGTGATCAACGTGGCGGATCAACTCGATGCGGCCAGCACGCTGTTCCAGCGACTGGGTTTTCAACTGACCGAACGCGGTCACCACTCGCTCGGTTCCAGCAACCATCTGGCGGTGTTTGAAGAGAACTATCTGGAATTGCTGGGCTATGAAACGGCGCGCGGCAATGTGCGGCAGGATCTCTGGCAGTCACCGCCGGGATTAAGCGGACTGGTGTGGAAAAGTGAGGACGCCGACGCCGTCTGGCGTTACCTGGAGAGCCAGGATATCGACGGCGATCCACCCGCCAGTTTTTATCGTCCAGTGACGTTGCCGGACGGTTCACAACAACAGGCCCGTTTCCGCACCGTTCGTCTGCGCCGCGATCTGGTACCGAATGGCCGCAGCTTTTTTTGTCAGCACGAAACACCGCAGGCGGTATGGCAACCGGCATGGCAGCAGCACCCGAATGGGGTTAATAACATTGTCGAGTTCGTGGTGGTGGCACAGGACCCGGCAGCGGCGGCGCTGGTTTACAGCCGCCTGTTTGGTGCCGGACGCCTGGTAGCCTGCCAGGAAGGGGCTTTTGTGCTGAAAGCGGGTGCGGCGACCGTGCGCTTTGCCGCCGCAGAGTATGCGGTGAAGCGGTTCAACAGCCTGCCTGCGGATTATGATGGCAGCGCACGGATGGCGGCGTTAAGCCTGCACACCACCGACCTGAGCAAAGTGAAGGCCTGTTTGCTGCTGGGAGACATCCCCTTTAGCGAGACGGAGAACGCAGTGATTGTGGCGGCAGAACAGGCGTTTGGTGTCGCATTGCGCTTTCAGCAATGATATCCAGCCACTGGCGCGGCTCAAAAATAACGAGCGGCGATATCTAATATCATAACTATCAATTTCACTTATATGAAAAACAGGCTCATGCTAATCCCATCAAAACGAATGAGAGGTGATTACCATGAAAATGAATGCCATCGTATGGCCGGAAGGCTTTATCCCAGGTTTTACCGATAACTACTGTTCCAATGAAGTGATTGTTGCGGGTCTGACTGCGGCAGACATTTGGCCGCTGCTGGCAACCCCGGCGCTGTGGCCGACCTACTACCAGAACTCTGCCAATGCGCGTTTCTACGATAATAAAGGGCCGGTGCTGGCACAGGATGCTCGTTTCTATTTTGAAACCTTCGGTTTTCCGGTCGAAGCCCGCGTTACCGAGTACGTTGCGCCGTCAGCCGGTGAAGCCGGACGTGTCGCATGGCACGGCTGGGCAGGTGAAGAAGGTGCCGCAGATCGCCTGGATGTGCTGCATGCCTGGTTGGTGGAGGATTTGTCTGATAACCGGGTGCGCATCCTGACCCAGGAAACGCAGAACGGTAATCCGGCGAAAGAGCTGGCGAAAGCTCAGCCTAACCCGATGATCAATGGTCATCAGGACTGGCTGGATGGGCTGGTGGCCGCCGCCAGAGCGAAAAAAGGTCAGTAATATCAATTCGTAGCGGCGCGATAAATCGCGCCGCTACAGAATGTACCTTAACTAAACAGCATGACGCCGAAGAGGCGTTTTTTATCAGAAACGGTAGGTCGCGCTAACCGAGAAGTTGCGCGGTTCGCCATAGACGATGCCGCCGCTGCCCACGTTCGTGTCGTATTCTTTATCAAACAGGTTATTCAGGTTGGCCTGTAACGTAACGTTTTTGGTGACGTCATAACGGGCAAACAGATCAACCAGCGTATAGCTACCCTGGCTGGCACGCCAGGTGCCATTACCGTCAGGTCCACTCACAGCGCCCCAGGTTTTTGATTGCCAGGTCGCACCACCGCCCAGTGTTAACGCATCCAGTTGTGGCACGCGATAACTGGTGAACAGGTTGAATGAGGTGCGTGGCAGTTGTGAATTGTAGGCGTCACCATTACGATCTTCTGCCAGATAGGTGGTGCCACCAAAGGTCATCTGCCAGTTATCGGTCAACGCGCCGTTAACCTCAAACTCCACCCCTTTACTCACAACGCCATTCTTGCCTTCATAAATGGTATTGCCCGTGCTCGGATTCACCTGGCCCGTGCTCACACCAACGTTATCCAGTTCAGAACGGAAGACGGAGAGCGTGGTGGTCAGGCGGCTGTTATACCAGTCCGACTTCACCCCCGCTTCGTAGTTTTTGCCAATCACCGGAGAGAGGAACGCACCAGAAGCATCCTGATAATCCTGTGGCTGGAATACCGAAGTGTAACTGGCGTAGGCCGACCAGTTTTCGGAGATATCGTAAATCACGCCACCATAAGGGGTGATGTTGTTTTTCTCCATCTCACCACTCATGGTTTGGCGGTTCCAGTTGGTGTAGCGGGCACCGAGGATCACATGCAGCGGATCGGCCAGAGAGATGCGCGTCGCCAGGTAGGTCGATTTCTGACGCACCAGTTGGCTGTCGCTGGACTCCGTGCGCGGGTTCCAGTCCGTTTCCGGATATTGACCGTTGTAATCGCTGTAGTCGCCCAGCTGAGTCGGGGAGATATTGTCCCAGGCGCTGTAGTACTTGTTGTCCTGCCGGCTGTAGCTCACACCCAGCATCAGCTCATGCTGGCGACCAAAGAGTTCATACGGGCCACTGGCAAAAGCGTCCACGGCATCAACTTTGCGCTTGCCGGTGTTGTAGCCTGTACCGCCAATAACCGGATAGTTGGCATAGGGCGAGGTACCGATACCGGTGGTTTTATCGAAATAGCCATCGATATACAGCATCTTACTGTCGAGGAACATCTCGTTGTGAGTGCCATTCAGCGTGAAGTTCCAGCCGTTGTCGAAGTTTTGCTGCAAATTAACAAAGACTTTTTTGTTCTCTTTGTCGTTGTAGGCCCAATCCGGTGCGGTGTTGTAACCACGACGGGTATGGATCTGCGTACCATCGGTGTACCAGCGTGGCGCACCACTCCACATCGGCGCATCGGTGTTAACCTGGCTGAACTCATAACCGACAGAGAGTTTAGTAGAATCAGTCAGGTCGGCATCAACCACGGCATAGACAAACTGTTTCTGGTTATTGTAACGCTCGATAAAGCTATCGCGATCCTGGTATCCCGCCACCACGCGACCCCGTACACGACCATCTTCACTCAGCGGTGTGGAGAGATCGGCAACATAGCGCTGCTTGTTCCAGCTGCCATAGCTGGCTTCGAGGCTACCGGTAAATTCTTTACTGTCGGCGTGTTTGCGCACCATATTGATTGAGGCAGACGGGTTACCCGGACCGGTCAGCAGACCCGTTGCGCCGCGCACCACTTCCACGCGCTCGTACAACGCCATGTCAGTCTGCACATCGCCGAGGTTCCAGCGTGAGGCAAACGCGGTAGGAATACCGTCGATCATGTAGTTATCAATCAGGAATCCACGCGAATAGAACAGCGGACGATCCATATCCTGGCTGACACTTTTAATGCCGGTGGTATTCTTCAGCACATCATTCAAGGTTTGCAGCTGCTGATCTTCCATACGCTGCTTGCTGATAATGCTGACAGATTGCGGAATATCACGCGCGGTCAGGGCCATTTTGGTGCCAGCACGGGTGACCGGCACGCTGTAATCTTGTGCCGCCTGCTCCTGCTGAGTAGCGCTGGTACTGGCATCGACGGTCAACGTTTGTTCTTTATTGGCCGTATCAGCCGCATGGGCAATCCCGGAGGCAACCCACATCGCCAGCATTGAGAGACGCAGCACGCGCTGCGGAGCCCGGGCGTGTTCCCTGACGCGCTTCACTTCGAAAGACATAATATTCCTCAATTTTTTTGTTATTTAATGACGACATGCCCGCTGACGTCTGCTGGCGTCCCGCCACAAATACCTGTTGAAGAATAAAAGTCAGGAAGAAAGTCGAGCCTGACTGTGCCGTCCCGGCACGTACAGTGCGACAGTAAAGATGTCGTTAAGAAAGCAAATGAGAAATATACGCATTAAGATTTCTATTGCAAGTAATTGTTACCGCATACGTAGATTTTTATCGCGAGAAATTACTTATTCTTCAAGGGGTAATGAACGACAAGCGTTGAGGAAGGTAATTATCACCTAAGGAGATAGTCGTGGCGGCGCAATCCATTGCACCGCCATGCAACATATATTGAGATCACCAGTGCCAGCGTTTTTCCGCTAAATCAACCAGTAAACGTGAAGCGGGTGAAAGCTCGCTTAAGGAACGGAACTGCCAGCCAAAGGTGCGCGGCATCGTGACCAGTGGCAAGGGAATTTCCACCAGCGAGGCCTCATCACCCTCGCCCTTCAGCAAACGCCGCGAGAGAAAACTTAACAGTTGCGTACTGGCAATCACCTGACGCAGCGGCGACAAGGTATTACTTTCCATCTGTACGCGCGGTACTGCATAGCCGCCACTGCGCAGCCGTTGTTCCAGCCACTGACGCGTCGCCACCTGGGCAGAAGGCAGCAACCAGTGGTATTGATCAAGTTGTTCCGGGGTGGGATGGATATTTGCCAGCGGATGCCGTTTGCTGGCAGCAATCACCACCGGATCATCTATCAGCGGGCGGGTAATAAATTCACTGTTGCCATCCGGCAGAAAACCGAGGATCAAATCGATCTTGTTTTCGCGCAGCATTTTTTGCAGTAAGTCATTCATCCCCACCGTCACTTCCAGCCGTGCCGTCGGCGCTTTATGCAACAGGTCACGGCTCAACATCGGCAGCATAAACTCTGCCGCCGTGGCAGCCACGCCGAGACGGATCACCCCCGCCGTGCCTGCGCCGAGCGCCTGCAAATCCTGGCGCGTCACCTGCATCATGTGCACGACTTTTTGAGCACGTTCACAAAGTAGCAGTCCCGCTTCCGTCAGTTGCATCCCGCGCCCGACCTTCAAAATCAGCCGGGTGGCGTAGAACTTTTCCAGGCGCTGCAAACATTTGGTCAGCGCAGGCTGAGTGATACCAAGGGATTGCGCCGCTTTACCCAGATGCCCGGTCTCTTTCACCGCCAGCAGATAATGCAGATCTTTCAGCTCCATTCATTCCCACCAGGAATTAATTGATAAAAATCAGAGAATATAATTTATCACTACAGGCTGCCAGGATGGAAAGACATTAACAACAGAGCAACAAATAACCTGCAATGTCTGGAAGGGAGAAAAGGATGAAGCATTCGCTGAAAGCGCTGGTCGCCGCGCTGACCGTCACTGTCGCTGTACCGGTACTGGCCGAGGATATTTTGCCGGTTACGCTGCCGACGCAGCAAGATAGCCGTCTGCAACAGGTGACCACCTCACCGAGAGTGTGGAACGGCATCACCGTCAGTCACGATGGTCGCATTTTTGCCTCATTGACCCAATCTGAGGGGAGCGGTTTACAACTGGCAGAAGTGGTGAACGGTCAGCTTAAGGCTTATCCCGATGCCAGCTGGAATCAGTGGCAAAGTACCGACCCGGAGCATCATTTTTATCACGTTAACGCCCTGCGGATGGGACCGGATGGCGATCTCTGGGTGATGGATGCAGGCAACAAGGGAATTGGCACCGGCGATCATGCGGTGGCTGGGGCGGCCAAACTGGTACGCATCAATCTGCAAAGCGGGAAAGTGGTTGGCAGCTACGTGTTTAAAGCCCCGGTACTGAAAGCCACCAGCTATCTGGATGATGTGCGCTTCAATGGTGACTTCGCCTATCTGACCGACCCCGGTGCGGTGGGGTTGGTGGTTTTAAATATGAAAAACGGCAAAAGCTGGCGCGTGCTGGATGATCATCCGCTCTCGATTGATCATCAACCGATTTATGCCGATGGCAAAAAACTGTTCCTGCGCGATGGCCGGGAAAAGCGTGTTGGCCTGGATCAGCTGGAAGTCTCCCCTGACGGCAAATGGCTCTATTACCAGGCCATTCCCGGCCCGCTGGCGCGCATAGAAACCCGCTATCTGGACGATGAGAAACTTTCACCGGCTGAGGTAGCGAAACACGCCAGCAAAGTACGTGACACCTGGAGTACCGGTGGAACGGCGATTGACGCGGCGGGCAACATCTATGCCTCAGATATCAATACCCGTAGCATCAAACGCATTGCGCCTGATGGGACGGTCACCACGGTGATTCAGGACCCGCGCCTGGTGTGGATCGATGCGATGTGGATTTCTAAAGGGGCATTGTGGATGCCTTCGGCACAAATCAATCGCACCCCAGCGACCACCGGCGGGAAACCCTCAACCGTAGAATATCCGGTAAAACTTTATCGTCTGGCGTTGCCGATTGCGCCTTCACCCCGCGACCACGGTTAATGTATGCGCCCGGCTCAACCGGTCGGGCGTAGTTTATTTCTTATCGATATGATTGAGGAGCGTAAATAACACCACAATAAATCATAACCAGCAGCGATTTTAATTTTATTAAAAATAAGAAGTTGCACGCATTTTTTCCATAAATGCATCTTGCTCTCCTCAAAAAGATCTCTGGATAATAGCGTCCACATGATGAGGGAAAAAGAGTGTAACTGAACAATAAATAGTCGTTTGTTTTTATTTATATCTAAACCCTCTGAACAGGACACCTGCCATGCTGCTAATCCTCAGTGTGCTTATGATCGGCTGTTTTATCGGCTTATTAATGAGCAAAAAACTCTCTGCCTTGACGGCATTGATTATTATCCCAACACTTTTTGCACTGTTCTCCGGTCACGGTGCGGAAATGGGCAGCATGGTGATTAAAGGATTACGCACCGTCGCACCCACTGGCGTGATGTTGATTTTCGCCATGCTTTATTTTATGAGCGTGACTGATGCCGGAATGTTTGATCCGATTATTAAACGCATTGTTTCTGCCGTCGATGGCGATCCGGTCAAAATATTTATCGGTACTGCCCTGCTGGGATTTATTGTCGCGCTGGATGGTGACGGCGCAACAGTATATATGATTGTGCTTTCTGCCTTTATGCCGATATATGAACGCGTTGGTTTATCGAAGCTCAGCGTGGCTTGCCTGTTATTACAATGTACCGGGTTGGGTAATATGTTCCCCTGGGGCGGTCCTACGGCGCGCGCCGCCACGGCGGTACATGCCGATGTTGCCACCCTGTTTGTGCCGATGCTGCTGCCGTTGTTGGCCTGCGTTGTCTGGACCTTTGTGCTGGCATGGCTGCTGGGACGTAGCGAGCGCAAACGTCTCGGTTTCCAGCGCGGCACCCCGGCAACGCTGGGGGGATTACAGTTCGAAGAGAAACCTTGTGTGGCCTGGCGTTTCTGGTTTAACTGGGCGCTGACCATTGCATTAATGACCTTGTTGGTGCTGGATGTCGTGCCGATGGCGTATCTGTTTATGTTGGCGACGGCGATCATGTTTGTCGCTAACTATCCGCAGCTCAGCCAGCAGCAGGAACAAATTGCACGCCATGCCCCGGCGATTCTCGCCGTCGCCGGATTGATCTTCGCCGCCGCAGTGTTTACCGGCATCTTCTCTGAAACCGGGATGGCCGATAGCCTGGCAACCGCCATTGTGAATATGATCCCGCCCGCGCTTGGCCCTTATCTGGCGGTCATTACGGCGGTGCTCAGCATACCGGTCACCTGGATGGTCTCCAACGATGTCTTTTATTTTGGCATGTTGCCGGTGTTGGTCCAGGCCGCGGGGCATTATGGTATCGCACCGATTGAAATGGCACGTGCGGCACTGGTGGGGCAACCTGTACATATTCTCAGCCCGTTGGTTGCATCGACCTATTTATTGATCGGCATGTTGAAACTGGATTATGCGCAGGCTCAACGCTTTACATTACGCTGGTCATTTATAACCTGCCTGGTGTTATTGCTGGTTGCGTTGATTACCGGGTGTTTCCCGTTTTATCGTGATGCTTAAAATATCCGCGCTTTAGTGTACGGGATATCAGGTTATAGCTCACCCGCCTGGTGTCCCGATATTTTTCAAGACTAATCTGGCTGCGAGAGAATATTTTCTTTTGCCTTCATTTCCCGTAGAATGCCCTTTTTTGATTGAGTCATACCATTACTAAGGGTTTATTTATGAGCGATGCACTGAAGGCATTGAACAATCTTCGTACACTGCGTGCCCAGGCGCGTGATATTGAGGTTGAAGTTTTAAACGAAATGCTGGAAAAGCTCAGCGCGGTGATCGCCGAACGTCGTGAAGAAGCGGCTGCGGAAAATGCGGCTCAGCGCGAGAAAGAAGAAAAACTGGCGCTGTATAAAGAAATGCTGCTTAACGACGGTATTGATATTAATGAACTGGCGCAATTAACCCAGGGTGAAAGCAAACCTAAAGCAAAACGCGCCCAACGTCCGGCGAAATATAAGTTCACCGATGAAAACGGCGAAGAGAAATTCTGGACCGGCCAGGGTCGCACCCCTTCCCCGATCAAAAGCGCACTTGACGCTGGCGGTTCGTTGGATGATTTCCTGATCTAAGTATCCGGAAGCAGCGCCTTGCCCCTCTCATGGGCAGGGCGTCCCGCCGTAGTGGCTCTTCCCCTCTCCGTTATAAGCTGGCGTGATACCTGAAATCATTAATGGCGATAATGCTGATGTTTGTGCTTGCGTCATACTTGCAGGCCAGACGCATCAGCCGCTAAGGAGCAATCATGTCTGCTAAAAAATTACTGTTCGTCCTCACCAGCCACGACAAACTTGGCACCACCGATGGCGCAACCGGCTTCTACCTGCCTGAACTGACTCACCCGCTGGAGCAGGTGGAAAAGGCCGGTTTCAGCGTAGATTTTGCCTCAATCGCCGGAGGTAAGCCCCCGGTGTATGGCGTCGAACTGGATGATCCGGTTAACGCACATTACTGGCACGATGAGGCCTTCCAGCACAAACTGGCAGCGACACAGGTGTTGGACCAGGTGGATGCGCGCCACTATGTCGGTGTTTTGTATGTGGGCGGCCACGGCACCATGTGGGATTTCCCGGACAGCGCCGCCGTGCAGCGTGTAACCCGCGAAATCTGGCAGCAGAATGGTGTGGTGGCAGCGGTCTGCCACGGCCCTTCCGCGTTGGTAAATGTGAAATTACAGGATGGCAGCCTGCTGGTCGCCGGTAAGCACGTCAGCGCTTTCACTGACGAAGAAGAACAGATTGTCGGACTGGAAAATGTGGTGCCCTTCTTGCTGACCAGCAAATTACAACAACAGGGGGCGATCATTGATGGTGCGGCGGCCTGGCAGGATCAGGTTTCGGTCGATGGTCGGTTAGTGACCGGTCAAAACCCGCAATCAGCGGCCAGCGTCGGCAAAGCCATCGTACAGGTGTTGCAGGGTTAATCCCTATCCCGTAGCGGCGCGATTTATCGCGCAGTTCCGTGCGCGATGCTGGAAAAGACGCGCGATAAATCGCGCCGCTACTGGGGGGCGTTAAACCAACACCGCGCAGGCACGGGCAATGCGTTGCCCTGCTTCGGTGACGCTGGCAATATCCGTGGCAATCGACAGCCGGAAATACGGCGACAGCCCGTAAGCACTGCCAGCCACCCCGGACACGCCGCTTTCCAGCAGGTAGTTCAGCACATCGTCTTCGCTTGCCAGCCGTTGGCCATCCGGGCGGCGTTTCCCCAGCAGACCAGCACAACGGCAGAAAATAAAGAACGCCCCTTCCGGGTTGAGCACTTCAATCCCTGGCACCTGGCTCAGCGTGGCCATGATGGCATCACGACGTTGTTGGTACGCTTGCCGTTGCGGCGGCAGAAAATCCAGTCCGCCGTTAAACGCGGCAACCGCGGCGGCCTGGCTGATGGCGCTGGCACCAGAGCTGTTTTGCGACTGCACTACCGTCATGGCGCTGATCAATTTTTTCGGTCCGGCACCAAAGCCAATGCGCCAGCCGGTCATGGCATAGGTTTTCGACACGCCACCCACCAGCAAAATACGCGGCGCTAAATCCGGCGCAACCTGTAGCAGGCTAACGTGCTGACGACCATCAAACAGAATATGTTCATACAACTCATCCAGCATGATCAGCACATCGGGATGATCGCGTAGCACCGCCGCCAGCGCGGTTAACTCTTCCTTGCTATACACCATGCCCGAGGGGTTACCCGGATTGTTCAGCACCAGCCAACGCGTTTTGCTGTTGATCGCCGCCGCCAATTGCTGGGGTTGCAGCTTGTACTGCTGCTCCAGCGGGCACGCCAGCAACACCGGCTCACCACCATTAAACCGCACGCTGTCCGGGAAGGTTGGCCAATAGGGCACCGGCACAATAACCTCATCGCCGTCGTTGAGCGTGGCAGCAAAGGCGTTGAAGATGACCTGCTTAGCACCGTTAGCAATGGCGATCTGCTCCAGCTCATACTGCAACTGATTTTCTCGCGCCAGTTTTTGCTGTACCGCCTGGCGTAGCGGCGTGGTGCCGGGTGTCGGTGTATACCGCGTTTCACCCGCTTCCATCGCCACCACGGCGGCCTGCCGGATATGTGCTGGCGTGTCGAAATCGGGTTCCCCGGTGGTGAGGTCGAGAATATCCACGCCCTGCTCTTTGAGCTGGCGCGTCAACTGACGCGCCGCCGCATTGGCGGAGAGAGACACGGATTGCACACGCTTTGATAAGGTGACCATGCTGTTGCTCCAGTGATTACACCACGGGCAAGCCGAGGTTTTCGCGCAGGGTGGCAAATTCATATTCATCGCGGAACAGGCCGCGACGACGCAATTCCGGGATCACCTGTTCGACGAACAGGTCCAGTTGCTCTGGCATAATGGCAGGCATGATGTTGAAGCCATCCGCGCCACCCTGCTCCAGCCACAGCTGGAAATCATCGGCGATATCTTCGGCTGTGCCGACAATCACCCGGTGTCCACGCGATCCGGCAGCTACCGCAGCCAGTTCACGCAGCGTCAGGTTTTCGCGTTTCGCCATATCGGTCATCAGCTTCACGCGACTCTGGTTGCCTTCACCCAGCGGCACTTCCGGCACCGGACCATCCAGCGGATACTGGCTCAGATCCATGCTGAAACGCAGCGAAAGCTGACGCAGGCCGTTGTCGATATCCACCAGGGTATTCAGCTCTTTCCACAGCGCTTTCGCTTCTTCGCGTGTGTGGCCGACAATCGGCATCACGCCAGGCATGATCACCACATGGTCCGGGTTGCGGCCAGCAGCAATCACCTGATCTTTCTGCGAACGGTAGAAAGCCTGCGCTTCTTCGAGGCTGGCCGCCGCGGTAAAGATCACTTCAGCGGTTTCCGCCGCCAGCTTCTGACCATCGGCTGAGGAACCGGCTTCGATAATCACCGGACGCCCCTGCGGCGAGCGGGTGATGTTCAGCGGACCTTGCACCTGGAAATGCTCACCTTCGTGATTGATCGGCTGGATTTTGTCATCGATAAAATACTGGCCGGTGGCTTTATTCGGTTGTACCGCATCCTTTTCCCAGCCTTCCCATAACTTATAAGTCACTTCGAGGAATTCACGCGCCCGGGCATAACGCTCGGCGTGGTTCGGCATATCGTTGCGGCTAAAGTTACGCGCCACATCGGTCGAGAACGACGTCACCACGTTCCACGCTGCACGGCCACGGCTGATGTGATCCAGCGAGGAGAAGCTGCGCGCCATGGTAAAGGGATCGCTAAAGGTGGTTGACGCCGTCGCCGCCAGGCCGATGCGTTTGGTGTTGACCGCGAGGGCCGACAGCATGGTCAGCGGTTCGAGACGTGCCATGGTAGAAGGCAGACGGTACATGCTGGTCGCTAACGCATCGCCGACAAAAAACAGGTCAAATTTGCCTGCTTCGGCTTTTTTCGCGATGGTGATCAGCCAGTCGATATCGGTTGGATCGCCGAGTTGCTGCGTCAGACGCCAGCCGCTGACGTGTTGTCCAACCGGTTGTACAAAAAGGCCGAGTCGCAGGCGACGTGAAGATGTTGCGCTGTCCATAAAAAATGTCCTGGTCTGTAAATGTGACAATGTGCGCCGCAGCGCACGCTTAAAATGCGTTATCGGTTGCCAGTAGCGCCTGTTCCAGCGTCTCCGCGGACACGGTAAACGGCAGGCGCTCGGCACTGGCGGCCGGGAATTTAATTTGCTGCGCGATGGCACGTATACGCCCGGCGCGGTCGCCGCTCAGCGGTGCCAGGGTCAACGGCATATCGTATTGACGCAGCAAAGCCAGCAGTTCGGCATCCGGTACACCATCATGTTCGATTAATGACTGCACCAGCAGGCTATAGCCGACTTTTTCGCCGTGCAGCCAATGATGCAGTTCCGGCTGATGGGTCAGGCGATTATGAATCGCATGGGCAAAACCCGGTGTGGGCAGTACGTCACGCACGCTGTTCGCCAGCCCGGCCAGCACGATATTGGCATCAATCACTTTCACCAACGCCGGTGTGACACGCTGTTGCTGGTTGGCAGCCACCGCCTCAGCCCCCCACTGACGATAGGTATCCAGCGCACGTAATGCCGTCATGACCTTGAGATCGAGCGCCAGGTCATCCGGGTTGTGACGTTGATAAGGGCGAAATTCGTAGTATTTTGCCAGCGCATCAACAATCCCCGCCTTCAGGTAACGCACGTCGCTGCGCGCGATCACTTCGCTATCGACCAACACCAGTTCCGGCATTTTGCTCAGTGGCTGGCTGCGCACATGCCCACCTTCTGGGGTGTAGATAATGGCGACGGGCGACCACGCCGCGCAGGTCGCGGCAAGGGTAGCAAAATTAATCACCGTTAAATCCGGCAACTGGCTGCCCACGACTTTAGCGGCATCGAGCACGCGTCCACCACCAATCGCCAACAACAGTTCTGCGCCCTGCTGTTCGGTGTTGTGTTTGAGGGTAGCAATGGCGTCATCGGTGCATTCACCGGTTAAATACTCCAACTGCCAACCGATGCCATTGGCCTCAAGACTTGTGGTTAATTCTGGATTAACCGCCTGCCAGGCGTGGGGAGAAGTGAAGATGCGGATATGCGTGGCGTAAGGTTTAATAAACTCACCAGCGCGTGCACGCAGGCCCGCCTCATGCGCATAGGCGCGCGGAGATTTAATCGCTAACACGGCGTTACCCTGATAAAAAGAAAGGCTATAACGAATAAAATTGAGTTTTTACAGAGAGTTAATGCGAATTTGTTATAGCGCTGTAGGTTTTCTGCATACTACGGTAAATAAGGATTTAAGCAATAAAAAAGCGGTGATTTCATTTTCACAAATATGCATTAGCTTAGTTATTTTTTAGATATAGCGCGCATAGCCTTTGCTGTTAATCTCAATACCCTTAACGCGTACCTTATTATCCGCCAGCATGGCGGTTTTTTTCGGGGAATACTATGCAACTCGATTTTCGCCAGGTCAGAGAAGACGAAGTTGAAACCTACCAGGCGCTGATGCATGCCGCGTATGCGCCCACCAAAGCGCTCGGAATTAAATTTGATGCCGCCAGCGCCGATCGGGAAAAAACGCTGCGTCATCTGCAAAGCCATGGCGTGTACGGACTCTACGCTGGCGGGGAAATGGTGGCTTCCATCACCCTCCGCTACCCGTGGGGACCATTGCCCGGCCCGTTTGGTTTACCACACATTGGCTGGTTTGGTGCACATCCTGACTATCCTGGCCACCACTATGGTCGCAAGATTCAGGACTGGCTGGAGCAGGAAATCATCATCGGCCAGTTACGCGCGCCCGCCGTGTCGCTGGGTACGGCCATCAGCCATCCATGGCTGAAGGAAATGTACCTGAAGCGTGGCTTTCAGCCGATGCATACCACCGACCTGGGTAAAGGTCATATCACGCTATATATGAAGAAAGTGCTGGATGAAAGCGCACATGATGCCTGGCTAACGCGTCAGGCAGCACAACAAGGGAACAAGGCATGAGTACCATTGATGACACCGCGCTGGGAGACTATCTCGTCGCTTTCCGCCATGAGTTGCACCGGTTTCCCGAACTTTCAAACCAGGAATTCGAAACCACTGCCCGTCTGCGTCAGCAACTGGAACAGCACCACATCCGTATCCTTGATCTGCCACTGAAAACCGGCCTGGTGGCCGAAATCGGGCCACCGCAGGGGCCGCTGATCGTGCTGCGCTCGGATATCGATGCGTTGCCGATTGAAGAGCAATCGGACGTCAGCTTTCGCTCTGAACGTCCTGGCGTGATGCACGCCTGCGGGCACGATTTCCACAGTTCAGCCGCGCTGGGGGCAGCCATTCTGCTCAAACAGCAGGAAGCCACCCTGCCTGGTCGGGTACGGATTCTGTTCCAGGCGGCGGAAGAGACGGGCCAGGGTGCACCGGACGTGATCGCGACCGGCGCTTTGCAGGATGCGGTGACCATTTTCGGCATCCATAACGATCCTTCGCTGCCAGCAGGTGTGATCGGCAGCAAAGCCGGGCCACTGACGGCGGCCGTGGACCGTTTTGCGATCACCATTACCGGTACCGGCAGTCATGCTGCCAAACCGCATGAGGGTAACGATCCGATTATCGTCGCCGGGCAGATCATCTCAGCAGCACAGACGCTGATCAGCCGCAATGCGCCCTCGGCAGATAACGCCGTAGTGTCGATTACTCAGGTACACAGCGGCAGCACCTGGAACGTCATTCCTGACAGCGCCTGGCTGGAAGGAACGGTGCGTTCGTTCTCGCAAAATACCCGTGAACGCCTGGAACAACGCTTCCGCGACATCGTACAGGGTATCGGTGCCGCCTTTGGCGTGGTGGTGGAATTTAACTGGCAAGCCGGACCGCCGTCGGTGGTTAACGATGCGTACTGGGCCGATTTTGCTTTACAGCAAGCCAGCGCCAGCGGTTTTGAAGCCCGCGTGGTGGAAGCCAGCCCGATTGGCGAAGACTTTGCGTTCTACCAACAGCAATTGCCAGGCGCGTTTATGATGATTGGCACCGGTGAACCGTATGCGCTGCATCACCCGGCGTTTCGTATCAATGATGAGGTATTGCTGCCCACGTCACGTTATCTGGCTCATCTCGCCCTGGCCGCATTGAACAGCCTGGAGTCGCGGTCATGACTGTGACAACCGCACTGGCCGAACAGATTGTTCACAGCCAGCCCAATCAACAAGCGCAAACCAAAGCACGTGAAGGCATTTGTGATTTCCTCGCGGTGAGCTGGCCGGTGTTACGCGGCCAGGTCCCGGACAGCGGTTTACCGGCGCTGCGTAGCGTATACCGCGATGGCAGCATCCGTTCCCAGGCTTTACTGCTGGGTTATGCCGGTCATGCGCTGGATTATGATGATTTTCACGCCGATTTTCGTGGTCACCCCAGCGTGGTGATCCTGCCCGCGCTGTTTGCCTGGTATCAGCAGCAGCCACAGGCAACGCCTGAGCAGTTCCTCGATGCCTATGTCATCGGTGTGGAAGCCGCAGGCCGACTCGGACTGGCCGCCAGTCAGCAGCATTACGCCTTGGGATATCACAACACCGCCACGCTCGGCACCATTGCCGCCGCCGCCGCGCTGGCACGTTTTCTGCGTTTGGATGTTACGGCAACCGCGACGTTATTGGGCATCGCCACGACGCAGGCGAGCGGTTTACGCGCGCAGTTTGGTTCAGCCATCAAACCGTTGCACGCCGGTTTTGCGGCGGAAAAGGCGGTGGCCGCCGCGCAGCTCACCCTGGCGGGCATTGATGGCAAACAACAAGGTGTGATTGAGGCCTTCCTCGCGGCCAGCAGCAACGGTCAGGCACAACCGGAAAAGTTGGTGGCCAACTGGGGTACGCCGTGGCGTATCAACGCTCCGGGGCTGGAGTTCAAACCCTTTCCGACCTGCGCCGGCACCCACAGCGCCGCCGAAGCCGCACGTATACTGCGGCAGACATGGCTGGCAGGCGGGCAATCGCTTGCAGCATTGCTGGAGAGTATCGTCGAGATTACCGTCGCGTTTCCGCCGGGCGGTGACATTGCGGCGTCGGTTCAGGTGCCAGGCAACGGTATTGAAGCACGCTTCAGCCTCGAATACGTTATCGCCGCGATGTTGATCTATGACGACCTGCGTTTACAGGATTTTGCCGAGGGTGACCTTAACCATGAAGTGATGCCGTTGGCGGCAAAAGTACGGCGCACGCCAGACGCCTCCGCCCCGCCTGATGCCATCAATCCGGCGTTGCGCTTTCATGAAGTGACATTGTCACTTAAAGACGGTACACAACTGCGTCAACGTCGTACTCGTCAGGAATCGTTGGCCGATGCGGTGGATGTGGCGGGTAAACTCCGCCTGGCGCTGGGGCAGGAATCAGCGGAGTGCCAAACATTGCTCTGGCAAAGTAGTGAGTTAAAAACGTCAGCAGATTTGCAGGTATTGGCAGACTTATTGCGGGTATAGATACATATCACGAAATAACAGCGCGATAAATCGCGCCGCTACGAGTTATGCAAATATTGTAGCGACGTGATTTATCACGTCTGTCGGCCGGGATGGTTTAGCAAGGCGGAATAAACGCCTGTACCGGCGTTAACGCGCCGACATACTTCCTGATCTGCACCACGGTAATTTGCCCGCTACAGCCCTGGGTTAATGACGAGGTGCCAATATCCAGCGTCAACACGTTGGGATTACCATGACGGCACAACGGCCTCGCAGCCGTGGGATCAACCGGATCGTACCAGGCACCGGTTGGAAGCTGGACCACACCCGGCATGATGGTGTCGGTGATGCGCGCACTGGCCAGCACATGTCCCCGCTGATTGTATAACTCGATAATGTCACCCTCGGCGATGGCTAATCGCGCCGCATCTTGCGGGTTCAGGCTGCAAACCTCTCGGCCATCACGTTTCCCGCTCAGGCTGTAATCACCAAAATCCAGTTGGCTATGCAGACGTGTGGCGGGTTGATTAGCGATCAGCCAAAACGGATGCTCATCGTTCGGTTGCTGCTGCGGGGCGCGCCATACCGGATGCCCTGGACAGTTTTCATAGGCAAAACTGGCGATGGTGGCCGAATAGATTTCGATTTTTCCACTGGGCGTCGGTAACGGTGACGCATCAGGATCGGTGCGAAAGGCGTTCATCATCCGTCCGCCGTCCTTCAATTGCGGCAGCTCCAGTACGCCCTGTTGCCAGAACTGGTCAAACGCCGGGATCGTGACCTCGTGGGCCGCAAGTTTCTCCTGCAACTGCTGGTAATGATGCTGCAACCAGCCGCGTGTATCGCGTCCTTCGGTAAACGCCTCTTCCCGGCCTAACCTGCGGGCCAGTTCGCTGAAGATCACGTAATCATCTTTCGCTTCAGCCCAGGGTTGTGCCACCGGCTGCATGGCGAACAGATGACGATCGGTTGGCGCACCGCCAATATCTTCGCGTTCCAGCGTCATGGTGGCGGGCAACACGATGTCGGCGTGTTTGGCACTGGCCGTCCAGGCAATTTCATGCACGATCAGCGTGTCCAACTGGCAAAAAGCCTGGCGCAAGCGGGCCAGATCCTGATGATGGTGGAACGGATTGCCGCCTGCCCAGTAGGCCAGGCGGATATGCGGATAGGTCAGACGCCGGCCATTGTAGTCAAACTGCGTACCGGGGTTGAGCAGCATATCGGCGATGCGCGCCACCGGAATCAGGCGGTCGATGCCATTCTTGCCCTGTGGCAAGGCCGGGAAGCTGACCAGGTTGTGATGCTTGCCATAATGACCAAGGGCTCCGAGCGCATAGGTGTACCCCCCGCCAGGCAAGCCAGGTTGTCCCAGCGCCGCCGCCAGCACCAAACCCAACCACACCGGCTGCTCACCATGCTCGGCACGCTGTAAGGCATGTGCCACCGTCACCAATACGCGTTTGCCATGCAACCGGCGGGCAAACTGGCTGATGAAACGGGCATCGACACCACAAATCGTCGCGGCCCAACGGGCATCACGTACCGTTCCATCCTCCTCGCCGCGAATATACGCCACCATCTGCGGCCAGCCGACGGTGTAACGGGCGAGAAAGGCTTCGTCAGTCAACCCTTCGTCAATCAACACCGATAACACGCCAAGGATAAACGCCGCGTCAGTTCCGGGACGCAGCGCCAGCCACTCACCCTGCGCTTCATCCGGCAGGTCACTTTGCAACGGGCTGACGGAGATAAAGCGGGTGCCTCGCTGTGCAGCCTGCTGCATAAAGCCACGTTCGGTGTGTTCACTCAACCCACCGCTGGCAACCTGCGAGTTCTTGAGCGCCAGACCGCCAAACGCCAGCACGATATCGCTATGCTGGGCAATTTCTTCCCAACTTACGCCGCGCCGGGCGATCTCGTTCATGTCACCCACGATATGCGGCAATAATACTGACGCCGAGCCGGAGCTGTAGCTGTTAACCGAACGGACATAGCCACCCAGCGTGGTATTCAGAAAACGGTGTACCTGGCTTTGCGCATGATGGAAACGTCCCGCGCTGGACCAGCCATAAGAGCCGCCAAAAATCCCTTCCGGGCCATAGTTGTCACCAACACGTTTTAATTCGTTGGTCACCAGGGTATAGGCTTCTTCCCAGCTGACGGCGACATACTCGTCGTTACCACGGCGTTGATCCGGTCCCGGCCCCTCTTCCAGCCAACCACGCCGCACCATCGGACGCGACACGCGCGCCGGATGGCTGAGCGCGCGGCGGAAATTTTGTAACAACGGGCTGGGATCGGGATCGCGGTGGAAGGGTTCAATGGTGAGGTGATCGCCCTGCTGTTGAGCATGAAAAGCCCCCCAGTGTGCGCTATGCATTACCGGTTTCTGCGTCATCATTGTTCCTGGCTAAAAATGAAAAACGGTGCTTAAAGCACCGTTGCAATAAAGTTTCTGACACGCCCGTTTTCCGGGTCGTCGAGTACCTGTTGAGTGGGACCGGCCGCGACAATCTTGCCGCCTTCCATAAACACAATGTTATCGGCCACTTCACGAGCGAAGCCGATCTCGTGTGTGACGATCACCATGGTGATGCCGGAATGCGCCAGCTGTTTAATCACCTGCAATACTTCCCCCACCAGTTCAGGGTCAAGTGCGGATGTCGGTTCATCAAACAACATCACACCCGGGTCCATTGCCAGCGCACGCGCTATCGCCACGCGTTGCTGCTGACCACCGGACAAATTTTGCGGCCATTCTTCTTCACGACCTGCCAGGCCAACCTGTTTCAGCAGTGCCAGTGCCTTGCTGGTGGCTTGTTGGCGACTCTGCTTTTTCACACGCATCGGGGCGTCAATAATGTTCTGCAACACGGTACGATGTGGAAACAGGTTAAACTGCTGAAACACCATGCCGATTTCCGCACGCTGGCGCGCGATGGCACTGCTGCTCAGTTCGTGCAGCGCCTGCCCTTTCTGCTTGTAACCCACCATTTCGCCGCCGATACGAATAGTACCGCCATCCAGTTTTTCCAGATGGTTGATACAGCGCAGCAACGTCGATTTCCCTGAGCCTGAAGGGCCAAGGATAACGGTCACTGAACCGGCCGGAATGTCGAGATTGACTTCATCGAGAATGGTGACGCCGGAAAAACGTTTCGTCACCTTACGGAGCGCGATTGCTTCAGCCATTACTTACGCTCCTGGTGGTTTTAGCAGCAGATAATCGCGGCAGCGACTGCCACAGACTACGCTTTTCGCGTCGGGTCACGCCGCGTCCAAAGTAGCGCTCGACATAATATTGACCCACCGACAGGACTGAGGTCATCAGCAAATACCATAAGGTGGCAACCAGCAGCAGCGGGATCACTTCATAGGTGCGCTGATAAATAATCTGCGCGGAAAACAAAACGTCCTGCAGCGAAATCACTGACACCACCGCCGTGGTTTTCAACTGACCAATAATTTCGTTACCGGCAGGCGGCATAATCGCACGCATCGCCTGAGGCAAAACGGTATGGCGGAAGATCTGCGCCGGACGATAGCCCAGCGCACGGGCGGCTTCCAGTTGCCCGTTGCCAACGCTCTGAATACCCGCACGCACAATTTCTGCCGCATAAGCAGATTGATGCATGACCAGCGCGATCACTGCCGCACTGAATGGGCTAACCAGGGAGTTTGACTGCGCACTCCAGATTTCGCCCAATCCCGGAATTGAGAGCGCAATTTTGGGATAGAGCGCGGCAATGTTGTACCAGAGAAACAGCTGTACCAGCATTGGCACGCCACGGAAGAACCAGGTATAGGCCCAGCTCACCGCAACCAGTACCGGGTTGGATGACAAACGCATCAACGCCAGTACCGTACCAAAGGCAAAGCCCAACACCACGGAAATCGCGGTGAGTTGCAGCGTCATCAAGACGCCTTGCAAAATGGAAGGGCCGGTGAAGTTCTCCGCAATCACCCCCCACTCAAAGCGCGGGTTGTTGATCATGGAGTGCGCCATCGCCACTACGCACAACAGTACCGCCAGCGCACTCAGCCAGCGTCCGTAGTAGCGTTTGCCGACGATTTTCAAATCGTCGGTGTGGTCGTGAAAATCACTCATTTAAAGATCTCTTCGTTGCGTTTAGCTTCGGTCACAGCACCAAATCCAATCCCCCAGTTATCAAGGATTTTCTTGTAGCTGCCATCTTTAATTAAGGAGTTCAATGCGGCCTGAACCGCCGGTTCCAGTGCTGACTCTTTCGGGAAGGCAACCGAGACCGGGTAATCGGTGACGCTGATTTCTCCGCTCATGGTCAACGGTTTGATGACTTTAACCTGCCACAGCAGACCTTCGTATGGGCCGAGGAACATCGGGACACGTCCGCTCACGACAGCCTGAACGCCTGCCGGACGATCCGGGAACACAGAAACTTTAATCGGTGGTTTGCCCGCGGCTTCACACGCTTTGCTGGCTTCTTCCAGTCGCGTTACCTGAGTCGTACCGGAACCGGCACCGACTTCTTTGCCACAAACGGCATCAAAGGATTTAAAAGGCGCGATGTTGGCATCTTTCTGCGAAATGATGCCCAGCAGGCTGGCATTGTAGTAGCTGACAAAATCGACCTGTTTGGTTCGGGCCAGGGTGGCATTGATGTTGGAAAGCGCCACATCATAACGGCCAGTTTTGAGACCGGGGATGATATTGTCGAAACCGCCGGTATCTTGCCAGTGCACGGGAATACCAAGGCGCTCGCCTACTGCATTCATAATGTCGATTTCACGCCCGGCCAGGGTTTTGTTGTCTTCTTTATAGAAGGTAGTTGGCGGCGTGTTGGGGTTGGTTCCGGCAACAATATAGCCACGTTTCACGATATCCGCAGGTAACAGGCTTTTCAGCGCCGGATCGGCTTGAACATGGACTGAACTGTCGGTGGGAACAGCTTGTTCGGCGGCAAACGTGGTGTGCGCACTCAGAGCAAGTGCGAAAAGGGTCATTCCTTTTGCGAATTTCACTGGAACCTTTCTCCTGATATTTAAAATGTTTCCCCAGCGGGAAAAGGCATTGGAGGTAGCGATGTATTTTTCACCTCATAAGCCACATTTATTTTGTGCCTACGGGTTTATTCATCCTCGAAATGTCCCGGCGTCATTTTCAGTGAATATATGCAGGGATCACAAATGCGAAAAACAGATATCTATTCCCGAATTATAGAAATAGCGATTACGCGTTGATATCCGGGGCAGGAACGATGTGCTATGTGGAGGATTTAGGCGAGGAATCAAAGGGCTACAAAAGCAGCAATAACCTGTCATTTTATTCTTAGTCATAACGATGTTTTCTAAGCGATCGCAAATTGCAGGCAGGGAAACATGAACAACATCGTTTATTGAAAATATGTACATCCCCCCTTCAGTTGCTGAGGGAATAAACGCCACAGCGCCTGCAATCTTCCAGCAAGGAGAGGCTCGTTCCGCGATGGTGGTGTGTTTCGACTTTTAAGTATGTTGTAATTAACTTACGCTTTTCTCACTATTGCGCTCTACATTGAGTGAATTTTAACCAATTAAGGAGAAACCAGGGAGATTCCTTACTAAAGATATACAATGATAATTATTCTCATTATCATGCGCATTTACTTACAAACGTTAACAAAACAGGGAGAAATCTTAAGTGAATGTAACTGCATGTAGCCAAAAGCGTCCCGTCGCGCTGTTTTTGGCCGGGCTGCTGAGTACGTCAGCTTATGCCGCCAATGAGGAGCCAACCGAAAAACTGGCTGACGATGAATCGATGATCGTCACGGCGGAAGAGGAACTGAAACAACAGCCGGGTGTGTCAACCATCACGGCGGAAGACATTCAGAAAAGTCCTCCGGTTAACGATTTGTCCGATATTATTCGTAAGATGCCTGGCGTGAATCTCACCGGCAACAGCGCCAGCGGCAGCCGTGGTAATAACCGCCAGATCGATATTCGCGGCATGGGGCCAGAAAACACCTTAATTATGATTGATGGTGTTCCTGTTACCTCGCGTAATGCCGTGCGTTACAGCTGGCGCGGTGAACGCGATACGCGCGGTGATACCAACTGGGTGCCCGCCGAAATGGTGGAGCGCATCGAAGTCATTCGCGGCCCTGCGGCATCGCGTTATGGCTCAGGTGCTGCTGGTGGCGTGGTGAATATTATTACCAAACGCCCAACCAACGACTGGCACGGCTCATTATCGCTGTTCACCAACCAGCCAGAAGATGATAAAGAAGGCGCGACCAAGCGCGCCAACTTCAGCCTGAGTGGACCGCTAGCGGGCGATGCCCTCACCATGCGCCTGTTTGGTAACATCAATAAAACTGACGCGGATGCGTATAACATCAATACCGCAGAGAACGGTTCTTATGCCGCAGGCCGCGAGGGTGTGCGTAATAAAGACATCAACACGGTGCTCTCGTGGAAAATCACCCCGCTGCAAATTGTCGATTTCAGCTATGGCTATAGTCGCCAGGGCAATATTTATGCGGGCGATACGCAATACAGCAACGGTAATATCAGCCCGGATGGTCTGGTTGAGTCACTGTATGGTGATGAAACGAACCGTATGTATCGCCAGAGTTATGGTCTGACCTATAACGGCATCTGGGACTGGGGTACATCAAAGCTCAATTTTAATTACGAGAAGACCAACAACACCCGCCTGCAAGAAGGTTCGACCGGCCGTGTTGAAGGGATGATCAACAGCAATGACTACGCAACCAGCCGCCTGGAAAGTTACCGTGCGGGGGGAGAGATTAACTTCCCGGTTGAATTGCTGGTTGATCAAACCGTGACCCTGGGGGCGGAATGGAATCGTGATGAATTGAATGATCCGGCCTCTATGACGGCGACCGATGCCTCCGGCGTAATCATTGATGGCGTTTCCGGTAATCCTTCCTCACGCAGCAGCAAAAATAGCGCCACCATCAGCTCTCTTTATTTTGAAGATAACATCGCCGCCACCGACAGTACTGAAGTGATTCCTGGCCTGCGCTTCGATTATCACGATAAATTCGGTGCTAACTGGAGCCCAAGCCTGAATATTTCTCAGGGGCTGGGTGATTATTTCACCCTGAAAGCGGGTATCGCTCGTGCCTTCAAGGCACCGAACCTGTATCAATCCACGGAGGGTTATTTGCTCTCTACCCGCGGCAACGGCTGCCCGGTGGGTATTTCTACCGGTAGCTGTTATCTATTAGGTAATGAAAATCTCGACCCTGAAATCAGCGTTAATAAAGAAGTTGGGATCGAATTCCATAACGAGGGTTATACCGCCGGTATTACCTGGTTCCGCAATGATTATAAGAACAAAATCGTCGCGGGTGACGAGGCTGTGGGTTACACCTCAAACGGATACAACGTGTTGCGTTGGGAGAATGGCGGCAAAGCGATTGTGGAAGGTCTGGAAGGCAATATGACGATTCCGGTGATTCGCGATACGCTGGAGTGGCGCACTAACGCGACTTATATGTTCCGTTCGGAAAGTAAGAAGACCGGTAACCCATTGTCAGTGATCCCGGAATTCACCATTAACTCACAGCTAGACTGGCAGGTCACGGATAAGCTGGATGCCAATATTAACTGGACACAGTATGGCCGCCAGAAACCTCGTCAGTACGCTGAGATCCGTAACGAGTCGGGTGCCATTTCTAACCGCGAAATCAGTCCCTACTCTATCTTTGGCCTGAACGTGAATTACGAGATCACCAAAAACTTGCGTGCTAACGCGGGCATCAACAACCTGTTTGATAAACGGGTGTATCGTGAAAATGATGGCGCATCAACCTATAACGAGCCGGGACGTGCTTATTATGCGGGCGTGACGATGTCGTTCTGATAATCACCCCTTCCTGTCGGTATCACCCTGACAGGAAGGGTTTTCCCGGGGAGAAATTATCTTCCAGACGGATGAGAAATAATATTCAGTTCAATCGCCAGACTGATGGCATGTTTTGCATTATTGACGCCGAGTTTCTTGACGATCTTACCCATATGGAATTTGACGGTACTGACTGTGATATCCAGCATTCGTGCAATTTCAGGGTAGGTTTTTCCCGTACTGCTCCAGTAGAGGATTTCGTTTTCGCGGGCGGAGAGCGTGTCATCATGACGAGATGTTCTAACGTTTTCCTCATGATACAGATGAAGCAACATTTCATGAGTGTCAATCAACACGCCCTGAAGATCATTCCTATGTTTTTTTACCTTGTCATCAATTTCAGGTTCCAGAAACTTATTCACATACAATGACAACACTGCCAGGTAATTATTTTGATCATGCAATACAAATGTATGCCCGCTCACAATATTGTAATCCGGCCTAAGTGAGTCAGTAATTTTCCTAATGGTCCACTGCGAATTGACAATCAGAGTTTCATCCCATATAACAGGAGAGACGCGATTTAATGCATTTATAATAATAGGGTCAATGCTTTGATATCTATTCTTTAGGTAAACGCTCTCAAAATAATCAGGGATATCACTGATGACCATAATATCATCTGTATTTCTTTTATTCATTACCGCATATGCATAGTTCACATCAGCATATTTTTTAATGTTTCTTTCAATGCTGATTTTAACCTGATCATTTTTTTCGGAATCTGAATAAAAATGCTTACTCATTAACACATTCCTCAAGGACCTTCATTATTTTAACATCCTAAGCATTTGTACCTGCTATAAAATTTAATAAATCCCTTACCTTGAAGGTTACGCGAGCTTGCACTGATTTGTAAAGCATCTTTATCAGAATCCCCTCACAACTTTATAAATTATCCTCATCAAATCAATTAGATATTGAAACACTGGTAACGACTCTCATACTGATAAATGTTAAGAGCGTCAAAAAAGGTCAGAATCCTAGCCACATCGACTTTCAACACAATGTTTGTGACGGCAACACAATGAAAGGTGTAGGTTCATACTAAAAAATTGACGCTCTACAATGAAAAATTGCAGATCTGCGTATGAAAAAAGATAAGAAAAAGCTTATACCTTTCGCTCTTAATAAAAAATTATTTACCAGCAGGATGGGAGATAATATTTAGTTCAATTGCAAGACTTATCGCATGCTTAGCATTATTAACACCCATCTTTT